>DAIDDL010000003.1:51642-173173 GCA_027309085.1 Sulfobacillus sp.
TAATCCGGCGCGGGACCCCTTGGGACCAATCGCTGCCACTTTTCAAGGCCGCTTCCGTAAAGAGAGGGCGGTCAATGCCCACCTGATGGAGATGGTGGACGACATAGGCGGCGGTTTCGGCGGCCGTTAACGGCCGCACTTGATACGCGATGGTAATGCGTTGGCGCAAAGCTTCCAGTGGCCGCAGGGATAATTTGCGCCGTAACTCCGTGTGCCCCGCTAAAATCAGCACCAGGGGGGCGGTACTGTCCATGGCAAAGTTGAGCAAGTGTCGCAAAGATTGCAGTAAGTGCGGAGAGAGCAAATGCGCTTCGTCGAGGAGAATCAGCGGCACACGATTTTGTTGTGTCGCCATCGCCCAGAGCGTCTGGCGCACCGTGCGTTCGGTTTCCAAGGCAAACGGGCTCGGCAGCAACGCGAGTTCATACGCCAGGGCCCGGTAGAACACGCGCGTGTATATGGCCTAATAGAAATGGCTCTTCCGCATTTTTGGTGTAATGGTGATCCGGTGTCGAAATGCGGCGGTATAATAAGGACAAGTTTTCCAAATAATCCCAAGGGAGGAAGGCTATGTCGCTCTCAATTTTGCCCGCCGTGCCGACCCAAGACCTCACGATCACGGATGATGGGCACCAGTTTTTTCTGACGCTCTGGATCGCGGCCGCGTGTGCTCCGTGCCCTCACTGTGGCGAGGTCTCGTCCCGTGTTCACAGCACGTATGCGCGACAAGTGCATGATCTGCCCTGGAGTGATGCGGCGGTCTCGGTGGAATTGGTGGTCCCGAAATGGTGGTGTGACAATCCCGACTGTCCTCAGAGCATTTTCTGTATGCGGTTAACGCCCTGGGTGCCGGCCTATGGCCGACGATCGGCCCGTTTGACGGAGTGGATTGCCGACTGGGCCTAGACCACGAGTGCCGAAGAAGTGACCGCCACCGCGGCCCGGCATGGAGTCACGCTCAGTAGCTCCACGGTGGTGCGCATTTTGCGGGCGCAGCCGGACCCCACGTTTCCGCCCCCGCGGATTGTGGGTATTGATGACTGGGCGATAGCCAAAGGGCATCGCTATGCTACCGTGGTGGTGGATTTAGAGCGCCATCGTGTCATCGACATCTTGCCGGATCGCACGGCCGACACCGTAGCCGCGTGGTTGCGGGAGCACCCGTCTGTCGAGACGGTGAGCCGCGATCGGGCCGTCGGGTATGCGAACGCGGCGCGCGAGGGAGCCCCCCAGGCGGAACAAGTGGCCAACCGTTGGCATCTCCTGAAAAACTTAGGAGAGAGTATCGAGCATTTTTTGCGACGGCTGTCCCCTTTTGCGAAGGGGCCGTCGCCGAACGGCGACGCGGAGGCGCCACCACCGAATTTACCGCCAGAGGAAGAACCCGCCGCACCAGACACGCCGGCTCTGACCCCTCGCCAAATACGCTATGCCGAAGTGCATCGACTCGCCGAGGCCGGGTGGAAAATTTCCCAAATTGCCCGGGAGTTAAGCTGTGATCGGAAAACCGTGCGTCAAGATTTACTCGCTCCACCGCCCGACGCTCACCCTCCGCGCGGGGCGTATCCTCGTCTGTTAGACCCCTTTGAGCCCTTCCTCCCGGTGAAGCGCTGGTCGTGCATAAGCTCACTCACACGCAGGATTCCTCCACTTTTCGTCGCAGGTAAAAAACACCAGATCCTTCTCGGGGCTTCCAGGGCGTACGGAGAACAGCTGCAGGAGCCGAAGCGCGCACCTCACTCAGAAGAGACGGGGATCGTCTCCCAATATCTGGTATAACACGCACTTCCTCCACGCAGCCGGGGTGATGCTCGCTCCCAGATCTCTACGGGTCTTCGCCCTGTCATTCCTTCGTCCTATAAACTATAATTTTTTAATTGATTTGAAATTAGGTATTGATAGACACTTTACCAAAGCGTATTATTACGCATATAAAGACTGCAGTTCACAATAGTGTAAGGAGGAGATGTTTATGAATATCCCCAAAAAGACGATGGCTTTCGGTGGTGTTTTCTTATTGGTTGCCAGTCTCACGGCTTGTGGATCCAGCTCAGCCGCTTCTGCAAAAACAAAAAAACTTGATATCGTTCTCAGTAATTCATATATCGGTAACAGTTGGCGCACTCAAATGGTTCATGCTTTTGAGTCAGCAGCTCAAAAAGCGAAGGGCCAGGGTAATATTGCCAGCTATGAAGTTGTTAATGCCAACAACACGGCAAGCCAGCAAATTTCACAGATGGATGATATGATTCTCCAACATGTCAGTGCGATTACAATTGATGCGGCATCAACTACCGCGCTCAATGGGGTAATTGCCAAAGCTCATGCTCAGGGGATTCCTGTGATTTCATTTGATTCTGTGGTGACAAGCCCTTATGCGTACAAGATCAATTACAATTATTTCGGAGTAGGTGTATCCGAAGCTAAATATGTCGTAAAACGTCTGGGTGGCAAAGGTAATGTGTTGCTCATTCGTGGGGTGGCAGGTACTTCTGTCGACCAAGGTTTTTATAATGGCTGGATGTCCGTGCTATCAAAATATCCAAATATTAAGGTGGTTGGCAGTGTGTATGGGAATTGGACCGAAACAACTTCCCAAAGTGCTGTGGCAACCTTACTTCCTAGTCTTCCGCATGTAGACGCTGTCTTTGGGGAGGGGGGCGAAGCCTACGGAGCGGCGGAAGCTTTTAAAGCAGCGCATCGGCCTATACCTCTCCTCATTGGAGGAAACCGAGGGTACTTTATCCAGTGGTGGATTAAAGAAGCAAAAGCCAATGGCTATACAACTCTTTCGGCATCGTCCACACCCGGCGTGGGAGCTATAGCGTTCTACGTGGCTTTGGACATCCTCAAAGGTGTGCACGTGCCTCACTCAATGACGGTGCCAGCCGTAACTATTACTCAAAAAACATTGTCACAGTATTCCGCTATTCCATTGAATGGAGTTGCGAGTCCCGTTTATACCAACCAATGGGTAAAAACGCATCTATTAAATCAATGAGTGGTAACACTCGAGGAGGGGAATCATGAATAAATCCACCGCCTTGACACCCCTAAATACTGACATTACCACGACTTTGCGTTTAGACCATATTGTCAAAAAATTCGGCACTACGGTCGCTATAAACAATGTATCTTGTGCCATTAATCGAGGCGAAATCGTTGGTTTGGTCGGCGGGAACGGTGCTGGCAAGAGTACCTTAATGCGCATCTTGAGTGGTGTTGTAAGGCCTGATGAAGGGAGCTTGTCTATTGGCACAAACATAAATTGGGATGAATTCGGCCCAAAACCAGCACGAGAGTTGGGCATTCGTGTGGTGACCCAGGAGCTTTCTCTCTGTACGAATCTCACAGTCGCAGAAAATTATTTTATTGAATACCCAAAGTTAGAAGGATCGTGGCGAGTTGCGGCAAGTCAACGGATTAGCAGAGTGTTGGCAGACATTTTTCCGAATCCTCATATTGGCGTAACAACCATTATCGACGATTTAAATCTTGCCCAACGCCAAATGGTAGAAATTGCGCGGGCGGTTTCCGATCCAAACTTGGCATGGCTTGTGCTTGATGAGCCAACGTCATCGCTTCCGCGTGAACGGGTCAATCAACTTCTGGACTATTTAAAACGGTTAAGGCAACAAGGAGTTGGAATAATCTATATCTCCCATCGACTTCCTGAAGTTCTCGCGGTGACAACTCGCGTGGTGGCTATGAGAAACGGGAGTACTTCCGGAGAAGTAAATACAGTTGACACAACCGAATCGGATGTTGTTGGGCTAATGGGAGGTAAGGTAACTCTAGCTGGCGCTGGAGTTCATGTAGCGAAGAACGATGGGGAAAGCGAAGATTGTCTGCTTCGTCTCGATCAATTTGATCAGGGTATTCTGCAAAATATTGACATGACCATAAATCGAGGAGAAATTATAGGAATTTCTGGGCTTGAAGGTAGTGGACAATCCGAACTCATTCGGTTGTTGTATCGCTTACGACAAAAACGGTCAAAGTCACTCCAATACCATGGGAATGTGGCCCTAGTTAGCGGCAACCGAGCTGAAATGGGCATATTTGCCTATTGGTCAATTGCGAAGAATATTACTATTGCTAGCTTAAGACAAATCGCTCGGCTTGGAATACTATCGAACCAACAAGAAAGTAAAGTTGCTGACTATTGGTACAATCGTTTGAAATTTCGGGCTGCAGGAACTGATAGTCGCATTACGTCGTTAAGTGGAGGGAATCAACAAAAGGCACTTATCGCAAGGGCATTAGCGACGAATGCCGATATTCTGCTACTAGATGACCCAACGCGTGGTGTGGATCTTGAGACCAAATTTGAGCTATATCAGCTTCTACACGAGTGGGCAAACCAAGGACATGGTGTAGTGTGGTTTAGCACTGAGGATGACGAGATGGAACAATGCGACCGCGTATACATTTTGAGGCGGGGTCGGGTCGTCGATGAGTTAAGTGAAGGAATTACCGCTGACCGAGTGGTTGCATCCGCGTTTATGGAAGTAAAAGATGAAAAGAAACAGAGTGTTCACGAGTCAACATTGCACAGAGGTGTTGGTTGGCGTTTACTGACTGCCCGATGGAACCTTTCATTATTTTCTCTGATCATTATTTTTATTGTTATGGGTGTTCTTAATCCAACCTCTATATCAACATTTGGGCTAAATCTGCTAATCGGTTCGGCCGTTCCTCTAGTTTTTGCAGGCATTAGCCAAATGTTTGTCATCGACTCCGGAGGAATCGACTTAGGGCTGGGAGCTTTTATTGGGCTGATTAATGTCATTACGGCGACAACGCTCGTCCATGATCCTGTTCTAGCTTTGGTCATCATAATCGTGTTAATTGGACTTTATGCGCTCATGGGAGCGCTAATTTATCTCAGTCGGGTACCCGCCATTGTCATCACCCTTGGAGCGTCGTTTATTTGGTTGGGCTTAGCCCTCACCCTCCAGCCCATACCTGGAGGATCTTCTCCCGCATGGTTGGCGGGGTTTTGGAATGTCAATATTCCTGTCATTCCTTTACCGATCGTTCTTTCGATTGCCGGTTTAGTTGGCGTATACATCATCGTTCAAAGGACGAAGCTCGGAGTCCTGCTCAGGGGATTCGGTAACGCACCCAACGCTATCAGTCATGCAGGCTGGTCGGGGTTGAAATTACAAATGGGCCTTTATGCCTTGGCAGGCACCGCTGCAGTTATTGCGGGACTATTTGTGACTGCGGCAAACGGCGCAGCTGATGCAAACTCTGCCAGTTCCTATACGCTACTAAGTATAGCGGCTGTAATATTAGGGGGAAGTGAGTTTGTAGGGGGAATTATCATTCCGATAGGCGTTGTCATTGGCGCACTTACTCTCTCATTGATTGGGGCGCTACTGGGATTTTTATCATTGGGTAGTGATTATCAGTCGGCTGTCGAAGGGATTCTTTTGTTGGCCGTATTGGGTGCGCGAGCTCTCACTAGAAGGGAAGAAAACTAAGATGACAATTCGCCCCAGTGTCGCATCCCGCGCGTCTAACATGCCTTGGATTTGGAGTCTACTCGGTTCACTTATACTATGGATTGGAATTGGCATAGTCTCTTCGCGATTCAATTTACAGACTCTAACGATAAATGCCACGCTGGCCACGTTTTTAGCCATCATTGGGCTAGGACAAATGACCGCAATCACGGGGGGGGGCGGGGGTATTGACTTGTCTATCCCATACGTTGTGACCCTTTCTGCGTTCTTGTCGGCTGGATTAATGCGGGATAGTAATGGGCTCTTTCTCTACGGGATGGGAATAACGCTGGCAGTCGGCCTTTTGATTGGCCTGTTTAACGGCATCATTATTGTCTGGGTCAAGGTTCCTCCCATTGTGGCGACATTGGCCACTGGATTTATCGTTGATTCTGCTGGGTTGGTTTACGCTCATGGCTTTTCGTCTAGTCTTCCTAGTCCCATCTTGACTAACTTTGTCACCGGTACGGTAGCTGGTGTGCCCCTTATGATTGTTGGTGCCATGATGGTGGCTCTGGTCCTCGGAGGAGTATTTAGGAAAATGATCTACGGACGCAGCCTGCTTGCTGTGGGACAAAGTAATAAGGCGGCCAGATACGCTGGAGTTCCTGTCACACGGGTGATTTTAATCTCCTATGCCATTAGTAGTGTATTGGCAGCGCTCGGAGGTAGCCTGCTGGGGGCTTACACGGGTGGAGCTTTTCTCAATATGGGCAACCCTTACCTTTTGACCTCCATAGGGGCCGTCGTCATTGGTGGGACTCTTATTTCTGGTGGTCGGTCGACGATAATCGGAACATTAGGTGGTGCGTTATTTCTCACTTTAGTGGTAACCTTGATGGAGGCTTCGAAGATGGCGATTGGTGTACAGGATATGGTTGAGGGGGTTCTTGTCATTGGGGTGCTTTTAGCCAGTAGAATATTACCGACTTAACGTATGTTTTTGAGTCACGTGGGTGTAGGGAGGGAGCTGCCGTGCGTAATACTTCGTCGGTCATCAGAGCGATGCAGATCATAGAACTACTGGCCAATGAGGGACCCAAGATGTTGTCGGAAGTGGTCGAGAAGCTGAATATGCCTAAAAGCACGGCATACGTCTTGTTAAAGGACTTAATACAGGTAGGTTATGTCACTCGTTCTAATAAGGGAGGACCTTATACACTGGGTTTGCGTTTGTTTTCTTTGTTATCACTAACTTGGCCCCATCCAGACTTAAGGAATACGATTCGGCCTGTTTTGGAATATATGACCCAGGAAGTCGGAGAGACGGCACATCTCGGAATTTTAGACCGCATGGATTTCTCAGTCGTGTATATCGACAAAGTGGAAAGCCGGCAAGCAATGCGTCTAGCATCCCGTATTGGCATGCGTAATCCTCTATATTGCACGGGAATTGGGAAAGCTCTCTTAGCGTTTGCGAGCCATTTTATCCAAGAAACCTACTATCAGCGGTTGCAGTTGGTGCCATTTACCAAGACCACCATAACAAGTCTCGGGGTTTTGCGCGAAGAAATGGATGCGAGCAAAACTGCAGGATATGCTATCGACCTTCAGGAACATGAAGTGGGTGTGAATTGCGTAGCGGTGGCTTTGACCGCAGGCGAGGACGTACTAGCTGCTGTGTCTGTCGCAGGCCCCAGCATTAGGTTTACTGCAGATAGGCTGCCCGTTACAGCACGAATTCTCGGCGACCGGCTCGCTATAGCGCTTCAGGGGTTACCTATTGATATTAGTTTTCGTTATGCAATGAAAGGAGACGCCGTTGGAAATTTGGAAGATAGCCATCTTAACTGACGATATACCGGCAGCTCGCGCCCTTTACGTAGATAAATTAGGTATGAAGGTTTTGCAGGAGATTAACACGGGTGATACGGGGATGGCCCTGATGCTCGATGCAGGCCCGATAGTTCTAGAGATTATTCCCTCTCCCTTATTCGCCTCTATCTCAGACTTGCACCAAGTGGGGTTGCACCATATGTCGTTTAAAGTAGAAGATGTGGACCGCACATCTCAGGACTGGAAGTCCCAAGGTATCACGGTTATCACCGAGCCGTTCTTTCCTAGTCCGGGAATTCAGGCTGCCTTCTTCGAAGGCGGACCGGGGGTGATTTTACAGTTATTTCAGTCAGAATTGACCAATTGATTTTCTGGATAAAGTGAATGGCTGTTTCCTTGTAAAAAGGTCATCACGCTAACTCTATACACAGGGGTGGGTCTGATCGCGCGTAAACCCATTGCGGACTAAACGTAACCAAGAAAACAACTACTCATGGAGGTGACCGATGAAAAAGGAACCGTATGAACATGAGGATGCAGACACCTCTCCAGAGACAGTGGGCACTGAAGTTCTCGCGCATCTTATGGACCGAGCAACCCCGGATTTGTATCAAATTCCTACCCACGCGCCCGGTCCGGCAGGGCATCTTCCGCTGACGCCCCAGATGTTGCGGGACTGGCCGAGTGGAAATCTGTTTGGGCTGTCACAAAGTGTCGGCATGGGCTGGGATCCGGCCCGAGCCCTCGCGCCTCCGGTGCTCATAATCTCGACACAAGGAGGTCTGCGGGATTCCGATGGCAGACCCATAGCACTCGGGTATCATACGGGACATTGGGAAGTAGGGCGCCTTGTCCAGATCGCTGCTGAAACTTTCCAGGCCTGTGGCGCTGCCCCTTACTCCGCTACGGTGAGCGATCCTTGCGACGGGCGGACTCAGGGAACTCCGGGCATGTTTGACTCATTAGCGTACCGCAATGATGCGGCGCTTGTCATGCGACGTTTAATACGGTCCTTACCCACCCGGCGAGCTGTGATGGGGATTGCGACGTGTGACAAGGGGCTGCCGGCCACGATGATGGCACTCGCATCGTTGCATGATTTGCCTGGTATCCTAGTTCCCGGAGGCACCACCTTGTTAGCGACGCACGGGGAAGATGCAGGTAAGGTACAGACTATCGGCGCGCGATATGCGCGGGGAGAATTGACGTTGGAGGAGGCCGCCGAGAGCGCGTGCCATGCATGTGCGTCGCCGGGTGGTGGATGCCAATTTCTGGGTACGGCGGCCACGGCGCAGGTTGTCGGGGAAGCACTCGGCATGGCCCTCCCCCACTCTGCGCTGGTCCCCTCAGGGCAGCCCATTTGGGAGGAACTAGCCCGACAATCGGCTCAAGCTCTATGGAATCTAATCGAACACCAGACGACTATGGACGACATTCTGACTAATGCCGCCATTCAAAATGCCATGGTGGTCCATGCGGCGTTTGGCGGGTCGACGAATCTCCTGATGCATTTACCAGCCATAGCGCATGCAGCGGGACTGCGCATACCTACCATAGAGGATTGGCGCACGGTTAACCGGGAAGTACCCCGTTTGGTAAGCGTTCTGCCCAATGGACCGGTTCACCATCCGACGGTTCGCGTGTTTTTGGCCGGAGGCGTGCCCGAGGTCATGCTTTACCTGCGTGATCTCGGCCTGTTGGATACGACCGTGCAAACGGTTTCAGGGTTGTCATTAGGTGGTGTATTAGATTGGTGGAAAAATTCATCCCGTCGCCAGAAAGTACGGCAGCACCTGGAAGATATCGATGGGGTGGATCCCCGTGATGTCATTAGAGATCCCGACAGGGCCCGCCAAAGCGGCATGACCCCCACCTTAACGTTTCCGTCGGGGAACCTTGCCCCCCATGGCGCCGTCATTAAATCAACTGCTATCGACCCCCAGGTGCTGGATGCGGATGGGGTTTATCATCACCGCGGGGTGGCCCGGGTATTTACAGATGAGCCGACCGCCATCCACGCCATTAAAAAAGGCGTAGTGCAACCGGGTGATGTGCTGGTACTCATGGGGCGAGGGCCCTTGGGCACGGGCATGGAGGAAACCTACCAGTTAACCTCCGCTTTGCGCTATTGGTCTTTCGGCAATCAAGTCGCGTTGATTACGGATGCGCGTTTTTCAGGTGTATCCACGGGCGCCTGTATTGGACACATCAGTCCTGAAGCCCTGGCAGGAGGGCCGCTGGGCAAAGTGCGCGATGGAGATCTCATCGACATCACCATCGATCCGCGTCGACTTGAGGGCCACCTCCACTTCGTAGGGTCCACCGACCAGCCAATCACCCCCGAAGAAGGTGCCCTTGTTTTGGCCTCGCGTCCAGTTCATCCGCAACTGGCTCCTGACCCGGGATTGCCAGACGATACACGGCTCTGGGCTGCTCTCCAAACGGTGAGTGGGGGACCATGGAACGGATCTGTCTATGATGTCCCCCGAATTCTTGAAGTGCTCGAAGCAGGCCAGCAGGTACTAAGGCGGGAAGGTATCGCACCAAAATGACCGGATTAAGTTGAAATGCGGATCGTGTTTATGGTTTTCAAATTTTATTCTGGTTCAGGTAATTAATACGCGCGGCCAAAGCGCGAAGGCCGATGTGATTCGGTGATTTCAAAGGATAATGGCTAGGGAGGTGAGGCTAAAAGATGTGACCCTTTCATTTAGACAGGGCAGAGTAGAGTTTTGTTGCAGAATGGTCCTGATGGTCAGTTGTGCGTAGCTGGCATTTTGCTTGAGAACAGATGTATAGGCGATATGGAAAATAATGGAGGTGTTTTATTCAATGATCGATGCTAAAAATGTGATTGCGGGAGAAGAGAGGGACGCGCAAAATCGTGAGGACGTCTATAATCCGGCTCATCCTCAGACTGTAGTCGGCACAGTACCTCGCTCGAGTGCGAACGACATCGACCGAGCTGTTCATGCTGCTAACGAGGCGAGGACAGGTTGGCGGCGCTTAGGATCTATGGCACGCGGCAATATTTTGTTTCAGGCTGCTCAAGTTCTCGAGGCCCACGTGGAGGAACTCGGACAACTAGCGGCGGCGGAAATGGGGAAACCGATTGGGGAAGCGCGCGGAGAAGCCCAGCGAGCGGTCGCAATCCTGCGCTATTATGGCGGTGAAGGCTTTCGCACCATGGGTGATGTTATCCCTGCCAGTAATCCCCAGACCTTGCAATATACGGTGCGGGAACCCCTTGGCGTCGTCGGATTGATTACGCCGTGGAACTTCCCGTTAGCGATTCCCATGTGGAAGGCGGCGCCCGCCCTAGTGTGCGGCAACACCGTCGTGTTGAAGCCGGCGGAATTAAGCTCACTCACGGCTTATCGGATGCTCGCCTTAATTTCGTCGCTGTTTCCCCCAGGGGTATTCAACCTAGTCTTGGGGCATGGGACCGAAGCGGGAGAAGCAATGATTCGTCATCCAGATGTTAACGCGCTGAGCTTTACGGGATCGGCGGCCGTGGGTCAACATATTGCTCAAATTGCCACGGCGCGGGGAATCAAATATCAGCTGGAAATGGGAGGCAAAAATCCGGTGGTGGTGGCCGATGACGCGGATATCGATTTAGCGGTGGACTTTACCGTATCGGGAGCGATGCGATCTGCGGGACAAAAATGCACGGCCACCTCACGCGTTATCGTCATGGACGCCGTGCGGGCGGCATTTTCCCATGCGTTGGTCGAGCGGGTGCGCACCTTGAAAATGGGCGATCCCTTAGACCCCCAGAACTACCTCGGTCCGGTCGTCTCCCAGGCTCAGCACACCAAAGTGCTCGGACTAATAAATCAAGGGCAGGCGGAAGGAGGCCGCGTGCTTCTAGGCGGACTGGTCTCTGAAGAACAGTCCGGCTACTTCATTCCCCCCACGGTGTTCGACGAGGTGGTCCCGACGGCAACGATTGCGCAGGAAGAGATTTTTGGTCCCGTGGTCGCGCTGTTGCCGGTTTCCAATATTGACGAAGCGATTCGTGTCGCCAATGGGGTCCGGTATGGGCTCAGTGCGTCCGTGTTTACGCGCAGTCTGTCGACGGCCCTGACCTTTGTCGACGGGATTCAGGCGGGGATGGTGCGCGTGAATGAAGAGACCGCTGGCGTGGAACTTCAAGCCCCTTTTGGAGGCATGAAGGCCTCCAGCTCGCATTCACGTGAACAGGGCCATGCCGCCATAGAGTTCTATACGGAAACAAAAACAGTCGCCATTCGGGCGGTCTAGCCATGATGGCAGCCCCCGCCGAGGGGTAAGAGACTTAAACCGAGTGGTCACCGAATGGAGGAGATGTTTATGGACGAGACAGTACTGGACTTGTTGCGCGGTGAACGTCTCGTGGCGATTGTGCGATCACAAGATGTGGCCACAGCCGTGACGATCGGCCAGCGACTGATCGACGCGGACGTGCGCATGGTAGAGATCGCGTGGACTACGCCGGGAGCGGCGCAGGTCTTGTTGAAACTTTCTCACCAGGCGCCCGAAATTGTCTGGGGGGCGGGAACCATCTTGTCGGCCACTATGGCCGAAGAGGCGCTCGCAAGCGGCGCAAGCTTTTTGGTGGCGCCCGACTTTAACGCGGATGTGTGGCAGATCACCCAAAAGCACGGCATTGCCTATATCCCCGGAGTCTGGTCGGCCACGGAAATCGGCCAAGCCTTGCGGTATGGATTAACCGTGCTCAAACTTTTTCCGGCACAAACGGGGGGCATCGCCCATATGCGGGCGTTGCATGAACCTTTTCCCCAGGTAGCATTTGTTCCTACCGGCGGCGTAACCCCAGACAATAGTCGCGATTGGTTGGATGCCGGCGCGGTGGCTGTTGGCATGGGAGGCGCCTTATCGCGGTTGAGCATCGCGCCACTACGTACCCTGGCGCAGAGTCTTCGGTTAAGAACGCCGGCGTCATGACGAGAACGCTGACCTTTGGGGAAGCTTTGGGAGTGTTGTCACCAGTACAAGCGGGACGTCTATGTGTGGGATCGCTGATGACTCTGTCGGTGGCCGGCGCAGAATTCAATGTGGCCGTAGGCTTGGCGCGTCTGGGCATCCCCACCACCTTTGCGGGCGCGGTGGGGTCCGATGCTACGGGGCGCCTGATTATCCAGACGCTGAAGGCGGAGGGCGTCGATACCGCAGATATCCTCGTGCGTCCCGAACCGACGGGGCACTTTATCAAGGAACGCTATGGTCTGCGGATGGAACCCAATGTCTATTATGTGCGGGAAGGCAGTGCCATGCGACAATGGAAGGCTCCGGATCCACTGCCGGAAGCATGGCTGAGCATGGATTGGATTCATACCACCGCGATCACCTGGATGCTAGGGGAACCGCTACGGCGCCAGGCGCAAAACCTTCTCGAAAATCTGGCGCGGAGCGCTTCGGGAATCATCTCGGTGGACCTGAATATTCGGAAGAAATTAGGCGCCGTCCCGGAATGGCGCGAGGTGATCGAGCAGATGATCCCATTGACTGGAATCCTGTTTGCGACACAATCCGAAATAGAGGAGCTGTGGGATATCCACCAAGTTTCCGAGTTGTGGTCGCAGCACGTGTTGCAGGGGGGGCACATCCTGGTGGTGAAGCACGGGGCCGAGGGCGCCCGCGTATTCCAGGATGGGGAGTTGCTGGCCGAGGCCCCAAGCCGGGCAGTGCGAGCAGTTCAGGATGTTGTGGGGGCCGGCGACGGTTTTGCCGCTGGCGTGATCGCGGGCCGCCTTAAAGGCCGGGACTGGCGGGATTGCTTGCGGCTGGGCCATCTGGTAGGCGCGTTTTCCGTCGCGCATCCCGGGGATTGGGAAGGCTATCCTCTCTGGGAGGAGGTCCAAGCGGTGGGAGATGACACATGGGTGGACCGCTAGCCATGAATCTAACGGTGTCGAAACAGCACGATTGAAACACAAGAGAAGGCATGAGGAGGAGAAATAATGCAGATTACGGAAGTCGAAACCTTTATTGCAGGAAATCCCTGGAAAAATTGGCTTTTTTGCCAGGTACATACCGATGAAGGGCTGACCGGCATTGGGGAAGGCACAGTTAATGGATTCGCCAAGGCCACAGAGTCTGCCATCCACGAAATGTTCCAAGTTGCGAAGGGCATGGATCCCTTTGACACCAGTCGATTAAGTCTGCTCCTGTTCCGGGACTTCTTTTCTGATGGCGGGCAGATCCAGGGGGCGGCGTTGAGCGCGCTCGAAACGGCCTGCTGGGATATCAAGGGCAAGGCCTTAGGGGTCCCTCTCTATCAGCTTCTGGGGGGGAAAGTCCATGAGCACTTGCGGGTCTACGCGAACGGGTGGTACCAATCCGCCGGGGGGCGAACGCCTCAGGCATTCGCCCAGCAGGCTAAAGAGGTGTGCCGAAGGGGATATACGGCGTTAAAGTTCGATCCGTTTGGGACGTCTTGGCGGGCCGTCGACCGCCAAGAGTTTCATCTCGCCGTCGACATCGTGGCCGCCGTGCGGGAGGCTGTGGGGCCGGAGGTCGACGTCCTCGTCGAGGGGCACAACCGCTTTTCCGTGGCGACGGCGCTCCAGTTTGCCGAGGCGATCGCGCCGTTCCACCCGTCATGGTTTGAAGCCCCAGTGCCACCAACCCGCATCGCCTCGATGATTGAGGTCGCGCACCGCTCTCCCGTCCCGGTGGCCTGCGGCGAGGATTATTATTCGCGGGAACAATTCTCGGAACTCTTGGCCCACGATGCCGTCAGCATTGTTCAACTGGAACCCCAGCACATGGGACTGACGGCAGCGCGGGATGTCGTGGGGATGGCCCATGCCCATAATGCGGTCACCGCGCCGCATAGCGCGCAAGGCCCAATCTGTTCTTTAGTGTGTGCGCACCTGAATGCTGCCAGCCCCAATTTTTATCTTCACGAGTTTTTTGATGAGTTTAATGCGGAATGGGAAGGTAATCTGCTGACCCATCACCTGACGCGGCACGAGGGGTATATCACCCCACCTGAGGCCCCAGGACTTGGAGCCGAACTGAATATTGAGGAAATTCTCCGGCATCCTTACCAGCCTCAGAATTTTCTTCCCTTATTTCGATCAGGCTGGGAACGTCGTCAGGGATATCAACAGTAATGCCGCGCGTGCCCCACCGCTGGGTCGTGGCACATGGGATCGTGATGAGAGGGCGGGTACTACTCATAATTTAAGAGAAGAAAACGGGAATCGGGCCTACCGAGCCCAGATGCTTTAAAAAGGAGGAAAATAAGCCTCAGATTATGGTCTTTCGTGGATGTAGATAGGGGACAGTGGCCACCCGTAGGGGCAAATCAGGGCATTATCCCTGAGAAGGAGGATGCAATCAATGGATACACCAGCCATGCGTGCTTTAGCAGTCTTAGGCTTGCCCGTGTCTGATGATCGGGACCAGGAGAGCCCGTATCGGTTCGCCGATGGAGGGGCCTTTCGATTAGAAATTCCTAGCGTGGAAGGGCCCCGTGTGTTCGAAGCGGTCTTGAAAGAAGCGGAGACTTTGGATGTGCCTCTGCACCGGGTTAGCGAGGGCAGCGGGATCCAGCTGCTAACTGATCAGGACATCCGCGATATGGCGCAGATGGGCCATGAGCATCATATCGAGGTGAGTCTATTCTTAGGTCCCCGGGCGGGATTTGAACCGTCCGCGATGCAATTTAGTCCTAACGGCGGCGTGATCCGACCGCGGTTACGGGGAATGGATGCGGTGAGAGCCGCCCTGGATGATGCGTTCCGAGCGTATGAACTAGGAATTCGTTCGGTTTTGGTGGCCGATGAAGGGATGATTTGGCTTCACCACACGCTCAAATCCCAAGGATTATGGCCCCCCGATCTGACAATCAAAGTGTCCGTGATGATGGGGGCGGCCAATCCGCTCGCGATTAAAAGGCTGGCGGATTTAGGCGTGGCCACCTATAATTGTCCGACGGATCTGACGATTGACCAATTGGCGACCATTCGGCGCGTGACCCCAGTGCCTCTCGATATCTATGTAGAGTCACCCGATGACGTCGGAGGATTTATTCGCTATAGAGAGATTGAGGAATTTATTCGGTATGTATCGCCGGTATATTTGAAGTTCGGGGTGAGGAACGGCCCCAATATCTATCCCAGCGGATATCATTGGGAAAGTCAAGCAGTGCTTATGGGGCGGGAACGGGTTCACCGGGCGCGGGTAGCGTGGGAGGCCATACAACGGCTAGGGCTGGCGGCGATGATGAGCCCTCTACGCACAGTTGCCAAGGATTTAGCCGTTCCCGTTCTTTAGCGACAAGGACTCCGGTCGGCGAGTGGGTGCGCGGGATGCAAGCGATCAGATGGGGCGGCATCGAGCGTGATGACGGGGATGGATTGCAGACAACCGTTCGATATCTCTGTTGTGATGTTCGGTAAGGTGCACCGTAGAGGAATTCATTGAATCGACGGTCGTAATCATAGCACGGGCTGGGCCAAAATGAGAACGAACAATTTGAGGAGGTCATAATGATGCGCGTGCTTTTTGCTGGACTGGGGAACATGGGAGGTCCCATGGCCAAAAATCTTTTATCTCAAGGAGTTTCCGTTACCGTGTATAACCGCAGTGCACCTGCCACCGATTGGTTTAGCACACACGGTGCTACCGTCGCGTCTTCTCCGTCCGAAGGGGCGCAGGAAGCGGATGTGATCATGACCATGCTATCGGATGACAGGGCGGTGGAACAGGTATTATTGGACCCGCATACGGGATGCATACAGTCTGCGCGACCAGGGACCTTGGTCATCGATTCGAGCACGGTTTCGCCGCAACTGAGCCGGCGCTTAAGCCAATCATTCGCCACAAAAGGGGTGGCTGTGCTCGATGCCCCGGTGACGGGAAGTGCTCCCCAAGCCATCGACGGGACTTTAACATTCATAGTCGGGGGAGCGAAAGAGGACTTCGAACGGGCACGCCCCCTATTTAATGCAATGGGACGTCAAGCCTTTTATGTGGGTGCTGCCGGTACCGGCAGCACCGTCAAGTTGGCAAATAACACCATGGTGGCATTGAACCTCATGGCGGTCGTGGAAGGATTGTCCATTGTCGAAACAGCCGGAATTGATGCCGAGTTATTCCTCGACATCATTGCGGGCGGCGGGGCTCAGAACGGAATGGCGATGTCCAAGCGAAAGAAGCTTCTAGCCAACCGGTTTGACGCCGATTTTGCTATGCACTTGATGTTGAAGGACCTCCGTTTAGCGGGAGACGTGGCGGGTCAATGGGAAATCCCTCTTCCGGGGTTGGCTTTAGCGACAACCCTCTATCAAGTCGGATGCCGCACAGGGGAGGCCCAGCAGGACCTGTCAGCTTTGCGCACAACCTATCGGAAATTGGCGGGACAACAAAGTCTGTTGACATCCTTGAATGGCCAAGGTATGGCTGATCAATGAAGCGACAGGACCGGTGTCCGATCGCGTCTACTCCAGAACGTCGTCTTCGCCCCGTGAGGACCATGAGAGTCCTTGCAGTGACGACCACAGGAAAGGACATATGATCCCGAGAAGGCGGTCGTGTTTCTTCATATACCGACGAGGATTGCGGCCATCGATGGCAATGTGAGGATCCGTTGTGAAAAGACGAGTCTCGGAGTCCATGCTACTTGAAGGATCCGTGCTATACGATAAAACGACTGACCATAATGAGGAGGGAAAATTCATGAGGCTGCAAGGCAAAGTCTGCTTAATTACGGGTGCCGGTAAAGGCATCGGAGCGGCTACCGCAGAGGTCTTTGCGAAAGAGGGAGCCATTGTGGAAATGGGAGACATCGACGATGTGGCTGGTCAGGAGACCCTCACGCGCATTATACGGGCCGGTGGTCGCGCATTTTTGGAACACGTTGATGTCACACGGGAATTGAGCGTACAAACATGGAAAAACGCGGTCAGACAACGTCATACCCGCGTGGACGTCTTGTTCAACAATGCGGGAATCAGCGCCGTGGGAGAACTGCATGAAGTGCCAAGAAAACTCTGGGATGATGCGATGGCCGTCAATGTCACCGGCGTCTACCTGGTATCACAGGCGATCATTCCTCTGATGATAGAGCAAAAGGCGGGCGTGATCATCAATATGTCCTCGTGCATTGTTCACACGGGCTTGTTGCGACGTGCCGTGTATGCGGCGACGAAAGGGGCAATCATGGCCATGACAAAGTCCATGCAGGTAGATTATGCTCCCTATGGCATCCGCGTCAATGCTTTACTGCCTGGGACAATTTATACTCCATTTGTAGAAGACTACTTGAAAAACTCATACGATGATCCCAATGTCGCTATAGAACAACTCAAAAAGCGCCAACTGGGCAACGCACTGGGGACGTCGGAAGATGTCGCCTATGCGGCTTTGTATCTGGCATCAGATGAAGCCAAGTACGTTATGGGCAGTGGCCTGATTGTCGACGGCGGGGTGACGGCAGGGAAACCCTATTAGACGAGGGCATTAAGGAAGGAAAGGGATCAGCGCGATGGATGAATTAACATTTCAAGGCTATGTGCGGGCCGATGGCCGGGTGGGCACTCGCAATCATATATTGGTGTTACCTCTGGCGCCCGCCGTGAGTCCGACGGCATCATCCGTTCAGGCTCAGGTGGTCGGCACGGTGCATGTCGAACTCCATCAGGATGTCGGCCCTCAAATGGCGGGCTATGCCCTGGCGATTCGGACCTTATTAGGATGGATCGATCATCCGAATGTCTTTGCGACAGTGATTCTCGCCCTCAGTGCGGACGACCCCGTGGTGACCGCATTGGTGGACGCGTTACCTGACCACGTCCGGTACCACGTGGTGGCCTTTGACCGAGAAAACGGGCGAATCCGCGCGACCGAGCGCGCCTGTACGGTGGCGACGCATTATGTTGAGGACGCGGCACAAGAGACCCGTCGAGTGACACCTCTCCAGCACTTGATTTTGGCCACGGAGTGTGGCGGGTCCGATGCCTGTTCGGGATTGTCCGCCAATCCCGCCTTGGGGTATGCCAGTGATTTGGTAGTGCAGGCCGGGGGGACCTCCATCTTGGCGGAAACCACGGAGCTGATCGGCGCCGAACGCATTCTGGCGGAGCGTGCGGTGGCGCCGGCGGTGGCCGAGGCGGTCTGGCGCACGGTGGCCCATGCAGAACAATCTGCCATGCGCATGGGCGTCGACTTTCGCGGCGGGCAACCGGCCCCGGGCAACATAGAGGGCGGGATTACGACGATCGAGGAAAAATCGCTGGGATGTGTGCATAAAGGCGGTACCAGCCCCGTGGTGGACGTCGTTGACTATGCGGAACGACCGGCCCAGCATGGTTTGATCGTCATGGATACCCCCGGGCATGATGTCATGCAGTTTGTGGGGATGGCCGCCTCGGGTTCGCAACTCGCGGTTTTCACCACGGGGCGTGGCACCCCGACGGGAGCTGCGATTTTTCCCGTCATCAAGGTCTCGACGCGGTCGGCTCTCAAGCGTCAGCTACCAGATTTGATTGACTTTGATGCGGGGGGGATTGTCGATGGCTATCTCACGGTGGAACAAGTCGGTCGCGCCCTATTAAGGAAAATCATCTCCGTGGCCAATGGGGAACTGGTTGCAGCCGAGCGGTTAGGGCATCGAGAATTTGGCATCTTTCAGGGATGGGGGCGCGAGGCATGAGTGACGCAATTCGGTTGCTGCGGTGGAAGACAGACGAGGGCGGCATGCGCTTGGGAGTGGGGGGGGACGAGCGAATTGTGCCGATAGATTCAGTCGTGCCTTCGCTCACATCGGTGCCGGACGTGCAAAGGTATTGCCGTACCCAGGGAGTCCCCGTGGCCGATTGGGCTCGGAACATCTTAGATCGCGCGACGGAGTCCATTGAGGTCCGGCCGGACCAGTACCGGATTCCGCTGGAACTGGGTGAGTTGTGGGCGTGTGGGGTGACTTATGAACTGAGCCGGGATGCGCGGGAAGCTGAAACCGCCAGTGCGCAGACCATTTATGCCAAGGTCTATCACGCCGAGCGGCCAGAACTGTTCTTTAAAGCCCCCGGGTCCCGCGTCGTGGGGCCGGAGGACTTTGTGGGATTACGCCGCGATGCAACATGGCACGTGCCAGAACCCGAGATGACTGTCATATTGGATGAGTGCGGGGACATCTTTGGCTTTACCGCCGGTAACGACATGACCGCGCGAGACTTAGAAGTGGAAAACCCGTTGTATCTTCCGCAAACCAAGACCTATCATCATAGTGGGTCAATTGGTCCGAGCATCGTGCTCGCGGGTACGGTGGACCCCCATGCCCTGACGATTGCGCTCGACGTGCGGCGCCGGGACCAATGCGTGTTTCACGGCACGACCTCGACCGATCGCATGCGACGACGGATCGAGGAACTGGTGAGGTATTTAAAGGTGGCGTGGCCGGTAGCGCCGTGGACGGGTCTGATGACGGGTACCGGGATCGTACCCCCGGAAGAGTTTGCGTTAGAAGACGGAGACGATATTGCCATTACCGTGTCGGAAATCGGGACGTTGCGGAATACCGCCCGCACAATTGACGCGTCGTGGGCCCACGTGCCTGAGGGGCCACCGCGCGTGTTACGCATTGATGCGCGGGATAATGTGGCGGTGGCTTTAGGCGCCCTGGAATCGGGCCGCGGGATCGTGGTCGGAACCCTGACTATTACGGTCCGCGATCCCATCCCGTTTGGCCATAAGGTGGCCCTCGCGAACATTTCGGTCGGCGACCCGATTATCAAGTATGGGGAGTGCATCGGGGTAGCCACTCAGCCCATAACGATTGGACAGCATGTGCATACGCAAAATGTTGAAAGTCAGCGGGGACGTGGAGACTGGGCGGATGCGAAAAGAGGGCAAAATCAATGACGACCACTTTTGTGGGATATCGTCGAGCCAACGGGGATGTGGGGGTACGGAATTATTTATTGGCTCTACCTTCGGTCGTGTGTGCGACGCGGGCCACCGCGCGGGCTGTCCAAGACCTCCCCAATGCCCTGACGGTTGAACATCCGGTCGGCTGTGCCCAAATTGGGGCGGACCGCGATCAAACCTTGCGCGTATTGGTCGGCATCGGCGCCCATCCGAATGTGCGGGGGACGGTGGTGGTCGGGCTAGGGTGCGAAGGAGTGCCAGCCGCCGAGGTGTCTGAACAGATTCGCCAGAGGGATCGGTCCAGTGAAGTATTGACCATTCAAGGGGCGGGTGGCACCATCGAGGCCGGGATGCAAGCGCGAGCCATGTTAACCGCCATGGCGAGTGATACGCCTCGTCACACGGCATCTCTCGCGGACTTGGTGTTGGGTGTCGGAGAAATTGGGGGTCTCGGGGATTGGGGGCGCCGCATTGTTTCAGCGTTTTTGGAGCGCGGGGGTCAGCTCATCGAAAGGGTGGGCGATGGGCCCCATCTTGCCTACGGGGAACGCATGCCGCGCGAGATGACCCGCGCAGTGATGGCGGGTGGTGCGGGCACCAACGAAGTCATCACGGGTCTTGTTGCGTCGGGGGCTCAGATCGTTCTCGCGCAAAGTGACGCGGAGAATGTTGGGGGACATCCGATCGCTCCGGTAATTCGCATTGGCTATGACGAGCGCCTGCGCCATGCCTTGTGCGACGACATGGATGGGATGGTATCGGATCGGACGCCCGAGGAATGGGCGGATTGGATCGTGGATGTCGCCAATGGGGTACCCACAATGGCGGAACAACTGGGGGCTGCGACGTTTGCGATTCAGCGGATCGGACCGACGCTGTAGACCGATCGGAGGGGAAGAGCATGAACCCGAGGGCCGGGTGGCACGCGGCTGCTGTTGTATCTCTCTGCCCCGAAAAATCCCCATCGCACACGGGACACGACGACTTACACCCCCCCAGAACACGCGAAAGGCGGGCGGCTGTCTCCTGAGGGCCTCCGGTTACCCGGTCGTCGGTACGGGATCGGCGGATGCGACGGTCACGCGATAGCCTAGACGCTCCAGGCGACGGACCGTCCGCTGCACGATTTGGGTCCGATCGCGTGCGTCATGGTACGTCGGCCCGAGTTCTTGGTAGGGTTAGCCTGTCGTGATGACAGGATGATCAGGATCCGATGCGCCAGGGCGATGATCGCTTTATTTTTCGGCAGGCGTTTGATCCACCGCCGATATAGCGCCCCCAGAAACGTGGTTTGGGTGTGGCTGGCCGACCATGCGGCCAGCGTCAAGGCGGATCGCAAAGCCCGGTTCCCCTTGCGGGTGACGCTTTTCCGCCGCTTTCGTTCTGCCCGGCCGCCAATCCGGCCCACGCGGCCAAATGATCGGCGTCGGGAAAGCGCGACAGGTCGGTCCCGATTTCGGCCAGCACCGCCTCCGCCGTGCGGCGGTCGATGCCCGGGATCGTGTCCAGGAGGTCAATCGTCGGCTGCTGAGGGTCTACGCCGGGAACTCGTGTGGGGATGTTCGTTGTCCGCGCATTGTGAACGAGTCGTTGAGGATAATGGCAAACCGGGAATACGGGGGAAGGGAATCAGGATTTCCTTTCGCCCTCGTGTTCTACTAGCGACGTCTCCGAGTTCCTTTGTACTTACGGTCGACAGCGCCGCTGGGCTTGGACTCGGGCGTCATCTGACGCAGCCCGAAGAGCATAGACCATACTCGTTTCGTGGGCGACGCCCTTGCCGGCGATCTCAAAGGCAGTCCCATGGTCGACAGAAGTTCGGATGATAGGAAGTCCAATAGTCTGATTCACGCCGGTATCGATTCCGAGCATTTTAATGGCAATGTGGCCTTGATCATGATACAGGGCGACAACCATGTCGAATTCTCCAGTTTGGGCACGAGCAAAAATAGTATCTGCTGGCCACGGGCCGCTTACTTCTAAGTTTTGCTGTCGTAGCTGGTCGAGTGCGGGGCGGAGAATGGCGTCTTCCTCGTCGCCAAAGAGGCCATCATCGCCAGCATGAGGATTCAGCGCTGATACGGCAATGCGCGGCTTTTCGATACCGATCGATTGAAGATATTGGTGTGCGAGTTGGGACACAATCACGACACGCTCCGGTGTCAATCGATTAACGATGTCGCGAAAGGCGATATGGGTGGTGCAATGTGTTACGCGAAGCCGTTGGTTTTTGAGCATCATCGCATAATTGTTGGCACCCGACAGTTTGGCCAAGGCTTCCGTGTGTCCGGGAAACGGCACTTGGGCCAATTCCCAAGATTTTTTGTGGATAGGGGCGGTGCAAATGGCATCTACCACGCCTGATTGTGCCAGTTGGACTGCTGTTGCAACATAAGCAAAGCTTGCCTCTCCAGCCTCTTGTGAAACAATTCCCCATGGCAGATCGTCCGGCACGTTTTGGAGGTTAACCACGCCGATGACGAACGGGTGGTTGGATAAATATGCCATATCAGAACGTGCGGAGACCGGTGAAAATTCTGGAAGGCGGGGCAGCCGCCCCCCATGGTAAAGAATTGCGGCGGCTGATTCTAGTCTGGCCTGATCGCCGATAATGACACTGGGAATATGGTCGTTCTGCACCAGAAATGAAGCGCTCAAGATAGACACTTCCGGGCCAATGCCTGCGGGGTCCCCCATAGTGATGGCTAGTACGGTGCGGTCCATGGTTATCGCCTCCAAATGTTAGTCGTTACTCCTTTTGTACGTTGTCGACGGGACAACGTTACCGTGTAATGTGGTAAATTGGCGGGCCATGTCGGCGAAGAAAGTTGGGGAGCCAAAAGCTCCCGACTTGGATACGAGATAGAGGCTTCGCTGTCGTCCGACACCGCGACTCAGAACTACTCCGGGTTGAGGTTCCGTCAATGGTTCTAGTGTTTCAATACATAGTCGCTGGATTAAGGCTAAAGTGGTGTCTCCGCCAGTGGAAACGAGCAAGGAATGCGATGCGGTCTCCTTCAGATATTGATGCACGGTCACATCGACCAATCGGTCAAGAAGGTTGTCCGACGGTTCTTTGGATTCTTCCACGGTCATGAAAATGCGATGCTTCGCCGAAGAAGTTCTCCCGTCCATGACAATTTCCCATTCGGCGTGACCCGTCATAAACTGTGCTTGGCGGCGAGAAACGGGATGGCGAGATCCTACCACGGCTAGTATGCGATCGAATGCATCCCAATTAGCATGAGGTGGCTTTTCGGTTCGCCAATGGGTGGCGAGTATCGCCGCCCATCCTGCCGATCCTACTGGCAAGAGCTGTGGATTTTGGTCTGACACAGTTGTTAAACGTGCTAAGTCCTCATCCGTCGATGCGTCAGCTACGTAAATAGCATCTCTCGACCAATCGGTGGTGGGGAAATCTTCTTGAGAAACCACAATTATAGGGTGTTGTACTCCCGGCCCCAATAATGTGGCAATGTCATCAGTGTGGATCGGGTTCTTGGGGTCATGGGAAAAGGCCGTGTGGTGGGCGGGTCGGCCGCTTATGAGAAGATGCCCACCAATAATGGTGCGATAATTTTCAGGAAATGCCGAGCACAAAATAGCTCCTCGATAGCGACGAAGTCGCCGAAGACCAGCCTCGATCGTAATTCCAACTGCTCCCCTGAGGGCAGAATCGACCTTGAGGTAGTGCTGATCGGTATCCAATAGAGATTCCGGGATGCACCCATATCGTTCGAATATCTCGGCGGGGGTCTGATGCCGCGTATTAGTATTGATGACAAACGCACCATTTTGAACGACGGGAAGGGAAATAGGAATTTGTGGCCATACCTTCGTTGGCATGTAACGGTGAAATACTGCGCCGGTGTCAAGCGCACCGCTTAAGTCATCTGCCCAAACACCAATCATGATACCAGACCACCATTGGTAATTTTTATCACCAGAAACATGGGCCAAAGAAACAACGAAATTCGTCTTATGGAAAGAGTTCTTGGGACATTACGCTCCGGTGATCGGGTGTGAAATAAAAACGTTGACAAGCCATCAATACTCAAGGCATCTAAGTTGTTGCGCAATGCGGCGAGGTAACCATTATAAGAGGAATAGAAGTGTTGGGTAGGGAAAAGCGCAACTAGAACTACCATGCACAACTTCATCATTCCTCTCTCTATGTTTGTTAAATATTATCACACAAGTATCTGGTTATGGCAATAATCCGAAAGCAGTTTTCTATTGCAACAGATTACCGTAGGGTACGAAGTGAAGTCGGGTTCGATCATGTTTGTTGCGCGATTTGTCTCGATGGGATTGCACAAAGAGGATGTTGTGAAGACTTAGTTCATTGTCAAGTCTGCCCGAGGATTGGAAGACGGTTTTCTGATTATTCTTCCAAGGATCCTTGTCGGGAAGATCAAATGCACGGACTTTCTTTGACAACGATGGTTCCCCCAGTAAAAATTAGCGATTACCTTTTTAGTGCATTTCCGGCAATAGTGTCGTGCAAGATGTGTTGTTTTTCGGCTAACCAGCAAACGCTTGGTTGCATTATCGCTCATCCCGGATTGCGTGCGACTCGATGGACCCGTCCCGGAGGCCCGTGAAGTGATCTCGACCGCGCGCTATGTCATGGACTGAGAACGCGGGGTAGCTTTTTCGACGCGAGCTTCGGGTGACGCGTATCGTATGGGGCTAGTTTATATGACAAGCGAATCAGCAAGTGACGGTATGGGGTGGAAACCCGCCAAGCCGTGGAGAGCTTGGATGAAATACTGCACTTGCGGGGAATTAACAGACTGGACTCTTTGTGGCACCCACCGATTTATCGGTGGCGTATGGCGAAGAAACCGGCCACCCCGCCCTGGTGGTCAGGGTAATTGAGCAGATCCAGGAGGGGGGGCGGCAGACGTTCCCTCGGCCTTCACCGTGACAGCGGACAATCATCGCCATTGTGGCGGGGTAAGGGAGTTGGTATTGCGACTGGTTGGTCCGGGAGCCGCTGTCATGAGACGGGTATGAGTGCCGTAAGCCATCGAGCCCGCTGGCAGCGCTATTTTGAAACATCCCGAACTTTTTTGGGCCCACTTGGACATCCGGAAGAGCTTTGGGATGCTCTTCGAGAGGTCGGCACGGTGTTGATTCGCTTATGGCCGATTTCTAGCGTGGCCACTCGGTCGGCGGACCGGCTCAAGATTTGCCAAGCGCGGCGAAGGCATGGACAATATCATCTCGATGCTTGCCGCGAGAAGGGGGTAGCGGTCGCAATTACCGAAACCGCAATCGGGAATCTTCAGCGAATATGTTCTCGGGGCCTTTATGGCGGGATGGGGAAAATAACTCCGCGCCGGCGATTACGAAGGCGCACGCGCTACTATGGCGTGGAATGGGGAGGAAGGACCATCGCGATGGTCGGCTACGACCGCATTGACCGGGCCCTCCCCGCGTCTGGTCCATGGATTACAGAGTCAGGTGGTGGTGTAAGGCGACCTGTTGCGGCCCGGTGGTCCGAAATGTCGGGCTCACTCGGATAAGGCGGGATCATTTCTCATCAATGCTGCAGGTGGTCCCATTGCGGATTCCATGGGGCGGGGGTTGATGTCTTCGATCCAGAACCGCCCCCTTCCGATAACCCGTTATGGACGGCCCCACTTGTTGGTGACCCCGAACATTACCGCCTCAATGCATGAGGCGGTCAGCCATAATGGAACACATGAGTGCCTCAGAGGCTAGCTAAGGTCGACACTGCCTACGCGATGGAGGGTGCCTGTGTCATCAAAGTTGAGAACGGTCCAGTCGCCCAGCGGGGTGAGTCCCGCGTCGACGGCGTCGTTCCACAGAGCCTCACTAATCACCATCTGCTCTAGATGCAGCGTATCACGGATGATGAGCACTCGGGCCTTGGCAGGATCGCGACCATTGACGGTGCGTAGCGCGACCTCAATGGCGTCGTGGTCATTGGCCATCACCATGGGAGTTTTAATGGGATTGAATTCGGTCGAGGTTAACGCGTTGGTGTACGTCTTCGGCCAGTCAATCGCCTCATACGCGCGGCGCGACACACTGTCTGCAAGGCCAATACCATTGGCATTGCCTTGGGTTTCCGGCGTGAGGCTCAGCACGACGATTTTTGCAATATGAGGGCCGGGATAGGGGGCATCCGGCGGACCATATCGACCGGTGACGTTGGGATCCATTCCATCCCCAGAAATGTTCTTGCCCAATTTAGCGACGGCTAGCACATCCAGATCATCGAAGGGCAGACGGGCCATCCAGTCGCGTGCCTTTTCCAGCAGTTTTGGCTCTTCCTCGAGAATTTCGTTAGCGGGCACGGCACGGATGAGGGCGGTCTCTTCATGTCCATTCTCAACTAAAGCCAAGCCGAACGCCACTGGGAGTGTTTTGATGATCAAGGACGCGACGTCGGGAATGACTGTCAAAGACAGGAAATCCACGCGTGTGGACGGCAGCCGCCCCTCGTTGCTTGCCGAACCCAATCGCCAGCATTTTCGCCAGTCCGCTTTCAATGGGGCCATGAAAGGCGGTGTGGGGCTTTACACGGTTGATGGGAATGATGCCATCGGCTTCCAAAGCGGCACGGCTAAAGTGGATGGGGGTCCCATCATCTTGTTCGCCAATTACTTCGGTGTCCATGCGGGCGTCGATGCGGACCCTCATTGATTTCTCAGTAATTCCATAACTGGCGAGCACTTCCTTTTGTCCCTCGGGTGTCGAGCCGCCATGCGATCCCATGGTCGGCACAATAATGACGTCCGCTCCTAAAGCCCTGATTTCATCGATGGTGACCTTGGCAATGATGGCGAGATTTGCGATGCCGCGGCTGCCGATGCCAATTGCATATGTCTTGTTGGGAGAAATCTGTAACGACACATGGGCTATCTCGCGTTTTACTGCGGCCACGATGTCGGTCTCTAGGGGACCTTTGAGGGTCTGGTAGATAGGCCGGAAGCGTGGCCAGTCTACCGATGGAAATGAGGATAAGTCTAACATGACGACTCCTTTCATGAAAACCAGCGGTTGCCATCCCCGGCCCCTCAGTGCACAGTCCTCACAAAAGGTTGCTGGATGTCTGACTCGACTGATTAAGTGGCGGGTTATAGGGTACCAGTATAAGTTCCACCCCAAACTTCCGAATTTTTTTTTGTACTTCAGTGGGCATGCGATCATCACTGACCAAAATATCGATGCTCTCCAATGGGGCTACTGTGATGAGGGCGGATTCTTGAAATTTGGTGAAATCAGTGACCAAAATGACCTTCCTAACGCGAGAAATCATAGTGCGCTTGGCGGCGACCGAATCCACAGAAAAGTTGCTTAAGCCGTGGTCCACATTGACGACCGCTGTTGACAAGATGACAACGTCTGCATTGATCTGGTCGAGAAAGGCGGTCGTAAAGTGCCCCAATAAAGACGCTGTATCGGGCTGGTACTCACCGGCCGTTACGAGCACTTGTACCATGGCCTTCTCGCCTAAAGCTGCTGCTGTAGGGAGAGAATTGGTAATAGCAGTGAGTGGGAGGTCATTGGGAATGTGACGCGCAACTTCGAGAACGGTGGTGCCCGCGTCAAGTATCACAACCTGTTTAGGTTCCAGCAAACTCGCGACCTGAGATCCTAGTAGTCTTTTAACCTCGGGTTCTTCCTTGAGACGTTCAGCCCACTTGCGACCATATTGCAGGTTGGGCCGGATTATCGCCCCTCCCGTGGTTCGGATGATAAGATTACGTTCTTCAAGGGACTGTAGGTCTCGATAAATGGTCATTGGAGAGACGTTAAAACGGTCGGCCAACGTACGCACCGACAATTGAGTCTCGCGAAGCAGCATGTGGATAATTTCATCTTGACGCATTCAGGAAATCTCCTTGTTGGTCGTTTAGGAGACCGAAAAGGCCCTCTTTTGTACAGGGGCTGATCCGATGCGGTATCCCGGATTCACCCCCCGCGAAAATTTCGGTAGACGGTGAGAGACATACGAGCTTGCTTGTGTGGATAGTCGTCTCGTGAAAAGGCCTACCCCCGTGTCAATGTTAATTCTGCACAGCCACTGTGATTGTTTCGCATCTATTGTCTTACTTATCGTACGCGTTTTGCAACATGAAAAGTAAAACGAGATCCGCGATTATTTGCAGCACAATGCAGTAGAATAAAGACAGGAAAGAAATTAGAAGAAATCCGAGTCAAGTGCACCATGTGCTGGCACGCGGATTTCGGGGACTTAATCTCTTAAAATTGGTGGTATGGACCGTGTTGGCGATCGTCGCTGTGGAGGTAATACGCGACGAGGGCGGCGCGGAATTTTTGGGGGAGTAGATGCCAACAACAGGTTGACTTATCCGGACGCCCTCTGGTGGAGCTCACAACGGGAAGAGCTTGGCGAGCATTACTTTTAGGAACCCATCCCGACTGACCAACCAACATTATCTGTCTGGCGCAGACACTCGATATTACGATAGCGGGATACGAAATCGAGACTAGCGCGTTCGGACGAGATTTCATTATTTCGGGGTGGATATTGTGCAGTCCGGCTGCCTATGGGCGGGATAACCGACGTCCGACGCGTTGCAGATCTAGCGCGAGTGTTCGGCCTTCCGTTTATTCCCCACTATCTTGCGGGAGTGCGGGCATTGTTCGGATTTACACCTTGCAGCAACAATGTCCAGTACATCGTGGCAGGAACTTCATTTCCGAATCCGCTTCGGGGTGAACTGCTCACGGAACCTCTCAGCGTGGTTGTCTTAACCATCGAGACGGTGGCTGAAGCCTTAACATTGGCAGAGCCCGCAGGGGTAGACGCGGGTTTCGCATCGGGCTTCATGGCAAATATCTGGGTATCGCGCTTGAGACTGCTGATGCAGTTCAACTTTCCACTGCCTCATTCGGCTTTAGCGCTCATGCACATGGCCAACCTGATCCAAAAGGGATACGGGGGCGCTAGATCATGCAGCCCCGGTACTCGGTGTTAAGGAGAGGGACCCGAGCATTGAACGTCTCCCTAAAGGGTCACGCCGGCGTCCACTACGACCACTTGTCCCGTCATGCTGTCGGTCTGGATGAGGGCGATTACTTGTTGGGTCACGTCTTCCAGAGAGGGCATGGCATGAAGCGGCGACTCGTTAAGAAACGAGGCAACGGTTGCCGGATTGTGTCCACGGCTCCAGCGGGTGTCCAATAATCCTGGCGCCACGCTGTTGACCAGTATTGTGGGAGCCAGTGCTTTGGCAAGAACGCGTGTCATGTGAATGACGCTCGCCTTGGAAGCACAATAGGGGAGGCTTGATCCTTGGGATTTGAGGCCAGCGACCGAGGAAATGATCACAATCCGCCCGCTCCCCCGGGACCTCATTTGGGTCGCTGCACGGCGCGCGGTAAGCCATGTGCCCTTGACATTGACTGCAAAAACATGGTCCCATTCCTCTTCGGTAACCCCGTCGAGGTCGCTGAAGTCGCGAAATACAGTGGTTCCAGCGTTGGCAACCAAGATATCTACGCCACCGCTGCTGTTGGCGATAGTTGCAAACATTGCTTCGACGTCTGCGGATCGGCTTACGTCCGCTTGCACCGCAAAGGCGGTGCCGCCTGTCTTTTGGATTACGCTGACGGTATCTTCGGCATCAGAGACAGATTCTCGGTAATTAATCCAAACGGTGGCGCCCTGAGAGGCTAGAACGCTTGATATAACTCGGCCGAGACCGGTTCCCCCTCCTGTGACTAGCGCGACTTTATTATTGATGTTCATAAGGGACCTCCTTGATATGTTGGGAACATGTTCCTCTGTATTGTAGCACTGAAGCCTACGGATGTCAGAATTTTGGGGGATTGGCCAGCGGTAGGTAGGGAGGCGATAGGCATGAATATGGGATGGATAGGATTGGGAGCCATGGGGTTTCCAATGGCGCGGGCTCGGTTGGATCAAGGGCGGTCGGTGACCGCCTATGACATTCGGCCCTCAAGGGTTCGAGACTTAGCAGATCTGGGTGCAGGTGTGGATTCCATAATTTACGGAGGTGGACGGATCGGCTTTGTGGCTCAGTGTCGACGGGTCTTGATGGAGCAAGGGGTGCTTAACCAAAACTCAGACCCGGTACCTTGCTGTGTGTTCAGTACCATTGGTCCAAAGGCGATTGGGGAGCTGGAATAAGGTCGGGCTCGGGGGCATCTGTCGATTATGTATAGTGGATCAATCCAAGTCCACGATATGGCCAAATCGATTTTTTAGCGGTTTTGGCCAATAACCAAGGATCTGGGCATGGTGCAGGAGGAGAAGCGGAGGCCTCGGTTTTTCTCGCGTCGACGGTTTTTCAGGTATGTCTGGTCACGGGTGGGGGCCGATGGATGACGCCGTCGTTATCGAACTCTATCGAGCCATGGCGGGATTATCCAAACACGAGGGAAAGACAAGGGAGGACCTGGCGTGACCGGGTTCCCCTCGATTGATCAATGCTGTCAGCTTAAGGATTGGCAGCCAGCAATTCCCTTTCAGTACGAGGTTTAGTAAATGCCGTCGCGGTACGGATGTAATAAAGAGTATACTGCATTGAGGTTAGGAATTTGCGCACCCATTTCGTTTCCCATTCGAATGAGGTCTCCTTGTAAACTTTCCACTTCAAGGGGCTTTCCTTGTTGCAGGTCCCGTTGCAATGACGAGGTCATTGTGGGTGGAACCGATTTAAAGCGTTTCAGCACATCTTCGACCAATGTCGGCGGCACTTGGGGATGTTGTGCTTGTGCGATTGCGGCGGCTTCCTGAACCATAGTTTCGAGAAAGCTCCATGTAATCTCGTCCTCGATGGCGACCCCGATGGAATCCCGTAGGACTGCGGTAATGCCGCTAAGACAGGCGAGAAAAACATATTTCACCCACATTTCCGCCAGAATGTCAGAACTCCTCCTCGCGGAAATGGAAGCTCGGACGAATTGGTGCTGGAGTCTCTCGGCCATGCCTGTATCGGGTTCGCCAAGCCAGCCGTATACGATATCCTGCATGGATGACGAGTGAATGATCGTACCGTCCGATTCGAGGGTGGACTCGATGTAGCAGGCACCGCCCATCACATGCTCCTTACCAAATTCTTGTACAAGCCGTTCGATGTGGCCAATGCCGTTTAACAACGGGAGGATTACAGCGCCTTGATGCACGAGAGTTTGTAAATTTGGCAACACCGATGTTAGGTGATAATTCTTAACGGCAAGTAAGGCGAGTTCCGGTGCCTCTATGTCTGAAACAGTGGTAGTCACCGTGGGAAAGACGGCAAATTCCTCGTTTCCACTTCGAATCCGAAGCCCTTGACTTCGAATTTGCTGCAACCGTTGGTTGCGAACCAAAAAAGTCACGGACGCACCGCTACGTGCAAGTTTTGCGCCGAAGAATCCGCCCACTGCTCCTGCTCCGATCACAACAACGTTCATGGATTTTCAACCTCCCTATCGCAATTAGGTACTGTTTGCATCTTTTGAACCCCTAAAAGTCCTTGGACCGTTGCCGTCCCCACAATGCCCACCTCTCAGGGGTGCCGTGTCCGGGCCATCGTCTAGATTTGTTTTGACAATCTAGCATCAACGAGAGGACTCACGGGCACGACAAATGCGTTAATGATTTCCCCGCGAATTGGACCGGGCTTCGCGATGACGGCAGCCATGGCGAGGATGTCTAGCGATCACAGAGTCAATTTGGACGGACCGATAGCCTGACGAATCGATAATGTCATCTGCGCGTCCCGCAAAGAAGAAGTTTCTCTGCTCGTCTTGTTTGGCAACGTCTCCGGTATGAATGCGGTTGGCAAAGGTTTTGGCGGCTGTCTCTTCCGGTAGGTTCCAGATGAAGAAACCTGGGTCCGATATGCTGACGGTCACCTCGCCGACCTGCCCTATAGGCGTGTCTGTTCCGTCGTACTTTGTGCAAGAAAAACTCCGACACGGTCTCCATGACTTATACCCAGAGCTTGGAGGCCGTTGGCTAATTGAGCACTTTTTATTGGTAGTTCCCCAAATGTGTACCGCGTAAAAGAGAAGTCTTCATGCACGGTCAGGATGGCGACTACCGTGTCGTCTTTACTATTGAAGACTCCGCTTCCAATATTGAACTTGGAGAGAATGTCCCACCGAAACTGACGGCATAGCGCCTCATACTGGTCTTTCATGCGTCTTTTGTCTCCTTCGATCCCTTATCTGAAGAGATATTGGTCTCCGCATCGTTTGGAGTGCTCGAATGTCTTTCGATGACAGAAATAAAAAGCAGACTTCACAACTATCTTAGTCTAATTATCGGCTTGTGACGTAATAATTTTTAAATTTGGCTTCATGGTGCGGGGGTTGTCAAAACCGTTGGCAATGGTAAATGTGCAACCGTGCGTATCCGCAGAATGTCCGCAAGTAGTTGATAACCTGTGTTAAAAAATAAAGTATGAGACTGTTGACATACATCTAAATATACAGTATTCTCAATTTATAACTATTGAAAATTTATCCTCCTGCCGACTTGGATTCTTCGTGAAACCCAGATGGCGGTTCGTATTCAGAAAAGTCATGGCACTCGGTTTACACCTTAGACATAATTCCGATCACTAGGAAGTCCGATAAAGAGGAACGAACCTGCTCTTCGCTATATTGCGTTGCTGCTGTTAAAAAATCACAAGTCCGTGGAGAATGTCGTTTGCGCATGCTGTCCGCGAGGCGACAGGTTCTGCCGTAACATACAAGGGGGAAGACTTTCGTGATGAATGCAAAGATTAGTGTAGGTGTCATGGTGCTAGTAAGTGCTGGGTTACTTGCTGGGTGCGGATCAAGCGCCACTGGGGCTAGCGGGTCTAGTTCTACAGTCACCATTGTGTCTCTACGGGCGACATCGGGGCCGACTGCCTCACTGGGAGTCCCGGGCAATAATGCACTGGAGACCGAGGTGAAGGCTATCAATGCAAAAGGGGGGTTGCTCGGAAAGAAAATTGTGCTGAAGATTATTAATACGCAGGGATCGCCTGACCAAGCGACGAACGACGCGCGGCAGGCTGTTCTTGATGACCACGCAGTGGCGCTGTTTGGTGGTGTGAGCAGTGGGGACCTGGCATACACTGAGGAAGTGGCAGCGAAATACAAGACCGTTCTGTTTTCGTATACTGCCAATGATGCGGTATTCACCAGAACTAAGGCGTATACGCCCTACTTTTTTTCTATTGTTCCGAGTACCCTGATGGAACCCATGGCAGTAGCACGACTCTTCAAGAAAGAGGGATGGACCCGCATTTACACCATCTCGCCCAACTATTCATTTGGCCACGCGGAAGTTTCTGGGTTCCTAAGTGCGCTAAAGCAATTGGGCGTACACTATACACTCCTTGGGGAACAATGGCCTGCGCTGGGAGCGTCAAACTTTACGAGTAACATCTCGGCTATTTTAAGCGCACATCCTCAAGCGGTGTTTGGGGGCATATACGGATCTGACCTGGAGACCTTTACCAAAGAGGCCGTAGGATATAACTTCTTCAAGAAAACACATTTCGCGGCACAATACGGGGCAATCGACATGCAGGCACTCGAAGGCTCGTTGCCGGTCGGGGCGATTGGATTTGCGCGAGGTGGCTGGTGGACCCTTAATTCACCTCAGGTGAAATCGTGGGCGAAACAATATGACTCAACCTACGGGAGTTATCCCTCCTCGTACTCAATGCTTGGCACTATGGCGTTTCAATCATGGGTCTATGCTGTCAAGAAGGAGCATTCGTTCGATTCCTCTAAACTCATTAACGTTCTTCCTGGTGCTACAATCTCAACAGCGTTTGGGAACATGACTATCAGGGGGTGTGACCACCAGGCCGAAATCCCGGAATATGTTGGTGCTCTGAGTAACACCAATTCACCTTATCCCTTTGGGACCTATAACCCAGAATACACCGAACCAGCCAGCAAGATTCTCCCCGCGTGCCCCACGGGCCAGTAATTTTTCGCGTCATAATTCCACGGTAGGAGGGCGTGCCTGTGTCGGGAGAAACTCTGATAATCGAGATTGCATCTGCACTTTCAATTGCGGCGGTGCTATTCATTGTATCAAGCGGTATGACCCTCGTCTTTGGTACCATGCGTGTGATCAATATGGCCCACGGGTCCTTTTATATGTTCGGAGCATATCTGTTGGCGATTACGTTTAAAAATTTTGATCATCGGCTGGTTAGTTTTGCTTTAGCCTTGATCCTTTCAGCAGCAGCCGTGGCATTGGTCGGGATTATTATTGAATTTGTGATTCTGCGGCGTCTGTATGAGGGGGAGCATCTTTTACAATTGTTGGCGACGTGGGCACTGATGCTAATTTTCGAGGAGGTTGCTATAGACGTCTGGGGCTCTGCGACGGTGACGCCGCCGAGCCCTGTTGAAATTTCAGGCTCACTTACGCTTGGAGGCGCCAGCGTACCTACCTTCGACATCTTTCTAGTCATTGTGGCGGCGATAATTTTTGTGGCGCTATGGCTATTTACCAACCGCATGGGAATTGGTCGGTTGTTACGTGCCGCGGTTGAAGACCACGAGTTGTTGTCTACGCTGGGTGTAAACGTTCGGCAACTATACACGGTGGCCTTCGCAGTTGGTGCAAGTCTTGCAGCGCTAGGTGGGGCAGCTATCGCACCGCAAATCTCGGTGGGCCCGGGTATTGATCTTAGTATTTTAGTGGAGTCATTTGTAGTGGCCGTCGTGGGGGGGCTCGGTAGCATTAACGGAGCCGTGATCGGGGCTATTATTATTGGGTTTGCAGAGACCTTTGGCTCCCGGTATTTTCCAAATATGTCGGAGGCTGCAATCTATATCGTGATGGTCGTGGTCTTAATCGTTCGTCCACGGGGAATTTTGGGACGGGAGGAGTTTTAATATGCAACGAGAAGTTAGGACTGTGTCACTTCCGCCTCTTGGTCGCTCAAGGCACCTTGCATCCATTGGAACGATAATTGGTGTCATCATTCTTCTTGTGCTCGTTCCCATCATTTTACCGCCTGCCCAAGAATTTTTGGCTCAGACGGTTTTAGTCTATGCACTGTTTGCGGTTGCAACTAATTTCCTCATTGGGTTCAGCGGCTTGCTTAGTTTTGGACAGGCGGTATTTTTCGGTTTTGGGGCATATACGGCGGCACTACTGTGGACCCATGGGGTTCCTTTTTGGATTGGGTTTATTATTTCTCCGATAGCGGCGGCTGTGGTCGCGGCATTGGTGGCGATAGTGTCCCTAAGAACGTCTCGACTTTACTTTGCCCTATTGACCTTGGGATTCTCGCAACTTGCATATGAAGTCGCAAGCGGGCTTTATAATCTGACAGGAGGAGAAACAGGCATTCCAGGGATTACTATGCCGAACGCGATTTCAGGAGTGGTTTCCAATTATGAGTTCATCTTAGTGTTTATCGTCGCCGCTGTTATAGCACTTTATTGGATCCAGAGATCCTCATTTGGCATGGCCTTGAAGGCCATCCGGGAAAACCCGACACGGGCCGAAGCGGTGGGTATCCATGTCTATTGGCATCACGTTGTAGCATATGTAATTGCTGGTTTCATTTGCGGTTTGGCCGGCGTGCTCTATGTGGTGTACCAGCAACAGGTTGATCCCGTCTTATTAAATTGGACTGAATCGGGTGAGCCAGTTTTAATGGCAGTTCTTGGTGGCATGGGATTATATTTGGGCCCGGCTGTCGGATCCTTCATCTATATCCTCCTCGAGCAGTGGGTGGGCGCTTTGACTCCACAATGGCCACTATTGGTGGGACTGGTCGTTTTGGTGATGGTGATTGTCTATCCACGCGGGCTCGGTGGAGGCTTTGTGAACTTAGTTACTGCCATACGGAGAAAACGTCGCAAAGCAGATGACAGTGTTTCGATAAGGAGGACATCATAGTGACTGAAATCGAGGCGGATACGGCACCGGCTTTAACCACCAAAGGTCTCACACGCAAGTTCGGTTCTTTCATGGCTGTGGATGGCGTGGATGTGGAGGTGCAGGAGGGGGAAATTCGGGCGGTGATTGGTCCCAATGGTGCAGGAAAGACCACGTTCTTTAACCTCCTCACCGGTCATTTGCGCCCAAGCGGCGGAGAAATCATATTGGGAGACCTGGTGATTAGTGGACGCCGGGCCCATGAGGTCGCACGGTTGGGGATGACTCGGGCATTCCAAACCACAAATATCTTTCCTTCAATGACGGTCCACGAAAATGTCGTGACAGCTTTGCTAGGGTATTCGGGGCGTACTTTACGTTTTTGGAAATCTCCTGACGCATCTATACAAAGGCGTGCCGACGAGGTTTTGGATATGGTGGGGCTATCGGAAGACCGGGGGCGGCAGGCAGGAATCTTGGCACATGGAGATCAACGTGCTCTAGAACTGGCAATGGCGCTAGCTCCATTGCCCAAAATCATTCTCTTGGATGAACCAACCTCGGGAATGTCTCCGTACGAAACGCAGAGGAGCGTACAGATTTTGCAAAAGATATGGCGCGATCTACACCTGACCATCGTTCTTAGCGAGCACGACATGGAAGTTGTCTTTGAGCTGGCTCACACGGTGACGGTGTTGGTGTCTGGTCGAGTGCTCGCTACCGGCGAGCCGGGGGAAGTGCGGGCTAATTCGGAGGTTATTAGCGCCTATTTGGGCGGGGTAGGGGACTGACATGGCGGAACGCATTCTTGAGGTCAAGGACCTTCACGCATACTATGGGCAGAGTCATGTTCTCCAGGGAATCTCTGTGTCCATCCATGAAGCAAAGTGTGTAGCTCTCTTAGGGCGCAACGGCGTCGGTAAAACCACTACATTTCGGACCATTGCAGGATTGATGGCAAAGGCAAGTGGGTCCATCATGCTGAATGAGCAACCGCTTCTCGGGCTCCCTCCTCATCGTATTGCTCAGTCTGGCATCGTCTACGTGCCGTCAGGTCGCCGTGCGTTTGCGCGACTAACTGTGATGGAAAATCTGCTATTGTCCGTACCTCGGTCGATCCGAGATAAGAAGAAGGCGCTGGATGAAGTCCTGGAGGTATTTCCCGGGTTGCGGGAACGACTTAACGTAGCGGCTGGGGTCTTGTCAGGTGGCCAAAACCAAATGCTGAAAATGGCGAGAGCGCTTTTGGTTAATCCAACATTTCTGCTCTTAGATGAACCAACCGAAGGGTTGGCTCCGCAGGTTGTGTACCAAGTCGGTGAACACATACGCACTCTTCTGCAGCGGGGGGTTGGAGTTTTGCTGGCCGAACAGAACGCGCGGTTTACTCTTCGATTATCTGACCATCTTTATGTTTTGAATAAGGGCCGAATCACGTTGGAGCGCTCAGGGGAGCATTTGGTTGAAGATCAGGAGGTGTTAGCGACCCTTGGACTTTGAGAGACGTACCGGCCCCAGTCGGCTTGAGCACCTTCGCATACTTGACTTCACCCAGGTTCTGTCTGGCCCGTTTGCAAGCATGCTACTTGCCGACGCGGGTGCCGATGTGGTCAAGGTGGAACGCCCGCCGAGCGGCGACTTGACACGGCAGTGGGGACCGCCGTTTATTCATGGCGAGAGTTTATATTTTGCCGCCTTTAATCGTGGAAAGCAAAGCGTAGTTGCTGATTTAGCGAATGCTGATGATGTCATGCTGGTTCACAAGCTCGCTCGAAAAGCGGACATCCTTCTCGAGAATCTCCGCCCCGGAACGTTAACAAAGTTTGGATTGGGATATGAAGACCTCAAAGCCGACATGCCTGGCCTGATCTATGTCTCGATCTGCGGATATCGAGAGCAGTCTGCTCGATATGAGGACCCGGCTTTAGAAGTAGTACTTGAGGGAGAATCGGGGCTCATGGCGATTACGGGAACTGGTCAGCCGCCGGTGCGTCAAGGCGTCGCAGTAATTGATATGATGACCGGGGTCCTCGCGGTGTCAAAAATGATGGAGGCTCTCTACACACGTGAACGCACAGGTCGGGGCCAGCGTGTGGTCCTAAGCCTTCAAGAAACGGCGCAACTTCTTATGACACATCCGTACTTAGTCCATACTGCTGGGAATACGGCATATCCTGCTGGTGGCACGACTCACCCGAGCATTGCGCCATATGAACACTTTAAAACTAGAGACACTCCGATAATTGTCGGGGCGGTCAATGATAGCCAGTTTGCACGGCTCTCGCAGTTGTTAGAACATCCGGAGTGGACCCTTGGAATGTGGTCTAGTAACGCCCGCCGTGTATCGGATAGAGCGGTGCTTCACCGTACGTTGGAGTCCATTTTTGTGACACGACCGGGGACGGAATGGGTCGATTTGCTTCGGGCATCTAAGCTGGTTGTTGGGTTGGTCCGTCCGTTGGATATTGCAGCCGATGCATGGCGCACGGATGGCCTACCGAAGATAGTATCTCGTGATAACCGTTACGGTGATCTCGCCTACCCTTCATCGCCGTGGTTAGACGGTGGTGAAGTCCGCGCGGCTCCTATTCTTGGAGACGATAAGGCGCGGGTGATGGAGCACTGGCTTGGGGAAAAAATCGAGAATGGGGTTGAAGACTGATTAGCTGGGAAAATTCAGGATCGATTAATGGTCTTAAAGGTTGGGGATTCCAGGAAGACCCTAGGGAATGCCAACGAGCCGCTGGTGTAAGTTCATACCCAAGCGTAATGCGCAATGCCATATCACTTAAAGAATAGATGACAATGATGCAATATCTTAAGGCTGGCAAGACGCAATTGGAACAAGCGGAACCTGACCGAAGTATTTCGCAGGGGGTCCAAACAATTTTAGATGTCGAACAACACGATTACCGTGCGGCACCGGGACCAATGCTCCCCTCCGGCACCATAGCTGCTGCAGTCGCGCGAGTTCCTGCGGCGACTATCAGAGACATTGAGATACGCAAATTCGCAAGTTTGCGGAAACGCAACGGGAAGTGCTAAGACATATCGAAGTAGAAGTGCCCGGGCACGGTCATAGGACACCGCAATATTGCGGTAAACAGTGTGGGTTGGTACGTGCCCGGGGGTAGTTATCCTATGGTGGCGTCGGCGCATATGAGCATTGTGACAGCCGAGGTGGCACGAGGGAAACGGATTATGGCATGCACGCCGCCGACAGGCGCAATCCCGGACGCCGCGATTACGGCGATGATGTTGGCGGGAACTGTTGAGATCTATGTGTTGGGTGGTGTTCAGACCATGGCGGCAAAGGCTTTAGGCACAGAAACGATGGCGCGGGTGGATATGCTGGTTGGTCCGACGTAACCCGAACTTCCGATACTCTCCCTCGGGTAATGTATATGTGGCAGAGGCCAAGCGTCAACTGCTTGGCCGTGGTCGGCATCGATCTATTGGCTGGTCGTACGGAGGTCCTAGTCGCAGCAGACGATACTGCAGACGTGGAGATGGCGGCCATAACTTGACCAGGCAGAACATGGACCTACGTCGCATGGCGCGTTGATAACAACTTGTGAGCGATTGCCATACGAAGCACTAGGAGAGATTCAAGGTCAACTCCAAACGATAGCCACCGCTGATGTTGCTCGAGCATCCTCGTCAGAATATGGGTCAGTGATCGTCGTTGATAGTCAGGCAGAGGCCGTAGAAGAAGCAGACAAACTAGCGGATGAGTACGTCGAAATTCTAACAGTGGATCCTGATTATTTTCTCCGAAATATGAATTACGGTGCTATGTTTCCCGGTCCCAAAACAAATTTCGCATATGGGGACAAAGTGATCGGGACGACCCACATCCTGCCGACTCGAGGGGCTGATAAATTTACTGAGGTCTGTGGGTTGGAAAGTTTTTTAAAACTTGTACATATCAACGTTGTACGCAAGAGACAAGCGTTGTGATAGGCTGACGAATATGCGGAGCGTTTGTGTGCTCTCGAAGGTGTTTGAGGCCACCGCGAGTGGGCGAACCTGCGTGTCCGCAGGTTCGCCCAACAAAAATAACATGGTGATAAACGACGATGCATGTCGATAGGGTAGGAATATGGCGGGGTGGATAGGGTGCGGCCTTGCTCCTTACTTTCTTTGGGGGTCTGACGTGTGCCGTAATGTTCGGCCCGTCCTAGCTTTAGTTACTTACACCGATGAGTTTGTCATGACTTGTAACTTGAAGCCGATAATACTCTATGGGAGGCTTAATTATGAGAATTGTTGACATCCGAGAAAAGACTGTTCCGTTAGCATCTAACATTCAAAATGCCTATATTAATTTCAGCAAAATGACGGCATCTGTGGTAGCGATTATCACTGATGTTAAGCGTGAGGGGCGTCCTGTGGTCGGGTTTGGGTTTAACTCCAATGGTCGCTATGGCGCGTCAGGTCTCCTGCGTGATCGGTTTATTCCCCGCTTGCAAGAAGCAGCCCCTGAGAGCTTACTCAACGAGCGCGGCGATAACTTTGATCCGCATCGGGTTTGGGACGTGTTAATGATGGACGAAAAGCCGGGCGGTCATGGGGAACGATCCGTTGCGGTGGGTGTACTCGATATGGCCTTGTGGGATGTGGTGGCCAAAATTGAGAACAAGCCGTTATATCAGGTCTTAGCAGATACCTATCATGGGGGGACGGCCGACCCGTCTGTTTTCGTGTATGCGGCCGGCGGATATTACCAGCCGGGGAAAGATGTGAGTGCATTGCAAAAAGAAATGAAACACTATTTAGATTTGGGCTATCGGCACGTCAAAATGAAGATTGGCGGGGCCTCGCTCGCCGAAGATCTTCGGCGTATTGACGCTGTCTTAGACGTCGTGGGCGACGGACAGGCGTTGGCGGTGGACGCTAACGGCCGACTCGACTTCCCGACAGCTTTGAGCTATGCTCAACGACTGGAGCCGTATGGGTTGCTTTGGTTTGAAGAACCTGGGGATCCGCTGGACTTTCGCCTACAAGCGATGCTGGGGGAATATTATCCTCATGCCATGGCGACGGGTGAAAATTTGTTTTCGCACCAAGATGCGCGTAATTTGATTCGGTATGGCGGGCTACGCCCTGATAAAGATTATTTGCAATTCGATTGTGCCCTGAGTTACGGGGTGGTCGAATATCTGCGGACCCTCGAGATGTTATCGGCACATGGATGGTCGGCCCGGCGCTGCATTCCCCATGGTGGACACCAACTGTCCCTTCATTTAGCAGCAGGGCTGGGGCTCGGCGGCAACGAATCTTATCCAGGGATCTTTCAGCCCTTTGGGGGATTTGCTGATGGTTACGATGTAGAAGATGGATATGTACGCCTCCCGGAAACACCCGGTATTGGATTTGAACACAAAGCGGCTTTATATAAACTACTCCGTGATCTCATCATGTAGATACGGTTGTTTTGGTAACGGAAATACGAATTGGCAAGTCCGGTAAACGGGTTGATATAACGTTGTCTAAAACGGTGGTATTGGCTATCAGTTCGCCCGCAGTTCTGAATTTGTACTTAGGGACTGTGGGAGCGCCGAGATATGGCCTGGCCATGCCACAGAGCGCCCTGGCGCGGCCACCACCCTGACGACACTGGAGGTCGTGGTGAACCTGATTGCGCACACGACCAATCAGGGCGGTTTAAAAATCTTCTGCGATCTCGATAAAAAATACGTATGGCATTGACAGACAAGGGGGTTTAAATTTCGCCAGAGGAATGGGCCCGACTCCGCATTGAGCACCATGAAGATCACAACCTTCAGTGGAATTATACCGTCGCGCCGCGGCCGCAGGATGACTTACAATAACGAATCGTATTATATCCTGAATCCGCGACAGCACTCAAGCCATAATATTCCCCAGTTAAAATCTGGGTAGGTAGAAGGCGGCACGGACGCTTGCCGCGGTGAGTTTTCGTTGAGCGTCCCCGGGAGACCGCGGGGCTGGCGGGGTGTCTGTTGGGCCGCGATTCCCGCAGAACCGAACGTGCGGAATTACCATGTTTCACGAATTCTTATGGGAAAATACTGGGTGTCGTCACGGCTTCAGGTATATATCAGGATGTTCCGGAATCCGCGAAACTATGGTAGATATTGGCAATGTATTGGCCTATGCTGAGTGATGCGGTCGCAGCAGGAGATGGAGCGTTACATATATGGAGAGTGCTTTTGCCGTAAATAATCAAAAAGTCATCGACAAGTGAGCCGTTTGGCCGCACCGCCTGGGCTCGTACACCGGCCGGAGCTGGTGCCAAATCGGCGTCATGGATATCCGGCAGAAGACGCTGCAAATTACGAACGAACTGCTTTTTGTAAAATGAACGGCTCATTTCTTCCATGCCACTTTTCCAGTATTCTTTGGCCAAATGCTGGAATCCCGGATAAGTTAACACGTCGCAAAGGTCAAAGAAATCAATATTCAACTTGTTATAACCTTCCCGTTTAAATGCTACCACCGCATTGGGCCCAGCTTCTACTTTGCCATCCACCATACGGGTAAAATGCACCCCGAGAAATGGTAGTTGTGGGTTAGGCACAGGATAGACTAAGTTGTTAATAAGTGAACGTTTCTCCATAGAGAATTCGTAATATTCGCCGCGGAAAGGCACGATTTTTACGCCAGGATCTACCCCGGTCATGCGGGCAATACGGTCGCTGAATAAACCCGCACAGTTGATCATATAACGGGTGTGGAACGTTCTGCGTGGTGTCTCTATTGTCACTTCACCTAGCGAATCGTGAACATCCTTCACCTCCGTGGACAGTTCGATTGCGGCCCCGTTTCGTTGTAAATCCCCAGCTATCGCAAGACAAACTTGGTGATAATCGGTGATTCCAGTAATCGGCACATGAATAGCCGCAATACCTTGAATATGCGGTTCCAATGCATGAAGAGCGTCTTTGTCAACCATGCGTACCGCAATACCATTCTCCTGACCAAATGCATAGAGTCGTGCTAAACCTTCAAGTTCGGAGTCATCCGCTGCCACAATGACCTTGCCGCAGCTCTCATAAGGTAATCCGTGACGCTCGCAGAACGAAGTCATCTTTTGGCTACCATCTCGGGTTAGCTGGGCCTTAAGGCTCCCTGGTTTATAATAGATGCCCGAATGGATAACGCCACTATTATGTTTGCTCTGATGGCTTCCTACCGTTTGTTCTTTCTCCAACACCAAAAGGCTGACCCCGGGTTGGGCCTCTTGAATGGCATATGCGGTGGCCAGACCAACAATCCCTCCGCCAATCACTACTACGTCATAAGTCACCGCCGTGTTCCCCATTCCTTGGCCCCATTCTATCTTGGGGCTCAGAGATTTTAAGCCGAACATTGTTCAAGTGAGAGGTCATTGCTAAACGGGCTTGGCTCGGGTTGCGGCTTTGAATAGCTTGGACGATCCGAGCATGCTCGTCGTAGACTTCCCGTACCTTACGCTCGTTACCAATATTTTGATTCAACGTGTATTGCATTCCTTCAAAAATCATATCAGAAATGCGATTCATAAATTCAATTAAAACGTAGTTGCCAGTGGCTTGAGCAATTGCCTTATGCAAGCGAAGGTCATACTGGTCCCCGCTCCTTTTGGTGGAAACTTCGTCGAGGTATCCTTGCAAAGCGATTTCCATATCTTTCAACGCGGTTGTATCAGCGCGTTCCGCCGCTAGTTCTGCAGCCGATGCTTCTAAGATTATGCGTACTTCGAGCAGTTGCAGCAGAGCTTCCGGGAACTCTATCATGGAAATAGCGACAGGTGGAATGTAGTGGAACACATTGATAGCCTGCACAAAGCTACCTTCTCCATGCCGGATGTCAATTATTTTGGCAGATGAAAGTATGGCCAAAGCTTCTCTGATTGACATTCGGCTAACACCAAACATTTCAGATAGCTCTTTTTCTGAAGGAAGTTTATCCCCTGGACGATAGGTTTGGCTCATAATCATTTGTTTAACACGGTTGACCACTTCTTCGCTAAGCTTAAGTTGCTGGATTTTCTGCATTACGTGCTCTCCCTCTCTAATACATACATGATCACCTTGTATGTTTTCATAATAACATAAGAACTAATTGAGCGTGACCAACCTTTCTTCAAAAAACTAACTTTTTGTTTTATATTGACAAGTGAAAATTTCTTCTCTAAGCTTTGATTGTCGGACAACCTGGTGACTCAGTCACTAGGTAACACTGACCATTAATTTTACGGATGTGCCACAATCATTCGTGCTTCCTAATCGCACCGAAATTGGGGGAATTGAGAAAATGGCAACAGAAAAAAACGGCATTATTCCCATTACGACCGCAGAACGTCCAGCCTTTTGGGCGACTTTCATGGGATGGGGTCTAGACGGATTCGACTATATGATGTATGCAATCGTCTTGACAGCGATGATCCAGGCCTTTCATCTGTCTGACGCTGCTGGTGGCCTTATTGGCACCACCACATTAGTCTTTTCCGCTATTGGTGGCATGTTGGCCGGAACCGTCGCGGATCGAATTGGTAGAGTGCGCACGTTGAGTTTAGCCGTCATTGTCTATTCGGTATTTACCGCGTTGTCGGGATTGGCGACATCGTTCCCTGAGCTTTTGGTATTTCGAGCAGCAGAAGGATTAGGGTTTGGGGGTGAATGGGCGGTCGGTGCCGTCTTGATTGCCGAAACCGTGCGTGGCCCGGTTCGCGGACGTGTGCTCGGATTTGTACAAGGAGCCTGGGCTTTTGGCTGGGCTCTGGCGGTAATTGCTTCTATTATCATTTTGCCGCTAGCGGGTGCCATTGGTTGGCGTATTATGTTCTTCATAGGCATCTTACCTGCGTTCTTAAGTGTCTATATATTGCGTAAAGTTAAAGAGCCCGAAGTGTGGATGAAGAATCGTACCAAATCTAATCGTAAAACGGGGGTAAGCTTCTTTCGGATTTTTTCCCCGGGTATCTTGCGCAAAACCATTTTTGCCACGCTGTTAGCAGTTGGTGCTCAATCTGGATACTATGCGATTTTCACATGGCTTCCGACCTATCTTAAGGTGGACAAACATCTCTCACTGATTGGTTCGAGTGGCTATTTGGCTATTATCATCGTGGGATCGTTTGCGGGCTACGTGCTATCGGGATATATTAACGATGGAATAGGCCGAAAGGCGACGTTTGCCATCTACGCCATCTTCAGCGGAGCGATTATTTTGATCTACACGCATTTCCCGATCAGTCCCGGTCTGATGATGGTCTTGAGTTTTCCTTTGGGGTTCTTTGCCTCGGGAATCTTTACCGGGTTTGGCCCATTTTTGTCAGAGCTCTATCCGACGGAATATCGGGGTGCTGGTCAAGGATTTACCTATAATTTTGGTCGCGGAGTAGCTGGATTTGCGCCACTATTGGTAGGAACACTGGCAGGCCGTTATGGGCTCGCTGGAGGAATATCCATATTTGGCCCGGCAGCCTATATATTGTGCCTAATTGCCCTTCTGTTTCTACCCGAAACGAAAGGTGTAGACTTGGCTAGAGTCAGTGCTTAAGACAAACACTCAAATTGGATAGGTGGGAAAGGCCATGGCTAATACGTTATGGCAACAAGCGTTGTGGGCCGGAGACGGTGCCATCGTGCTGAAGTTTGGCCAACTGATTGATCCGGATGTCAACCGGCTCGTACACCGTGTAGGAACTGCAGTGCGTTCGGCCGATATTCCTGGCGTATGGGGCATTGTACCCGCATATACGACGTTGCTAGTGGAATATGATCCAGTTGCCACCAGCGGTGAGCGGGTATTGTCCATTATCGAGAAACTACCTGTCGAAGAAGATAACCGGCTACCGCGAACCTTTGTGGTTCCAGTACTCTACGGAGGAGAGGGAGGGGCGGATTTACTGTACGCAGCGAACACATTGGGACTAGCGCCTGAACAGGTGATACGCCAGCACACTGCGTCACCATATCTCATTTACTGTCTCGGGTTTTCTCCGGGATTTCCTCTTTGTGGAACTCTTGCATCAGAACTACAGCTTCCACGGCGTTCGTCGCCACGGACGGTAGTGCCTGCCGGGTCAGTCGCGATTGCTGGCGCGCAAACCGGCGTCTACCCAACGGAAACTCCCGGGGGATGGCATCTCCTTGGTCGAACTCCCGTGCAACTCTTTGATATCCAAAGGGATCCGCCTATTTTATACCAACCAGGCGATTATTTGTGGTTTCGTGCAGTGGATGACGATGAATTTATCCATCTTAAGGACTTAGTCCTTACTGGCCATGAGGTCGTCAAGGAGGTGCCTTATGCCGCGAATTAAAGTTTTGCGGCCAGGGCTTCAAACGTCCGTACAGGACGCTGGTCGCCGGGGATATGAACATCTTGGCATCATGGTCAGCGGCCAAGTAGACGACTATGCAGCGGCATGGGCGAATCGTTTGTTGGATAATCCGCAAGGAGCTGCCCTTCTCGAAATAACTCTTTTGGGTCCTGAATTAGAAGCCCTCGACGATGGTTGGGCCGCATTGGCGGGAGCGGACTTGTCGGCCGTTATTGGTAAAAGCCCTTGGAGTCCGGGGTGTTCGCGATATCTTAAAGCGGGAGATCGGGTTCGCTTTTCAAGAAGTAAGAAAGGAGCCAGGGCATATCTTGCCCTGGCTGGTGGTATAAACGTGCCACACATTCTTGGTAGCCGATCGACTGATCTGGTCTCGAAGTTTGGAGGTGTGTCGGGCCGCACAGTAGCAAGCGGAGACATATTAAGTTACCCCGGTGGAGCAAGACGCCTAGTGTTTGCGCCTGTGGAGACCTGTCTTTGGAGCGAGGAAATCCGTATCTTGCCTGGTGTACATCTTGATCGGTTTCGGGATAGCATGTGGAACCGGATGCTGGCGACGAGCTTTCAGGTTAGCCAACATTCGGATCGAGTAGGCATTCGACTGGAGGGCGGGCCCCTCACTGATGAATATTTGCGGGGTGATGCCATTTCCGAAGGGCTCGCTATTGGTTCTATTGAGGTGCCACCTAGTGGCGAATTGCTTATACTCCTGAAATCACGGGGAAGTATCGGAGGCTATCCCACAGCGGCTCACGTCATTCAAGCCGATTGGCCGGTTCTAGGGCAACTCAAACCCGGTAATACGGTGCATTTTGGTGCCGTGAGCCGCAAAGAAGCCAGAGATGCCTTAGCGGAGCAACAAGCGTGGCTGAAGATAAAACCTTTGGAGGTGGGATCCCCTAATTAGAAGCGCATTGTTCCGATAAAGGACAGGTAACCGTGATACCTTCGTACGTGAAATACATTGAGGAGCCCGGGCAGAGAGCCTTCCCGAAAGGGAACCAACGGGGTAAGAGGGCCATGCCTTAACGACTTTTGCAACTAAACACTGTCAGGATCGCATTCGGTCTTTGCAAGCATGGTGCTGGCTATCTATCTGGGTGAGGCAGCAATTGTCGAAGAAGAACCCGGTGGAGTAGAAGAAAAGGATAACTAGGGAGGTTTAATTAAGAAATGGCCAATGTAGTGGATATCAATTGTGACATGGGAGAGAGTTTTGGTGCATGGAAGATTGGTGAGGATGCACAAGTTATGCGGTTTATCTCTTCGGCAAATGTTGCCTGCGGATTTCATGGCGGCGATCCCCGGGTCATGGCTCACACGGTTGCCATGGCACGAGACCTGGGTGTCGGAGTAGGAGCTCATCCGGGGTTTAGCGATCTAGTCGGCTTTGGTCGTCGTAATCTTGATGTGACGCCCGATGAGGCACGAACCGACGTTTTGTACCAAATTGGCGCGCTTTTTGGATTTAGTCGTCGTTTTGGGGTACCGCTTCAACACGTTAAACCCCATGGACAATTAAACAACCTGAGCATGACTGATCGGACTTTGGCGGACGCCATCGTAGCCGGAATTCGAGACTTTGACCCCTCGCTCTTGGTGGTTTCCTATGGGGGAGAACTAGGTAAAGCGGCCGAGGCGGCTAGGATGCGGGTGGCCTATGAAGTATTTGCTGACCGTGAATATAATCCCGACGGCACCTTGGTATCCCGGCGAATTCCTGGAGCCGTGATCCACGATCCTGACCGCGTTGTGGAGCGGGCTATTACCATGGTCCGTGATGGGCGAGTCAAAACCATGGAGGGTAGCTGGTTGGAGTTGGTGGTTCACACGATCTGTGTGCACGGCGATACGCAAGGGGCGACAGGTCTAGTGGCACGTTTACGAGATGGATTTCGCGAAGCAGGTATCAAAGTGGTACCCATGTCTCAGATCGTGGAGTAACGGTCACTGGGGTCTCCAAGTTTTTGGTTCTTGTGTCACGCTGAATTGCGTAGACCATCTGCGAAGCCCAACTCCAGTTCGATACAGAATAGATGAGTCGGGTCACGAATAGGAAAGGACGAAACCAAGATGCTCGTGGACCTATCACATACTTTAGAAAATGATCAGCCGAGCTTTCCCACCCACACCAAATTCTTTCGCATGATGTGGAACTTGCTCGAGTTCGGGGATCGATCGGCACATGCTCAAATTATTATGGGGGAACATTCCGGCACACATGTGGATGCACCTATCCATTTTTATCGGGATGGAGCGACCATTGACATTATTGAGTTAGAGCGATTTACGGGTTTAGGTCGATGCGTGGACGCAACCGACGTCGGCCCAAATCAGTCATTGTCCGCCGACGATCTCTTGCGCTTTGAAAAGCGCGATGGTGTCATTGCCAAAGGAGAGACAGTGCTTTTGCATTATGGTTTCGACAGATTATGGCAGAAAGGGGCAGGCGCACATGAGTACCGCACAGCATGGCCCGGTCTCTCTAATGATGCAGCGGTATTTCTGGTGGAGCGGGGGGTAAAGGCCGTAGGCACGGATGCCATTTCCATCGATACGTCTAAGGACCAGGCAATTTTTGCCCATCAACAGCTTTTGGGTGCTGGCGTGGTTATTTACGAAAATTTGACTCGGTTGGAATTGCTGGTGGGTTACCGGTTTCGTTTTTGGGGAATGCCGCTCCGAATTGGTGGAGGTACTGGATCACCGGTACGTGCTTTTGCCGATATCTTGCTTTAACACTTCATACATCCCCGGAAAATGACGTGTTCCAAAGTGGATGGAAGATGGTATAGTTTCTGCAATTAGTGTGTGAAGTGGAGGGCGTCGCCTGATGACGTTGCGGGAGTCGCAAGATTACTTCGGAATGGAAGCGCATGCTAAGAACATGTGTTCCAGCAGCGTTCGCTGAACGGTTTTGTTTGCCCGAAATGCCAGGGCACGAAATACTGGACCGCCCTGGCTGTAGAGGGCTCGGACTGTTCCGAAAAATTCCCGCGAGAAACGGGCGCTTGGCCGCCTTCACTCAAGCCGGGGCCTTCGAGCCGGCTCCGGGGCCAGAAACTGGCTCAGGACGCGGGGTTCAGCGTGACCTGGTAGCCGAGGCCTTCGAGGCGTTTAATGGCCTGTCGCGCGATCCGTTCGTGGTCGCGCTGGTCGAAGTATTCGACGCCGAGGTCGACATCGGCTTGCTGCCGTGTGAGCATGTACCAGAGGTCCACTACCAGCGTAGCGACAATCACGGCGGCGCGCTTGGGCCCCTTCGTGCGGGCCATGTGGCGATATTGGGCCCCCACATACGTCGCTTTCGTGCGCCCCGCGGCCTGTCCGGCTTCCACCAGCACCGCGCGGAGACTGCGATTGCCGGGAATCGTGCGCCCGGACAGGCGTTTGCCAGCACTCTCGTGGTGGCCCGGGGCCAGGTCGACCCACTTCGCCAGGGCCTCCGGACTCCGAAAGGCGTCCACGGTGGGGTCGATTTCGGCCAAGACCGTCTCAGCGGTCCGGCGTCCCACCACGGGATGCGTCTGCAGGAGATTCCGGGTCTCCGCAAAAGGGGTGAGACGGGTCTCTTCACTTCGGTGTCGAGGGCGGTAATCTGCTCGTCGAGCGTCGTCAGGTGGCGCAGTTGCTGGATCAAGAGAAACTGCTGGTGGCGGCCCATCAGCCCTTCTAACGCCCGCATCAGTTCCTCAGGGGTGGCCCGGCCCGGATGCGGTCATCGGCCAACGCGGCCAGTTGGGCGGGGGAATCGGTCTCCCCCCTCGCGCCAAGGCGCGGAGGATGCGGGTGCCGGAGATGCCGAGGACATCGCTGATCACAGATCCGAGCGGGATGTTGGCGCCTTCCAACACCTTCTGAATCCGGTTGGCCTCTCGTGCGCGCTCTTCGATTGAAGCTGGGCTGGAGCAGGCCATGTTGCAACAAGTCGGCAATCCACTCACTGTCTTTGACATCGGTTTTGTCATGTGAGCAGCCTGAATTTGGGAGGCTGTCCGATGAACGTCGTGTTTCCCCGCTGCGCGGGACTCGATGTGCATAAGAAAACCGTCGTCGCCTGCGTGTTGATTCGGGACGACGCCGCACCCCGCAAGACGATCCAGACTTTTGGCACCGCTACCGCCGATCTCCGCACCCTAGCGGCCTGGCTCACGCAGCAGCAGGTCACCCATGTGGCGATGGAATCCACCGGCAGTGACTGGAAACCCGTATTCAATCTGTTAGAGGGCACGTTCACGAGTTGTCTAGTCAATCCCTCTCACATCAAGGCTGTCCCGGGCCTAGGCCACGGGGCAAAGACGGAAAGAGAAAGGATTCTGTTCCACGTGCTGGGCCAGCGGCTCGCAACAAGGTGAGGTGCCCAATGGCGCTCCGGATCAAACTAAGGTGCGGCCTCGTGAGACCACAGACGAATCGATCTCCCCATGGGAGCGCCCTAGGATATTCGCCAGAGCCAGCGCCTGGACCTGCCAACAGGAGCGGTCAAATCGGCAGAGCCGGCCATTTTTCATGCGGCGGGGCGCGGCGGAGCAGCATGGGAAACTAATGCGCGCAATGGCGGCGGACAACTACTTGCGCTGACAGTTTCCAGAGAAGCTGACTATGAGCTAAGCGCGCAAGAATCTGAATCCTGAAACTTTCGAAGGGCTCAACAGAACTGGTCGATTTAACATGGGCCAGCGTCTGGGATCAGATCATCGCCGCCTTCGAGGCGGTTTTGCACGACACACTCGATTTGACGCCCGGGCTGTTCATCCGTGATCGGCGCGGTAATTCGTGGGAATGGCTGGCGTTGTCCCTGGTCCCCTTCTCGGTTGTCACGATGGTCCCCTTTTGCTCTGCCATTCATAACACGCCAACGTGCGCGCGACTTGGCGTAGCATGGCATGCCAGACGGCGGGCGGAATGGCCGCCAAATGGCGGGGCAGAGTATCGGCATTGGGGCACCCCAAACCGTTTCAAATATCCGGACCGATCCAATCTGCCAGTTGTTCCGCGCTCCGGACTTGCAGAAAACACCCGACCCACCAAAACATCGCCTCGAGGGCTCTGCGCAAATGTCTGTCCAATCTCCTTGAACCATTGCGCCGGATGAAATAATTTAGGTATGGAACGCAAAACCTGTGTCATCATGAGGCGTTTCAGCTCCTGTGGAGCTTGTCAATGGGCACCACAACATAACGCACTGGGCGAACTGGTCCCGGTGCGGGCGTACGCCGCATGCCTGCCGGCGGCGACGGCCAGCCATGGGCGTATGTGACATGACGGTCCAGTCTGTAATGCACAGACTGGCCTCCCCAATCACTTATTGAGCCGATAAAATGGGAAAAATTCTATCTTTCTTTTATCAGTGCTGGGACCGTCGGCTTCATATTGCGGTGGAGGCACATTATTAAGAGTTTGGCGAAGACTTGGCAATACCCTGCAAAAAAATATCGGCAAAATGTTGTCCAATAGCCGTCGGGGTTAACGGTCCTGCAGGACGCATCCACGTGTAGGTCCAATTACATTGGCCAAAGAGTGCTAGGGCCAGTAGGCGGGGCTCCATGTCGATGCGGAATACGCCGCTATTTTGACCTGCTTGGATAGTTCTCTCAAACATTTGCTCGTATTGATCGCGGATTGTTCTAACCTGCGCAAGAGAAGCAGGGGACAAACGATGCAGTTCGCGAAAGAAAATGGTAACTTGATTTTGATACAGGGCGATCGATTCAATAAGAGAAAGGATTAGGGATCGTAGGGTTACCTCTGGAGACAGATGGTGACTTAGAATTTCTTCGGCTTGGTTCATTTCCGATTCAATGAACTGGTGATGTATGGCTAATAAGATCTCTTCCTTTGAGGTGAAATAATAGTACATTGCCCCCTTCGTAACATGCGCTGCCTGAACAAGATCACTGACAGAAGTAGCATCATACCCTTTTTCCGCAAAAAGATTAATGGCCACATCCATTAAGCGTTTCTTGACATCCACAGTAACTTCCATCTTGATATCAATTCCTTCCTGAAAATAGTCTTACACGGACTACCGTGCCATCCAAATATATTTTACCACTCACAATAAGCACCCATGGATGTGCCGTACCCCCACATACACAGGTGGTAAAATGACATCTGACGAAATTCGCGCAGGGCCTCCTGCACACGCTTCTGGCATTGAAGTCGGCCAAGCAGACGCTTGCGGCCTGACATCAAGATAGTAGGGCAGAAGCCGTTGCGAAAATTTGTGTCGGCCGGCGTTCCCTATCGCGAAGGTACTCACAACTTCGGGACGCAAGGATCCTTCACGATGGGCCATCCTGTGCTTAATTTACTTGTGGTGTGGATGCGGCGGAGCGCACGTTACTGTAATTTGTCGTAGTTTTTGGCTATTTTGTCTTGGTTCACTTTAGAGAAGCCATCGAGTCTTCAGATCTAGAGTCGGAAGGCCCCTGTGCCGAGTGCGACATCTAGAGGTCTCTTTGCATCCTACGAACGTCGGCTAGAGATTGGTTCCTCAAGCGGTCCCTCTATTCGGCAAGTAAAATTATCTTCATAGCTTCTCTGCGGTCAAATATCCGGTATGCCTCTTCGCTCGCTTCCAGAGGCATCCGGTGGGAAATAACCATTTCAGGCTTGAGACGGCCATTTTTAACCAGAGCCATCACGGGCTCGAACGCGGAGAGCACGTTAGCCATTCCACTTCTGAGTGTGAGGTCTTTTGCGAATACTCGACCCATAGGCAACGGCAGCGATGATTCCGTAAAAACACCGGCAGCGGATACCGTTGCAAAAGGTCTCGCCACTCGTGATGCGAGGTCAAGGCTCGCCCCACTGCCTACAGCTTCGATAACGACATCAGCTCCTCGGCCATCCGTTAGGTCGTGAATGGCTGCCACTTCTTTGCCGTTCACTAAGACTGGCTGGGCACCAATTTGCTGCGCCTGTTCGAGACGTTGGGGAACGAGGTCGAGTGCAAAGACCAGGGATGCTCCGAACACGTAGGCCGTCTGAATCGCCAGTAAGCCCACTGGGCCCGCGCCGATGACGGCGACAGTGTCGCCAGCGATGATGTTTGCCCGCTGTGTGGCAAAATAAGCTGTCGATAAAATATCCTCAATTAAGATGCCTTGTTCGTCGGTAATCGAGTCCGGAAGGGTACGGAGCGTTTGGTCCGCGTAAGGAACGCGTACCCACTGTGCCTGGGCGCCAGATAGATTGCCAAAACGCGATCCGAAGCCAAAAAGTTGAGAATGAATGCACTGAGTGAAAAACCCCCGGCGGCAGGCCCAGCAGTGTCCACATGCAGTAAAAAACGACCCCAGGACACGGGATCCTGGGGTCATGACTTTTACATCGTCCCCCAGCTGTTCGACCGTTCCGACGTATTCGTGGCCTACAATGTCGCCCGGTTCCATACCGCGGATGCGCCCATGAAAAACGTGGAGGTCGGAACCGCAAACAGCAGACAATGTTACGCGAACAATGGCGTCGGTGGAGGATTGCAACACTGGCTTAGGCACTTCCTCGACCGAAACTCGACGAACTCCTTGATAGGTGACAGCTCTCATAAGTGACCCCCCAATCAATTTTTATCATGTCTTCATTTCATATTCAAATGTTGTGCTCAACTCCGTCGACAATGTCATGGCGAGAATTTTTCGGAAAGCGGAAGACATTTGGCGTGGATAGTTCCGAGCAGCGGGCACGCGAAAAGACAGCGACCGGTCGGTACGCTCAGAATACTACGATTGCGTACCAAACAAAACCCTCAAGTAACAAATAAATAGCCATTGTGGAATTAAACGGCAAAATTTATGAAACAAAAGAATCCATAATAGGGTAAAGGATTAACTATCTAATCTAAATAATCAAACAAGACGTGATATAAGAATTAAGATTGTATTGACAACATACCGAATGAATGGTATGTTGACGTAAAATTGAAAGGGCTGGTGACGGGATGACGACATTACATGAATTATTGGAATCCGCACCGAAGAACTGGGGACGTTGGGGTTCCACAGACGAAGTTGGATCATTGAACTTTTTAACGGCTACGGAAGTATTGCGAGGTGTGCAGGCCGTGCGGCAAGGTAAGGTGTTTACGTTAGGACTGACTATGGGAGGACCGAAGGGGGAGCCCGTATGGCCGGGCCGAACCGGGCCGGTGCGATTGAACACTCAAGATAAAGCCAGTTACATGGCAGAACGCCTATCCCCCTTGCCGGGCGGACTCGAATATGCTGACGACTACATTACGATGTTTTTGCAAGGCAGTACGCAGATCGATGCTTTGGGACATACGTGGTATGACGACCAGCTATGGAATGGCTATGACGCAAGGGAAACTATTGACGGCTTATCGAAAGCCAGTGTCCTCCCGATAGCAGAACGCGGGATTGTGGGCCGGGCAATTCTTTTGGATATAGCGCGCTATAAAGGTGTCGGAGCATTAGACCGTGGCTATGAAATTACTCTTGATGATATCCTGAATTGCGCTAAAGCGCAAAATACAGAAATAATAGCGCACGATATTGTGTTATTGCGTACCGGCTGGTTTTCCGTGTTTTTCGAGCAAGGACCCCAGAAATTTTATGAGGATTTTGTAGAACCGGGAATGACCTATCGAGAAGAATTAATCGATTGGTTCCATAAAATGGAAATTCCTGCCTTGGGGACTGATACCATTGCCAATGAGCGCACGACGCATCCCCAAACGGGAATTGCTTTGCCACTACACGCTGCTTTAATGCGCAATTTGGGAATTGCGTTCAATGAAATTCTCTGGCTGGAGGATGTTGCTAGAGACAGTGCGTCTGATGGTCAATGGACCTTCTTATACGTCGGCGCCCCAATAAAGGTGGCTAAGGCCACGGGTGCGCCCATTAATCCCGTCGTAGTGAAGTAGTCCTAGACTTCTTGGCTATCCAGATGAAGTGGGGGAGGGGAACAGACTATGCCGAAACCATGGATCACACTTTACGGTCACGTTCCAGACACGTTACCTATCACAAATAGAACGATTGTCGATTTACTAATAGAACGCGCCCGCGTTGCACCAACCCAACCGGCTATTTACTATTTTGACACCGAAATTAGTTGGCATGCTCTCGTCGACCGAATTCGCAAACTCGGTGCGGGATTTCAAGACATGGGCATTAAGCCTGGAGACCGTGTCGGAGTAATGCTTCAAAATCTTCCTGCCTTTGTTGTCGTGCAATTCGCGTTGTGGTGGATAGGCGCGGTTGTAGTGCCTTTAAATGTCATGTACCGAACGCAAGAACTTATCCACCATCTAGGTGATTCAGAGTGCACGGCCGTTGTCGTATTGCAGTCCTTGGCTGACCGCTTTGACGCAGTCCTGGGGGCAACATCGCTTCAGTCAATAGTGACTGTGGATGATGAAGAAGATTTTGCTGGGGACCGTCCGGCCTTTTTGCCTGAACCAATATCTGTTACTAAAGGGACGCATTCGTACCGTGACTTGTTGAGTTCTGAGCCAATAAACACCATGCCTTATCAATTATCCCCGTCTGATGTGGCTTACCTCAATTACACATCGGGTACAACCGGAGTAGCCAAGGGCGCCATGACGACGCATGGTAACTTACTTTACAATGCTTCAGTCTATGGTGAATGGCTGCACCTCGGTGATGGTGACGTGAATGTTGTGTTTGCTCCGCTTTTTCATATTACCGGCTCCGTCTCTGGGGTGGCAGCATCTATCTATGCAGGCATTCCTATGGCGTTGTTATATCGTTTCGACGCGGGTATCGCCTTGAAGACGATTGAGCGGCGTCGAGCTACTTTTACAGTGGGAGCCATCACTACATATTTAGCAATGATGAATCACGCTGACATTAGTCGCTGTGACTTGTCATCATTGACTAAAGCATACAGTGGAGGTGCCCCGGTATCTCCGGCCACTGTTGAACGATTTCGTTCTGTTACGGGCCAATACATTTACAACGTCTATGGACTCACGGAAAGTACTTCTCCCGCGACCATGGTGCCGTGGCGAAATGAAGCACCGGTAGATCCTGAGTCGGGCGCTCTATCAGTAGGAATTCCCGTGCCCGGATTAGACGTCAAGATTGTCAGCTTGGCAAATCGCCTCCAAGAGCAGCCGTTTGGTACCGCGGGCGAGTTAGCTCTCCGTGGCCCGCAGATCGTCCCGGGGTACTGGAAACGTCCGGACGAGACGGCAAAGGCCATTCAAGAGGGATGGTTTTATACCGGGGATGTGGCTGTCATGGATGAGCAAGGGTGGGTGTACATCGTTGATCGCGTGAAAGACATGATTGATGCGTCGGGTTACAAGGTATGGCCTCGCGAAGTTGAGGATGCTCTCTATCTCCACCCTGCCGTAGCGGAGGCAGCAGTGGTAGGAGTACCTGACCCGTATCGTGGTGAGACGGTGAAAGCCTTTGTTGCACTGCGTGCCGACCAACAAGCCACGACGGCGGAGGAAATTCGCCTTTTTGTAAAGGAGCGGTTAGCCACATATAAAGTTCCAACTAGTGTCGAAATTGTTTCGGAAATTCCTAAAACTGTTTCGGGAAAGTTTCTGAGAAGAGTGCTCCGGGAACAAGAAATTAAGAATCAAACAGATCAACGACCTAATGCGCCAGCACATTGATACCGGAGGGTAGGGAGATCGTTCCACATTCATAATGCAGACAGAGCACCGCCAAGGAAGCTGACTAAGCCTCATTATGATGGACGTTTCCTGACGAGAGTCTCAATCCGGGATATGCATCCCCGGAGATTTACTGGATGAAGTTCGACAGGTCCGATATCGGTACAAAGAAAGACCGGGACTTTTTTGGGGCGCGGACGCAAACGCTTTAGGTCTGTGGCGGGGGGGATTTCATGGAATTCGATGTGCATGGCATTCAAGAGGTGCGGGCAGAGGATGAGTTCGATCGGGAACGTTTAGCCATCGCGCTCAGCAAGGCCGTCGGTGAATCTGGGCAAGGCGCGTTGGCTGTGTGGCAGTTTAAATCTGGTGCATCCAATTTAACTTACCTTCTTCAGCGCGGCCAATGGTCAGGCGTCCTACGGTGCCCGCCGAAGGGTCCCGTTGCCCGGAAAGCTCATGACATTTCGCGTGAGTTTCTGTGGCTTAAGCGCCTTACTCCGACTTTTTCCCTTGCTCCCCAGCCGTATTGGTATTGCCGCGATACATCGGTGATCGGCAGGCCATTTTATGTCATGGAGTATCGGCCCGGATTCGTTATGGATCACACACTACCATCTAACTTGGCACAATCGGTTTCTTGGGGAGATGCGATTTCCCGGTCCTTTGTCCTTACGTTTTGCCAGATACACGACCTTGACTGGGAAAGTGCTGGACTTAGTGAGTTTAGCCATCCTCACGACTTCCTGAAGAGGCAGGTGTCGCGGTGGATTGAACGGTATAATCTTGCAACGACGGAGCGCTTTGCTATGGTGAGAAGCCTTACGGACTGGCTTTCCACTAACATTCCCGACAGCGGGCCCCCAACGGTGATCCATAATGATTTTAAACTTAACAACTTAATTGTAGAACCGACCCGACCGGACAGGATATTGGCCGTTGTTGATTGGGAAATGTCAACAGTTGGTGATCCGTTATTTGATCTGGGTTTCGCACTGATTTATTGGCAAGAGTCGTCTGATCCACCAGAAATCAGGGAGATCATGCGTACGGCGACTGAACTGCCAGGCTTTTGGAGCCGCTATCAAATAGCTGAAGAATACGGCCGCGTGAGTGGAAGGTCTTTGGAAACATTGCCATATTATATTGTGCTAGGCTATTTCAAGTTAGCGGTCATTTTCCAACAAATATACCGCCGCTGGCAGTGTGGCCAGACCTCAGATCCTCGCTTTGCAAAGATGGGACAGCATGCACGGACCTTGATAGAGCATGCAAGCGGTTTAACAACCCTGCGTGATGTGGGATAGCGAACGAGAGACCTATCCATAGGTTAAAAGATATTACCGATGTATTTATCTTTGGCAAAGATGATGATATAGTGCTTACATACCTAAATACCAACTAGTCAGTTTGGAGATGATGGCATTGTTGCAAGATGAAGAAGCATATTACCGTTCTTTACAAGATGGTCGGCGTGTATTTTATCGTGGTGAAATAATACAGGATGTGATGCAACATCCTGTATTATCCTCTGCGATCCGCCATGCAGCTGTGGACTTTCGCATGGCGCATGATCCTCAGTATCAAGAACTTGCGGTGATCGACGATCTCCACGATCCGTACAGCCGTTTCTATCAGATCCCTAAAAGCGCATCGGACTTGAAAAAGAGAAGAGACCTAATTGCCGAAGGCACTCGCCTAGGCGGTACGGTCGTTCCATTAATTCATGAAATCGGTACGGATGCGATTTGGGGATTGATGGAATCGACTTATCTATTGGATCGTGATTACGGCACGCAGTATAGCGAACGCGTGAAGAATTTTTGGGAGCAAGCCCGTCATCATGATTATGCGTTAGCGGTTGCCCAGACTGACGTGAAAGGTGATCGCAGCAAGCGCCCGGCAGAACAAGTTGACCCGGATATGTATCTGCGAATCGTAAAGCGAACCCCCGATGGGATCGTTGTTCGGGGGGCGAAAGTACACACATCTGTCTCCGTTAATGCAAACTGGCTCATTGTACTCCCAACCCGTGAACTTCGGGAATCGGATAAGGATTACGCCGTAGCGTTTGCCATCCCCGTGAATACACCTGGTCTGACATTAGTGGCCAGTCCTTTCTTGAGTGGCCCCTATCGCGACATGGAACGGCCGATCAGTAGTCATCACAAGATGGTAGAAACCTTTACTTGGTTCGATGATGTCTTCGTTCCTTATGACAATGTCTTTTTGAACGGAGAGTGGCAGGCGGCAGGCACGATGGCTAAGGCTTTTGTGGAATTCCACCGATTTACTGCTGTGTCTTATAAATTACCCTTGCTTGAGGCGCTGACAGGGGTTGCTTCGCTCCTTGTGCGCTATAACGGGTTAACTAAGGCGCGGCACATTCAAAATGCGCTAAGTGATTTAGTGCTCTATGAGATGACGGTGCGGTCCATTTTGGACAATGCGGCGGATCGGGGGGAATGGGTAGAGCCAGGTATCTTTCGGCCCAATATCCCATTGGTCAATTTAGCTAAATATCACTTTGCCACAGGGCTTCACCAAGCATTCCATCACGTTCAGGACATTGCTGGAGGGATGTTAGTGACGGCGCCGTCAGCAGAAGACATGGTGCATCCGGAGATCGGACCAGTACTCAACCGTTATTTGCAAGGACAAAACATAAACGGCAAACAACGGCTGCAAGCACTCTATTTAGCTAGCGACTTGGTGGCATCTGACTTAGCCGCATATCATCTCGTGCTTGCGGTGCATGCGGAAGGATCGATTGAAGCGGAAAAAATGACCGCGGTGAAGGCATATCCATGGGGGCATGCTGAGTCTGAAGCCAAGCGATTGGCTGGAATTAAGGAAGAACAGCCTCCGCAGGTATAAGGGCAGCGTTGGCGCGACGATGAGCTTCTGCTTTGGCGGAGTTAAAAAGTGGTGTTTAATCCCCGGAATTCTTGAGTAAATAGGATTCTGGGGTTGCGGGCTTGAAAGCGTTGGGATGAAAACGCCGGGTGACCCTTGGTGAATATCGTGGGGCTGGATTGCAAGAAACGAAATTCAAAGAGAGGTGTGAAGTGCGGTATGGTCGAAGATGTGATGATTGTGGATGGTGTGCGTCTGCCTATAGGATCATTTGGTGGTCGTCTCAAGTCCACAGCGGCCCACGAAATGGGCGGAATTGTCGTGCAGGAAACTTTAAAGCGTGCACAGGTTGCCCCCGAAGCAGTGGATGAAGTGATCATGGGATGCGTAGGGCAGGTGTCGGGGGACGCCTACATTGGACGCCGAATTGCGTTGCATGCAGGGCTTCCCGTTACATCGACTGCGCAGACCGTTAATCGATTGTGTGGGTCGGGCCTGCAAGCCATCATATCGGGAGCTCAATGGTTAAAAGCTGGAGATGCCTCTGTCATCGTGGCAGGCGGGGCGGAGAACATGAGCCGCTTGCCCTATTATGTGTGGAACCGCTGGGGCCGACGGCTGGGTAACGGGGAACTCGAAGATGGTGTGCTCAGCACGGTAACCGATCCCTTTGCACACTATGCTATGGGTGTCACTGCTGAGATTGTCGCCCAACGTTTTCATGTTTCACGCGAGGATCAAGATCAACTGGCTTGGGACTCGCAGCAGCGTGCCTCTCAAGCAATAAATTCCGGGCGCTTTACCGAACAGATCGTCCCTATTTCCGTTAGTGAAGGGCGGCATCAGGAGATATTTCAAGTTGATGAACATCCGCGCAATAGCACGATGGAGCAACTTGGCCAGCTGCGCCCAGTATTTCGCAAGGATGGTACCGTAACTGCTGGAAATTCTTCAGGAATTAATGACGGCGCAGCTGCCGTACTCATGATGACTGCCTCTGAGTCCTCGCGCAGACAACTTCGGCCACGCGCGCGTCTCGTCAGTTATGCCGTGGCGGGCGTGGAACCAGAAATTATGGGTTATGCTCCTGTGGACGCTATTGCAAAAGTCTTGCAGCGCGCTGGCCTGACCATAGGTCAAATGGACTTGGTCGAATTGAATGAAGCTTTCGCAGCGCAAACTGTGGCGGTAGTGCGCGATGCTCATTTAAATTGGGAGCGGACCAATGTCAACGGAGGGGCGATCGCCTTAGGTCATCCATTGGGTGCCACAGGGGCTATTTTAACAGTCAAACTACTATATGAACTGGAAGCGCGTGGAATGCGATATGGGTTGGTTACGATGTGTATAGGCGGGGGGCAAGGGATCGCCGCGATTTTCGAGAATCTTCGGCGATAGCGAATACATTGCATTGCTGCCGAGATTGCTCTATTTGGGTCCTGATGTGGAGCAGGAACAAATCGTTATCCGTAGCTATGATGTGATAACCCACCATTTCCCATCAGCTGCCTCAGTAACATCGCACCAGAGAGCGGATTGCTTTCGCCTGATCTAATTTGGCAACCACAATACTTTTTAGCACGGTACATCAAATTCATAAATTATCGTAATAGTCGGTATTGAGCATAGGACTTGAATATACCGTCTGAGTGGTCTGGAAGAACATTTTTGTTCTAGCGACAGGTAGCGCCTCTTTAATAGGTGAATGGGGCACGCTCTCACGGTGCATGTAGGTGTCTTGAATTGACCAGATGTCCTGGGCCCTTCTACAGAAGTGATGGAGGAGACACATTAGTAGTAAGTTCTTGAGACAATCCTATCAATTCGACATGCCCATAGGGGTAAGGGGAGGCCAAAAATGGAGAAGAACAACATGCGGGAGGGAGGTGGTGCGACGCGACGGTGGGAAGACTCATCATGCACGATATGGAAGATTACACCAGGAACGCAGTCAAATTACGAAAGGATGAGTGTACTTGAGTACAATAATACCTTTAGATTCCGATAAGGATCTGGTGGCACGGTTAGACCGTATTCCCGTATGGCCGTATCGAACCTCAGTGCTATGGGTAATCGGTATTGGGTATTTATTGGCGTTCTTTGACATTACTAATGTGGGATTTGCCTTGCCTGTGATCAGCAAGCAGTTTCACATCGCGGCGAGCGCCGCCGCGATTCCTATTACCGCGAGCTTGTTAGGGTACATCTTAGGATCGTATGTTAATAGTACTTTTGCTGATGCCCGTGGGCGAAAAGTCGCGATTATGTCGGCGACCGTGCTCTTTACGGTCGGCTCCATCGCCTGTGCAGCATCGTTTGACCTGACGTGGCTCATTATATGGCGGTTTATTACGGGCATGGGAATTGGTGCCGAAATTGCCGCGATCTCTGCGTATGTTGGAGAGGTGTCACCAGCGCCCATTCGCGGACGTTACACTGGCTGGGCCAATGTTTTTGCCTTTTCCGGCTTTGCCGTGGTTCCGTTTGTCGCTTTAGCTTTAGTGCCACATTTCACTTGGGGTTGGCGTGGTCTGTTTTTTGTGGGGGCGCTAGGGGGGTTGACGTTGTTTTGGTCTGCGCGCATGCCCGAGTCTGCGCGGTGGCTGTTAGCTCACGGGCGTGTAGCTGAGGCGGAACGGGTGATCATGGAGGCGGAGCGAGTTGCAATAAACAAGACAAAAGGGGTGTTGCCTGAACCTATAATTCTCGCGGGAGAGACTCATAGCCAGGAATTTCCTACCCGTGCATTGCTCAAGAATCCCTATGTTGGACGGCTCGTGCTATTGCTACTTATATGGACATTTATGTATTTAAGTGATTACGCATGGCTGGGACTGGCTCCGACATTTTTGGTAGACAAAGGATATTCATTAACCAACAGTATTGTGTTTCTGTTGGTGACGGGAATCGGATATCCTGTAGGAGCGCTAACCGCGGCATGGCTGGGCGACCGATTCGAACGAAAGTATTCGATCTTGGTTGGCATTTTAGTCTGGGTGATTGGTCTCATTGTCATTGGCGTCATCCCGACACCTATTATCATTTATATCGTCGGCTTCGTTCTGTCTGCTGCTCTCACATTCTTCTTTCCACTCTTATATGCCTTAACGGCTGAAAGCTTCCCAACGCGGGCGCGTGCATCTGGTGTGGCGTTAACTGATGGCGTTGGGCATATTGGGGGAGCTTTGGCTCCTATTTTGGCCATGGGCGCTTATGTGGCATTTGGCTCGCAGGGCTTTATGGTAGCATTTCTCTATATGGCAGCGACCGGACTGGTCAGTGCTCTATTGGTGCCGTTCGGCATTAAAGCAACCCGCCAGTCTCTAGAAGTCGTGGATGACGATACGACTTTGACAACCTCTGTTTCCTAAAGGCCTGCAAACACAACTCAGTCTGTGCGAGAGCCCGGAGCAACCTACGGGCTTTTCCGCAGGCTGCCCTTTTGTCGCCTCTTCTTGAGCAATTTGTTTCTATAGGAGAAGGATTAGCTCGATTAATCGTCCGCATGGGTGAAAATCACCGAAGACCCTTCGATCCGCGAGAGTATCAAAATCCCAGATCATCCCCACAGGGCTGATGGCTTCGATGCACCCCCGCGACTGCAATCCACGATGGGACGGTAGACCTGAACAGGGAGATTGGATTGTAATACTGGAGATCCAGCGGACAGCAGCACAGCTACGGGCGCGGAAAGGACCAGAATTGTTGTAGGAACAAGTTCGAGAAGGAAACGCTTAATAGAGAAATAATGATACAAGACGGAATTGACAGAATAACTAGGCTATAGAGAGATAAATGCGGTAGGCGCTGCCATACCGCATTTGAATTTACATAGTGCTAAATATAATAATGCGTATTACAACCGTAATATATTTAAAACGAACCACACAAAAGAACTAGGGAGGATGAACGGTTATGAAATTTACTGAATTAGGACTAGAACATTTCAAGACGCGCGTGGAGGAAGGGGTGGGGATATTAGAAATTAATAGACCGCCGGCCAATGCGCATAATCTGGAAGTGTTGCAGGAGCTGGACCAGGCAATTATGGCCATTCGATTTGATAACGATGTCAAGGCTGTCATCTTTACCAGTGCACTCGCGAGGTTTTTTTCTGCAGGGTTTGACATTACCGTGCTGCGGGATCAAACGCCAGAATATGTCGGACTGTCCAGCCAGTTTAGCAAAGAAGTGATGCTGAAAATTCAGAGTACGCGTAAGATCTTCATTGCCGCGATCAATGGCCACTGCATGGGAGGCGGACTGGAGTTGGCCATGGCAGAGAGCAGCAGTCCGCGCTACCTCAGGAACCGAGAACCCGGGCCCGATGACCCGGCATTTTGGCTGTACAGTTCAGGGAGCACCGGGGCTCCTAAGGCGGCTGTGCATCTGCACAAAGACATGATGGTGTGCAACCGCCTCTATGCGGAAGGTATCTTGCACATTACGCAACAGGATCGACTCTTCTCAGCTTCGAAACTCTTCTTTGCTTATGGGCTCGGAAATGGTTCATATTTCGCGTTGGCCAATGAAGCCTCCGTTGTTTTGGAACCGCGCAAGCCCGACGCTTTGACGGTGCTTCAAGATATTGCTCACTATCGCCCGACAATCTTCTTCGGGGTTCCTACGTTATTCAATGCGATATTGCGCCATCCTCAAAGCCGAGATCATGACCTGAGCTCACTCCGGGCGTGCGTCTCGGCGGGTGAACCGTTGCCCGCTGAAATCTATACACGGTGGAAAACGGCGTATGGCGTAGAGATCCTTGACGGCATCGGGTCGACGGAAGTGTTGCACATTTATATTTCCAAACGCCCGGGGCAATCGACACCAGGAAACACAGGTTCGGTGGTGCCTGGCTATGCCGTTCAAATTCTCGATGATCAGATGCACGTGGTGGACCCCGGGACAGTGGGAGATCTCTATGTTCAGGGAGACAGCATCTCCCCGTATTATTGGGGTCAGTATCAAAAAACTCGGAGTAGTATGATTGGGGAGTGGTTTAAGACGGGGGACAAGTACTATGAAGATGGGGATGGGCACTTTGTATACTGCGGGCGGTCAGATGACATGATTAAGGCGGGTGGGATCTGGGTGTCTCCCATAGAAGTGGAAAACGTTCTCCTAGAGCATCCAGCAGTGGCCGAAACGGCCGTAATTGGGGTCTTAGATGCTGACGATCTGGCCAAACCCGTTGCCTATGTGGTTCTTGGGGATGAGGAGAATCCCTCAGAACGCCTTGCTACGGAATTGCAAGAGTTTGTGAAGGGTCGGCTAGCGCACTATAAATATCCCCGCGAAATCCATTTTGTCGAGGAGCTTCCCAAAACGGCTAGTGGCAAGATTCAGCGGTATCGACTGCGTAATGGCATGGTAACATCATGAGCAAGGTCCTGTCCTTGGCGGACGCCATCCACGAATATATTACTCCGCACTGCTCCGTCTTTATCGGGGCCGCCCATGAAGCCCTCATTCCCTTTGCGGCGGTTTATGAAATCATACGCCAGGGAACTCAGCACTTGACGTTTTGTGCACCTATCTCTGATATTGCGAGTGACCTCTTGGTGGGGGCTGGATTGGTGGATTGCATTCATGCGGCCTGGTCGGGGAATGTCTCTGGGGGTCTCGGACATAATCTGCGCCGTGCGGCGGAACATGGAGTGCCCCATGCGGTCGAGATGGTCGATTACAGCAATTATGCCATGGCGTTGGCCTTGCAAGCGGCTGCGATGGGTGTCCCATTTTTGCCGACACGCAGTTTGAACGGCTCGGACCTAATCCGCAGCCGCGCGGGGTTTGAGCCATTTATGTGGCATGGACAGCCATTGGTTGCCGTGCCTGCCTTGCAGCCCGATGTAGTCATTCTCGGGGTGCAAAAAGCTGACGCTGACGGGAATGCCACCATTGACGGTCCCGTCGGCATGACCCACGAGTCCTTAATGGCCGCTCGCCACGTCGTGGTACTATGCGAGGAACTGGTGGCGAAAGGACATCTTGGCCAGGAATCATGGCATCTAACAGTTCCGGGCTTCTTGGTGGATGCTGTGGTAGCAGTTCCTTATGCGTTCCATCCTTCGCCGTGTCTCGGCTACTACGGGCGGGATACGGCATTCTTCCAACAATATCATCGGGAAAGTCGTGATCCTCAGGAATTTCGCCAGTGGTTGCAGGATTGGGTTTACGTGGATGGTCACGCCGACTACCTGCGCCGTTTGGGCAAAGACCGGCTGACCCATGTCAAGAGTGAGGAGGGTGTGATGTCATGGCCCTGAAAGAGCCCAACCCCGTCCAGATGATGGTCATTGAGGCAGCCCGGCACATTCGCGATGGCGAAATTGCGAACGTGGGGATGCGTTTGCCATTGCTCGCTTTTGCTCTGGCTAAGATGACCCATGCGCCTCATGCTCTCGGCTTTTTCGATGCGGGCATTGTGCGTTCTTTGCCGGTCCAAAAGGCTTTTGTCACCATGTGTGATGCGGAAAACGTGCGGGGCAGCGTCTGGTGCACTGATATGATGGATTTGATGAATTTGATGCAGCGGGGCAAAGTGGATGTGGGGGTCTTAGGTGGTGCTGAGGTGGACGGCTTCGGCAATCTGAACACGTCCTATATTGGCCCGGCCGACGCCCCACGGGTCAAACTGCCCGGTTCCGGAGGAGCGTGTGACATTGCCATGCTCAGCCGCCGCACGGTCATCATGATGGCGCACGACAAGCGCCGGCTGGTGTCCCGTGTGCAGTACATCACCTCGCTGGGCTATGGGCACGATGGGCGAGAACGTGAGCGCCTCCACATTGGAGGAGGGCCAGAAGTTTTGGTGACTGACCGCGCCACCTTTACCTTTCACAATGATGAGCATCGCGCCGCCTTGCACAGTATTCATCCAGGTTTTACGCTAAGCGAAGTGACCGACCGCACGGGGTGGGAGATTATTCCTCACGGGGCAGTCCCCTTGCAGACGAAACTGCCCTCAGATACGGAGTGGAGCGCCTTAGGCCGACTCGATCCGGACGGTTTCTGGACGGGAGGCGGTTAATAAGCATCATGGGGGTACCGGAATGCAATCGCAATCGCTGTTTTTTACATTGTTTGGAGATTATATTATGCACCACGGGGGGACGGTGCGAGCCGCAAGTTTAGTCAAAATGATGGGAGAGTTTGGAGTGTCGGCCTCCGCCGCCCGGGCGGGACTGTTCCGTTTGTCTCAGAGTGGCCTGGTGGATGTTCAACGAGAGGGGAAGCAGAGTCATTATATGCTATCCGCTGCGGGTTTGCGGCACTTGCGGGATGGGACTCGCCGAGTGTATCAGCCCGAGCGGCACCAGTGGGATGGATTGTGGCGGCTATTCATCTATACTGTATCCGAAGCACGGCGGGAACAGCGGGACCTTGTGCGTCGCGAGCTGCAGTGGCACGGCATGGCGCCGCTGGCCCAGTCCACATGGATTTCGCCGAATCCGCTGGAAGAAGTGCTGCGGGAATTGGTGGATGAATATCTGCGAGAGGATGTGGCGGACATCGTCGTGGGGCACCGGGAGGGCAGTTCTCGCGAGCTCGTCCAGCGCTGCTGGGATCTTGAGGCCGTTCGCGCCCAGTACGTCGCGTTTCTCCGTGCGTGGCAGCCTTTTACAGATTCCGGAGCAAATTTGGAACCGAGCGTGGCATTTGTCCGCCGCATTGAGCTTGTCCATGCTTACCGAAAGTTTCTCAATATTGACCCGAACTTGCCAGAGGATCTGCTACCCCAACCATGGATAGGGTACGACGCCTACGCATTGTTCCAGTCCTTGCATGCTCAATGGGCGCCTACGGCTGACCGCTTTTTTCTTTCGGTATTTGAACCGTAAATCCTAAGGAGGCCGCGATGAGAGTTTTTGAGACGGTGGATCGTGTGGCTTTATGCGATACTGATGCTTCCGGCATCGTGCACTTCATGTTTGTATTGCGTTTTTTTGAAATTGGGGAACGGGAAGCTTTCCGTATGCTGGACGTTAAGGTGGGCGACCCTGCGCGTAGTGGCATCCATTTACCGCGGGTTCACGTCGAGATTTCCTATCACCACCCTTTGTTTGCGGACGATCTCATTACGATACAGACGCAATGTCGCCGGATAGGTCGTACGTCTATGGAATGGCATCACCAACTGTTGCGAGATGGCGTATCGTGCGTATCGGGAACAATGACGGTCGTGCTGGTCGATCCGGAGACACAGCGGCCGGTGATGATCCCCGAAGAGTGGCGAGAATTTTTCGCCAGCTTGCCAACCCGATAGCCCGAGAGATACGTCTCGACGTGCGTACTCACAAGCGTGCGGGTGCAGGTCTCGCCAACTGCAATGATGTTCACGCATCTCGAGGATTTTTCTAATGCCAGATCTCATGCACTCACGAGTTCCTCAAGACCGGTGCGCCTGCGCCATGAAGGGCAGTGCGGTGAGAACCATGACGGAGGCGATCAGCGGTAAAATGGCGAACTGGCCGGGATGGAAGAGCAGACTGGCCCCCGCCGACCCTGCCATCATGCCTGAGTACATTGCGGTGTTATTCCATGCCAGACGGAGACCCCGGCGTTGGGGAGTGCCCTGGCTCGCTAACGCTTTGAGGTCGGGAATGTAGGCCTGTCCGGCGCCAAAGAGCCAGAGCAAGGGGGTCAGGACGATCAGCCGGACCTGCATCCATAATGCCCCGGCGACTGCGAGTAAAGCCACCGCTTCAAAGATCTGGGCTATTTTGACCGCATACCGCGGGTCGGTGCGGTCACCCACCCATCCAAAGAAATAATTTCCCGCTAGATTGAAGAGGCCATAACCCAGCAAAATGGCGAGCAGCGCATCTGCCGAGGCGCCGTGACGGGTCAGCATGTCCGGCATATAAGTGTAGACCATGCCCACGGCGAGAAACGCCATGGCGCTGGCATACAAAATAGGTAGTTGCCCGCCTAGCCAGTGGGAGGTACGGGCCTTGGGAGGAAATGATGTCGGGGTGCGTGGAACGCTGCTGGCAGGAATAAGAGGGTGCGGGAGCAGGCGATAGCTGACAACTGCGATGATGAGCATGGCTCCCGCCAGCGAGGCCATGACGCCGCGCCACCCCCAGACCCTTGACAGCAGCAGTCCTAGGGGCACCCCGGCTATGGTGGACAGAGAGAATCCCATAGACACGATGGACATGGCGCGAGCCCGGTGTTTTATCGAAACGACATCAGACAGCAGCGCATACCCCACAGGGGAAATAGCGCCGGCCGCAACTCCTGCGATTGTCCGGCTGACAGCTAGGATCCAGAAGCTCGGGGATAAGGCGCACAGCCCGTCAAAGGCAATGAACAAGGCGGTGCCGCTAAAGAAAATGGGACGGCGGCCCATCCTGTCGGAAAGGTATCCGGTGAGAGGAGAAGCTCCGGCGTATCCAAAAGCAAACACGGTCACGAGCCACCCAGTGCTAGACAGTGGCACCTTGAAACTGTGGCTGATGGGTGCCACAAATGGTGCCACGATATTTAGATCGCTGCCCATGACAAACATCACCAGTGCCAGCAGGGAGGGAATTAAGAAAGACGAGCCAGATTCCCTGCGCACTATCTTCTGAACGGCCTTGGCCACAACGGTTCCTCCTGTTCCTCTTGTCCGTTTTAGCGCATTTGTTGAAGTAGTGCAAATGACGGAGGACGTAGGCGGGCTCCCATAGTTTGCCGGAACCGCCAAAGGCCTATGCGGGTGATTTTTCCGATGAGGGCGATGCCGCCGTGTTTGAAGGAGCCGCACCTTATCATGTCTCTGTCTGCTTGAGAATGGCGAGGTGCCGAGGGGCTGGCCTCTTAACGATTTCCCGGTGCGGTTTATCGTGAGGGAAATACGCCATGATAATGAGGCCATATAGATTGGAAACCACAGGCCGCGAGTTCGGCAAGCTGATCAGGCAACCCATCCATTGGGCCATTAAAGCGCTCTGCATATCCGTAGCGTAACATGACGTCATTGTTGGTGGGTCACCGCCTCAATCCCGCTCACCCCGTCAAATTATTAACCTTCAACTGACAGAACAGTGGCGGCATAAAGTCCGAAAGTCATCGCTGATAGTTATTTATTTCACAACAATACACCGAGTTTTGATGTATTAGGAATTTAATCGGTTACGGTAAACGATTACAAGTAACCGATTGCGGAGGAGATATGGCGACTATTAAAGATGTGGCCCGCAAGGCGGGTGTTTCCACGGCCACAGTATCTCATGTGATTAATGGCACTAGGATTGTCGCTGCGGCTACCAGTGAGGCGGTGCGGCAGGCCATGTTAGACTTAGATTACAGTCCTTCTGTCTATGGGCGGGCCTTGCGGACCAGGACACTAAAGCAAATCGGCTATGTGGTTGCAGACCTGACGAATCCATTCTTTGCTGCAGTTTTCTCGGGGGTTGAGCAACTGGCCTTGCAGCAAGGCTATACCGTTGTGGTCAGTCATTCTGGGGAAGATGCGGAACTAGAAGAGAAAGCGGTGAGCGGACTTATTGCCCGTGGGGTAGATGGATTGATCATTGCTCCGGTGGCGCAGAGCCGCTTATGTGAATCAACAGACGCGCTAGCGGTGCCTGTCGTTTTGATTGATTGATAGAGATTGCGGCTCAGGACATATTCCATCCGTGACAACGCAGATGGACGGGGCAATTTATCAAGCCGTTGAAGCGCTGCATATGGCGGGATTTCAGGATATCGGCTTTATGGCGGGGCGCGCGGGGCTGTCCACTACCGACCACAGACTTCAGGCCTATCATCATGCTATGGAGATGTTGGGTCGCGTAGCCCGGGTGTTTGAAGGGGATTCCCGAATGGAAAGTGGGCGCGAGGCGGTAGATTGGGCCGGGGGCCTTGTGGCGCCGTTTGGCATGATTTGCGGCAATAACCTCATGGCCATGGGATTTGTCCAAGAACTACTCCAACGTGGCCTGATGGAACAGTGGGGAAATGGCATTGTGGTCATTGACGATGAGGTGTGGACCACTTTTACGACTCCAGCGGTTTCAGTGATTGCTCAGCCGACGGTCGAAATTGGGGAACAGAGCATGGAGCTTTTATTAGCTACAGTACAGCATGACGCAATAGTGAAACAGTCGGTACGATTGCCCTGCCATTTTGAAGCGCGGGGAATTCTAGCCACTACCATGATGGAAGAGGGGACCAACGGATGAGTATCGCGGTACTCGGCAGTGCAGTGGTGGATCTTCCTATGGTCTATGACCATATGCCTGTCGACGGCGAAACTGCGCGGGTGGCGAAGGGCTACATGATGGTTTGCTGGTCCAAGGCGAATTGCCTTGGGATGTCTCGCTTTGGGCGGCAACCCAGGTTATTTCCCATGGGGGCCGTGTCGTTCTGAATCCGGCTCCGGCTATCGGAAATTTTGTTCTGCGCGCACCAATGGTGCTTGGGCACGAGGCAGCGGGCATTGTCGATCAAGTAGGAGCCGGCGTACCCCTGAAACCGGGGCAGATTGTGGCCCTTGAACCAGGTGTTCCCTGTGGGCATTGCAGGTACTGCCTATCTGGCCAGTATAACCTCTGCCCTGATGTAAAATTCTTTGCCACTCCACCGGTGGATGGTGCCTTGCAGGAATTTGTTGTGCATCCGGCGCAGTTCACATATGCTGCGGATGCCCTGAGCGCAGATGAGGCCTGCTTAGCCGAACCGCTGTCAGTAGGAGTATATGCGGTGCGCCGTGCTCAAGTGGTCCTGGGAGACGAGGTACTGGTTATCGGGGCGGGACCCGTCGGTCTGGCCACTGCCTTTGCCGCTGAGGCTCAGGGGGCCGTGGTCACTTTAACCGATATTGACCCCAAGCGACTGGCCACGGCTATAGAAGCTGGATTTTCTGCCACGACTTTTGCCATGGAGATGGTCGGAATTTATGATGCGGTTTTTGAGTGCACAGGCACTCAAAACGGCATCCATGATGCTCAACAAGCAGTAAGAGCAGGCGGGCGTCTGGCGTTGATTGGCATGGGACAGCCCAATACGATGCAGGTAAACGGGTTAGACCTGAATATGCGGGGTATCACGGTTGTCGGGATTTTCCGATATGCCAACACCTATCCCAGTGCTCTCGCTCTGATTCGCCGATATCGCGAGCGTCTTAGAGACTTCCAAGGCTCCTACGTCGATTTGGAAGTGCTTCCCGAGTTTTTGGCAAACCGCGCTTATCAAGATCATGTGAAGACGATCGTGCATTTGCCATAGTCTGCATGTGCTATGGCTGGCACAAACCTTTGAAGGGCTCAGTCAGGGGAAGGTGGTTCCCGCCAGTTTATGTTTTAATTCCCGGTATTGAGAGGCCTTGTCGAACATCAGGCAGGGACGAGGCCCATTGACCCCAGTGGTAAAAGTATTTCGGAGAAATTCTATCTAGATAACCATCTGGATGCTTTTGAGCTCACCAAGTGAAGCAGAGCCGTTGGGGTGGGCGGCGCGAGACTAATATCCAAGAGCAGCATGGTCAAGCGCTGCCCTTGGATATTAGTGGCTTTATTAAAAGCGTAGTGGCGTTACAACGCGCGGCTATCAAAAGATAGCGGCCGTGGCACAGCAATCAATCGAGCATGTCTCCCACTAATGGTTAGCTGTCCAAAGCCCGAGCATAACGGACACGTATTTTTGGCATGACATGGACAGTTGAGTGAAACTTGTATGTGTCGTGGCACAGGGGCTACGTCATCCCGAGAATTCCGTTTGGCTGCCGATTTTCGATGTGGGGGCCTCGGGATGCCATGCCGGTTGAATGGTAATCCACACGGCATTGTTATTGGCCGTGGGTACCGGCTATAGGCTAGGTAGCTTGGCGATGGCGTCGCAAGATTACCGTCCTTAGAGATAGGGGCGGATGACCAAACAGTGAACATTTGCATCAAGCAGGCAAGAGGCTGAGAATGTCCGTGAACCGAATCACGGCGATCACAGCTAACAAGGCAAGTGTCGCCATGGGATAAAACCGCGAGTCGTTCGGGCTCGGCACTGAGAGTAGCTGAGCAAGCGTTACGTGCATGGGATGGTCGGGGTTGCGAAGTCAGTCTGGGCAACTTGTTGTCCCAGCCGTCGCCCTTTATATCGTGCCTGTTAAACGTGACGGCGGCAAGGGATGGGCAGTGCAACGTTCCCTATATTCAAGTGACTCGCCCCGGTTTAACGGATCAGGTCAACGAGACGCTCCGTGGCCGCCATTGGGGAGTTAGCCCCGTGATGTGGGATGCGCGGGAAGCCAACGCGATAGCCGTTGCGGTAAGCCCTGCAGTGATGTTCATATTGGACCGCAAATCGTGCCAACAGTTCCAGTTGCCATTTCGATGAGACTTGAACCAACTTATGTCGGCCGTAAAAAAAAGGAACAGCCGCCTCATAGATAGAGCCGACTGTTCCTATTCTAATCGACCGTGCGACAAGTTCCAATGGGGTGCAGTCTGCAACCTCATAACGGCAGGTGAGAAGCTATTGGCCGTTCTGGGTAGACCCTAATTGCACGGTCAGGGCTTGGACTTGTGCAGTCGCTGCCTGCAAGGCAGTGAGCTCGGCCTTGAACTTAGCAATGACCTGAACGAGCCCGGTGGTCTTTGCCGGGGTGGTTCCCGTGCTGGACGCTGCCGCGTTAGCCGATATTTCCGTCTTGACCGCCTGGGCTAACGTCACGTTAATGGTGTGCAATTGATTGAGCGCCGTGGAGAGCCCTGTGCTTTGGCCCGTGCTTAAGGTGGCCGAGAGCGCCTTCACATATGCTTGGACGGCGGCAACATACTGGCTTCGGGCTGTCTGAATTTCTGCACGCAAGGTATGAATTTCGGCGATGTCTGCCTTTATTTGCGTCGGTTGACCTGAAAGATGTGTGGTGGCACGCAGGTGGGCGGGAGAACCGGTTGACGAATGCGCCTGAACTGCCGCGCGGGCCTGACTTGCCGCTTGTGTTGGCAACGTTACGGTATGAGATGGGGCACTATGTGCGACCGATGCGTGCCCATGGCCAGCTGCCATCACGGGAATGCTACCCAATAGGATGAGCGAGCCCGCTAAAGGCAAAATGAATCGACGGTTCAATGAAGGTCACCTCCACAAGATTTTAGGGCTGCTGCGAATGCAGTACAATTGATTAAGGTGGTGCAGCTTCACCCGTACTTGGTACGGCGGGTATTTTTGAGAGTCCCCGTCGGGATTTTCAGTGCGGCTCACAAGCGTCCAAGGCAAACTCCCTGCAGGCCACGAGACTGTCACGGTACGATACTGCATGTCGTTCGTGCTTTTGTTCAGGGGGCACCATGGTTACGTGAGAGTGGGAGAATCCCGGTACACCACGAATCACGAAACCAACCTGCGACACGGCGTGAGGTGTCTCCTTTGCGGTCTAGGGTTATTCGCCTTGCCCCACATCTCGCCCGTTCCCATCTGGAATTTTTTGTGTTAACCGTTACATATTTCGTAAAGTGGGCTGTCGTTTAGGGGGTTAGCTGTAAATTTTTTGCGACAAGCTTTTGTGGGCGCCGTTGTGGGATTGAGGTCGGCAGAAAAGAGGCCCTGGGCAACGCGGAAAAGTTTAGTCACGGACGATAGGTGCTTGAAGTGTGTCGCAATGCGTCTCGTGGAGACCATGCCCGGTACTCCTTTTACCATGCGGTCGCTGCATCCACAGCCAGCGACCGCATGGTACCGGGAATAATTGACCTAACCGACCAGCGCGGTCCCGCATAACCAGACACTTGCCGATCAAGTCCCGTCTAAAAAGTCTAACCCATTTCCATATGGAGGGAGCGCCCTTAAGGCAAATGGGCACCCCAGGCTCGGTCCGCCTCATCGGCCACTGCCTGCGCTTCTTCGAGGGCGTGCGTCGGGTGACCCGACGCCACAGCCCAATAGTAAAAGGGAATGGATACGGCAATGACGGCGATCTCGTCCCATGGTGCGGGAACCCATTTGATGCCGCCAAAAGTACCAAGCTTAGCCCAAACCGTCATGAAGGCCATGTACACTACGAGCCAGATGCCGCTCTGAATGCCGGTCCAGCGCCTAACTGCCTACCACAAAGCCAATGGGTCCCCACCAAGCCAAGCCAGCCAGCTTGTAGCGGCGGGTCATATGCCCAGCCGTGCGGCGGAGCACTGCGGCGCTCACCGGCCCCATCATGTAGGTCAGAATGGTGGCGCTGAAAAGCACGCCGACGAGTTTCTGCCAACTTGGAAATGGCAAGAGAAAGGCAATGCCAACCACAAACGACACAATGATGGCGGCACTCGGTGTTCCGCGCGTGACAGAGCGGAAGGCTTTGGGGAAGTAGCCATTCTTGGTGAAGGTCAATATGTCGCGGGGTGTCCCCGCAGCATAAACCAAGCCAGTGCCAAAGGGGGAAATGATCGCGTCGCCATACAAGCATTAAGCGAGATTTTTGTAAAAGCAACTTGTTCCTCCTTGAGCGGAAATCTCCCGCCAATCCGCTAAATACCCAGCCGTGTCGGCTATTGGCGGGATGCTGTCCGGTCCACGAATATTTAACTTCAAAGCGTGGGGATTGCATGTCAGTGATTTGAGGACCTCGCTGCTGAGCGCACGATATCTCGCGTTTGAGCTGGAAGACGATAATTTACGCGGCTGCCGTCCTTCCCTGTTAGGACTCAGACTAGTGGTGGATAGAGGGGAGGCACCGTACGATAAAATCAAGATGATGCGAAACCTCATCAGACTAGAAGAGCTCGTCTTGGTAACTCAACAGCATGGGGGGAACACAAATGTATGCGGTGTCACATTCGCCTCCTATGCATGTCATAAAAGGCGGTGAATGCCGTTTCTATCCCCCATGGTGACAATAAAGTTGCCCGGTTGAGAACACCCTGCGGGAATCCGCGACGCGCAATCTAAGCAATGTTTCCGGGGCCGTGAGCCGCTTACCTTGCTGCCTTGGGTTTTCGGCAAGGAACATAAACGAGCCAATCCATAATGCGGATTCCCAAAGTTCGTGAAACAAAAGTTCCGGGCGACCATCTCAAAGGAATTGACAAGGCTCACCACACAGAACCTTTTGCCCAGCAAGAGAAGGGCGCACGTTACCCCTATGCGCAGCCACCATCGTTTGCCACTACAAACTGCAATAGCAGACCCAAAGCACAGCCCGTTGCGCCCGGGATGCGAAACCTTGGGTTTTCCCTGTTTTCCGCTCTGCGATGAACGTAGCCAAGGAGCCTGATGCGGAAAGAATATATCAACTGATTACGGGTGTCATCTGGCTGCCAGCGATTCATAGAGCCGATAGTATGGTGAACATTTTAGAGGCAGGATGAGGAATGTCGGCGGTCCTTGGTTCGGTGTTCCTGAATCAGACTATGGGGCTGGTGTTCAGCGCTTGTGCTCGACCCACCACTGCAGTGCCGTGGATAGGCCCCCATGGAAAACGACGCGTGATTCGGGATGAGGCATAATGCTCCGCTGGCAGAATGCATCATCTTCAAGAGTCCAAATCGCATGCTGAGAATCGGTCAAGGCGAAGCGCCCGCCGGCGAGCTCCAACAAGGTGACGGGCCCGGTAATGGAGCATGGATTGGTCTCGTTTCCGCTGGCGAGAAGCGCTGACACGGATACTTGCAAGGCACTAGCGAGCAGAACTAGGGTCCGCGCTCCAGGCTCCTTGCGGTTGTGTTCCAAGTCGCTGATAAACCCCTGCTGAAGATTGGCAGCGGCCGCTAGAGCGCTTTGGGTTAGGTGCTTGTCCTTGCGCAGCTTCCGCAAGGTATTGCCGATAAAGAATTTCTCCATGCGTTCCTTCATCACCCTTGACATAATTATATCCACAGAGATAATATCTCGTTAGAGATTATTGCGGTGCACTTTGAGTCTAGCAACTTAGCCGCCGGATGTCTAGGTAGGACACCGGTGCGCTGTGCGTGTGCGAGAGGAGATAAGGAGAATTTCATGAATGATTTCGCAGTCGTGGCAATGGCTGTGCCTGGTGTTTTGGTTGGATTGGGCGTCTGGTTTCAGGAGCAGCATCCGCCGTCGGTCCACTTGTCGGTGCCTTGGCTCGCCTCCCGCCTAGAGGAACAGGCATTTGGCATTCTGGTCCAAAAATACGCACCTGACCGGTATGTTATTTCGGCCCATATGCTGCTCATTGACGTGATTGGCCGGGACCGGACAGTTTCTCTGACACCGGAGGAAACTCGCTTCGCCTGGAAAGCGCATTGTGATTTTGTTATAGTTGACCGGGCTACGCTGACAGCCGAACGGGTGGTGGAAGTGAACGGGCCTCACCATCACACTGAGCCGCAGGAACGCCGCGACCGAATGAAACAGAAGATTTTACGCCAACAGGGGATTGTCTGGGAAACGTGGTAGCAAGGGGGCGGCATGGCGCCCAGTACTGTATTTGGGGGAAGGGTCCCCCCCGGGCTGGAGCGACCTGCCGGTGTGGGCTCGCCTTGCTCTGGAAAACGTAACTATTCACGTACCCTCCGAAAAGGCGGTTTAGGCGCTTGGCAGTATTCCAGTTCAGAGCATATTTGCTCACGGCGAGGGCTCGGCCGTCCCCGTGAGCCTCCCATGGTTGTAAATGGCCTAATAGAAATGGCTCTTCCGCACTTTTGGTGTAAGTCTGAGCCGGTGTCGAAATTTAGCGGTATAGTGAAGACGGGTTACCCAAATATTTCCAGAGGAGGAAGACCATGTCGCTCTCGATTTTACCCACAGTGCCGACTCCAGACCTCACCATCACCGACGATGGGCACCAGTTTTTTCTGACGGTGTGGACCCAGGCCGCATCCGCTCCGTGTCCGCAGTGTGCGCCAGGTGCAGGATCTGCCGTGGAGTGATGCGGCGGTTTCCGTGGAATTGGGGGTCCCGAAATGGTGGTGTGACAATCCTGACTGTCCGCAACGAATTTTTTGTATGCGGTTGACGTCCTGGGTGCCGGCCTATGGCCGGCGGTCGACGCGTTTGACGGAGTGGGTTGCCGACTAGGTCTGGCCACCAGTGCCGAAGAAGTGGCCGCCACGGCTGCGCGGCATGGGGTGACTCTCAGTGCTTCCACGGTGTTGCGCATTTTGCGCGCGCAGCCAAACCCCACGTTTCCGCGCCCGCGGGTGGTGGGCATCGATGACTGGGCGCTCGCTAAAGGGCACCGCTATGCCACCGTGGTCGTGGATTTAGAGCGCCATAGTGTCCTCGACATCCTGCCGGATCGCACGGCCGATACCGTGGCCGCGTGGTTGCGGGAACGCCCGTGTATCGAGGTCGTGAACGGCGACGCTCATTCGATTCGGCTGCATGAGATTAGCGCATATGGGCATCCCCGTGATCCCATATGCCTCAGGTCGGAATACTGCCAAGGGTCTCAATCGCCTTTTCTGGGCGGAGTGAACAGTTAGTGCGTCCAGCCAACAGCATGGGGATTATGGCCAAGCAACCGCAGAGTAATCCGAAAATTGCCTTGAAAGTTTTTAAAGTGAAAAAAGGGTCTTGACAGACTCGTGGTCGCGATACATACTGATATCGTTTTCAGATATCCATATCAGTGTGAGGAGGCCATGACTATTTATGGCCACAATTGGTGAGGTTGCACAGGATGCTGGCGTGTCCGTGGCTACTGTTTCGCGATTTTTGCGGGGTCAATCTGTGCGTTCCAATGATGCAATCCGGCAGGCAATCCAAAAGCTTGGATACCAACCTAGTCCGGAAGCTCGGGGATTGCGTTCGGGAGTCCATTACGCTATTGCAGTTGTTGTTCCAGACATTACGAATCCATTCTTCGCCGATATTGTGAAAGGCGTGGAATCGGTGTTTCGGAAGACTCCCTACCGGGTATTCTTGCATAATACCGATGAGGATGGCGATCTCGAGGAAGCAGTCTTACAGGAAATAGTTAAGGGTGTCGATGGCATTATTCTCACGCCGGCCACCGAACCGGCGAAGGTGCCAACGTATTTGAAGCATATCGATGTGCCGGTCGTTCTCGTCGACCGAGAAATTCCTGGTAGGGATTTTGACTGTGTTGTCACGGATAATATTAAAGGTGCCGAAATGGCGGTCAATTATCTCGTAAGTTTGGGCCACAGGAAAATCGCAACCATCCGTGGCACTCAGGCTACCACGCCTGGACACCAACGTTATCAAGGGTTTCGCGATGCCTTGCGTCTAGCGGATATTCCGGTGCCTGAAGAATACGTGCAGGACGGAAACTTCCGGGAATCTGGCGGATATCAGGCCATGTTGCGTCTCTTGTCTCTGGCAGATGCTCCTACGGCGGTGTTCTCAGCGAATAATCTCATGACGATTGGGGCGTTCAAAGCCTTGCATGATATGCGGGTTCGTGTTCCTGAACGACTCTCCCTAATCAGTTTTGATGACTTGGAGGTCGGGGAACTATTATCTCCCGCGTTGACTTGCATTACCCGGGATGATATCAAGCAAGGGACTTTAGCTGCGCACATGTTGGTGGCTCAACTGGAAAAACGTGAATTCGGGATGGCACGCAGAGTCATGCTCGACGTGCAGTTAATGACCCGTAATTCGTGTTCTAAGCCTTTACCGGATCCTGAGTTCCAATAAGCGGTTGACGGCGAAAGGAGCGCGGCGATGTGATAGGGGTTCAGGATGTCAGCGTACGTTTTGGCCAAACCCAAGCGTTGGACCGCGTCAACGTAGAGGTGAGTGCTGGTAGCATCCATGCTCTGGCGGGGGAGAACGGGTCGGGTAAATCTACACTACTTAAGGTGCTAGGCGGTGTCATTCAACCCTCTGTAGGACATGTGATACTGAATGGACAGCCTATTGCGTTGGACAATGTCCGCGATGGCTTGCAGTATGGGATCGGTATTGTCTTCCAGGAATTGAGCTTGTTTCCCCATTTGTCTGGGTTTTCGAATATTGTCATTGGACGGGAACCGCAGCATCGAGGACTACTCGACGATAAAACGGCAAGAAATCGGGTCCGTCAACTCTGGGAAAGCGTGAACTTCCCGAACATTGACTTGGCGCGACCAGTCGGAGAACTGCCGGTCTCTGAACAACAAATGGTAGAGATTCTGAAGTGTTTGTATCGATCGCCGCGCATCGTCTTGTTTGATGAACCTACGGCTTCTTTGCCTCGAGGGGAGTCGGAATCGTTACTGCAGGCGATACGAAACCTACGTGCTGCAGGCTATACGATCGTGTTCGTGTCGCATCATCTAGACGAGGTGTTTAGTTTGGCGGATACGGTCACTGTGCTGCGGGACGGACATGTTGTCCTGGACAGTGCTGTAGCCGATGTTAACCAAGAGCAGGTGATGGTATCCATGCTGGGGCGTACCTTCAATGAATTCTATCCGGTTCGCTCGGGTGTCATGGAGGATCGCGTGTTTATATCGCTAAATCAGGTGGTGTGCGACGGGATCGAACCCGTCGACCTGGAAGTGCATGACGGCGAGATTTTGGGCATCGCCGGGGCGGTGGGATCTGGTGCGTCTACCTTGGCGGAAATGATCGCCGGGCGAAGACCGATGCGATCTGGAGAAATGCGAGTGGCCGATCACGTGGTGCGGTTTCGCCGCCCTGCGGACGCTTTAGTTGTGGGCATAGGTTACGTGCCAGAGGATCGACGCACAGAGGCGTTACTGCCTAATCTTCCTATATCCACCAACGGGACACTGCCGCTTGTGGCCCAGACTCCCAGTCCCTTGGTTGGTCGCGGCTTTCTCCGATTTCGGGAGGAACGCCATGCGGCACGGCGCATGGTGGACCATTTGGGAGTGCGCGCGCGCAATGCGCAGCAAGTTGTTGCGAGTCTTTCTGGCGGCAATCAGCAAAAGGTCATCATTGGACGATGGTATTTGCGCGACGTCCATTGCCTCGTGTTGAATAACCCGACCAAAGGGATTGATGTGGGGGCGAAGCACGAAATTTACCGCTATATCAATGAGCTCGCCGATAGCCATCATGCGGTGGTTTGCGCATCGGCTTACAACAACGAATTGCTAGGGATAGCGGACCGGATCGTGGTTTTCTACAAAGGACGGATGCTTGGCCCTTTTCAGCGCAGTGAATTGGACGAGGAATCACTCTTGCGGTTAACGCTCGTCGGGACGGTCGACAGTGGGACGCTTCCTTCGAAGGGAGCTGATGGAGGACAATATGGAATCAGTTAAAACTCAACAACCAGCAGAAGAACCGTTGCATAGCGCATCAAGCGGCCCTAACCATACGCAGAATTGGCAGAATAGAGTAAAGCAACTGTTTAATTCATCGCTTGTGGCGGCTGCCTTGCTGGTTCTCATTGTGATTTTTAGTATCGTGACGCCGACGTTTCTCAGTCAAGAAAACATTGCGACTGTGTTCGATTCCGTCGCGGTTATTGCCACGCTCAGTGTCGGTCAGGCTTTTGTGATTATCACGGCCGGAATCGATCTGTCACAAGGCGCGGTGGTGGCGATTAGTGGAGTGATCGGCGCTGCCGTGATGGTGCATGGAGGAATTGCTCTGGGCATCCTCACCTTTCTGGCTGTTGGTGTGGGTGTCGGGCTGTTCAACGGGCTTTTGGTAGCCTATACGAAAGTCCCGGCGTTTATTGTTACGTTAGGATCGCTGAGCATCTGCTCTGGAGGTGCCCTGCTGTTCACCGGAGGGGAACCCATTTACAATCTTCCCTCTTCTTTGGTGTCTTTTGGAACCGGCGCATTTTTCGGAGTGTTTCCTTACATCATTTTGGTTACGGTCATTGTCGCTATTGCGGGTCAGATTCTTTTGGGAATGACGCGGTTTGGACGCAGTGTCTACGCCATAGGGAGCAACCAAACAGCAGCCCTGCTGTCTGGATTGTCGGTCAGAAAGAGCATCGTTCTTGTGTACTTGATTTCCGGCGTTTTGTCCGCCATTGGCGGGTTGATGCTGACGGCTTATGTTAATACCGCGCTGCCTACAGCGGGAGCGAACTTCGAACTGGACGCGATCGCGGCCGTCGTGATTGGAGGTGGGAGCCTATTTGGGGGCCAGGGATCAGTGTGGGCGGCTACCCTGGGAGCTTTGCTCCTAAGTGTCCTTAGCAATGGAACGCAGTTGTTGGGAATGTCGAGTTATGCTCAAATTCTCATCCTCGGTGTCGTGGTGATTGGAGCGGTGTATATTGACTCATTTAGAAAGCGCGGGGGAATTTGACCGCAGCATAGTAACAACATTACGGAAAGGGAGGACTGACGATGAAATCCTTGAATCACGGCGGCCTGCGCCGCCCGATCAAACAATGGGGAGCCTTATTGGCCACAACGACATTAGTAGGAGTACTGGCGGGGTGCGGCACGAGTACGGCCACAAGCACTCCATCCTCGAGTGCATCGGGACAAAAAACGGTGGAATTTATCCCTACATCCAATTCGACCCCCTATTTTCTTGATGTCTACGCTGGCGTGAAACGTGAAGACGCCAAGTTGGGATACAAATCTGTATTCCAGGCGCCTTCAGTTTCTGCTGATGTCAGTACGGAGATCAATTTAGTCCGTGAGGCCGTGTCATCCAAGGTCAATGGGATCGTTCTGGTTCCTTATAGCCCCACTGCGCTGGTGGCTCCTGCAGAGTCTGCCGCAAAAGCAGGAATCCCAGTGATAGCTGCCGACTCCAGCTTGAATGCGGGAGCCAAGACGTTTGTGGCTGTGAATGATGTGAAGGGAGCTCAGGCGATCGCCAAGTGGGCAGCCACATTTGTGCACGGCAAGGGACAATATGCCATCATTGACTACAATCTCTCCACTACATCTGGAATTGATCGCCGTAATGGGTTCGAATCCGGGATGAAGAACTATCCTGGCATGAAATTCGTTGGATTGCAGATTAGCAACTCTGTGGTACAAACGGCCCTGCAAGAAACGACGACACTGTTGGAACAGCATCCCAACGTCAACGTCATCTTTGGCGCCAATGACCGCTCTGCGTTGGGCGTCGCGGAAGCAGTAGCTCGGATGAAACTCCAAAACAAGGTGACCGTGGTCGGATTTGACGCGGATTTGGGAGAGATCACCTACATTAAAAGTGGGGTGATTAAGGCCTCGTGTCTCCAGAGCCCTGTGCTTGAGGGAGAGGAATCGGTATTGGCCTTACGGCAGGCATGGGCTGGGAAAAAGCTTCCGAGTTTTGAACCCTTGCCGTTTCACATCGTCACCTACCAAAATTACAACTCTGCCACCTCTATCGCAGCGATTCGCCAATACCTGTTGACGTACCACCCTTGATCCCGAACGCCGGGGATTGAACGGGTGTCAGGAGACCATACGGTAGCGAGGAGCGAATTTCATGACGGTCAGAAATGTTGTGGAACGATATTGGCGGGATGAGGAAACACGGAATGTCGCAGCGATTATGGCGCATTATCATCCCCACGGTAGCTTAACCGTACCGAATATGGGGCATTTAGAAGGGCATGAGGAGATCCGCCGATTTTATGACGCTAGCGTTGCACAATTTCCGCATCTTCACCTGGAGGTGCTAGACGGCTTCGAGCGAGGTAATCAGGGGGCTTTTGAATGGCAGGCAACCTTTAGCGACTCCTCAGGGAGACTCTTTGTTCTGCGAGGTGTCAATATGGTTGTCGTCGAGCATGAGCGTTTATGGTCCGTCCAAGTCTACGATGATCATGGCACTTGGACTGGCACGGCCCTGTAACGACGACCCGGATTGAACGTGACTGCATTGTACGCGTTGAGAAGTCCGGCCAAGCGCCAGCGCGTGGACCGGCTTCTTAACGCATTTTTTGCCGACCAGAATCCGGTGAACGGTGAACACCGCATCACAGAAGATTGCCAGTGAGAAACACTAAGGAACGGGGGAATTGAACATGCCCGAAGGAGTGGCTGTGGTAACAGGTGCCGGTCAAGGCATCGGAGAAGCCTGTGCAAAACAATTAGCAGCGGCGGGATACAAAGTGAGTTTGTTTGATATTAACGCGCAAGCCTTAAGTCGCACGGCGGATGCCATCCGAGGGGCAGGAGGTGAGGCGATGACCCATGTGGTTGACGTGAGTGCCTCGCCTGCCGTCGATGCGGGGATTCAGGCTACGGTCGTGCAGTGGCAGAGCATTGACGTGATTGTCAATAACGCCGGGATTGTCGTACAGAAGCTCATGGAACATCTCACGGACGGGGAATGGGACAAAGTCGTGCGAACCAATCTGTTCGGAGCGTTTTACATGGCGCGCGCTGCGATCCCTTATCTTCGTCAGTCACAGCAGGGAGGTCGTATTATCAATATTTCCTCCCTTTTGTCGACGGTTCCCCGTCCGCTTAATGGTCCCTATGCAACGAGTAAAGCTGGCATGGAGGGCTTGACGCGAGCTTTGGCACTGGAACTGGCAGGAGATCATATTACGGTCAATGCCGTAGCGCCGGGTCACATTTGGACACCTCTGACGGAACCGATGTTTACGCCCGCTGTGCAAAAAGAATTTGAGCGGCGCATCCCGCTCGGATTTATCGGGAAAGCCCAAGCAATTGCTGACGTGGTCGTGTTTTTGGCCAGTGCGCAAGCGGCATATATTACCGGCCAATGTATCGTTACCGATGGGGGCTATAACATTAACGGCAATCTTCCTGACGTGGCGTTTGGAGAAAACCCCTGAGGTCCCCAGAAAGGAGACGGTATGGATAATCTCTGGCGCATTGTCGCGCTTGACACGGGAACATCGGTTATCGAAAAGTCGATCATTACGTATCTAACAGACATCGGGCACCCTATAACCATTCCACGGATCATGTGGTATCTGGAAGGATCTCGGCGGGTCATTGTCGATACGAGTGTTCGGGACATTCAGGTGGCTACCGATATCATTGGAGAGAACTTAACCAGAACACCGGAGCAAGAGCCGTGGCGGGCCCTGCAACGCATCGGGGTCGACCCACTGACCATTGATATCGTGATTCTGACGCATTTGCATTGGGACCACTCAGGGAACAATGGCATGTTTCCCAACGCTCGCTTCATCGTGCAACGCGACGAACTGCAATATGCCTATGCACCGTCGCCCTTCTTTGAAGCAGCTTTCCTTTCTCCACAAGGTGGATACCACTCAGGGTTTCGGACGACACGGTTTTATTTGGCCGAGGGAGATGAAGAAGTGCTGCCGGGATTGTCTGTCGTGAAGGCAGCCGGTCACACACCAGGGTCTCAAGCGGTGCGAGTTAAAACTGCCAAAGGATATTACGTCATTGCCGGGGATGCCATTTTTACTTACGAAAATCTTCAGAAGGATATTCCTCCGGGGTTTCACGTGGATGTGGACCAGGCCTTGCGGTCTATGCATAAGTTGGCCAACTTGGCCGATGAAATTCTTCCGTCCCATGATTACGCTTTGTTCCCGACGCCGGAACCTCAGGAGTTTGGAGGGCAACGGACAATCTAACGTTATCTAAAGGAGACCAAGTGATGGACACAGCAAACCTATTGGGAGAAAAAGTCGCGATAGTGACGGGGGCTGCACGAGGACTCGGCTTCGGCATTGCCACAATGTTGGCGGAACATGGGGCGCGGGTCGCGCTCAATGATGTCAATGCGGAGGCGCTGAATGTCGCCGTCCAGGGATTGCAAGACCGGGGCCTAGTGGTTGCAGGATTTGCCGGGAATGTATCGGACGCGACGGCCGTGGATACCTTGGTGACACAAGTGACGGAGCAGTGGGGACCAACGGATATCCTAGTCAATAATGCGGGCATTAACCGGGATGGACTGTTGATTAAAATGGCCGAGGATGACTGGAGAAAGGTCCTGGACGTCGATCTCACCGGACCGTTTCTGCTGATGCGCCGCATTTTACCCACGATGGTGGAGCGGAAGACGGGGCGCATCATCAACATGTCTTCCGCGAGCTGGCTCGGCAATTTTGGCCAGGCGAACTATGCAGCCGCCAAAGCGGGCTTAGTGGGCCTCACGAAAACCGCGAGCCGGGAAACCGCCCGGTATGGCATTACCGTCAATGCGATCTGTCCCGGGTTCATCGAAACTGAAATGACCCGGTCTGTTCCCGAAAAGGTCTGGGACAAAATGGTGGCCAAGATCCCGGCGGGACGGGTAGGCCAGCCCCAAGACGTTGCCCGCGTCGTCGTGTTCTTAGCGTCCGACTATGCCGCGTATGTCACGGGCGAAGTCATCAATGTGGGGGGCGGCATGGTGCTGTAGGGATAGCAGCATGCTTGATATAAAGGAGGGACTCAACATGGCAGAGAATATTGTATTGGTTGATGGAGTGCGTTTGGCCATTGGGACGTTTGGGGGCAGTTTGAAAGAGACACCGGCTCATGAAATGGGGGGGGCGGTGGTGCGCGAGGCCTTGCAACGCGCCCGGGTGCCGGCGGAAGATGTGAATGAGGTCATTATGGGGTGCGTAGGACAAGTGTCCGGGGATGCCTTTATCGCCCGTCGCATTGCGCTACAGGCCGGGCTCCCCGTGGCTTCGACCGCCCAAACCGTGAACCGCTTATGTGGGTCGGGGCTGCAATCCATTATCACCGGCGCGCAATGGCTCAAAGCCGGGGACGCGGAGGTGATTGTGGCGGGGGGAGCGGAGAATATGAGCCGCTTACCCTATTACGTCTGGAATCGGTGGGGTCGGCGTCTTGGTGACGGGGTGTTGGAAGATGGGGTGTTGACCGCTGTCACGGATCCTTTTGGCCATTACGCCATGGGGGTCACAGCGGAAATCGTCGCAGAGCGTTTTCACGTATCCCGCGCCGAGCAAGATCAAATGGCATGGGATTCGCAGCAGCGTGCACATCAGGCGATCCAGGACGGCGTCTTTGTCGATCAGATTCTGCCCCTTCCGGTCAAAGACGGGCGTAAGGAACGGGTCTTCGCGGTCGATGAACATGTCCGGGACACCTCTCCAGAACAGTTAGCCAAGTTACGCCCCGCATTCAAAGAGGGGGGCACGGTGACCGCGGGCAATGCCTCGGGGATTAATGATGGAGCCGCCGCGTTCGTGATGATGACGGAACGGGAAGCCGAACGACGGGGCCTGCAGCCCCGGTTACGGTTGGTGAGCTACGGCTTTGCGGGGGTGAGCCCGGAAATTATGGGGTATGCACCGGTCGGCGCGATCGCGGAGGCATTGCGCAAGGCGCAGATGACCATCGATCAAATCGATCTCGTGGAACTCAATGAAGCCTTTGCGGCGCAATCCGTGGCCGTCGTGCGCGACGCCCATCTCGATTGGGCGCGCACCAATATTCATGGCGGCGCCATTGCGCTGGGCCACCCGATTGGCGCGACGGGGGCGATTTTAACCGTCAAGGTGATGCATGCGTTGGAAGCGCGTGGCGAGCGGTATGGCCTCGTCACCATGTGCATTGGCGGGGGTCAGGGCATTGCCGCGATTGTCGAAAGTCTCAAGTAGTCAGGCGAAGAACAGGAGCCTCTGGTGGCGGCGGGCGAGGTTATGCCCGCTGTCCATCTTACTGGCGGAGAGACCGTCGTAACGGCATAGCACGGCCACAGTGTCCGAGACAGTACACAAAGGAGACAGACAGACCATGACCAGCAAGAACCAGACGGCGGCAGAGATTGCGGAAGCGGTGGAGGACGGCCACACGGTGGTCACGGTGGGAATGACGCTCACCGGATCGTGTGAAGAAATTTTGACAGCGATTGAGGAGCGATTCGAGCGAACGGGTCACCCGGCGAATTTGACTTTAGTGCACGGGGCAGGACAAAGTGATCGAGAGGGAGGTATTCAGCATCTGGCCCATCAAGGGTTAACGCGGCGAATTATTGGATCGCACTGGGGCTTAGCACCCCAGTGGATGGAGATGATTACGGAGGATAAGGTGGAAGCCTTCTGCCTGCCGCAGGGCCAGATGATGCATTGGTACCGGGCAATGGCCCGCGGCGAGACGGGACTGCTGTCGCGGATCGGTTTGAATACCTTTATTGATCCCATGTACCAGGGTGGGAAAATGAATGCCCGGACGTTGGCCTTGGACGAGACGTTGGTTGAACGGGTCACCTTTCAGGGCCAGTCCTATCTTTGGTATAAGGCCGTGCCGCTGGATTGGGCCCTGATCCGGGGGACCGCAGCGGATGGGGCGGGGAATCTGTCGGCGGAAGAAGAACCGATGAAACTCGAAATGCTGTCGGTGGCGTTAGCGACGAAGGCTTCTGGGGGCCACGTCGTAACCCAAGTCAAATATCTGGTGCCAGACGGGGCCATGAACGCGCGCCATGTCATCATCCCGGGGGTGCTCATCGACCGCACGGTACTGACGACGAACGCGGAACAGTACCACCGGCAGAGTAGTCACTACCCTTTTGATGCACGCCTGTGTGGGTTGATTCGCGATAATAGACCCCACGACGTACCCCAAGGAGTCGTGGGGCCGGACGTTGTCCGCCGCCTGATAGGGCGGCGGGCGGCGTGGGAGCTTCCGATGCCCGCCATTATTAATTTGGGGACCGGTATTCCCAATGATGAGGTCGGGCAGGTGATCCGGGAAGAAGAACTGACGCCAGACATTACCGTGACGGTAGAATCCGGGGTATATGGCGGCGAGCCGGTCGGCGGTATCGATTTCGGCGTCGCCTTCAACCCCGTGGCGCTAATCGAGCACGGGGACCAGTTTGAATTTTATAATGGCCATGGGGTGGACGTCACCTTCATGGGGTTCGGGGAGGTGGATGGGGAGGGGAATGTAAATTCCACCAAATTCAATGGACGGGCGACAGGAGCTGGAGGTTTCATTGATATTACTCAACGCGCCCGGAAGGTGGTGTTTTGTGGCACCTTTACCGCCCGCGGGCTCTCTGTGGAGTGGAAGAATGAACAGCTCCACATTACCCAAGAAGGCAGTCAGTCGAAATTCGTAGAGAAAGTTCAGCAAGTGTCCTTCAACGGGCAGCAAGCGTTGGCGAATGGCCAAGTGGTCATGGTCGTCACCGAGCGGTGTGTCCTTGAGTGGACGCGGTCAGGATGGGTGCTTCTCGAGACGGCTCCGGGAATTGCTGCTTCCGAAATTCAAGCCGCGGTCCCCTTCCCTGTGAGGCTCTCTTCAACGCTGCAGGTGACCGATGTCGCTATTTACTCGGGTCCGATGCATTTGCGGGACCATCTTGCGCGCGTCTCACTTCACGCATAGTCACGGCGCTAAAATTCCGTCCTGTGGGGCCGACTGTGATAATAAAGAGCGAGGAAAGAGGTAAATGCCAGATGGACGATGGCCGTAATTTTCGGGTGGTGATTGCTCCGGATGCTTTTAAAGGCGGAGCGGATGCTCTGTCGGTAGCCCATGCCATGGCCCGCGGATTGGCAGGACTGCCGGGAGTTGTCACCGAGATATTTCCTATGGCCGACGGCGGGGAAGGAACGGCAAGAATTCTCGCGCATGGTCAACATGCGATCAGACATACTGCAACCACCGTCGATGCCTTTAGCCGGCCTCATAAAGCTCACTGGCTGCAGGTCGGTTCGACAGCGATCATCGAAGCCGCCCAAGGGTCTGGCTATGTACCGCCGGAAGACCGCCCGAGCGATGGGACGTATACGACCAGTCTTGGCACAGGACTTCTGATCGCGGCAGCGATGGACGATGTTCACGTGACTCAGGTGCTTGTGTGCTTGGGGGGGACGGGGTCATCCGATGGAGGATTGGGACTCTGGGTGGGGATGGGAGGGACGGCTAGGGATTCGAGCGATGCACCCATCGATCCCTTAGCCTGTCACTTAGCGGCTGTGGAGCATCTGTCGGCACCCGTGCTGCGCAAGCCCATGATTGCATTATATGATGTGGCCGTACCGCTTATGGGGCCGCAGGGGTGCCTGAGAATGTTTGGTCCCCAAAAAGGGGTGCCTGTGGATAAGATACCGATCATGGAAAGTGATCTAGCCCACTGGGCTAGTAAGGTACAGGCTGTGACGGTGACGGATGTTCTCGACGTTCCCGGAGCCGGAGCGGCGGGGGGGATGGGATTTATGTTGGCGGCTTTGGGGGCGACGTTAAAACGAGGTGCGGAATATGTCGCACAATCCACGGGATTGGTGGAAGCTTTAACAGGCGCAGATCTTTGTTTGACGGGAGAGGGGAGCATTGATGCGCAGTCCCTGCAGGGGAAAGTTGTCGCCACGGTAACTCGCATAGCCTGCAACCATTCCGTCCCGGTGGTGGCGGTGGCGGGTCAAATACAATTATCGCAGGAAAATGAACGAGAATTTTCCCGTCAGGGCTTAACCGCTATCGTGGGCATCCTCGATGCTCCCTATCCTGTAGCCCGAGCATTATTAGACACGACCACATTAGTAGAAACCGCAGTACACCGGGCATTAGGTATGGGTCTTATCGCACTTATAAAGAAAAAGGTTGGGACAACTGTATTGGAAGAATCACTTGGCGATCGGGGTGTGTAGTAGGGTAAAAAGCACATAACCAATGGTCGAGAATCATGGTGATGACGGTCATGGTGATCCTTGCCAAAGGAGCGGCACTTCCCGATAGAGCTGAGATCGCAGGCGGTTGGATTACACTAAGACGCGCAAGTGCTTCATTGTGGTCAGAATGTTGCCGTGTAGTAGTATCAGTGCTAGATGGCCTAGCTGTGGCGATAGATCTGGCCGATGCTATGGTATTTGGGACACCCATCCTCAGGTAAGTCAGGTGATAGAGAAAACACCATTGGGGAAAAAATATTACTTGCCTGCACCCTCCTCACAAATTATGGTGAATTAGATTCTCTAGAAAGTACGGCCTGCTTTAGCGCAAATTTCGTCTGTCCACCCCCATTCGGCTCCTAAAAGCCTAGCATTGGGAAGAGACCCAGGCAGAAGACCGTAGCGTTGACTCGGCAGTTCGCCCATGTGGGACGCGCAACGCTTCGCCTGTGCCGACGATACCCAGCACGCGTGGCAGACCTGGCAGGCGACCAAAAAGGTGGCGCAGGGCCTGTGGGCGGTAGAGGGAGCTATTTTCGAAGAAAACACCCCCGACGGACCCCAATGGCGGGTGCAGGCGACGCGGGCAGCCCCCGGGCGGATCGGCTGGCCGCGGAACGGTTTCGCTGCAGCACGTTTATTCTGGTGTCGAATGATCCGCGCCGGTCGGCGCGGGATCTCCTCACCTCGTATAAACGGCAATATGTCAACGAACAAGATCATGCGATGGTCAAGGGCCCCTCCAAGTGGTCCCCCTCTATTTGAAAGACACGAAGAAAATCACCGCCTATGTGCACTGTGTCTATCTGGCCCTGCTTCTCTGGCGGAGTATAAGCGGTCATGCGGCAGAATCAGGTCCGCCTCCGCTTCACCCTGCCCTATCCCCATACCAAACGGCTGAAGGAAATCCTCCACCCCATCCAAGTCATTCAGTGGCACGAGGCTACGGGAGAGACTCACCGCTATCGGAGTGACCTCAGTCGCGTCCACCGCCAAGCCTTATTATTATCGGCATCAACTCTGGCCGTTTCACCCACATTCCATCCAGGTAAAACCCATGTCGCATCATCAACGCCACTACCGTCATGGGTGAGCAACGTGGGATATTATCAGAATAAATCCTCCGACTATCCGGAATAATCCCCTTTGGGGATTACCATAAGGGGGCGGAGCGGTCTTCAGAGATGTGAACCCGCACCCGTGAAAGATGTCATCAATCATCGCTGTCCCATTCCTCCGGTGGCATTATTTCTGGCACAAAAATCCGCCATGCCAGTGTTGGTCGAAGAGGTAGTCTCGACACACGTCGTCCGTAGAAAACGCATCCACCAGAATGGTCACCATGACCCATCCAAAAAAAATAATTGCCCGCTAGATTGAAGAGGCCATAACCCAGCAAAATGGCGGGCAGCGCATCGGCAGACGCTCTGTGACGGGTCAGCATGTCCGGCATATAAGTGTAGACTATGCCCACGGCGAAAAATGCCATGGCGCTGGCATACAAAATAGGTAGTTGCCCGCCTAGCCAGTGGGAGGTACGGGCCTTGGGAGGAAATGATGTCGGGGTGCGTGGAACGCTGCTGGCAGGAATAAGAGGGTGCGGGAGCAGGCGATAGCTGACAACTGCGATGATGAGCATGGCTCCCGCCAGCGAGGCCATGACGCCGCGCCACCCCCAGGCTCTGGACAGCAGCAGTCCTAGGGGCACCCCGGCTATGGTGGACAGATAGAATCCCATAGACACGATGGACATGGCGCGGGCCCGGTGTTTTATCGAAACGACATCAGACAGCAGCGCATACCGCCGCAACTCCTGCGATTGTCCGGCTGACAGCTAGGATCCAGAAGCTCGGGGATAAGGTGGACAGCCCGTCAAAGGCAATGAACAAGGCGGTGCCGCTAAAGAAAATGGGACGGCGGCCCATCCTGTCGGAAAGGTATCCGATGAGAGGAGAAGCTCCGGCGTATCCAAAAGCAAACACGGTCACGAGCCACCCAGTGCTAGACAGTGGCACCTTGAAACTGTGGCTGATGGGTGCCGCAAATGGTGCCACGATATTTAGATCGCTGCCCATGACAAACATCACCAGCGCCAGCAGGGAGGGAATTAAGAAAGACGAGCCAGATTCCCTGCGCACTACCTTCTGAACGGCCTTGGCCACAACGATTCCTCCTGTTCCTCTTGTCCGTTTTAGCGCATTTGCCGAAGAAGCAGTGCAAATGACGGAGGACGTAGGCGGGATCCCATGGTTTGCCGGAATCGCCAAAGACCTATGCGGGTGATTCCTCCATGACGAGGGTTATGCTACACGTGGCGGATTACGAGGCAAGTAGACGTTGTGTCAATTAGCATGCCGATGAGACTGGTGGTGATTTACGGAGACCTTAGGAAAAGGAACAGCCGCCCAGAGGATGGAGGCGACTGTTCCTTTTCAAAATCGTCCGCGGGGGAAATGCTCCTTGGTTGTGCTGCGCGACCTCATAATGGCAGGTGAGAAGCTATTGACCGTTCTGGGTCGATCCTAATTGCGCGGTCAGGGCTTGGACTTGTGCAGTCGCTGCCTGCAAGGCTGTGAGCTCAGCCTTGAACTTAGCAATGACCTGAACGAGCCCGGCGGTCTTTGCCGGGGTGGTTCCCGTGCTGGACGCTGCCGCATTAGCCAATATTTCCGTCTTGACCGCCTGGGCTAACGTCACGTTAATGGTGTGCAATTGATTTAGCGCCGTGGAGAGCCCTGTGCTTTGCCCCGTGCTTAAGGTGGCCGAGAGCGCCTTCACATATGCTTGGACGGCCGCAACATATTGGCGCTTCACCAAACCAAATCACTGTAAGGAGTTGTCTAGCATGCGGAGGAGAAAGGGGAACGGGGGCAAAAATGGTTTGGGGCTTCCGGCGGTATTGCTTTTGGGAGGATTAACCGTGGAGGCTTTACGCCACTGGATTTTTTTTGGAGCGATCGCCCTTGCCATTGCTGCTCTGATTATTTGGAGACGCCGAAGCAAGGCTGAGCAGTGGCGCTCATCGGGGATTGCGGAAATCGACATGATGTCTGGCGAACAGTTTGAAATGCGTATGGAGAGATTTTTCCGGGATCACCATTGGAAGGTACGGCGCACTCGGGTTACTGGAGACTTTGGCTGTGATTTAGTGCTCTTTGATTCGCAGGGAACCAAAATCGTGGCCCAACTCAAGCGTTATGGGAGCAATGTGGGCATTGCCGCAGTGCAGGAAGTGTTAGGCGCGCAACATTATTACCAAGCTTCCCAAGTGTGGTGATTACTAATTCGCATCTCACCCGGCAGGCCAAAGAACTCGCACAGCGCTCAGGCGTCCGTATCTGGGAGAGGGAAATGCTGATACGGCAATTGACTAAGGATCGTGAGGATCCCATCGTGTTGTAAATTCACCCTCAATTTTGTCGGCGTGAGCGGGGGCAGCCAATGGGCAGGTTTGGCTTTGGTGGAACCACACGCGCCAGTGGGTTTCGATCACAGTCCAATCAATGGTGTACCCGCAATTGATAAAGTGGTATTAGTCGAGAGGGGTGAGAAAATGGATCTTGAAATCGTGTTTCGATTCAGTCCTCCGTCGGCATTTGGTTTGCCGGGTGACGACTTTCTGGTGATTCCAGGAGGAGAAAATGGTCAAAAACAAATTGTCTCCTCAACCATCGATTCGGTAACTGGCAATCAACTCCTTGAGGGTACGCTTAGCAGTTACCGCGAGGTCGGTCAAGGTGTCAACATGGAGTTTGTGGTCGGGTCGTACGTGGGACGTTTAAGGGACAATGTGTTATTCTTGCACACTAATGCCACCGATACCGATAATGTGGTTGCACAAAGTCAAGAAATTGCCGAATCGTTGGCGCTGTGGCTTAGCCATCACTTGTCCGCAGTGATTTCAGCAAGTTTGGTTCAATTTGTGGACCGCACGGCCGGTCAACGGATTCCCACCATGCGCACGCGAGCATGGTTACGGGCTCGCTATTACCACGTTCCGACCATAGAACGGGGGGTAAAGGACTGGCTGGATGGAGACACAGCAGACTCTTTGGCGGCAGGTCTCCGCTACTATCGGATGGGATCATTCTTGTTGGAACAAGGCCAAGCCTCGCGGGACGACTTTCGGTCACAATTGGTTTCGGAGGCCATTCTCAATTTCTACAAGAGCGTGTCGGTTATTTTGGGCGATCCAAGTGCGGGGGACCGAGACTGGCAGCGGAGATACCGTCAGTTTGGATTGAGCGACGAATTCTTTAAGACGGAAGTCGAGTGGCTACGCAAGGACATTCGGAACCACGGGGATGTCGCGCACTATCGGCTCCAAGCCGTTCCCATAGACGAATCCATGGAGTGGGCCATGCATGCTCGCCGTATTGCCCAACAAGTTATTGAAGGTGCCAAGAGCGCAAGGAGTTCCGCGGCCGATGTATAGGCATGCAATAGCCGTGGGGCTGCGGCAGTTGCATGGTATTCTTAGGGCGGTCGAACAAGACGTTGAGTGCGGTTAGGACAGACCTGGTAAATGTGGACGGTGCTGCGTATGAAGCTAACACCCAACCGGAATTCGATTGGCACTGGCCCCAAAAGCCGCTTCCCCACTTGGAGAATCCTTGCTCGTGAGAATAATGCGGCGACTTACTATCTGTACCCGATGACGCGTAGCAGCATCTAACCACCCGTCTGATGCACGGGACCATGACTATCTCTCAGTATGTACGGCGTCCTCTTATATTTATCCTCACCTGCACTTTTTCCGGAGCCATAGGGATTTATCATGATGCCCATGCACCGTTTCGCTGTAACCAGTGGAGACGTGAAGAGCATTTCCTCGCCGCGCTGGGTTTCAACACCTCTATGCATTTCTCGGCACTCTGATTTAGGTGGTCCCTGTCTGAGTCGGCGTGAATGGCTTTAGCCATTTGCCGCTGAAGGTGGTTGGGATAGCAAGGGATATATGAGTGCGGTGGATGCTAACGCCACTCCGGGTCTATGCGGTGTTGACGACCATCTTCAGACATAGCACGATCGTTAGGCTGTCGTTCCGGCAGCACGGGTATTGTTCATTATGCTGGTTTCTCGGCATGCGGTCGCAAATTTCCATTCGGGTCAGGCGGATGAGTATGGGTATTGCCCCATTATTTTCTTTTCAAGAGAGCTTTCAGCAATTTTGTTATTGCTTCATCGCCGCATCTAATATCATGTCATGACAAAAAGGGAATGCGAATATATTGAAACCGTATTATCGCTCAAATCTAAGTTTTGCGCATATGGTTTTGGCCATCATCTCGTACTCTATTGCGTCGTCCATGATTGTGCCTGCGCACCACGATTCTCAACCCCACTGAGGAGGTTAAAATCATGGGAATGCTGACTCCAGACGCAAGACCCGTCAGGTTTGGAGATTTACCTCTGGGAAAGTTTGTCCGCCGTCTGACTATATTGTCCGCTATGGGACTATTTCTTGACGGTTATGACCTGACAATTATTTCGGTAGCCTTGTTGTTCATCAAGCCGCAGTTTCATCCAGCTCCTTACCTTGTGGGTTTAGTTGGAGCTGCCGCGTTAGGGGGCATGTTTGTCGGCTCTCTGGTTTTAGGCAATCTCAGTGACCGCTACGGCCGTCGGACGATGTATGTTTTTGACTTGCTGTTCTTTGTGGTATTCGCAATTCTTTCTGCACTGTCCCAAAACATGGTCGAACTAATTATCTTCCGATTTTTTCTCGGTATTGGGATTGGAGCCGATTATCCCATTTCCTCGGCATTGACAGCCGAATTCGCTCCTACCAAACGGCGGGGCATGCTGTTGGTGACTACAATCGCGTTTTGGCAGGTGGGGGCTGTCGTAGCCTATGGAGCGAGTCTCTTAATGCTGCACATTGGGCCGGAGGCGTGGCGCTGGATGCTGGCTTCTGGAGCGATCCCAGCATTGATTGTCATGTGGCTGCGTAGAACTATCCCGGAATCTCCGCGCTGGCTGACAGCCACGGGACGGCCGGCGGAAGGAATGAAGATCGCACAGGAGGTGGCGACCGCACAAGGCGCACTCCTCAAAGAAGACATCCCGGACACTCCAACTCCAACGCACAAGGTTGCGTCATTTCGGCGGCTATTCGAACCCGATCTGATTCGCCTGACGATTTTCACCGCCGGATGTTGGTTTCTATTCGATGTTGGGGATTATGGCACTATCGTCTTTTTCCCCACGATCTTCAAAATGATGGCTGGGTCCACTTTGATGTCGTCTGTCTTAGCCTCAGGAGCTATTGCAGCCATTGCTTTTGTTGGGATTGCTATTGACTGGCTGATCGTCGACAAGGTCGGGCGAAAACTTCCCCAGGCTGTGGGATTTTTAGGACTAGGCGTGATTTTCATTACCATGGCGCTGATCAAACCGGCATTTGCTCTCTTTCTTATCTTGTTCCTCGTGATGTATATATTTCAGCAAGGTCCAGGCCAGATGACGTATGTCTTCCCGGGGGAAGTGTTCCCCACATCCGTGCGTGCCACGGGACATGGATTTGCGACCTCATTTTCCCGGTTAGGTGGCCTCTTAGGAGTCTTCGTGTTCCCAATAATGTTGGCAAAGTACGGGTTGGGATCCGGACTGTTACTGTTCGGGGTCTGTGCTTTGGGCGGGTTTGTGCTCACCGTCTGGCTAGCCCCGGAACCCAAAGGCAAAAAATTAGCCGACGCGTAAACGGTGTTTCCACTGGCCTCTCTTTACGCGAATGAAGAACATGCCACGGTCCGCGCCCGCCACATTTCTACGGGCGGTGCGGGCCGTGAGGTCAAGAATGCGACATAAGAAAGGAGGAGACCCATGGGAAGCCAATTGATCGCTGAGCTGTTATCACTTTATGCCCCCACGGGTTTATTGGACTGGGAAGCCTATCGCCAACAAATTCGGCGGGTGGCACCCTACGTTACGGGGCTGCTAGTGGGAGGGCTGGCTGGAGATGGACTACAACTGTCTGCTATAGAGTTTTCTGCTCAAATGCGAGCAGCTCACGATGAAGCCCGGGGGTTACCGGTATGGCAAGGGGTCCTGGCGTCTTCCTCTTTGGAGGCTTTGCGAAAAATAGACGAAGCGTGCAAGGCACGGGCCGTGGGTGTAGTAGTCTCAGGTCCTGTAGGTCAGACGAGTTGGAGCGAAGCCACACAGAGATATTGGGATGAAGTTTTAACATCGGCTTCCCTACCGGTGATTATCTATGACGAACCCAAAATCACAGCGCGGTGTCCCTCCGTCACGGTGGCTAAGCTTCTGCAACACCCCGTGGTTGTAGGCTACAAAGACAGCACCAAGGACGTCATCCACGCAGCTTGTGTGAGTGCCCACTTATCCGGAAAGGATTACTATTCCGGCAGTGACGGCCTCACCTGGCCGCTGATGGCCATGGGGGCCTGCGGTGTTATTTCTCTCTTGGTTGACCCATTTCCTCAGTTGCTGAGGCGCCTGACGACAGAGGCAGAAGCTCTCGATGTTGTGGCAGCCCGGGCAACTCACCAGGTCATTGTGCAGCTTCGCCACATTCTCACACAGTGGCCAAACCAGGACGGCTACAAAATAGTGCTCCACACGCTGGGGATTGGCATGATGCCAGAGGAGAAGGTAAACTCCTCTGGCTTAAGTCCGTCAGTGCTGATCCAGCAAGTGAGCAATTTGAAGGCCCGTTATCCCGCCATCCTCAACACGTGGTGATCTTTTGCGGTCAATAGCGAGGTTGCGGTGCGCCAGAGGATATCTCATAACCCGCGACCTCGGTCTTATTGGTTCAATTCGAGCGGACTTACTGGGAACCCAGAGATGGCGGGAAATTTCACAACTTGGTAACAGGATGGCCGTTGGCTGCGCAGGTTGCACAATGTGAGGATAGGTGCAGGGTGTCTAAGAGGAATTCTGTTTATGTGGCATCACTTCTCGAAGTCGTTGTCCGCTTCGCCACCGCCAGACGAATAGCATCGATTAGAGAAATAAAGTACCGACTGTCATCGTCATCAGGGATCTGGTCAAAATGCCGGCATCGCCGCTGTTCGAAAAAAAGGCATAACCGCAAGACATCTAATTTAGTGGGGAGAAGGGTTCCGTTATTCCAGGATTGCTTGACCTTATTTGCTATTTTGGCAACGGGGTCGAACCCTCCTTTTTCTTTATACGCATCATAAGTCAGGGCGAACTCGAAAACATCCATCCAACTGGAGCCGGGTGTAGGAATGTCGCCGATTGTCAGTGCCTCTGAGGAAATGATACGTCCGCTGAAATGTTCTCGGTCGTTGTCTGGCGTTGGCACTGGTCCCCATGGGCCTTTCCGGTTCATCGAGAGTCCCTCCATTTTCATTAATTTGTGCTGTGCGCCATTCATTTTACCCTGGTATCGTCTGCCGATGGTTCGTTGAAGTTTTTACGGCGTCGCGTCTTACCGGCACTGCTGCAAGAGTCCACAAATCCAGCGTGAGGCCGTCACCACAAATGGGAAATATGGCCATACTGCCGCCTGACATTAGGGGTTAAGAGCAATGGTTCTGGTTCGAATACCGCTCTGAGCCGCCGTTGTATGAACCGTATAGTGTTTGCCTATTTCCTGCTGTGTGTGGCTGTCGCTAGCCTTCATCACGTGTGAGACAGCCTGTTGGGTAGGAAGGACCTGCTGATGGTGCTTCCGGTATGTGCCCAATGCATATTGGGTGATTATCTAAATCCCAATCACAGCCAGCCGACACCCGCAAATGGCCAAGCGGAAGGCAAAAAAGACCCCGGAGAAAGTTTTCTTCTCCGGGGTCTTTCCATTCAGGACGAGGCGGTCTTTAATGGAATACTGGCCTTTGGATCAGCGGTGCGCAACATAGTTCCTTGCAAAATCAACAGGCAGATCACCGCTGCCACGAGCCCTCCAATCATAAAGAGGAAGCCTCCGGTAAATGAATGGGAGACCGTCACAATAATGCCGATGACGATGGGAGCCACGAACCCGCCAATTTGACCGCCGAAATTCACAAACCCGGTAAATGTTCCGCGAAGCGCGTCAGGAATCAAGTCCATCGGGATGGCCCAGATGGGACCGAATCCTCCGAACAAAAAGAACGCGGCTACGGACAGGCCGAACACGCTGCTTCCAACCGAATGCGCGGTGTAGGCCATGTACAGAAAGATGCTGGAAAGCAGATAGCTCACGGCGACTAATAGCGCTTTGTGCCGGTTCATGCGGTTGCCCAGCCAGCCGATGATGACAAGCCCGAAGAATCCCAGCACATACGGGACGGAGGCATCAAATCCCAATGCCGCGAGATTGATATGGCGGCTGAGCGACAGGTAGCTCGGCATCCAGCCCAAGAATCCCCAAAATGCGATGTTAAAGAACAAATAGGCCAAAAATATCAGCCAAATGCCCGGCTGACCCAGCACAGCCCGCCAATTGGCTGGCTGCCCATGCCTATTGTGTACCGGGGTGTGGACCACCCCTCCCGGAGGCGTGGTGGGAATCAGTTTCCAAATGAGGAACGCCATAATGACGCCCGGGATCGTGAACAGCAAAAACAGGCCATGCCACCCGACTTTTGCCAGCAGCCAGGTGGAGAGCGGAGCGACAAAGGCCGGTCCTAGAGCAATGGCCGTCAGGAATAGGCCGTTGGCGGAAGAACGTTCCGATGACGTAAAGAAGTCGCCAATCAATTTAAACTGGGCGCCATTTTCCAAGCCTTCGCCGACACCAAAAAGCGTGCGCACGACGATGAGAAGGCCAGCAGAAAACGCCAAGCCAGTCATGCCTGTAAACAGCGACCACCAAATCAGTGCAACCACAAGAATTTTGCGGGCGCCAAACCGGTCAGCCAGCCAGCCGCCGGGAATCTGCAAGATAGCGTATCCAAAGGTAAAGGATGAGAGCACAATGCCGAAGATGGCGGGGCTCATATGCAAGGATTTCATGATAGTGGGTCCGGCAACGGAAATGTTAATGCGGTCAAGGTAAGCCACAAACATCATTAGCCAGATCAGGGTGAGCATGGTCCACTTCTTGCTCATTAAACAACCTCCTTCTCGTCGTGGTAAGGAAATGCTCGGCCGACGGACGAGCCGAGTATATACCGTATAGCGGAACAAGAACCATCATTTTATGGACTTAGTTCGCGCTTTCATTTATACTCTTACCTGAGCTTCTCGTCAACCAATAGTGATTATAATGTGTAATCTGATTATTATATGCGTGAATACCTGCGGAAAGCCGGGTGCAACAAGTGGCCGATACCTCGAATGACGGCAGTGTGCAAGTGATTTTTCGTGTGGGGGATCTCCTCGATGTTATTGCGCTCAAATCGCCGGTTTCTCTTCAAGACCTGACGAAAGAAACCGGCCTGCCAAAAACCACCGTGCACCGTCTGCTGCGTTCTCTTGAGGAAACGCGGATGGTGACAAAAACTCGGAAAGGTTTCATTATGGGTCCCCGCATTGGGCAGTGGCAAGCTCCCGCCGATCACTACCGGCGGCTCGCCATGTGGAGTCAGCCGATTTTAAATGACTTGGCCGCACAGACCATGGAGACAGCCAGCCTCTTTATCGGCCTCAGAGATCACCGGAGGTGTCTGGCTGTCGCGCAGGGGCCGCAGGAAATCCGGCACGTCCTGCAGCCTGACGACTCCTTCCCTTTGGGGATAGGCTCGTCGGGCAAGCTTCTTATCAGCGGGCTGTCCCGCGCCGAACGCGTGCGCGCACTCGACGCCACGAGGGTGAGATTTCCTGGCGTGGATATCGCCCGCGCTGGGCTCGATGAGGAACTTGACCAAATCTTTGACCGTGGATGCGCTGTGTCCCTTGAGGAGCGTGAAGTGGGACTGGCCGCGGTGTCATGTCTCCTCGGTTCCGTCAAGGTGGCGTGCCTGAGCATTACCGGACCGGCGAGCCGTTTTGATTCGGGGAGTATTGAACGATTTATGAAGATGTTGAAGGACGCAGCAGACAGCCTTGACGCGGTGCTGAGTCATGCGTCTGGGGAGGAGATTTCGCATTAACAGCGGAGCATTGAAAGACATTGTCGTTCTCGAACTGGGGTCATTGATTGCCGCACCCTTTGCCACACGGCTCCTGGCGGACTTTGGAGCGAGGGTGATCAAAGTGGAGGCCCTGACAGGGGATCCGTTAAGGCAGTGGGGGATTCAGCATCCGGATTTAGGCACCTCGTACTGGTCTCTTGTCCAGTCCCGCAGCAAGGAACTGATCGCCATTGATTTACATAAGCCCGAAGGGGCCTCTCTTGTTTATGCCCTGGCCAAATCTGCTGACATTGTGGTGGAAAATTTCCGGCCGGGCCGCCTGGACGAATGGGGCATTGGATTTGACCAGCTGAAACGGGTCAACCCGGACCTGATTATGGTTAGCATTTCGGGATATGGACAGACCGGCCCTTACCGGGACCGCCCGGGATTTGGCAATATTGCTGAATCGATGGGGGGGATCCGGGCTGTGACGGGATATGAAGATGGCGAGCCGCTGCGCGTAGGGGTGAGCCTTGGAGATCAAGTGGCATCTCTTTATGCTGTGATCGGCGCGTTGTTAGCCTTGCACAGCCGGGACCATGCTGGCGGCGGTGAACATGTGGACGTGGCCCTCACAGAGGCGGTCTTCAGTTTAACGGAAGCGGCCCTGACGGAATACACGGTGGCGGGGGTGGTTCCGCACAGGACGGGCAATCGCCTGCACCGGGCCGCGCCGTCAGGAGTTTTTGCCACGAAGGATGGCAAGTGGGTGGCGATTGGCGCTAACGGTGATTCAATATTCGCGCGGTTCGCCAAGGCGATTGGCCATGCGGAGTGGGCGGACAACCCCGAATTAATGACCAATGCCGGACGGGTAGCCCAGGTGGAATGGCTGGAAGAGAAAATCGGAGAATGGACCAAATCGCATACATCGGGCGAAGTGATAGCCGCGTTGGTGGCGGCTGAAGTGCCAGCCGGGCCCATGTACACCATCGCAGATATTGCGCAGGATCCGAATTTTTTGGAGAGGGAGGCCATTACCTCTTATGCTCTCGGTGGCGGTGCGGACCCGATTGTCATGCCCGGCATCGTCCCCAAACTGGAGAATCACCCCGGCAGCGTACGGTTTATCCACCATGCGATTGGAGAAGACACTGAGCGCGTACTGACCGATCTCTTGCATTCGTCTCCGCAGGATATTGCGGCACTGCGTGACCAGGGCGTTATCCGTTAACTGGGGACCCTGCGCGCCAATTGGCAGGCAGGGAGGGAAAACTCCGGGGTCAGTGCAAACGGGGAACCAGATGGCTGTACTTTATCAAACCGGAGCAAAAAACTGCGCCATTCTTCCCGAACATCCAAAAGGGGCGCCGAGATATCCCGGTGCCCTTCGCGATCTAACTGTGCAAAGTGTCCCTTGGAACGGTATGCTGGCCCAGCGCTATGCCCAGACTGAGGGCAATGGTCGGCAATTTGCGGTAATCGATACCAGTCGTGTAGCCTTTGCTGTCTAAATAGGGAATGAGGTCCTCGGCTTTGAGATTGCCGGGAGCACCTGGCGCAAATGGGCAGCCGCCAAGGCCTCCGATAGCTGTGTCAAACTGGAAGATTCCCGCGTCCAGGGCGATATCAATGAGAGGTTCGAGACCAGTGCCAGAGTCATGCAGATGGAGGCCGATGCGGGAAGGGCTAATGCGTGTCACCGCCGCGTGAAGAATGTCCGTGAAAATTGGGGGTGTGGCGCTGCCGATGGTATCGGCCAAGATGACGCCGTCGACTCCCGCGTTGAGATAGGCGTCCATGACGTGGCTGACCTCTGCCGGAGAGATGGCTCCTTGATATGGGCACCCAAAGGCGGTGGAAACCGCTCCCAGAACTTGACGCCCGTTGTCCTTGGCCCGTCTTACCAGAGGGATTAGCGCCTCAAGACTCTCATCGGTGCTGCGGTTCAAATTGGCGCGGTTGTGGGCATTGCTGGCGGACACGACAAACACCAGGGTATCGGCATCGGTGGTCAGGGCGCGGTCAAGGCCGCGGGCGTTAGGCACTAAGACATGGCGCCGGATGTGGGAGGTCGGCCAAGCGGCAAGGAAGGCTTCGGTGTCGGCCATTTGCGGGACGCGGTCGGCGCGCATGAAGGAGCCCAATTCAAGATTGTGATATCCCGCCTGCACCAAGAGGTCCGCAATTTGTATTTTATCGGCAGTGGATAGCACCTGCGGCTGGTCTTGCAGACCATCACGCAATGTCACATCGGTAATCTCGATGGCTGTGGACATAGTTTCACGCTCCTTACACCGAGTATAGCGCAAAGTCGGGCACGGTATGTCCGGCCATTAAGAATTGCTGGGAATATAGGCGCTGGCTGCTGCCGTGATGCGGAACTCTTGGGCAGTGAGGGTCTGCACGGATATGCTATGCCGTCCATTCAGGGAAGAGATTTGATACCCGCCTTGGGATGTGGCCATAACAGCGGCCGCTGACGGCGGAGCCAACGCTCGCCGCAAAGCTGCGGGTCAGCCCCTCAAAGGATGGGTGAGCGCTGCTGTGGACTATCCAGTCGAGCAGATAGACCCTTGGGCTCAGCGCAATTCGATCTTCATGCGGCCTGTGGGCAAGCCATCGGGGCTGAACGCGTAGACGCGCTGGCAACGTTCGACCAGGGACATGCCCCAGATGCGTGCCGTATCGCGCTCCTCAAGGACGCGGTCATCAAGGAACTGGGCGGTATAAAGGTGGGGCGCAACTGGCCACAAGCCCTCGTTGTAGAGCAAGCGGGCTAAGCGCTGAACCCACTCTACAGGCTGCATGGGCGAGAACTTGGGTCCGTGTGCGGTGATGGGCGAGCAGACGTAGACTCATGGACGCTTGTGTAGCATTGGCACGAACCTCCCGAGGCATGATAAGAAGAATGTGCCACGCGAGGTGGGATGCCATATAATGTAGAGCTCTACATTATATGGCATTCCACTTGGATGTCCCCGGAGGGAAATGGCAGACGGTAATCGGGATCTGCAGCTCATCGGCCAACCGTTGGATTTCGATTTTCCACAGCCGGGATCGGGAGCTATTGCTGCCGCCGCCATCGGCCGTGATTAAGAGCTCCTGCGCGTGGGGATACCGGGCCCGGCCCATGCGGAACCACCATTGGCGAATGCTTTCCACCGCAAATTCGGCGGTATCGTGATCGGTGCCGACGGTGACCCACCCCGCATTATGCGTCGGATCATAGACGCCATACGGCACGGCTTTCCCCAAGTCTTTGTCCATGAAGTCATGGTCATTGACATCCACGGGCTTGCCCGCGGGGTGGTATTCTCGGCCATGATTCTTAAACAGCCCGAGGAGTTCTTTCTTTTTGGCATCCACAGAAATGGCGGGATTCCCGAGTGCCTGAAACTGGCGGGTCATCTCGGCAATGTGCGCGAACTGACCATCCCGGTCGGGATGGTGCCCGCCGGATTCGAATCGCTTCCGGTTGGCCTGCATGCTGTAGTGATTCTTGGCGAGCAGCTGGGACACCGTCATGCGACTGATGGGCATGCCCTGGTCGGCCAAGGCGCGCGCTAAATGATCGAGACTTTTCGTGGTCCAGAGCAGGGGCGATTCGGGATCGCCTTGTGTGCTTTCGCCAACCAACTTCAATAAGGCGGCCTCCACCTCGGGAAAGACCTCGGTAATGGGCTTGCGTCCGCCGCCTGGGCGGCGAATCCGATCGGGATCCAGCGGCGTCTTCCCTTGCAACTGGGCGACGCCCAGTTGCAAGGTATCCGGAGACAGGCCCGTCACCGCATGGATCGCCTTTTGGCCGCCATAACCCAAGGACAACACCATGGCCGCCGCGACCAGACGGAGCGATTTTTCATCTAATACGTGTTGGCACTGGCTAAAAATTTCGTGATACCGGGCCTGATCTTGTGAGGAAAACTCGAGCGGTGGATTCAATGGAGCGCCCCATTTCGATAGAAATTTTCTCCACATAGCGTAGCAAAGGGGCAAGAAATAGTCCAGCAAAAAGGCACGCTCCGTATCAGGATCGGGGTCGCATGCGTGAGCCCAATATCAACCCAATATAGCATAACAAGGGAATGCCGACTTGTCTAGCGTGTGGCATAAATTACCATTTTAACGTCGAAGCGTAGGTTGTAATTATACGAGTCCTAACGACGGGAGATCTTCCGCGTCTCCGTGGGCGGCCAGTCCGGCTACACTTTCAGCGGGACCCACTGGGCTTCGCCGGCCGCGACACGGGCCCGCATCTGGGCTGACGCCCAAAAGTGCAAGCTCCCGTGGATCCGGATCGTATTATAGTGATGGATCCATTAGGTTACCACCTGATAGACTTCCGCATACGTGGTAAACTCTTGCTGAGCGAGGCATTCCCGTTCCAGTTGCGCATGCCAGGATTCAATGTAAGCGTTATAATTCGGGCTGTGGATGGGGATACGCTCATGCTCGAGACGCAAGGCGTCGCACCGGGCCTCAAACTTGGCTGCAAGAAATTGCGGGCCATTATCAGTGCGAATGACGGGCGGTTCGGCCCATTCGGTCTGGCGGGCGCTGACGGCCTGATGTAGCGTGTGCTCCATGTGATAGGCAATAATACTGCGGTCACAGACATCGATGATGGATTGCAGATAAAAAAATCGATCTGCTCCGACGACGTAAATCGTATTTGAGATGTGTCTGCCAGAGCTGATTCGGGCGCGTAATCACCCAGTTACGCGGCAAGTGACGCGGATGGGTCGTTTTGCGGCGGCGTTGCGGCCACAATAACTCCATCTCGCGACAGAAGCGGTACACTTTTCTTCTTGTTAATGGTGAGGATATAACGGCGCCGCAGGCGCCATGTGAGCTTTTCGTACCCATACACGGGGTTTTCTTCTTCTAAATGCAGCAAGAAGACTTTTCGCCCCAAGCACATAAATCAAAATCAGCCACCGACACCTCCCGAAATGACGCCAACTCGAGTTTCGCCAATAGAGGAACGTGAAACCTGCCGTCCGTTGCCCCGTAAGGGTTTTAGCCCTTGGCTAAGTGTATGGGTACGGCTCCTTGCAGGCTATGACAGCCTTGCTTGGGGGGCACAAGACTGAAATAGGACGTTCCTCTTCCTCGATCCCTGCATCGCCAGGCTGACGACCATCCGCTGCAGTCCCAGGCTTGCGGAGCTTAAGGCGTTCGACTACCATAAATGTACTCGTATTTTGTGTCCACCTAATTTTCTGAGGAGGAATCTCGTGAAACCCAACGACGCTTTCACCGATCAAGCCTTTGGCCACAACGCAGCGCCTTCCCGCCTGCGGTGGCTTCATCAGCAGACGGTCCTGAGCAATCCTTCCCGCCGTCGGCTCTGGCAAGGTCTCCCGTCACTGCCTAATGCCCGAATTCTCGACGTGGGATGCGGACTGGGGATGGGCACCGCGGACCTGGCGCGTTCTACCGGAGCTCACCTGACAGGCCTTGATTACGACAACGAAGCGCTGGACTACGCGCGGCAATGGACGCATGAATTGGATCTGCCCATCACATTCGAGTCAGCGGACGTCATGACCTGTGATTATCCTGACAATTTTTTCGATGGGATCACGGCTCGATTTGTGTGGCAACATCTCCAAAAGCCTCGGGAAGCCATTAGGCATTTGGCCCCTTTTCTTAAACCCGGAGGCTTCTGGTGGATCGAAGACGTCGATGATGGCTACGCCATCGACTGGCCTGAGTGGCCCAAGAACTGGAACAAAGCCATAGATGCCTTCCAGCGATTGCAGGCACAACATGCTGGCGACCGCTGCATTGGCCGCAAATTGGGAGTCTGGCTGGTCGAAGCGGGTTTTGAAGCCTACGCCAGCGTCGACGTTCAGACTTCAGCCTCCGTCGCTCACCTACACGACCCCAACTTAGTCTGGCAAATGCAGCGCATTGCAGATGTTTTGCCCCAACTAGCACAAGCCCAGCTCTTGTCCTATAACGAATGGGATTCAGCCCAAGCAGCTCTAAAAGATGCGCTGCCCCGAACGGTATATCAATCCGCCGCAACGCTTTTGTGGCGGGCGGTTAAGATATAAATCTCCCCATGGCCTCAGGCTTTCGCCCCCTGTCGGTAAGTCAGTCATTTAGGAGACGCACTGGGACAAACCGGCAGCCGCTGGTTGGCGGTTTCCCGAAACCAATGAACACCTAACGGTAAACATTCCTGTTACGGCTAATTTCGAGATTTGGCGATTGACAGGGTCTCCGGTACGCTAGGAGTCAGCCAGGGTTTGGCCCTGAGCATCTCACTGAGGAGGCCCTGAGTATGAAGTGTAATCCGCAACTGGCCATCAACCAACGGGTGGAACGTGTCACCAATGAGACCCTGGTCGTGGGCATCGATATGGCCAAAGATTTTCATGTCGCGCAGGCCGCCACCTGTCGGGGGGTGGTGCTGTCCCGGCATGCTCTGCGAATATCGAATTCCGCCGCCGGCTTTGCGCACCTGCTTCAGACGATCCGCCAGTGGCAGGCCACCTATCACTTGGCGGATGTCATCGTCGGCATGGAATCGACCGGACATTATTGGTTGAATCTGGCGCACTGGCTGACCGATCACGACATGGCGGTCGTCCTCGTGAACCCCGCGACCACGAAGCGCAACAAAGAAAATCGGGACAATAGCCCCGCCAAGAACGATCCCAAAGACGTTGCGCGGTGTGGCGTTGTTTATAGCGCACCTGGGCATCTTGCGCTAACCAGCCGAGAATGATGGATTTGAAGGGCTCGAGAGTCGACAGCCGGACGGCCGTCTGGGGGAGCGTCGGAGAAAAATCCTCTTGTTGGAGATACTTGCGCACCGTTTTCCGATCCAATTGAAGTTTTTGCGCAATCACGCCGGGCTTCCACCCTTGGGCCTGCAATAGTTTAATTTGTCGTATCTGATCGATGGATACCATCTCCATGTTTGTCTCCTCTCACAAGCTTCTAAACTCTATCGAGAGGAGAAGAATTGATCAAATTCCTCCTGCTGAAAATGGGGAATTCCGCATGATGAAAATGAGGAAATCTCCGGCTCTTCCGCACTTTTGGTGTAAGTGGGGAATCTACGTGACCACATTTCTTCGGCATCATGTATCTTGGGCTTATATTTATTACTGACACCACATGTAGTATGTCTCGGTGAAACTAATGGCTATTTATGCTGATGAATTGTCACGTTACACCAAAAGTGCGGAAGAGCCATTTCTATTAGGCCATATACAGCGAAAACGTACGCTCCATAAGAACGTGGCGTCATAGCTTTCAGCTCATAGCTTTCAGCTCATAGCTTTCAGCTCATAGCTTCTCATCCGTCGGGTCACCGGGTGGAGAGCTGATACAGCCTGGCCTTTTTTACGGTTCCCCGCCGAACACGGCGTCATCGTGAGGACTGCTGGTGAACACTGCACCGCGGCGGGCATCTTACGACAACGTTCGTCATGTTTTTACAACAGCCCGAAAGTCTTTCACCAAAAGTGCGGAAGAGCCATTTCCATTAGGCCATATACAGCCTCCGCGTCCGCGCGCCGCGGGGTCAGAATTTGCCAGTCCCGCCGCTGGCGCTGTTGCTCGCGGGCCCAGGCCACCGCTAACTCCCGGCGCGCGGCAGGAGTCGGCGCGTCCTGCCAAAAGACGCCGGACGCATCACAGGTGGGCGACCAGACATCTACACAGACCCCTTTTCTGCTCTCGTCCTACACAGACCTCCACAACACCTCCTCGATCTTTTGGAAATTCCGGTAACTTGTGCCAAATAAGTATATTACAAGATGCTTGACGAAACCTCTTGCATCACCAGGGGTTTCGGCTTTTGCGGCATGCTTAATAGGAAACTTCCGATTCGACTATTGATACAGGGACACTAACGGTTATTTGGCGGAAGATTCCATAGGCCGATCGGGTCTGACCAAAAACCATAACGTAGCACTAACTAAGGCAACAAAAGACGAGACCGTTAGGGCAGTCGACCAACTAACATGAAGTTTAAGAAGTTGTAGCGCCGGTTAAAAGTCCACTAAGTAGCCGACGATTAAACCATACGACTAAAATAGCGGGTGGAATAAGAGCGAGAATACCAATAGCCGACTGTAGCCCATAATCCACAGCGTACTTTGTGGCAAACTGCGTGATAAACACCGTGAGAGGCTCTGCACCCGAGGACGGCGCAAAGGTTAGTGGAATTAAAAACTGGCTCCAAGTGAACAAAAAGACGACAATTGTGGTCGAAGCAATACCAGGCCCAATTAATGGTAAAACAATTTTGCGTATCGTCGTGAGAAAGGATGCTCCATCAATCAGCGCGGCTTCTTCAATCGCTTGCGGCAGAGAACTGATGTAGCTTCGCATTAGCCATGTAGCGATGGGTAAAGTGGCAGATGCTTCAACCAGTATAACTCCCGAATACGTTCCTACAAGGTTTAATTGTGCCATCAACTGAAACAGTGGAACAATAATGGCATAGACGGGTAAAGAAATTGTTCCAATTATCACCAGGAATAATAATCGGGAACCTTTGAACTTGTAGCGTCCAAAGGCGTAGCCGGCCATCGTTGCCACGACGACTGTGATGATGGTGGTCATCCCCGCTTCGAAAATAGAGTTAAAGGCCATCCGTAAGAATGACCCCGAAACACTATTGTTGCCAAATATTAAATCGGAAAAATTTTGAAAAGTGACGGGATGCGGAAAGAAAAAAGGTTGGGATCCGTTTATTTGGTAGGGAGTGGATAATCCCACGACTAACGCCCAATAAATGGGGGCGAGGCACCATAGAACAATGATTACACCCACAATCACCAGGCTAATTCGCTTTCTCATTAATAGGATACCTCCCGGTAAATAAATCGTAGATAAATATACCCTACAACACTGATCGATAGGGTCACCAACAAGGCCGCACTGATGCCTTGCCCAAAATTGAGATTTTGGAAAGCGTATAAGTACGTCTGAATGACAGCAGACTTCGTATTGGGATCATATCCTGTTAACACATAGACTTGGTCAAAAATGCCGATACTGAGCACTGCAGCTTGAACCATGACAATGGCTATGGATGGACGCAATAGTGGGAGGGTAATATGGGAAAACAAGTGCCATGAATGGCAGCCATCTACCCTAGCCGCCTCATAAATCGTTGTCGGGATACTCTCCAGACCCGCTACAAAAATTATGGCCGCCAATGGCACGACTTGCCATAATAAGGCTAAAGTGATGAGAAACAATCCTAAATTCGGTAGTTTGGGATCATTAAACCATATAATATTTTGAGAAATAATATGGAGACTCTTTAATAGGCCATCCAGCAATCCCGAGGTCGGATTATATATAAAGGACCACAACAGGCCTGTCACGACACCAGGGACCGCCCAAGGCAGAATAACGACGGTGAGGAACACGCCGCGCCACTTGTGTGGAAGGTTGTGGAGCCATAATGCAATAACTATTCCGAAAAGGAACACGCCGAGGGAGGTGAAGATAAAATAAAATACCGTGTTTCGTGCGGCAATTTGAAAGGACGGGTCTGACAATACATTGATATAATTTTGAACCCCCACAAATTTGTGGAGTGCGGGATACAGGAGATCGTCAACATGAACGCTACTGAAGATGCTAAACAATAGGGGATAGATAACCAAAACACCAATAAATAGAATAGCGGGCAAAACAAGTAGGTATGGCATGAGATGCATGGTCAACATATAATGCGCGCGTTGCTTCTTTTGCGTCCGTTGACGAGATGTAGTCGAGCTACTTAGAAGAGTTTTCACTTGGTTTGCCCTCCATTAACTTTGCTTCTATTACGGAGTTTTTTCCATCTGCTTAGCTTCCCCTGCGAGCTTATCTAATCCTGCCTGCACCGTGGAGTGCCCCTCAACAACAGATTGAATTGTTGTGGCAGCGTCCGTGCTAAATTGGGGGTACCATACTGGTGTTCCGTGGGGAAACAACGGCGATACAGTCGGCTCGATTTGCTCAATTTGTTTTCCTCCGAGCAGTTGATGAGTCGCCACAAGTTGGTTCAGAGCGGTGGTTTGGGAAGGAAGATTCCCCATGTTGGGATCTTTATAGGATACCAACAATTGTGGAGCTTGCATCCACCAATTGATGAACATTGCGGATGCGCCCTTATTCGTTGATAACTTCGGAATACCTAATCCTTCGGGAAGACCGAACGTACCGGTACGATGTCCGTCGTGACCTGGTAATGGAATGATTAACAAGTCATCCTTATAAACCTTAGATGTCTGAGAGCTTTTAAAACTACTCATAAACAGCGGACCTGATGTTAACGCAATAGCAATTTGTCCTGCGCCAAATAAATTTTGAACCTGAAGGTTATGAAGAGAAACAACGCCTGGTGGGATTAGGCCATCCTGGTATAATTGCCTTTCAAACGACAATGCTTGATATCCTGGGGATGTTGGTTGTGTAAATTCCGGAGTGCCTTTGGCGTTGAATAACGATCCGCCGGCTGACTTGACCAGTGCGAACCAATTTGTGGAATTACTCTCCCCAATGGACAGGGGAAATCCTATAGGGTATTGTACGATGCCCTTGTTCTTAAGCGTCTGCGCATCGTGCAGCAATTGCCCCCAAGTTTTCGGAATAGATGTAATGCCAGCCTTATGAAAATCCGTGAGATTAATGGTCGTTTCTTTAAAGCCAAAATTGTAGGGCATCGCGATAAGTTGGTTATTGATGGTAAATATGTTGCGGTTAATGGCATGCTTCAATAAGCTCGGGGCAATATAGTTGTTGAGCGGTGTGTACCATCCCGCCTGAGAAAATTGTCCGACCCACGACCAGTCGACTTCGCCGACATTATATGGAGCAATATGCGCGGCCTCAGCCGTGACCACTTTATCATGAATGTCCGCCCACGCCAGAATTTGTAGGTTGACGTGAATCCCTGTTTCCTTGGTGAATTTAGCCAACTGCGATTTGGGCATGTTTCCCCAAGGGGGTAACATGACGGTAATCGTGGTGCCAGCATACTCTTGATTGATAGTTCCAGCCTTGTATGCTGGTGCTGCAGCAGAAGTTGCGCCACACCCACTCAGCGCCGCCGTGATAGTCGTACCTGCTATTATGAATAATAAAGCTCGGCCGCTTGGCATATTCACGCCTCCTTGATTTGTTTTAGACGAAACACTATTCAACTTGATCGTTTTACTGCACTAACTATAAAGAATTGCGACGAAATTTACAATCACTTGCGCAAATTTTCATTCAATGTCACGAGGGTTTTTTCCACATGCTCTTTAAGTGCCATGGAAGTGGCTTCAAGCGCGCGGCGCGGTTTAACTCCAGGCACTTGGTTGAGGGATTCCCACCAAATTCTTCGTAATTCGGTACCCATATTAATTTTTGTAATACCCTCTCGAATGAATTGTTGTAAGACGGACGTGGAGAGGCGGCTGGCCCCATGGAGTACCAGAGGAACCTGCACAGCTTCGTGAATATCCCGAACGCGGTCAAACCGTAAATCGTCTGCTTGCTTGGCATATCCATGGCGAGTGCCTACGGCAATGGCCAATGCGTGAATGGCGGTATCCGAGACAAAAGTTACTGCTTCCTCTACGGTTGAGATGACATCCACGACTTGCGGTTCGCCGTCACGGCCCACATGGCCAATCTCTGCTTCTACAAACGCGCTATACTGTCTTGCTAATTCTTTTACTTTCACGGTACCTTCAACATTGGCTCGATACGACAATGCCGACCCATCAAACATAACCGAGGTAAATCCCAAATCCAACGCTCGTTCGATATCTTCATACCGCACTGCATGATCCAGATGCAAAGCGGTGGGCACAGCGACCTCATTCGCCAAGCGGGTCAACAAATCAGAAAATATAGCCCATCCCCAAATATCCAAGGTTTTCGTCGTGACTTGAATATAGGATGGAATACCCGTCTGCTCGATTGCCCGGATAACGCCTTGAGCCATCTCAAATGAATCTATATTGAAGGCACAGACTGGATGATGGGTGTCGAATGCTTCATGCATAAACTGAAAGGGGGTTACAACGCTCATTTATTGTTCCTCCTGGATTATGACTTGTGCATATAAATGTGGAACGGCTTGCAAATCGATATCTGCCACCGCGGGGGACAAAACGCTGGCGGTCCCTACGGCGACTGCAAAACGGATTGCGTCTCTATATGAGCGACCCTGATTTAGACTCGAGACTATCCCCCCCAGAAACGCATCTCCAGCCCCCACAGAGTTCACCACCGATACCACAGGAGCCACAAATTTGAGGGTAGATAAGGATTCAGGGCTGTGCCATAACGCTCCCCCGGCCCCCAGCGTGGTGATGATATGTGAGGCATGCTGCGGTACGTGTTGGATCTCTTTGTATTCATCGAAGTTGGGCACAACGACGGTAGGCGATGCTCTCAGTGCGTATTCGAGGGGTGGCCCCGATGTATCGACAATTATCCCTCGGACCTTTTGTTGTAAACAAGTAATCCACGTTTGGTAAGTATCGTCAGGCCAATCGACCGGAAGACTACCGGATAGCGTGACCCAGTCATGGGAACTAACACGGTCACAAAGACTATGCAACAACTTGGAGCCGACTTCAGTAGAAATGAACGGCCCAGCTTCGCGGATTTCAGAAAGGCCATTAGGCGCAAGAATCGTGATACAACGCCGCGTTTCATCCAGACAAGGCTCCCACACAAGAGGAAGACCTTGTTCGCTCAATAGGTGCCGTACCTGCGCACCGGTAAATGCCCCATAAATTCCGACTGCAGTCACCTCGTGTCCTAGCGTGGCGATGACCCGCGCGGCATTATTGCCTTTACCTCCAGCACGATCCCATACACTGCGCACACGATGAATCGCTCCTGGAGTGAAATTGTCCGTTAAGTCGTAGGTAATGTCTAATGAGGGGTTTAACGTGACACACCAAATCATAGCGCCCTCCGTCTCTAAAGTACTGTGGGGCCGGACATAGATAAACCGCCTGCGGGAATATTCCATAATCCGGTGGCGTTCTCTACCTCCATGATGGATGATATTCCCCATGCACGAAGCAGTCTACTCGCGCTGCCATCTGTTGCAATGATATTAACCATGTTCCACGACAGCATGCGAAACAGCGCAGTATGGCCGACTTTGGTGGAGTCGACAGCTAAAAGCACGTTATCGGCACGCTCTGCAAACATTCGTCCCACAGCGGCTTCTTGTTCTGTCGTAGTGGTCACACCAAAATTATGGTCCACACCATTGGCACCAAGAAGAGCCCAATCCAAATGTAAGTCGTTAAGAGAACTCAAAGCGACAGACCCCGTCGTTTCATAGTTTTGAGGCCGTAATTCACCGCCAATCACCACGACAGGCAGTCCTCCATCGCTAAGCAAAAATGCGATATTCACGGCGTTGGTTACCACGGTAACAGATCTTTTCAATTCCACCAGCTTTTCCGCGATTGTCGTAGTCGTTGTGCCACCGTTCAATCCCACGACCGAATGGTCAGGAAGCCACCGAGCTACCACATCTGCAATGGCTTCTTTTTCCATTCGGTTAGACATTGACTTTTCGTGAAAAGCTCGTTCAGTAACCATGTCCTCTAGGGCAACTGCTCCATGAAATCTCCGTAAATATCCGTGCGACTCTAGCTCCTGAACATCTCTACGTATCGTCGCCAACGAGCATTTAAAAGAATTAGCAAGCTCGGCAATTGACAACGTTCCCCGTGCTTTAAGAGCATCGAGTAACTTTTCTTGCCGTTGATTAATGCCACTTTTTGAATGACTAACAGCCTCACTCATGATTCAACACCACAACCGGAGTTAAGTTTTTCGGAGCATCGGGATTTTCTCCCATCAGACGCGCCATGTGCCACGCCAGAATCTGCAAAGGAAGCACCGCCAGCGGACCTGCGTCCTCGTCAGGAATGTTGTTTGGGAGCTCCAGCCGCGAGGACTCGTCTATATCGAGTTCTCCAAACCAATCTTCGCGTGCGACAACTGTAATATGTTTGGTACGCTGGAGAAGATCCTTGTAGAGGGGATGCTCATATTGCACACGGTCTCGTTGTCCCAACAAAAAGATAGCATCCGTATTCTCTAGAGAACCCCATGGGCCATGCCGAAATTCTAAAGGATTAAAAGCCAAGGCAACAGCTCCTGCCATTTCTTGTAACTTAAGAACGCCCTCCTCAGCGATTCCTTGCCGCAATCCGCCTCCCAAGACGTATACCCTTCGGGGAACATTTCTCAAGAGTAAAGGGATGAGTAAATTTGCCTGTTCTAAAACCGGGTGCGCAGCATCGGCAAGTATTACAGACGAGCATTGAGAGCGATGGGCAACCATATCTATTGATGATTGTAATAGGACAAGCATGCTTGTAAATGACCGAATCATCACCACAGTATCTTCGTCTCCATCATCTGACACAAGCACTTGGTTCGCCAAATTGGCCAGTGGTGTAGAGTGATGACAGGTTACAGCAACAATCGGAATATGATAATCTTTTGCCTTTTGCGCCGCTAAAATCGCCTCGCTAGTTGTTCCAGAACGAGAAATAACAATCAATGTGACGGGGTGATTCAACCATATCTCGGGGTCCAAAATTATTTCTGCTGTCGGCAAGGCTACAGCGGGAATGCCATTCTTTAAAGCTTTCGCACACGCAACTTGAGCTAAATAGAATGAGGTTCCGCTCCCAATAAAAATATACGGTCCCGCATGCTGAAAAGGCTTAACGGTTGATGATAACGATCTCCATGCCATTGCCTGGTTCTGTATGACATCAAAAACATATTGTCCTTTAGACAAAGATTCCACCTCCATGTCTAGCATAATGATCTTTAACTCAAATCATACACTACCACGTTCGGATTGATACAAAAAGTTCGGAAAAATTTTGTTTATGAGTGAAAAAAATCACGCAGTGGAGTATATTTGTTTATATCAAGGCAATGGAACCACTCCAGGAGGAGGATGACGTCCATGAATAATCACATTGCACTCATTGGCATGGATGTCGGAAATACAAACCTTAAAGCCGTCGCTTTTAATACCAACGGCCAGGTACTTGTCAGCCGAAGCCGCCCCACACTGATCACAAAACGCGCGAAAATATACGTGAGAAATCGGGTGTGGAACGACTTAATGGATCCTCAGTTGCTATGGGAGGAAATCCAAGAACTGTTGACAGATCTAGTAACCCAACTGGGAAAAGTTGAAGTCGGTGGGCTGGCGGTGACAGGGATGGGAGGACCAACGGTAGCGCTCAATGAACAATTTCGTCCCGTGTACCCTATTATTAGTCCTTGGCCCATCGATGAGGCGGACACGCCATTGGCATCCGCGGGCGACGCCTTCCTATATCAGACAACGGGATATCATCTTCACAATAGCCCCCTTACGACCCTTTCGTGGCTTGTTCGTCATGATTCTCAACGTTTCTCTCGTACGTCACTCATTTTGTCTGTAGAGAGCTACATTTCCTTTCGGCTAACGGGGCGGGTTTTGGGAGAGCCCTCCACCGCTAGTGGATCTGGTGCATGGGACCAACATCGGAGGCAATGGGCAGACGATATCATTAATTTGGCGGGCATCGCGAGGAATGTCTTTCCTCCCATTGCCGAACCAGGAACCCCTATAGGTTTCCTTTCCCCACAAGTGGCGCGGACAACAGGACTGCCGGAAAAAACGCTGGTAGTTATGGGCGGACACGACTATCTTTGCGCTGCAACGGCGTTGGGCGTTACTAAGCCTGGAAAAATTCTGAATGTGCTCGGAACCTATGAAATCATTGCGAGCCCTCATCCGCAAGAACAGCTAGTGTATCCTTCACCGGTGGATTTGATTGATGATACACACGTATACCCTGGCATGCGTTGCTTGATGTTCCAAATGATTGGAGCCGGCCATCTTGAATGGTTAAAACGGTTATTAACCGGCGTGATTGCGGACGACAGCGCGAGGAACCTTCAATGGGAAGCCCTTCAACACAAAGCTGCAATGCTCAAGGAAGAAGATATGGAGAATCTTGTCTTCGCGCCGTTTCTTTTCGGAAGGTTTTTTCCCGATCGGTGTATTTACCCTCATGGAGCATTTATTGGCTTATCTGATCGGCACAATCCTGAACATCTTTACCGAGCCGTGATTGACGCACTGAGTTATATGAGTATGGAAGCCTTTCATGTACTCAAAGGGGTCATCGGAGCAGAACCCTCGGAAATTCTTGTGACAGGTGGTGGGGTACGCAATATACTGTGGTTGCAGCGTAAAGCGGACTTTCTGCAAACCTCTTTGATTGTACCAGATATTCCTGATGCAAGCGCATTGGGGGCGGCCTTATTGGCGGGGATCGGAAATAAAATTTACAACAGTCTAGATGACGGCATAAACGCGATTAGGGTCAACAAATCAGTCATTGAACCCCGCGGCCCCATCAGTGACCAATATCGCGAATTGTTTTTAGGATGGAACGAGATTATACCAAGAAAGTGTGCTCATTTTCAGCCGATGATGGTGAGCCATGAGGATATCTGAGCAATTACTTTCAAATCATTGGGAGGCGGCACAATGGAACGGCAATCCGTGAAAATAGGTGTCATTGGCGGAGGAAGTGTTTTCACTCCGGAATTAATCGACCTGTTGGCAAAATCATTCCGTATCATGCCCATCAAAGAGTTAGTGTTAATGGATATCAATGAACCACGTGTGAAAATTCTCCAAAAGATCTCGGAAAGACTAGTAAAAAGAGCGGGAGTTAATTTCCCGGTCCGCATCACAACCTCTTATCGTGATGCAATTAATCAGGCGGACTTTGTGTTAATCCAATTGCGGGCAGGAGACCAAAAAGGGCGGATTACGGACGAAAAAGTTGGCCTTAAATACCACATTCCGTTCGTGGAAACCGTATCCGTCTGTGGACTGGGAACCTTTTTGCGCAGTATCAAAATTTATGAAGAGATTGCGGCCCTGATTAAAGAGTGCGCACCCAACGCTTATGTCATGAATTTCGCAAACCCTGCCGGCCCTCTCACTGAATATCTCCTAAGGCTTGGGATTACAAAAGCCATGGGCGTATGCAATGTTCCCGTGATTTTAGCAAAATCGATGTCCACCATGTTTCATGTCCCCGAAGAGGCTTTTTATATGCAAACCCGCGGCCTTAACCATTTAACCGTTACCGATGCGATATATTTAAATGGGGAAAATGTTCTTAATGAGGTGTTGAACCGAGCTGTTTCAGACAAATTCCCGTTTCCATTCACGGAGGATGTCTTGCATGCCTTCCCTGCCATCTTCAATCCGTACGTTCAGTATTATTGGCACGGCGAGAAAATTTTGGAGAAGTTGCTTCATAGTAGTCAAACCCGCGGTGAAGAAGTCGTCGAGATAGAAAAACAACTTCTCGCACTTTATGATAACCCACAAACAGATACGGTCCCGGACTTGTTGACCTCTCGCGGAGGATCTGGGTATTCACTTGTCGTTGCCCATCTTATGTTAAGCTTTTACCGAAATGATGACGTGATTCACTACATCAACATCCGCAATAATGGACTGCTTAAAGAACTACCGGACGCGACTGCGGTAGAGGTTCCCGTACTTATTAAAGAAAAGCAAATCCTCCCCATTGAGACGGGGCCGTTACCTCATTACGCCGCACCATTAATCCAGACCATGGCTGAGTACTATCGATTGATGCTGGATGGTGCGGAACAACGGAGTATCAAAGCTCTTCGTCAGGCATTATTAATCCACCCATTGTTTCCCGATGCAGATGTGTCTGAAAATGTTATAGGAGATCTCATGGCCATTAACCGAGATTTCCTTCCCGACGATTTTTCGTAACGTTGGGACATGATTAATGGGCTTAGTAAACCATATCCAAGAGTTATAGGTGTTCTAGTGGGAAGCGAGTAGAGGACTTGTAAGAAAGGAAGGAACGCGTTGGACACTGGTGCGAAATTTGACTGGACCGAACCCATTTATGATGGGAGACGACGAGGCACTTTTATTATTTCCACGTCTGACGGAACAAAAAGCCATATGCACAATGGATGCTGGGTAAGTCCTGTATCCCACAAACCTCCTCGGATGGGGTTCTCGATGGCTAAGGAGATGGAGGGAGCTCTTATCGTTCAAAAAGGACGTCGGTTCGGTTTATCTCTGTTGGCAATCGACCAATATGATCTACTGGTGAGTTTTCTTCAGGGGGCACAAACACCTGCATTACTTGGTGAGCAATCTATAATTTATGGAAACAAAACGGGTGTGCCTTTATGGGATGGGGCCAAAGCTCATTTTGAGTGCTGGCTAGACGATTTAATCGACTTGGGAGATTTTTATTGGATGATAGGAAGAACGGTCAGTGCAGTAACGTTGCGAAAAACCCCAGATTTACTCGTCAATGACATTGGGAACATATCCAAAGTCAAAATGCCTTTTCGTGGGTATGGCGATGTTCGAGAGCTTCCTCTGCAGCCCATGGAAGAACCTTAATCAAACTCGGAGGATGGCCATTTCGTGTTGGTGATCGCTTCAACTAAACGGCCGGGCAAAAGAGGACCAATGAGAGCCGAGTGGCCGAGTTAATAAGGTGGATCACGTTGTCAAGACATTAGTTTTGAAGATTCAAGAGAGGGGCGATGGAACCATACCCGGAGTCATTCGGGGGAAATGATGATGAGTGAGTGTGCCACTGGGCCAGCAAAGCTCTCGGGGCGATCCGGAATCACTCTGCAGGCGGTAGATCTCGGCGGGTGTGTGCGTTGAGGTCCTAAGATTGTCACTGCCTTCGGTTGAGCACGTGGGGCAGATTCGAGACATGGTCCCTTCCCCGATCCCAATGGGACCCAGCGGCTTGCGCGGCCGAGCATGGAGGAAAATGGCCCATGAGCGCATTCCCAATACCACCCCGAACAAAAACTGTTACATCGAATCTTGGCATAGCGTGCTCGAAGGGGAATGCTGGTGCAATCAGACGTTTGCCACATTTATGGAGGCCTACGCGGATTATTGCCGACTGCTCCGCTTCTACAACGAGTGGCGGATGCATGGTGCACGATTGGTCCGCCGCTCAGTATTATCTGTGCTGCCAGGCTGGCCTGGTGCCTTCCATTTAGGCGGTCCATTGTTAGTCGTTGGGTGGGTACACGCGTCCGTCGTTCCAGAGCACTGCGTAGCAACGGACGGATGCGGGCTCTGGACAGCTGACCGACCCATGTAGTGTTATGTCCGCCGAGTATGGGTGGAGAGGGTTTGGTCGCTAAGCAGACTGCTGGGAGGTTCTTGGCGAGCACTTTTGCCCGCGGTAGCGTCGGTCCAGAGCACATGGGGTGCGGCGCTGCGCGGACTCTGGACCGGTCGACTGCCCTTGGGCGGTATCCTCTCTAAAGGGAGAGCGTTCGCAGAGAGTCTGTATGCAGCGGAGGAGGTTGAGAAAAACACGTACATTTTCGGCGTTGCAGCTCGTAACCTCGTTATCCCTGCAGGGGGAGAACCTGCGACGCTAAATTGCCCATTCAGCGTCAAGCCAAGTGGACGTATTGGCTGGGTGACCACCGATGCGAAAGCTCCACAGGTCATGTCCTCGCCGCCGCAAGGTGGGGTCCATCAGGAGGGCTAGCCATCGATCGGGCCGCAACATCAAGTGAATCCTGCCGCCTCGTCAATGTACCCCGCGTGCAGGGGATTTGCGGGAAAAGTCAGGACGCCGAGCCCGGTGCCGAAGGGCGAAGGCAGTCTCTCTGGGTCAAGAATGGGTGCATGCAGCCCAGAGGGCCTGCGGGGTATGGGGAGCGGCACGATCGAAAAGGATGACGAGCAAAGCGAGGAACGACTCCGCCCCCGCCGGAAACACCCGTGAACGGCAGGGCCGCGCGTATAAGCGCAGAACGTGAAGTCGCGCGGTGGGACGGAGCCAGGCAGATCGGGTCGTAGTACCGAGGAGGCTGAGGACAACATAACCTCGGCGGAGGAAAGGACCCGTGGACGTTCCATGAGAGGCCGGAGGCCACGGCGAGGGCGCTGAACCTCGAGACCCGTGTCAACCTTCTGAACCTCTCCGTATGCCGGAGCCAACTCGGCCGTGCTGGGGGAATAGGCGGGTGCTTTTAACCCTAAGTGCGACACCCCAATGCGGAACCCACCGCCGGACAGCAGAGCCGGACCCCGGTGGTCACCAGATGCACACAGGGGGGCCGAGGCAGACTCCGGGAGGAGTGGACGTTTGAAGCCGTACTGGGGAAATTGCGTCACGAAGTTATGTTCGAGATGAGGGCAGATCCCTCGGTGGCGCGGTGTAGGCGGAGCCATCAAACCACCCCAAGCGGCTGGGGCACAATGGCCTCGGTCGTGAGCGTTGGGGAAAAGGCAT
>DAIDDL010000040.1 GCA_027309085.1 Sulfobacillus sp.
TAAGAAGCGGTGACGCGATGAAGCAGGAAGATGGTCCCTACTTGATCAATTGCTCAACGATGATCATACTTGGATAAGTCCATCAGAACGGTTACCGCACAATGACCTTGGGAGGCATCGTCGACTGTCGGTAGATCAGATGGGCCTCTAAAATAATCTTGCGGAGGGGCTGTGCCATTCCCTCGATACGCTCGATGAGCATTTGTGTGCCCAAGGAGCCGTAGCTATAGGCGGGTTGGATAGCGGCGGTCAGCAGGGAATCCCCCGAGGCTAATTCGTCGGTATTGCCAAAGCCCACAATACTGAGGTCCTGGGGCATGTGCAGACCTAACTGCGCTAAACGCTGGCGGGCGTAGGCATATTGAAACACATTGGCCACGAACAGGGCCGTCGGGGGGTGGGGGAGAGACAAAAAGGCATCGATAAACTTGCCGTTGGCGTTGCGCATCATGGACGATTCTTGAATGAAAGCAGGATCCACGTCCCACCCCTGGTCACGAAGCGCTGTTTCGTAGCCAGCTAGTCGGTCACGGCTCGCTTGATTCTGCTGAGGGCCGGTCACGATCCCGATGTGCCGGTGACCTAATCCTATTAAATGCGTCACTAAACTGATGGAGGCGTCCTTGACATTGCCTTTCACGACATCCGCCGAAACTCCTTGGACTTCACGGTCTACCATGACAAACGGCAGCTGGCGCTGAATCAAAAGCACCAAACTCTCCGCCGACGAATCCCCTACGGGGCAGATTAACACGCCGTCCGCATGAAAATCGAGGCACATTTGAATCGATTCGCGTTCCTTATACAGGTCTTCGTCCGTATTGGCTAAAATGACCCGATACTGGTGCTTGCGCGCGACATCTTCCATACCCCGGGCCACGAATGTGAAAAAGGGATTGGTAATGTCCGGCACCACCAGAACCAAGGTGTTAATTTGTTGGTGAATGTGGTGTTTGGTGAATCCTTTGGGGACGTAATCCAGTTCCTCCATGGCCCGCAGAACCCGCTTGCGCGTGGCGTCCTTGACAGGGCCGGAGTCATTGATAATCCGCGAGACGGTCATGACCGAGACCCCAGCTTTTTTTGCTACATCGGCCATTGTTGGCATGGCGCTATCGACATCCTTCGATCTGGCATTTTGTTAATTTTAACATAGCGGGGCCTTTTGTGTTGTATCCAGAGAGCTGATGATTCTCTAGAAATATTTCGCAACGGTTGCGTATTGTAAGACATAACATTAGAATAATGTTAATTCTTTCATTGGAGGATCGAAGTCTATGGACACTGCCATAAAGGGTTTAGCCGCGCACGGACTGATTGCTGTGATGCGTCATGTGCCGCTAACCGTGTTGCCTCATGTAGTTGAGGCGCTGGTGAACGGGGGAGTCCACTGTATTGAACTCACCACGGATGGAGACAGCACCGTACCCAGAATTGCTGCCTTGCGGCAGCGTTTTGCCTCCGAGGTGGTCATCGGCGTGGGCACCGTACTCAGTGTGGACGCCGTCCACGATGCCTGTGACGGCGGCGCGGAATTTTTGGTCTCCCCGCATTGGGATCCCCAGTTGATGGTGGCGGCCAAAAATCGAGGTGTTCCCTACGTTCCCGGAGTCATGACGCCCACTGAAGTCTATACGGCCATCAGCCAGGGCGCTCCGATGATTAAATTATTCCCCGCGGCAATTTTGGGGCCGCGCTATATTCGAGAACTGCAAGGACCGTTCGGGGATCTGCCATTGATGGTGACCGGAGGGATCAACGAAGACAATTTACAGCAGTTTTTCGACGTCGGCGTGTTGGCCGTGGGCTTGGGAGGCGCGTTGGTGCCGGCGGCTGCGGTCGAACGTCGTGATTTTTTGTCCATCCAAGACAATGCCCGGAGGCTGACCGACCGCGTGGCCCAAGCCAGGACCAGGAGGATGTGAGATGACCGAGGCATACGATCCGATTATGCAGTTGAATCCGATCGACACAGTCGCCGTGGCGCGAAAGACGCTGCATCCCGGAGATATCATCCGAGGTGTGAGAGTGCAAGACGTGATTCCTGCGGGGCATAAAGTGGCATTGGCGTCGATCGCTCAGGGGCAGGCGGTCGTGAAATATGGACATCCCATCGGTGTGGCGACCCGTCCCATTCAGCCTGGTCAGTGGGTTCACGGGCATAATGTGGCCACCAGGTTGACGGGCAAAGAGACCTACGAGTATGAACCGGCCTTGAAGGAGTCTGTGTGGCCGTCCCGCGCGGGGAACGGTCGCACCTTTTCTGGCTATGTGCGCGAGGATGGCACGGTCGGCATTCGCAACGAGATTTGGATCATTCCGACCGTCGGCTGCGTGAATAAGACAGCGGAACGATTGGCGTCGATGGCACAAGGGGCTTTTCAGGGCCGGGGCATTGACGGGGTCTATTCTTTCCCTCACCCGTACGGGTGCTCGCAACTGGGCGAAGATCTCGCCTACACCCAAAAACTCTTGGCCGGACTGACCCGTCATCCGAATGCCGCGGCGGTATTGGTGCTGGGGCTGGGCTGTGAGACCAATCGCATTTCCGAATTTGTTCACGTGCTCGGACCTCTCGCCGATCACCGAGTGCAATTCCTCACGGTGCAAGAGGTGGAGGATGAATGGGAAACGGGGCTCAGGATCCTGGGCGAATTAGTGGCGTATGCTGAGCGCTTCCACCGGACACCGGTCCCGTTGTCGCGCCTGACCATCGGATTAAAATGCGGAGGGTCGGACGGGTTTTCCGGGATTACCGCCAATCCGTTAGTCGGCGTGGTGTCAGACCGGTTGGTCGACGCCGGGGCGACGACCTTGTTAACCGAAGTGCCGGAAATGTTTGGGGCGGAAACCCTCTTGATGGCGCGAGCGCGGGACCGCACGACGTTTGAAAACGTCGTGCGCTTAATTAATGACTTTAAGGACTATTATCTCCGTCACGGTCAAGTGATTTATGAAAACCCCTCGCCCGGAAACAAAGATGGAGGCATTACGACGCTCGAAGAAAAATCTTTGGGTTGCATTCAAAAAGGGGGCCAAAGCATCGTCGCCGACGTGGTGCCCTATGGGGAGCAGGCGAAGACACGGGGGTTGAATCTGGTCGCCGCGCCCGGCAACGATATGGTCTCTGTCACCGCTTTGGCCGCGGCAGGGGCTCAGATGGTCTTGTTCACCACGGGACGCGGCACGCCGCTAGGCGGACCCGTACCGACCGTCAAAATTTCCACGAATTCCACACTGGCCACACGCAAACCGGGGTGGATTGACTTTGACGCTGGGCGATTACTGCAGGGGGCATCGATGTCGGAACTCGCCGACGAACTGCTGGCGTTGGTCGTGGATATCGCCTCGGGTCGGCCCGTGGCCAATGAACGCCAGGGATTTCGTGAAATCGCCATCTTCAAAATAGGGGTCACATTGTAACCCAAAAAATGGAGGGGGGTGCCATGTGCCAGACAACGGGGAAAGGATGATACCCGGTCCGAGGATTGTCGGGGTGGAACGGGTTCTGCAAATCGGTGAAGGGAGATTTTTGCGAGGTTTTGTGGATTGGCTGTTGCAACAGTTGGATAACCAAGGCCTCTATGACGGTCGCGTGGTGGTGGCCGTCCCCCGGCCTAGTCGCCCTGGTGCATTGGATGCGTGGGAACAGCAAGGGTGTCGGTTTACGGTCGGGATTGAAGGCAGGACCGCGGGGCAGGTGGTGCGCCAGTACGAGACCGTGTCTGTCATCCGCCGCATTTTTGATCCCCATCAGCAGTGGCCGGAGTTTTTGGCCTTGGCCCGTCAGGCGGACATCGATATCGTGGTGTCCAACACCACGGAAGCCGGGCTGGTCTACCAACCCGAACCGTTTGTCCCGGCCGTGTGTCCGCAGGCGTTTCCGGCGAAGCTGACCGCCTACCTTTATACCCGGTATCAGGCGTTTGAGGGCGCTGTGGACCGGGGGCTGGATATTGTGCCGTGCGAATTGGTGGAACAGAACGGAGACCTCTTAAAAACCTTGGTGTTGCGCTACGCCGATTCGTGGCAGTTGCCGGAGGAATTTTCCATGTGGGTTGATGGCGCCAATCGGTTTTACAACACCCTGGTGGACAGTATCGTGACGACTGGCGATTCATCCAGTGGCCGAGGCGATGACCGCCTCGCCGTGATTCGCGAGCCCTACTACCGCTGGGTCATTGCAGGCCCCGCGGCGCTCCGGTCGAAATGGCGGTTTGCTGCAGCGGGATTGCGGGTGGACTGGGTCTCGGACCTGACCCCGTTTCGCACCGTGAAAGTGCGGGTATTAAACGGGGCCCACACCGCGATGGCGGGATTAGGCTTATTGGCGGGACGGCATACGGTCAAGGAGGTGATGGATGACCCCACGTTAAGCCACTATGTACGCACACTGCTCACCCAAGAAGTCCGGCCCACACTGATTGCCCGAGGAATTGACACGACAGAGATCGACACCTTTATTGCCGACGTGCTAGAGCGGTTTCAGAATCCGTTTTTGCACCATCAGCTGGCCGATATCCAGTTGAATGCCTGGTCCAAAATGCGGTATCGGTTATTGCCGACGCTGAAGGAATATGCGGAGAGATTTGGGGAGGTCCCCCCATTGTTGACGCTCGGGTGGTCCGCCCAAGTGTTGTGGAGTCTATCGTCGACCACGGGGGAGTCCCCGGAGATCGGACTACGGCGCCGGATAGAGGATATTTTGGGGCAAGAATCGCTCTGGGGGGAAGATTTGACCACCGTGCCGGGGTGGGTGGCGACCGTGGTGGGAACGATCGAGCGCATCATCGCGGAAGGCGTGGACGCTGTGCTAGCCGAGTACTGACACTCGGAAAAAATACGAGGAGAAAGAGGGGATGGATGATGTTGCATATGCCACATCAGGCGTATCACGGATACCACGGTGTTGTGGGTCCGGACAATGGCCACTTGAGATTATTAACGTTTGCTCTGCTCAAACTGGGACCCGGGGAACAGTATGACGGTGATACTGGGGATTACGAGCAAGTCTTCGTGCTGATGTCGGGAACCATGAGGATGGAAGTCAGCGGTCAGATCTTTGAAGGACAGCGCCGCAGTATGTTTGAGGACCGAGCGACTGCCGTCTATCTGCCGAGAGCGACGCACTTTCACGTGACGAACGGCGGGCCGGGGACCTTAGAGGCCGGAATTGCGGGCACGCCGGCGGATGTGGTGTATGCGCCCTTTATAGTGAAACCGGACGAAATTGGGAGACGGCGCGTCGGGCAGTCCAATTGGGCCCGGACAGTGCAAGACATCGTCGTGAAAAACGGCGACGGGCGTGTGCACCGGATTGTCGTCGGGGAAACCATCAATGACCCGGGCAATTGGTCCGGCTATCCTCCCCACAAGCATGATACCGCCATTCCGGACCTCGAGGCCGACATGGAAGAGTTGTATCATTACCGCGTGTCTCCAGCCCAGGGATTTGGGGCGCAGCTGCGGTATACGAAAGATCCGGGGCACAGCGAAGCCTATGTGGTGCGCGATGGCGATTCCTTTTTGATTCCAGATGGGTATCACCCGGTGGCCGCCGGAGCCGGGTACCGGCTCTACTACTTGTGGATGATGGCGGGCAACATAGACCGTCAGCTCCTGCCCCATGAGGATCCTGACCATGTCTGGGTCAACGAATAACGGGGTATCCGGACGTCTCGCGAAACTCGTCCACCTGGTGCGCGACCAACAATGGCCGGCCTTAGCACTAAGCCGCGAGGAGAATTTGGCATGGGTGTTCGGGGGACGCTTTCATGTCAATTGCGCTACTGTGACAGGAATCGCGAGTTTGGTGGTGACCAGCGATGGAGCCTACATGGTGGTGGATAACATCGAACAGGAGCGTCTGGTCAACGAAGAGGGTGTGGTGGGCGTGAATTGCCGAACATATCCCTGGCATGATCCGCACGGACGGGAATCGTCGTGGCCTCCGTTGGCGGTGACGGATGAGCAAGCCGAGTCACGTCTGCTATGGTTGCGCTGTCGCCTGGACGCTGATCAAGAGGCCGATGCCGAATGCGGGGGGCGTCTCTTGGCGCAAGCGCTCGAGGGGGCGTGCCGCGAGTGCCAACCTCAAGAATCCGAATATGTGGTGGCCGCACGCTTGGCGGCACGGTGTTTAGAACGTGGAATTGAACCCGTGGTGAACTTAGTCGGCGGCGAAGATCGCGCCTTGAAGTATCGGCACTTGATGCCCACAGACGCCAGAATGGGTCGCTATGGAATCGTGTCGATTGGAGGACGGTACCGGGGCATTGTGATCTCAGCGACGCGTATGGTGCATTTCGGGACGGTACCGGCAGGGCTGCGGGGTCGCTATGAAGCGGTGACTCGAGTTTACGGGGCCTTTCTCGATGCGTCTACGGTGGGCAATACCCTAGGGCAGACGTTGGCTGCCGGGCAGCAACACTATGGTCGGGAAGGGTACGCCGACGAATGGCGGTTTCACCATCAGGGCGGGGTGGCAGGATATCGCTCCCGAGAGATGAAGGCCAAGCCGCAGTCCACTTTTGCAATTGCAGAGCATCAGCTGTTAGCGTGGAATCCCACGATTCGCGGAGTGAAAGTGGAAGATACGGTCCTCGTTCACAAATCGTCCCGGCTGCAGTGGTTAACGCGCACCCCGGACACCCCAACGATCGAGGTGAGCACCGCGAATGGTGTCTGGGCCATCGCGGATTGGATGATCCTCTAATCAGAAAGCGAGGATGGCCATGAGTTCTAAGGATAGCGTGTTGACAACGGGCGAAATCCTGGGGGTGATGACCCCTGCGCACCGTGGTCGCCTCATGTTGCATACAACCCTGACATTAAGTATTGGCGGATCGGAATTTAATGTGGCCATGGCGCTTGCCCGTTTACAGCAGTCGGTGATGTTTACGGGACGGGTGGGCGCCGATCCCGCGGGGCAGTTAGCCATCGATCTTTTGCGCGGGGCAGGCGTTGATATCTCCGGGATAGGGGTGGATCCCCAAGCGCAAACGGGGTGGTACATCAAAGAATTTTACGGGCTGTCGGATGAACCGCGCGTTTACTATTATCGTCGACACAGTGCGGCCCGGGATTGGATGCCGCCAGGTCTGGACGAGTTACCGACCGGGAAGGCGGTGGGGTGGGTGCATACGAGCGGCATTACGTTGATGTTGGATGCGGCGTTGAGTCAGCGCGTCCAAGATTTTGTCATGCAATGGGCGGCCCGTGACATTCCCGTATCCTTGGACATCAATTACCGCCAGGCGTTAGGGCGGCCCGACGAATGGCGGCAGGCCATCCGGGCGGTGCTGCCATTCGTGACGGTTCTGTTGGGCTCCCGTACGGAACTGGAAGTGGTGTTGGGGACGTCTCCGGGGGAAAAGATGCCGGTGGGCACGTTACCGCGGACCGTTGTTGTCAAAGATCACCGTCAGGCTCAAGTGTATCACGGAGGCGATCTTGTGGCCGACATCCCCGCTCTCCCAGTGCCGGGAGTGGTGGATGTGGTCGGAGCTGGGGATGGATTTTCGGCAGGACTCATTGCCGGGTGGCGTGAAACTCAGAACTGGAGCGAGGCGCTGCGATGGGGTCATGTGGTGGGAGCCTTGGCAGTCCGTCATCCGGGCGATTGGGAAGGCTATCCCTGTTATGATGAACTGCAAGCGGTGTTGCACAACCAGTGGAGAGACCGGTAGCGAATCAACCGAGGCTTCCATGCTGGCGCCGACCTGCGGATGTCGTCCGGGAAAATTTCTTGCGTGCGAGTCGGAACCCCATCTCCATGGCATGGCTGGTCGCCACCGGCATCACGGTAGGATTTGATTGATGTGGTGTGAGCGTTTTCAAAACACCCTCGCGGAGATTGTCGTTTATCAGACTCCGCAGGAGGAGATGGCGCCCCCACGTCCGACGCGGGGGCCATACCATCCTACTGTCTGGGCTTCTCGTGCACCCGTCCCACCTATTAGGGTGGGACGGGTGCACGAGAAGCAAGAGGTTTTCGGGAAACGTTTGAACAGCAAGGCCACCACCTCCAGGGGATATAGGACGAATCGATGATTCGCGATGAGCAGGCCAGTGGTCGCACGTGCTTTCGCAGTGGCCAGCAACGGGCATGTTGCAAATTGGCTAACATGAGCCCAGGCCGATGCGCAAGCCATCCGCCGTCCCAGGATGCCATTGGATTGAACCGAACGGCACGAGGCAATCCGGGAGTTCATGATGAATCCGGTCCATCAGGGACCATCAACGCCATCCGCACGCGGCGCCAGACGGCACATTCGTGTGCGACTGCTGATCAGGAGGGGCCGGGACTGATTCCGCACCCGAGGCTCTTTCCCCAACGTATAATAACCATGTTTGGATTTGCTAGGCCGAGGGATCGCGGTATTCAAGAACCCAAACCTTTCTTCTTTTTTCGGGTAAGACATTTCGGTACGACATTGTAATCGTTTATTTCAGGACATACTGAACGAGCAGCTGTGCGGCATTAGCACAAACGCCATCCCCCCACGAGATTATGACCGTTACCCATGCTTCCAGACGCTGAGACGCAAAGCGGGATCATCATCAAGGAAATACTCCCTTAGGCCTTGGGGTCGCGGGTCGTCGCAGGAATTGTCACGTCACCCTGATTCGAGTAGGGTGCCCGGTAGAAAACTCGAGCGACAAACGCCGATAGTTCGTACATTAAGTAAATGGGAATGGCCATTAGTACCATAGCCGATGCTTCTGGGGGAGCAATGATGGCAGACATCAGGAACACCAAAAAGACCGCATATCGGCGATAAGTCCGAAATATGTTAGGATTCAGGATGCCCAAGCGCGCGAGGACACCTGCAGCGAGCGGGAACTCCGCCAAGACGCCAAAAGGAACCGATAAGTCAATGATAAATCCTAGAAGACTTCCGACTCGCCACATGGGTTCGACGGTAGCGTCTGTAAAACTGAGCATGACTTTCAGCACTAATGGCACAACCCATATATATCCCGCAGCGGCACCGAGAATAAACAAAATTAGCCCGGGCCCAGCCACCACCACAAGTACGCGGCGCTCCGCACTCGTTAAACCGGGTAGAACAAAAGCGACAACTTCGTACAAGATGACAGGCGACGCGACAATCAGCGACAGAACCAGATCGACTTCAACGAGCGCAAAAAAGGCCTCGGTTACACCCGTGACGATAACGTGATGCACAGGCGTCGTGCGAATGACCCAATTGAGGATCGGGCGGACAAAAAAGAACCCCCCCATAAACAACACCGCTACTGTACCGATAATCACAAATAATCGGGTGCGAAGCTCTGTTAGATGTTCGGTTAAACTCATCGCGGGGTCTGTCATGGAAGACATGCCTCCGAAAAACGGGCAAAAATGACTGGTGGGCAGTGCGATAATGCAAATCATCAACAGCTGACGGTTTAGGGAATTAGCTCGGCGAATTCTGAGCACATAAATTCACTGCCGCTTTTGCGTTTGCCTCACAAAGTTACAGAGGTGCCGATGTGATGTCTTCCGGAATGCGCAACTTTTTAGTGGATTGTCTGATGATGAGCTCAGCAGGGAATACCATCTTCTGAGCCGGTGTGGGTGGATTTCCCGAAATTAGATTCAGAAGGACGCTAGCAGCAGCTTTTCCCATTTCTTCTTTAGGGTGTCGAATGGTGGTTAGCTCCGGGTGACTAAGTGCCGCTAACGGCGAGTCATCAAAGCCGACCACAGACACTTGGCCGGGAACATGAAATCCCCGGGCCTCCAACTGCTTAATCACGGCAATAGCAATTTCATCATTGTAACAGACAATACCGCTGGCGTGTTGGGGCTTTCCCGCAAACATTGACCGGACATATTCTTGTGCTGCAATTCCCTTAGATTCCGTAGAATATAAAAAAATGGCCGTAGGATCGAACGGTATATGGTAGTGCTCGAGAGCCGCAATAAACCCCTTTAGTCGAAAAAGGCCCTGCTTGTCATCAATTTTAAAGACTCCTCCTATGGATTTGTGACCTTGCATGATCAGGTGTTCGGTCAGCAGATAGGCACCCTCTTGGTCATCAAATAAGATTTTGTAGAAGGGGGGAAATCCCGGAGGATCGGCGTGAAGCAAAACGATGGGCAGTTGTCTGGAGCAGATCTCTTCGTAAATATCAAGGTTTTGGTTGGGCATTGTGCTTTTGGTGGGTTCAAGGATAATTCCTTGGCAGTTTTGGTCTAGTGCAGTCTGTAAGGCTCGTCGCTCAAGGTCAACATGATTCTGGGTGCTCAACAGGATCATGCTGTACGACGATTCCCGCAAGCGCTGCTCGATACCACGGACTATTGAAGGGAAAATGTAGTCCGATATATAGGTCATTATGACTGCCACCAAATTCTCTGCAGGCTCATGCAGGCTGGACGTTTGAGACGTGAATGTGCCCTTGCCGGGAATTCGCACCAGCATGTTTTCGTGAGCCAGCTGGTCTAGCGCCTGCCGGATAGTGTGCCGGCTGACTCCATAGGTTTTCATCAACTGGGTTTCGGTCGGTAGCTGGTCTCCTGCAGCTGTGGCGTTGTTCTGTATTAATTGGCGCAACTCATTGGCGATTTCCATATAACGAGATAATTTGCGTGTGGTCACCGGTATCCGCTCCACTTCTAAAAGTAGTTAACCCTAATCTTAGTATACAACACATCAAAACATACGTACATTTACTCTGAGGATCTTATTGACATGACCGATATCATGATCGTACAATACCTAAAAATCTCACTATTCCGTAGGGAGTACAAACAAGGTAAAATTGTATTGTTTTCAAAAAAGCGTGGTTTTTTGGTGTTGTTGGGGACCGGCCAGAAAATCCGCCTTGTTATGTGTCTGTGCTACGGATGGCGACATAAGGGTGGTGAAACGTTGCGAAAGTCACACTAATCCATGCTATGGATTGGGCCCGGTGAAGGTGGTTTGGCGTTGTCAATACACATTGATAGAAGTTTGCGTTACATCACGTAAATCCATGAGGAGGACAACCTAGATGGACGAAAAAGCGGAATCTCCAGCAATGTTAGGACCTGTGACGCGCCGTGGTCTCATTAAAGGCGCTATGGTCGGCGGTGCCACGATAGTTGGGGGAGGATTATTAGCAGCTTGCGGAACGAGTACGGCGGCTGCATCCAGTGGAGTCGACTATCCCTCACATCCCAAATGGCATTTTGTTTTTGTGAATCACGTAACAACTAATCCATTTTTTGTGCCTACACAATATGGAATTCAAGATGCCTGTAAACTTACGGGGTGTTCCTACTCGTGGACGGGCTCGGAAACTAGTCAGGTGAGCGTCATGGTGAATGCTATAGAAACTGCTATTGCAGGTCACGCAGACGGAATTGCGACATCTATTATTGCTCCCAACTCTTTTGTCGGGCCAGTAAAAGCAGCGATTGCAGCCGGAATTCCTGTCATTGCATATAATGCCGTGGTCTCTCCGGATCCGGCTATGGCGTATGTTGGTCAGGATTTGTATTTGGCCGGACAAAAAATGGGAGAGAGAATTCTAAAAGAGGTGCCGCACGGGAGTCATATCGGCCTCTTTATTGCTACACCCGGCACGGCCAATATTCAGCCCCGGATGAATGGCGCTATCGCCGCCTTGAAAGCAGCAGGGAATCCATATACCTACGATGTGGTGGCGACTGGGGCGCTGGTCTCGCAGGAATTGTCTACCGTAAAGAGTTGGTATCTTGGCCACAAATCCGCCAAAGGAATGTACGCAGTGGACGCTGGAAGCGCACAGAGTGTTGCGCAGGTGATGCAGGAAAACAATCTGCCTGCACAAGGGTGGCATGCAGGAGGATTTGACCTGTTGCCGATCACGCTCAAGTTGATTAAAGCGGGGTACCTTGACTTTACGATTGACCAACAGCCTTACGAACAGGGCTTTTATCCACTTCTGCAACTGTATCTCTATAAACTGTCGGGCGGGTTAATGTACCCTTCCGCTATGGAAACTGGACTCAAGTTTATTACCAAAGAGAATGTTGACCCGTACTTGAAAACACCGAGTCGATTTGAAGGCAGCACTTCGAAAGAGCTTGCTTTATCGTAATGAAAGTGGGGAACAACGTGAACTCACAAGCGGTGAATTCGGAATTGCATGCTGAGTCTAAACCGCCCGTCCCGAAATGGCAAAGAACAAAACAGATGCTGCAGTATCGTGAGGCTGGCATTGGGATTGTGGCCGTGCTGCTAGTCGTTGTCTTTCAATTACTGGATTCGTCTTTTCTCACTGTCGCTAACCTGAAAGTCGTTTTCCAACTCAGTGCAGAGATCGCGGTCGTTGCTATCGCGGAAGTTATTGTAATGGTATTAGGCGAAATTGACTTATCGGTAGGCAACGTGTTCGCCTTCGCCCCTTTTATCATGTATTTCGCTTACGAGGCAGGCTTGCCACTGATCGTCGCCGTCGTTGTCGGGTTGCTTTCGGGTGTGGCAGTGGGGTGGGTTAACGCCATCTTGCATGTCAAATTGCACGTGCCGTCATTTATCGCAACGCTTGCCACTTTGTACACGGTCTTGGGGATCACCCTGTTAATGTCAGGCGGGTACCCCGTGGACACACCGGGTTCAGGATGGATCGTGGCTGTAATGGGAGGGGCTGGTTGGAGTGTTGTAGTGTGGGCCATTGTGATCGGGATAATTTGGCATTTCCTTCTCAAACGCAGCCGGTTCGGCATCTACACAGTGGCCGTGGGGAGCAATGCCGTGGGAAGCCGTGAAGTGGGGATTCCCACGGACCGTATCCGCATGCTCAATTTTGTGCTGGCAGGGTTACTTGCTGCGACGATTGGCATTGTCGAAGGTTTTAATGTGGGTTCAATCGATCCATTGGCTGGAGGCACTAGCCTGTTGCTGGAAGGTATTGCGGCCGCTGTGATCGGCGGAACCGCAATGACGGGAGGGTCAGGAACTATCGTTGGGGCAGCGATTGGGGCTTTCGTTATAGCGGCTCTCAACGACGGAATGAACTTATTGGGAGTGAACGCATATTTGTTTGATGTGGTTTTAGGCGTAGCGATCGCGGTGGCGATGATCATCAACATTCGCGTGGTACGGCTCAGGGGGACGATACGATGAGTCAGAATGATGCAGCTGCCGTTCCGATTCTGGAAGCCCGCGGCGTCCGCAAGAGTTTTGGACCAGTGCAGGCTTTGCGGAATGTGAGTTTGAGGCTCTATCCGGGAGAGGTCCTGGGTATGGTTGGAAACAACGGGGCGGGTAAATCTACCTTGATTAAAATTCTCACCGGATTTCATTCCCCTGATGCCGGGGAACTGTTCTTGTCGGGCAAAGCCGTAAATTTTCGGTCTCCCGACGAGGCTCGAATGCATGGTATTGAAACCGTTTATCAAGATCTGGGTTTGATTAATGACCTGCCGGTGTTTCGCAACATGTTTTTACGCCGTGAGCATATGCGAAGATTTTTAGGTGTGCTGCCGGTACTCGATGATCGGCGGATGCGGAAAGAGACTCAGGATTATTTGAGAAAACTGCGTATCGAAATTCCTTCGGTTAAAGCCGATGTGGGATTGCTGTCGGGGGGGCAGCGGCAAGCCATAGCGGTGGCGCGGAGTATTTATATGCACCCCAATGTTTTGATTCTCGACGAGCCCCTCGCTGCCATGGGGGCCAGAGAAGGCCGTATGATTCTGGACTTGGTGTTAGAACTCAAGAGAAATTATCATACGGCAATCTTGCTCATAGCCCACAATTATGCACAGGTATTTGAGGTTTGTGACCGCATAAACTGGTTGACTCGCGGTGAAATTTCGTTTGACAAATCGGTATCTGATACATCTGTAGACGAACTAACGCGCATGGTCATGGCGGATTACATGGAATCGTCCGGCTGAGCGCCCCCCCCTCATAAGTTCTTTTGAAGTGATCTTCACCGGCATTGAATAGCTCGTAAGGGGCGCGTACGCGGCGCCCTCTCTTCGAGCTCCCATTGATTTGATGGCAAGGAGACTCTGGGTTAGGACTGCCCTGCCGTCTCTGAAGTTACAGGCGACATCAGGAAATGTCTGTAAGGCGTGAAGCCTCGTAGGACCCCCGTCGATTAATCACGGAGGACTTCAAATGCTGTGCAATGGGTTGAAGTATTGCGAATGGAAAGAAGGCAGAGAGTGTGTCGTATTCGATCGGGGTGGATTTTGGCACAGCATCGGCACGGATGGTTATTTTGGATCTAAATAGCGGCGAAGAATTAGCAATAGCTGTGGTGGAGTACCCGCATGGGGTGATGGACAAGACTCTTTATCCCACAGGAGAAATGCTTCCCCCAGATTGGGCCTTGCAGGATCCCATGGATTATCTCCGGGTTTTGGAGGAAGGCATTCCCGCCGTGGTAGCCCACGCCGGTATTCCGGCAGAAGAGGTCGTGGGGTTGGGCATTGACTTTACGGCATGCACTGTCCTGCCCGCCACCGAGGACGGTGCAGCGCTGTGCACGGTGGCTGCATGGCGTGAGCATCCGCACGCCTGGCCCAAACTGTGGAAGCACCATGCGGCCCAGGACTGGGCGGACCGCATGACGGCTGTGGCGGAGGTCCGGCACGACTCTTTCTTGTCCCGTTATGGGGGGCGTATCTCCTCGGAGTGGTACTTTCCCAAATTGCTGGAAATATTTGCGGAAGACCGTCCCGTCTACGACGCCATGCGGTGGTTTGTGGAAGCGACGGACTGGGTCGTGTGGCAACTGACCGGACAATTGCGGCGCAATGCCTGCACGGCCGGGTACAAAGCGCTGTGGTCTCCGGCAGAGGGGCTGCCCCCGGCCGAATATTTCGCGGCGGTGCGGCCCGACTTTGACGATCCGGCCGCCAAATTGGGGACCACCTTTTACCCGCTGGGCACATCGGCTGGAGATCTCCTTCCGGAGTACGCGGACCGGTGGGGCCTGTCACACCGAGTGGCAGTGGCGGTAGGCAATGTCGATGCGCACGTGTCGGTGCCGGGCGCGGGGGTGAGCGAGCCGGGCGCGCTGGTCATGGTGATTGGGACGTCGATTTGCCATTTGACGGTCGCTGACGAAGAGGTTGGCGTGCCGGGCATGACAGGGGTCGTGCGCGATGGCATTCTGCCCGGGTGGTATGGCTATGAGGCGGGACAGGTGGCGGTAGGGGATATGTATGCTTGGTTTGTGGACACCATGGTTCCGGCTGCGTATGCCCAGGCAGCCCAGGAGGCCGGAGCCTCCCTCTATGAGTACCTCGAACAATTGGCGGCCCCGCTGCGGCCGGGGCAAACCGGCATGATCGCGTTGGACTGGTGGAATGGCAACCGGAGTATTCTCGGGGACGCGGATCTGACGGGGGTATGGGTCGGTTGGCACCTGAATGCCCGGCCGGAGACCCTGTACCGGTCGTTGCTGGAGTCGACAGCGTTTGGCACACGGGTGATTGTCGACGCGTTTCAAGAGTGCGGGGTGGATTTGCGGGAAATCGTGGCGTGTGGCGGCATTGCACACAAGAGTCCCTTGCTCATGCAACTGTATGCGGACATCTGCCAGCTTCCGGTGACCGTGCGCGCGTCGGAAGAAATCCCGGCCCGCGGGGCGGCATTGTTCGGCGCGGTGGCGGCCGGGCGGCAACGGGGCGGGTACGATGCCATTGCGGAAGCCAGCGCGGCCCTGGCCTCGCCGGTGCGGCACACCTATTATCCCCGGGCAGAAATGCAGGCGCCCTATGACGCGGTCTACCAGGTTTACCGACAGGTGTATCAAGTCTTCGGGCAATCCCAGCCGCAATGGCTGCATACGCTCAAGCACATTCGCAGGGAGGCGCTGTCATGATGGGGAGGGACGTCCGTGACCGGGGAGCCGGGCATCTGGGATCCTCGCCAGGGATGGGGTCGGACGGGGGCCCTGTCCGATGACAATACCGGAGGCGCTATTGAATCACCCGATTGCCTGTGCATGCGGCCGCACCCATGTTGTGCCCATTGAAGCGGTGGTGGTGGCCGAGGACGCGCTGACCCAACTGCAGCACTTTATGGAAGTGCGTGGGTTCCAGCGGATTTTGTTAGTGGCCGATGTGAACACATTCCCTGTGTTGGGCCAGGCCGCCCTGGGCGTTTTGGCGCGGGGCCGCCATAGTGTTCCGGTGCAGGTGTTTCCTGAAAGTCATGACCTTCGGCCCGATGAAGAGGCCGTGTCGACGATTCGCGCGGCGATACACACCGCAGACGTCGAGGTCGCGGTCGCCGTGGGGAGCGGTGTGATCAACGATGTGGTGCGGTATGCGACGGACTGCGCACAGATCCCGTACGTGGCCGTGCCGACGGCGCCTTCCATGGATGGCTACGCGTCGGCCGTCGCGGCCATGCAGTTCCAAGGGGTGAAGGTCACCTTCCCGGCGCATGCGCCGATCGGCATTTTTGCCCAGCCCCACGTGCTGGCGGAGGCACCGGCCGCCATGGTTCGTTCAGGATTCGGGGATTTGATGGGCAAAGTGATTGCCCTCGCCGATTGGAAACTCGCCCATCGCTTATATGGGGAATATTTTTGCGAGTTCTCGTACCAGCTCATGTACGACGCCATGCAGGCGGGTGTCCGCCAGGTCACCGGATTGCAGGCGCAGGATCCCGAGGCCATCGGCGGGTTGTTCCGCGGTCTCATTGTCTCGGGCCTGGCGATGGCCTTCGTCGGCAATTCGCGGCCCGCCAGCGGGAGTGAGCACCATTGCTCGCATTATTGGGACTTCTTGGCCTACTCAGGGCAACGTGCCCACACGGCTCATGGATTGCAAGTCGGGTATGCCACACAGTGGGTCATGGACCTCTACCGGGTCCTCACCACTCTTCCGACCCTCCGCCGGCCTGTGATGCCGGTGCTTGACGGGTCATGGGAAGAGTCCATGGCCAAGGAATATGGGGCGGGAGCGCCGGCGGTCATCGCCCAGCAACAGGAAAAACGGCGGTGGCTCACGGAGCGCACGGCGTTCTGGGCGCCCGATATGGGCGGGCTGATCACGGCCTTGCAGCCGGAATGGCAGGCGTTTGACGAGATTGAGCAGGCGTTGGATCGTCTGGGCATGCCGCACCAGCCAGGAGCCTTCGGAATTCCTCCAGACATGCTTGCGCAGACGCTGGAACACGCCCACGAGCTGCGGTCGCGGTATACCATTTTAGACTGTCTCAGCGGGCAAGGACGCCGCACGGAAAGTATTCAGCAAATACTGGGGGTGTTGTAATGCTGGAAGAATTAAAGCAAGAAGTATGGGAAGCCAACCGCCGCTTGCCACAGTACGGATTGGTGACGCTGACGTGGGGGAACGTGAGTGGCCTGGACCGGTCGCGGGGACTGTGCGTGATCAAGCCGAGCGGGGTCTCTTACGAGGCTTTGCGGCCGGAGGATATGGTGGTCGTGGACCCGGATGGGGTGACGGTGGACGGGGTGTTGAATCCGTCCTCGGACACGCCGACCCACCTGGCGTTGTACAAGGCGTTTCCCGACATCGGCGGGATCGTGCATACCCACTCCCCGTGGGCGACCAGTTGGGCGCAAGCGGGGCAGCCGATTCCCGCTCTGGGGACCACGCATGCCGATCATTTTTACGGACCCATTCGGTGTACGCGCGCGATGACCGAGGACGAGATTCGCCATCACTATGAATGGGAAACCGGCCAAGTGATTATTGAAACCGTGGCGCAGGCGGACCCGCGACACGTGCCGGCTGTGCTCGTGCGCCAACACGGGCCGTTCTGTTGGGGGACCAGCGCGGCCGAGGCGGTAGAAAACGCCGTGGTCGTGGAGGAGGTGGCGAAGATGGCGTACCATACGGTGCAACTGGCTCCGGAGATTGCCGCCATGCCCCAGGTTCTTTTGGATAAGCACTTTCTGCGCAAACATGGCGCGCAGGCCTATTACGGACAAAAATAAACTCACAGCGGAAGAAGGCACATTCACGATGCATACGAGTCAAGAATCGGTGTTCTGGTTGATTACCGGCAGTCAGCACCTGTATGGGGACGAGACCTTGCGGGCGGTGGCGGACCATGCCCGCCAGATGGGAAACGAATTGAATGCGGACCCCGCCCTGCCCTATCCCATCCTGGTCAAACCCGTCGTCACGCATGCGGCCGCGATTGAGCAGGTGTGCCGCGAGGCCAATGCCGATGCGCATTGCGCGGGTGTGATCACCTGGATGCACACCTTTTCGCCGGCGAAAATGTGGATTGGGGGGCTGCTCGCCCTGCAACAGCCGCTCTTGCACTTTCACACCCAGTTCAACCGGGACATTCCGTGGGAGACCCTCGATATGGATTTTATGAATCTCAATCAGTCGGCGCATGGGGACCGCGAGTTTGGGTTTCTGACGACCCGGATGCAGATCGCGAGAAAGGTGGTGGCAGGCCATTGGCAAGACCCGCAAACACGCCACCGCATCGGACAGTGGATGCGCACGGCGGTGGGCTGGCAAGCCAGCCGTCACCTGAAGGTCGCGCGTTTTGGCGACAATATGCGGGAGGTGGCGGTCACCGAAGGGGATAAAGTCGAAGCGCAAATTCGCCTGGGCTGGGACGTGCAGGGGTATGGCGTCGGGGATCTGGTGCGCTCGGTGCACCGCATCACCGAGCAGGCGGTGGACGTGCTGCTGGACGAATACGGCGGGTTATACGAGATTTCGGACGAAGCCCGTCACACGCCCGACATTTGGCATTCTATCCGGACCCAAGCGCGCCTGGAGTTAGGCATTCAGCAGTTCATGGACGCTGGCGGTTTTGAGGCCTTTACGACGACGTTCGAAGACTTGCACGGACTGGATCAGCTCCCTGGATTAGCGGCGCAGCGTCTGATGGCGGCAGGGTATGGATTCGGGGCCGAGGGGGACTGGAAAACGGCGGCTCTGCTGCGGGTCATGAAGGTCATGGCGGATAATCGCGGCACGTCGTTTATGGAGGATTACACCTATCATTGGGACGGGGACCAATCCCTAATCCTGGGGTCGCACATGCTGGAGGTCTGTCCGAGCATCGCCGCGTCGCAACCGCGGGTGGCCGTCTACCCCTTGACGATTGGCGGAAAGGACGACCCCGCGCGGCTGATTTTTGATGGGCACAGTGGCGCCGCCGTCTGCGCCTCTCTCGTGGATTTGGGGACGCGGTTCCGCTTGGTGGTGAATGAGGTGGAGGCCGTCACTCCCCCCCATGCGATGCCGCGGCTGCCCGTGGCGCGGGTGCTGTGGAAGCCCCAGCCTTCGCTGCCGGTGGCAGCCGAATCATGGATTTACGCCGGGGGCTCTCATCATTCGGTATTTTCTTACCATGTGACAGCCGACCAGTTGCGGGATTGGGCAGACCTGTCAGGAATCGAGTGCGTGGTCATTAATCGGGAGAGTTCGGTGTTAGCGGTGCGCGATACGCTGCGCTGGAATGATCTCTATTACCAATTTCATAGTACTCGATAAGTCCGATAGGTGGAGGCTGTCTCTCCCCCCATGCGAGGCCGCGGGTGCTGTGGAAATCCAGCCCCCAGCTGCGCCTGTCGGTGGCCGCGCTGCTTTTTGCGGCGCGGGGCCCCGGGCTCGTCCGGGGAGGCCGGAGCCCCGCGCCGCGGTGGGGTCGTCGGGAAAGGGCGGCAGCTGCAGCAGACTCGTCGCCTCGCGGGAGGGCCCAAAGCGCTGCTGCTGACTGAGAATATTTTCGTGGTCGTCACCGGTATCGAAGGATATGAAAATGAAAGGCATGGGGGCTTCTTGTTCCAGGGTTTCACCTACAATTTTGAAATCGAGACGATGGCGGTCAACCCCTCGATGGACTTCCGCATGTCTGTAATCCCACAGGCCAGATATACGGGCGTGTCGCTGCGTAGAGCGAGCATCATCGTTCATCCAGAGCGTCGACAATTTCTCGGAGCAGCGCGGCATTGAACCCCGACTGCACCGCAATGACGGCGGCGCCTACGCGCACTTTGTGAAGGTGCGGTCCAAGCGGTTTCGTGTGTATTTTGGTCAAAAATCCACCGATGCGGCGCACTCGTCGTCTCCCATTATTATCGTGGATCGTGTCTTGCATCCGGCGCGTCAACCGCTCGACAGGGAGCGCCGATGATGCCCAGATCCCATAAGGATCCCACCGCCGCTCTACCCGCGGATAGAAATTGACCTATTTTCTTCGGAATTTCGCCCAATATCATACAGAGGAGGGGCGCCCAGACGGGACAGGTTGAAATAGCCCCGTGGGAAATATCAGGCTAATTCGGTTGTCGTGGCATCCTGCAATGGCCGCAATCAATCCGCAAGTCGCAGTCACTGAGAGAACAACAGCAAGCGGTTAAGTCGCCCAAGTCACTTCATCGAGAGATGAGCGACGCCAGTAAAGACGCGACCATCAAGATGCTCAGAGAGAAAAATCGCCGACTGCAAAGTGAAAATGCACAATATTAAGCCCATGCTTGAAGCAATTCGGGTTCTTGCGCTGACAGCCAAACGTTAGGGCGTGCGGAGACCTTTGGCGAAGAACCCTATAATCTCGACTTCCTCCTCATTCAAGGAGCGGTTCAATCCGCGGGCTACGGCGGCCTCCATGGGTTCTTGGCTGCCCGCAATTTCTGGAATAGCGTGGATGGCTTGCTTCATCACCCTCATCCACTCTTGGAAGACGGACCGCTCCCAGGGTTCGTCCTCATGGGACAAGAAACACTGGTCGACCTCCAGCCCTTTCATGGCATTCACTAAGGCGATAGCCCCGGCCCGCGAGTATGTCCACGTCATCGTGTCGGCATAAAAGGCATCCCCCAAAAAGAGTGCGCGTTCCTCGGGCACATACAGGAGCGTGCAATCATCGGCGTGGTCGACGGCCGGGTGGATCAGGACGCAGGTGGTGTCTCCCAAGTTAAGCGTGAGGGTGTCGGTATACGTCACGGTCGGCAGCCGCAATTCCACCTTCCGATTATCTCCCCATTCTTTTTGGATATTGGCGGCGGTGAACGCCGTCTGCCGTCGCTGTGTGACTCGCTCCGTGAGCGCGTCATCAGTCCAGGACCACGTTTGCATTTCCTCGAGATGGCGCCGCGTATTCACATGCGCCACGACCGGTATGTCATACGCCGCCAATCCGAACGTGTGGTCCCAATGATGATGGGTCAGTACCAGTCCGTCTGGATGGATGTGTTCCGCTGCCAGCAGTCGGAGAAACGCCCGTGCATGAGCCGGCGAGTTCCCGGCATCCATCAGAATCGTTCTGCCCGTCCCCTGAATCGCCGCTAACAATGGGCGGTCGGTATTGTGGGTGGGTGGCAGCATGACGATACGTGGAGAAATTCGAGTGAGTGTCGACAATAGAATAATTTCCTCCTAATCGCGCGGGGCGTAGACCCGTGACCAATGGTAATGTTGCAATTCCTTGAGACGCTTAGACGCGAGACCGCCATTGGACGAGACGGCGGCCTGGACCTCGTCGCCCCAAAACCAGAGGCGCTCCTGGCAGACGCCACACGGGCTCAGAACCTTAAAGGGATTGTTCTTGTCGTCTCGCACGACACAGAGCGAATGCGTGACGACCTCCACCAGCTCGGTTGATGCATTGATCACCTCCGGTGCTACGCTGGTGAATATCCGCCCCCGGAGGTGTACAATGCGGCCGCTCCACCCCATCCACGCGGATATCGCCGAGAGATCAGGTCCACTGCGGCATCATAAAGCTGACTCGCCGGGATGCCGTATACATGGGACTCAATTTGTAGCAGGACTCCTGGTATTATATCAGGAGGGAGTGTCGAGAGTTTTGTGTAAACCCGATTTAGGCTTGCTTTTCTAGCGGGCCCGTGACGCGACGCGGTCATCGGCCGGACCCCCATGGTCAAAGATCATGGAGGCTGTGGCGGGCCATCGTCGTGCGGGCGGTGCTTCGACCGGCATGTTCCAAACGTGGTCAAATCGCTTCCGCGTCGCCGTCCGGCGACGGTTCCGTCGCAACAGGGGGAGACCCGTCCCAAGAGATGCTTATTTTCTCCCGGTTTTTCAGAAGATGCCAACGGTCGGTAAGTTTACGGGGCCTTTCTCGATGCGTTTATGGTGGTCAATACCTTAGGGCAGACCTTGGCTGCCGAGCAGCAATATTATGGTCGGGAGGGCTACGCTGACGAATGGCGGTTTCACATCAAGGGGGGTGGCGGGATATCGCTCCCGAGAGATACAGGCCGGGCCACAACCTCATTTCTTTCGATAAGGCCTGTGGAAAACCGCCTGGCAGGCGGATACTTATTCCGACAGGCTTCGGCATGAATGAGGCTCGGTCATCTGTCGAAACCGATGGGCCGAATGGTTTGTGGTATGATAAACAGAAAAATTATATCTTTGAATCCGGCTCGGCTGGGAGAATAAAGTTAGGCTGGGAACCGTCCAGCGCGCAATGACAAACCGCGAGTGAGCTTTGACTGCCGAGGCAGCGGTGACGGCATCAGTACAGGAAACAGGCAGGGAACCGCCGTCGGTTGTAGCATTAACGTTGCTGTTGTCGGGAACAATGTGCACACAGCCTGTCGAAAGTTACTGAGCAATTGCGCTGGATGATGTGCCGGACTGGGCACATGTCTTAGGCTCCGTCATAACATTATTTAACGAAATTCCAGCGCTTCCATAGCTTTGCGCATTCGCGGTGATTCTTTAAATCTATACAGTTAACGCAGAAGTGCAACCCACAAAATTTGAGGAGCGGCTGCTATTGGATTCACGATATGGTTCGATTGAGCAATTTGCCCTTGATTTAAGGGGAGTGGCCCGATGAAGCCTGCCATCTTTACTTACCGCCGTCCGGCGACATTGCATGAGGCGCTGAAGTTGCTCGAGGAGACGGGGGATGAAGGCAAAGTCATCGCTGGCGGCCAGAGTTTGGTGCCTATGATGAACATGCGGCTAGCGCGTCCGGAATATCTTGTAGACATCAATGATCTCGATGACTTGCGTTATATCCACCCATTTGAAGAGGGGATAGATATTGGCTCACTGACGCGGCACGATGAACTCGAGCGATCGGCCATTCTCCGCCGCCTCTGCCCAATTGTGCCGACAGCGGCCCACTTCATAGGCCACTACGCCATTCGCCAGCGCGGAACGATCGGGGGCAGTATGGCGCATGCGGATCCCGCCGCCGAATTGCCGTTACTGGCCGTGCTTCTTGATGCCACTTTGACTATCGCGTCTCTGGATAACACTCGCAGCCAGACCGCACGGGAATTTTTTCTGTCGATGTACACCACAGATCTCCAGCCCAATGAAATTCTCACCGCTGTCCGGTTCCCGGTGATCCCGCCCGATTCCGGGTGGTCTTTCAAGGAGTTTTCCCGGCGTGCAGGAGACTTTGCCTTGGTTTCTGCGGCGTGTACTATGCAGCTAAACTCGAGTGGGTCTGTGGAGCAACTTCACTTGGCTTTAGGAGGAGCCGATTTGATCCCCATTAGTGTGGACGCCAGTATTGCATCCTTTATAGGGGAGCGGCCAGATGCAAGATGGCGGCAAGCGGTGGCGAAGGCAGCGTTGAACGACCTTGAGCCGATGAGCGACGTGCATGCCAGCACCCAAGACCGTTTGGACTGGCTGGCACTGACGGTGGATCAGGTGCTGACCCAGTCCAGTCTGCGGGCCAATGTGGAAATCGGTGAACAGGCAAGCCACACCCCGGAAGAGGAGAAACTATGAACGAAGTACCGGTAACCCTTTGGGTCAACGGCCAAACATACGCCGTGCGGGTGAGTCCGCGTAAACTCTTGTCTGATGTGATTCGGGAGGACATTGGGCTGACGGGCACCCATGTTGGCTGTGAACATGGGGTGTGTGGAGCTTGCACAGTGTGGGTCGATGACCGTCCTACCCGGTCCTGCCTGATGTTTGCCATACAGGCCGAGGGCCATGCCGTTACAACTATTGAAGCGTTGGCGCAACACGGCCAGTTGAACGTTTTGCAGCAGGCGTTGCACGAGGAGCACGGTCTCCAGTGCGGTTTTTGCACACCGGGGATCGTCATGACGATGGAAGCCTATTTGCATGAACACCCCAATCCTACCGTGGATGATATACGCGATGCCTTGTCAGGCAATTTATGCCGGTGCACTGGATACCAAAATATTGTCGCTGGGGTTCAAAAAGCAGCGCGGGTTTTCGCACAAAATAGCTCTGGCGCAACAAGTGCTGCTGGCAACGAGAGCACCCATCTAAGCGAGGGGGGACGGGAATATGTCTGATGCCGTGCTGGATAGCGCTGTTCATCACCAAACCTTCACGGCCATAGGTCAGAGCATGCCTCGTGTGGAGGACTACCGACTGTTAACGGGTACGGCAAAATATCTGGATGATATCGAAGTTCCCCATGCTTTGCATGCGACTTTTGTTCGCAGCCCCTATGCCCACGCTCGGATCTTCAGGATCCAAACCGACCAGGCAATGGCCGTTCCCGGGGTGGTGGCTGTGGTGACCGGGCAAGACTTAGCGCGGTGGACGCAGCCAGCACGGATGGCGCCACCAATCGAAGGCCTGTTTCCCATGGAAATGACGACACTGCCCATTGATAAAGTGCGATTTGACGGAGATCCTGTAGCGTGTGTGGTGGCTGCCGACCGGTACACGGCGGAGGATGCAGCGGAGTTGGTCATGGTGGAGTATGAGGTGCTTCCTGCCGTCACCGACATGTTCGCCGCCGCCGAAGAGGGGACGCCATTAGTGGACGAAACCCTCTCTAGTAATTTGGTGTCCCATCAAACTTACGCCAAGGGAAACGTGGCGGGGCGGTTTGCTGAAGCCGACGTCATTGTTGAAGCAACATTCTCGCAACACCGCCAGACCCATGTCCCTATGGAGACTCGGGGCTGTGTGGCCGTGTGGGACGATGGACGCCAACATTTAACCTTCTACATCGGCACGCAAGTGCCTCATCCCATGCGCACCACACTCGCAGCCCGAATGGGTTTGAAAGAAACGCAGGTCAATGTCATCAGCCCGGATATCGGTGGGGCTTTTGGCCAGAAGATTGCGCTGTACCGGGAGGAGCTCACAGTAGCTGCGCTGGCCCGGGAACTCCACCGGCCGATTCGATGGCGCGAAGATCGTATGGAAAATCTACGGGCTGCTAGCCACGCCCGCGAAGATTTTGTCAAAACACGGGCGGCTGTCACGAAGGACGGCCGAATTTTGGCCCTGCACGCTGATTTGTTCAGCGACTTTGGCGCCTATTCGTTTTTTCCCGCTAATTACATGATCCGGGTCGTCGCCATGCTTCTCCCTGGACCGTATAAGATTCAGGACTACTCGTACGAAGTCAAAGTGGCTTTGACCAACAAGTGTCCCGCTGGGCCGATGCGCGCCCCAATGGCTATTGCCAGTTGGGTGACTGAAGGCACGATTGACGCCGTGGCGCGCAAGCTGAAACTTGACCCTGTTGAGGTCCGCCGCATCAATATGCTCAAGCAAGACGATTTGCCTTACCTTACGGCAACGACGGAACTCTATGAGGACATCACCCCTAGGGAAACCTTGGACCGCGCCGTCCACAGTTTTGACTATCACGTTCGGCGGAAGGAACAGGAGCGTCTCCGGGTTCAGGGCAAGTACCGAGGGATTGGCATTTGTTCGGTAATTGAATCGACGACTTACGGGTCGGAATTTTATCGAAAGGCGGGGATTTCTGGAACGGGTCACGAGGCAGCCTGGGTCCGGATCGAACCTACCGGGGTCGTGAATGCCTCGGCGGGGATAATGGGTTCGGGACAAGGCTATGAAACAGTCATGACCCAGGCGGTTGCGGACGGTTTGGGCTGCAACCCCCACGATGTGGCCATTCATTTGGGAAACACGCTGCTAGCGCCCTATGGGATGGGAAGCCGTGGCAGCCGGGGAGCCGTGGCCGGAGTGGGAACGACGTTTCTGGCAGCCCAACAGGCCCGAATCAAGGTGCTGGCGATTGCGGCTCATTTGCTAAAGTTGCGGAGCAGTAAGGATTTGCAGTTGACTGATGGGCAGGTGGTACTGGAGACTGACGGGCAATGGAGGCCCACCGGTCTGAATTTGCGGGACATTGCTCAGACCGCCTATCTGAATCCGCTTGCGCTTCCTGACGGCATGGAACCAGGGATTGAGGCGCATGTCGCCTATGATCCTCCCGCTATGACTTATTCCAACTCGACTCATATCTGTGAGGTAGAAGTGCATCTGGATACAGGGGTAATATCTGTCGGTCCCTACCTTGTGGTGGAAGATGCGGGAACGATGCTAAACCCCCAGCTGGTGGAAGGGCAACTGCTCGGGGCCACGGCGCTTGGCATTGGGGGCGTGTTGTTTGAGCACGTGGTATATGACGAAAATGGCCAAAATTTGACCGCGTCGCTAATGGATTACCTTCTGCCGACAGCGGTGGAAACTCCTGAAATTCAGATGATTCACATGGGGACGCCGAATCATCGCACCCCGGCCGGGATAAAAGGAATGAGCGAGGGGGGCGTCATGGGGGCCATCGGCGCTGTCTGCAACGCCGTGTCCGATGCCTTAAGCCCGTTGGGGATTGTGGTTGAACAACAGCCACTAAGCCCGAGTTACATCAAGTCGCTTGTGAAAAAGGCGTCCAAGACGGCGCGGTAAACTGATGGGTGTCTTTGACTAGACAAGGGGGGGCCCAATGAAGAAGGTAAAGGTTGGTTTCATAGGACTCGGGAATATGGGGCAGCCGATGGCAAAGAACTTGCTGGCTGCAGGTTATGATGTGCATGTGGTAGCACACCGGCACCGGGGACCTGCGGACCAACTAGCAGTTCTAGGAGCTACCATAGCGGAAACCCCAAAACAAGCGGCTGTTGATGCAGCGTTTGTCGTTACCATGCTTCCGGATTTACCCGAGGTGGAACAAGTTGTTGGGGGAGAGAACGGCATCATTGCCGGATCCTCACCCGGATTAGTGCTGATTAATATGAGTACCGTATCGCCATCCGGAATTCAAAAGTTAGCAGAGACTGTGGCAAATTTCGGCATCCAGATTTGTGACGCTCCCGTCAGTGGCGGACCGGTCCGCGCCGCGGAAGGCACCCTCACGATTATGGCTGGAGCCAAGGCGAAGGTGTTTGAGCATAGCCGGTCAATTCTGGAGACATTAGGCGAGAACATTTTCTACACCGGCGACACCGGCAGCGGGCAAGTCGCCAAGTTGTGCAACAATATGCTTTCTGCCACCCTCATGGCTATTAGTTCCGAGGTATTGACGTTAGGAGTAAAATCCGGGGTTGATGCAGAACTGTTGCGGAACATCATACTCAAGTCCAGCGGGGCCAACTTTCAACTCGAAAATTGGATGCCCAACAATGTATTAATTGATCAATACCAAGCGGGATTTTCGCTTAAGCTGATGTATAAGGATGTGGGGTTGGCGCAAACCCTGGGCCGCGAGCAGCGCGTTCCCTTATTTATTGGGAATTTGGTACATGAGCTCTATGGCCAGTTCATGAACAGCGAATTGCGAGATGCCGATTTCTCCGTCATCAGCACATTCTATCAAGACGCAGCCAACGTCACAATTGCCAATGGAGATCCTCGCAGGAAATCTGATGAAGAATTTTAAGAGATATGACTGCGTCCTAGGGGGGATACCGATTGCTGATTGAGGAACTGTGCCTTGACATTATCGAGTCGTGCCGCTATGACAAGCTTACCCAGGCGGAACAGGAACGGTTATATACAATTTTGTGCCATGATATCGCGATGGCCGCGGTGGGCGGCAAGACAGATTTTGCTCGGAGCCTGCTGGACCCCAATCTCCTCGTGGAAGCGGGCTCACTGAGAGGAACAGGCGACCGTTCGACTTACACTCTCATTGGCCGCGATGACCGCTCTTTGTCTTTTGACATGGCGGCCGGTTATCACAGTATGGCTATTACGGCGACATTGTGCGAGGATTTTGTTAGTGGAACCCATCCTGGTGCGATTTTATTTCCCTTGCTGATCGCGCAGACCGATGCATTCGTCATGATGCTGCCAGAGAATGACGGTCAAAGCCATGACGGTGTTCGGCACTTGTTAGACGGGGCTGTGGTTGGCCTCAAGTTGGCCTTGTTGCTAAGTGACGTGTTTGGCGCAAAGCTGGCAGACAAGGGGTACCGTCCTACCACCGCGATTAATGTCATGGCAGGGGTGGCGGGACTGGGGATTGCCCAAGGACAGACCAGTGAACTCATATTGGGAGCTATGGCTACGGCTGCCGGGATGATTAGCGGATTGGCGTTTCCGTTTCAAGAAGGGACAGAAGAATGGCTCGTTCAGGTGCCTCTAGCGATTCAAGCAGCGTTGCTCGCCAGTCGCAACGTTGCCGCCCAATCATACCGCAACCGCCGATTTCTTAGCGGGGGACATTCCCTTGGACAATTCTTGGGAGCAGCTCGGGAGACCATGCAGGCCTGTCCGGCGTGCGACCTGAGCTTGGAGCGGATCGGAGTCAAGCGTTATCCTGTTAACAGCTTCGTTCAACCTGCCGTGGAAGCGGCGCTGCGTGTTCCCTCCCTCCCATTAACTGCGGCGGATATTGATGGGATTGTGGTGAGAGTGCCGCCCTCTTATGCGTCAATGACTGCCTTAGGGAATAAGGGGGATTTTTTTAATCCCAACCTAGGGTTGATGAGCATCCCGGTGAGCGTTGCTCTGGCGCTGTTGCACGGTAAATTGGCGTTTGCCGATTTTCGGGAGACAAATGATCCTGCTGTCATGGAATTGACGCAGAAAATTGCAATCGAGTACGCCGATGCGCTTGCACGGTATGACGCCGAAATAGTGGTGGAAACCCGAGGCCAACGCCAAACCCAGCATGTGGATACCGCAACCTTTTATCCGTCCATGGCAGATGAACTGGAATGGATCGGCCGTCAGTGCCCCCAACCGGTGCCATGGATTCAGATGCTCGTAGCTGCCTATGGGGTAGGAGGCCAATAAAAAAAGGCCGCGTGATAGGGCACGACGGGCTGGCCAAAAGACTGAGGAGAAGTCCTTTGGCCAGCAATTGCCCGCGTGCCGGACCGGCGGAAATCAGATGCACCAGCCAATGAGCTCCTCTGGTCCGCTCCGCGTAACGGCGCTCTGCGGACGGCAGATCGCGGTAGGTGCGGATGAATGTCGCTGCGCCATCTCCGCCTCGCCGGCGAATACCGGTTGGAATTCAGTCAACTGGGCCGTGGGGGGAAACCGCGTGGTCTTCTGTACCGGTGCGGTTTAGGACCACGGGAATTTCGTCCAGATAGATTTCTAAATTTTTTAATGCAACCCTGGCCGCTCCCTCATAGCGGGTGGTGACCACACGACCCGGTCCCCTGTGCAGATGGGCACCGGGTTAACTGACAATCATTGTATTGGCGTCTTTAAACAGCGCTGCAGGCATGGGGCGGTCGAGGCGCCAGGTGATGCTCATTGGCCGCGATCCTTCATGCGCCATATACTGTACTGTCCCCAATAAAACATATGGAAGCGTGCCAGATGCGCCGGTCTTGTACTGGCGCACAAACAGCAGGATGCGGTTTCCGGTTTCGCGGTGATGGATATACCGCTGACCAGTTCGTGAATGGGCTGAGGTGGTGCTTTGCGACTGCCAATGAAAGAGTGTCTCGCTAATTGCATGGTCCTGGTACATCGTGGTGGGCGAATAATCCTTCTCGGATTTGTTGAGTGTCACAAAGAGCACGTCCAGGTTTTTATTGGCCAAGAAGACAACCCCTTCGCGCATCGCGGGCTTGGCATCGTCCGTGAAGAAGTCCAGCCCCGCCAAAACCTGGTCGCGGCTATAGGAACAATGGAGGTCGAGAGGCTGTTCAAACCCCAGGTGAATGGGCTCGTCGACAAAGTCCAGGTGCTCTAGGTTAAAGGTCAAAATCTCTTTGATTTCAGCGGTAAGCCGACTGTTTTTCCGTATTTGAGCGATGCTGTCTGTCAAATTGGAAAAAACGCGACCAGGCAACGTGACCGGCCACACCGTGTAGTGAAACATACGCAGCATGCGGTGTTCGAGGGCGGTGTGCGGGGCTGCCGCGGCCTCGCCGTTGAGGCAGGCCAGCAGATAAGCAATCCAGCGCCGCGAGTCTATCGCGCTTATCTTCTTGAGGGCTTGGGTGATGCTCTTCTCATCCGGTTCAGCCCACTCCTGGCCGAGCCCGGCCCGCACGCACAGCCGCGCAAAACTGGGCACGTTACTCCGGTAAAACTCGCGGGCTGTGAGATGGTAGTAATTGCAAAAGTTGGTTAAAGTGGCCTCGAGGCCGGTATCTTCCGAAAAAGACTGAATCCGATTGAGCAAGCCAGAACTGGTCTCCAAGGAATGGCGGATATTCTCAAGAATATAGGACTGGGCTTGCTTTTCCAGCTGGATGAACGACCCCCGGGGAACGTTGAGAAAGCCCTGTTCGATCTCGTGGCGGACGCTTTTTTGTGTGGTCGCCGAGAGGGCGCGAAATTTCTCCTCAAAACGGTAGCGGGCGTGGGAGCGGCCGATAAAGTCGAGGACGGTGAGACATTCTTTGGAGTCCGTCAGACGCAGCCCCCTTCCCAGCTGTTGCAGAAACACGGTCAGGCTTTCCGTTGGCCGCAAGAACAGAATGGTGTTGACTTCCGGAATGTCGACTCCTTCGTTGTAGAGGTCGACCACAAAGATGAACTTCAGGTGGCCGAGAGTCAGGTTGCGCTTGGCGTTTTGCCGGTCGTCATCAGGAGAATCGGCCGTGAGGGCGAGCGACGCTATGCCCGCTTCATTGAGGACCTGGGCCATGAACTGTGCGTGGGCCACAGACACGCAGAATCCCAGTCCAATCACTTGGTTGATGTCTGTGACGTATTTTCTCAACGACTGGATGATCAGCTCAGCCCGCCGGCGGTTTCCCGTGTAGACCCGGTCTAATTGGTCCTTGTCGTATCCCCCGCGCTGCCAGCGCAGGGTTCTCAGGTCCACCATGTCTGAAACTCCGAAGTAGTGGAAAGGGGCCAACAGACAGCGGTCAATGGCCTCGGGCAGCCGGATTTCCGCCGCGATGTGGTGGTCGAAGTACGCCGTGATATCCTGTCCGTCGAGCCGCTCGGGAGTCGCGGTCAGCCCGAGGAGCACTTGAGGCTGATAATAGCTGAGAAGGCGCTGGTAGCTCGGGGCCGCAGCGTGGTGGAACTCATCCACCACAATAAAGTCGTAATAGTCAGGACCGGTATGCCGGGGCAGATCCCGGGAATTGAACGTCTGGATGGAGACGAAAAGATGCCCGATTTGGCTTGGCTCCTGGCCCCCGACGAAGAGGTCGCCAAAATTCTGGTCCTTCAAGACGACTCGAAATGTCGCCAAACTCTGCCGGAGAATTTCCTCCCGGTGGGCGACGAACAGCAGGCGGGGCCTTGCCTGGCTTCGGCTTGCGAAGCGCTTGTAATCGAACGCGGCCACAACGGTTTTCCCGGTTCCTGTTGCCGCCACGACTAAGTTGCGAAAATGTCCGAGCACTTCACGCTCCGCCTCGAGCTTCTCCAGAATTTGGCGCTGGAAGCCGTATGGTGCAATGTCGAACGGCACCCATAAGGCGGCTGAATCACCGGCGCGGCGTTCAGCTTTTAAAGCCCGAAGCAATCGGGGACGCTCGTCCACCCCATAATGGAAAAAGTCGCCGTCGTTCCAGTACCCATCGAATGTGCCCGCGATCTTCTCAAAAGTCTCGGGAAGATCCTGGCGCGACACCTTCACATTCCATTCGAGTCCGTCTAAGAGAGCCGCAGCGGAAATGTTCGAGGAGCCGATATAAGCGGTGGAGTACCCTGTGTCGCGGTGGAAGACATATGCTTTTGCATGGAGACGCGTCCGCTGGGTATCGTACGACACCCGTATCGTGGTGTTCGGAAGAGTCATGAGCTCGTCAATGGCTTTGATGTCCGTGGCTCCCATGTAGGAGGTGGTGATAACGCGAAGCGTCCTGCCCGATTCGGTCAATTGCCTGAGCTCATCCCACATCAGCCGCAATCCGCTCCACTTGATAAATGAGACCAGAAGGTCTACGCGGTCAGCACTCACTATCTCGCGTTTAAGTTCGCCGACCATATTCGGTTCGTGCCGGGCTCCAGTGAAGAGAGAGCTTTGGGATAGTGAGGTTACAGGCCGCACAGTGCGGGAACCAGGATTGGTGGAGAATGCGTGGGCGGCATTGCGCTTCTCAAGCAGCGCGAGAAGAACTCGGGCGTCTTCATGCACTTGCGCCGTGAGAATCTCCGGATCTGCCGTTTCCTCGGCAAGCTTCTTGACTAGAGCGTTGACTATTTGAATGCGCCGGCCGAGCACATTGTCTCCCCCTTGGCGCTTTAGGGCGACAGTGACCACTTGTTCCAAATAGAGAGAAAGCAGGCCGGGAGATTCCGCTTCGTCCATTGGGGATGTCTCGATGATGTTGCGGTCAGAATCAAGACCATGGATCAGTGTTTGCATGAGATGATCAATCACTTGTTCATAAATGCCATAATGCATTTCGGTTCCTCCCTATGTCACTCGAGGTTTTTAACCGTCTCCCACGTCTAATGCCGCGCCCGGTCTCATGCGGGAGCGGATGGCAAAGGAGGCCAGGGACAGGGTATCATATCTGCTTTTCCTGAAAGGTTGCCCGCTAAAATATTTTTGTCCTGTGAATCGCGGCGCAGAGCCAGGCGTATCAGTCATGAGCCAGGAAGGGTCCGGCTTTGTCTATAGGGTGTTCTTGCCGAGACTGTCTAGAGGTGGATTTGCTACAATTACTGGAAATATCACAAGCCGCGTGCGCCCCGAGATGGATTTGCGGCTTGTAGAGGAGCGAGGATAGGATGCCGACTTTGGAAATTGATGGATTGGGACGGATTCATTACGAGGTGTCGGGCCAGGGGCCCGCCGTATTCTTTTTGCATTCCGCTTTAACAGACAGTCGGCAATGGGTGAAGCAGATTGCGGCACTATCTGACCGTTTCTGTTGCGTTTGTTATGATTTAATCGGGTCTGGGAAAAGTTCCGATTCCGCGAAGTTATTTGATCCCGCGGACAGTCTTTTTGCCCTGATGGATTATCTCAAGGCGTCCCGGGGCCACTTGGTCGGGTCATCGGTCGGTGGGTCCATTGCTCTGCATGCGGCCATCCGTCGTCCCGATCGAATTGCATCGCTTTTTCTGGCAGGAACGGGGATGTTTGGGTACGAACCGGACATTGAGAGTGAGGAGGAGCCGCCTGTCTACCGCGAGTATGAGAATGCCCTGTCAGCGGGGAACATCGAGGGTGTGGTTGCGGGCGCGGAAGTGATATGGTTTCAGGGACTGAACGGCTCGGTGGCGGATATGCCTGAAGGGGCCCGCCGACACTTTGCCGCCATGAACCGGGAACGTCTCGAGAACCATACGTGGCAAGGTCCAACGTATATGGACATCGACGATGCCCGAGCGGTCTCTCTCGTCACTGTTCCGACAATGGTCGTCATTGGGGAGGACGACACCGCGTACTGTCAGTCACTGGCTGACTTTCTGCAAACGAACCTGTCTCTGGAGGCATTGCACCGCATCCCCCGCACCGCACACTTTCCCAACCTCACCCATCCGGAAATGTTCAACCGCTTGCTTGGCGGATGGCTGCAACGAGTCTCGTCCTGACCGGCCGGTCTTGCCGAGTCGCGCTGGCTCGTGCAGAGAGCAAGGCTCCGGTGCTGCTTTTGATCTATGGATCAAAGACGGGATTTAATTCTATCGCTGGAATAGGTCAGGCAATGAGAGTGTCTGCGGCCCCACCTGCAACACGCATGTGCGGATGCACCGCACATGCGGACGAGGGTAAAAATGGAGAGCGTTATAATTATGCGGGCGGGGGTTTTCGCACTGCCACAAGTCCTCCCATCCGGAAATTCCTCGGTGTTTATACAAAGTCTTGGTAAAATTCAGTCACTAAAGCCGCATGCCTTCACAACAATTGCATGAAATGGCATTTGTGCCAGGGAATGATTCAGATGCCCCGCGAATTTATAGGTGTGCAAACCAACATTGGGTTTGAGAGTGGAGATTTCCTTGGGTGTTACAGGCAGTGATGGATCTTAGGTGGGAAAGAGAGGCAATCATCATGCTAAAACAAAATGGCTGGCTGGGGCCGGAACGTTGGCGCTGGGACTGCCCATATTGGTGACAGCTCCGGCGGCAGCTGCCGCCGCGGCATCCCGGCTGCAGATGAGCTTGGCCTGGAGTCAGCAGAGTTCGGCGACCACATTAATGGCAACCATTCCAGGAAGTCAAGCGAACTTGCATCCCGTGTTTCAATTTTGGACGAATGACGGGCATGGCTGGAAGATGGTGCAGAACTATTCGGCTAAATGGACGTATCAGTTGCCAGCAAGCCAGGCAGGGACCCTGGTGATGGTCTTTGGCTTGACGCAAGGTCAGTGGCGGGCGCGGGATTAGAGGCTGCCGTCTATGCGGTGCGCTGGGACGAGCCCAATGCTAGTGTTTCACTGACGACACCGATTTCGCCGCAGATTGGAACATCCTATACCCTTACCGCTTCGGCCACATCGCTGCCGGACCCCGTGTATCAGCTCTGGACTGAGTTGCCCAGTGGGAAATGGGTCTCCAGCGGTGCGTATCAGCCGTCAACAAAATTCACATGGAAGCCATTGGCCAATGGGACCTACCATTTTGCGGTCTATGCTCGAGACGGCTTGCTGCCAACCTATGCTGCTGACGAGGTGTCGAGCCCAGCTAGTGTCAGCACTGCCGGCACGGCGCGCTCCGTGCTTTTCGAGAGTGCCTTGCCCTATGTGCCTGTCGGCGGAACCAAAACACTGACGGCTACAGTGCTTAACGCCACGAATAATGTCGACTCCACGTACTCCGGACCCGTAACCTTGTCGGTGAAGTCGGGCGCTGCATTCACTGTGAAGGGGCCTGAAGGACCTGTGAGTGACGGCACGGTCACGGTGGATGCCAAAGATGGCCGCGCCGTTTTTGCCGTGACGGGGGGGAGTGCCATCGGGGCAACAGGAACCCTGACGGCAACTTTCCCTTTTTCGAGGCTGCCAGTCACGCTGACGGATGTCAGCGACAGCGCGTTGGCCCAAGTTGGATACGGATTTTTTACGGGTGCGGGCCAGAGAATTTCTTCAGGCAATCCCCTGGACCACCGGCGGAGTGTCCTACGCGCAGGGTCCTCTCATTCCCGTGACACTGAAGCCCGTCAATGTATTTGGCAGTGCAGTCGCTGCGGGATATACGGACGACGCCACCCTTCAGCCGTATGATCCGCAAACTGACCCATCCATGGTGGTACCCGGATATCAGGGCACTGCAGTGCAAGCTACGGGCGGACCCTATCTGGGAGCGGGAACGGAGTATGTAGACGTGAAAGAGGGGACCACGGCCATCAGTTTGGATTTCCACCCCGGCCCCGGAGGACTGCAGGTCCTGTCAGCGGTGGGGAGTCCACTCGACATTTCGGCCGACATCACATCCTTGGCCCCGGCGTCCGGTGCAGTCCTCATCCCGGCCACGGTCTCGCCAGGGAAAGCATCGGTGTCCGGTATTAGGCCTGACACGCCATATCAGGTCACTGCAGTGCCGGAAGCTAATGGCAGTCCCATAGCATTGAGCGCGATGGTAAATCTCTCTGTTCCGATGGGCATTGAGATTAGCAGCAGCGGCCCGCGGAGTACGGCTTCGATGGTGTCCGTGCCGACTTGGAACGTGTCCAAAGACAGTTGGACCTTTAGGTATATATCGGGTTCGGCCGCCAACGCGTCTGACACTCTTTCGTTTTCTGGATTGGAGAGCCTTACGACCAACAGGTATTAAGGTGGTATTATCGAGGTCAGAATTACCTGAAAGGCGATTGGCCGCACGTGCGGCTCAATGGCCTTTCACATCTGTCTAGGTAAGGAATGCGGTTGCGCGGTGCAGCAATTTGGTAGAAGGGCGATATCCGGGCTCATGTTCCGAATCCAGCGGTTCAAGGAGAGCTAATGTGAAATATGCCGTGGTCTTGTGAAATACGCTGCTTCACAGGTTCAAGACCACGGCATAGACCCTATCTGGCGAACAGGCAAGACTTTGCCCTTGGTCAGTCTGCATCAACACAAGGGGTCAGTCCGCAGCGGGGTATCCCCAGCAGCCCTCTGCCATGCGTAGTTTGGTGTAAATGCAGGTATCGCGCAGACTCCCGTCCTGGTCTGCCTTTTCGTTGACCAGTTTGGCCTCCAGGTGAAAACCCGCCCGCTCCGCTACACGGCAACTCTGTCTGTTGCGGGGGTCACAACGGATTTCCAGACGCTCGGCATGGAGATATTCGTCCGCAAAGTGGGTAATTCCTTTGACCGCCTCCGTCATGTAGCCCTTTCCGGATTCCGATGTCCGGAGCCAGTATCCAATCTCGAAACGCCCAGCATCCCAATTGATGCGGTGCAGGCCGCTGCTGCCGATAAAGTGTCGGGTGGTCTTATGAAAGAGATGCAGCCGCAAATCCTCCCGCAACAAGAATTGGGCATGGGCGCGGCGGACATTTTCCTCCGATTGCTGTAAAGATGGCAACGGGTCTGCGAATGGCAGCCACTGTTTTAGCGATTCCTGTGATTCTATAATGGCCGCGTTGACAGCAGGTCCATCTCCCGGAAGCGGGCAGCGAATATATAGCCGTTCGGTCTCGAATTCAAGGGGGAAATCCAATAGAATGGGCTTCATTTGGGAGAGAGTCACTCCTTTCTACCGATTATTGTTGCAAAAGTTGTATTCCTTGTCTATTCTGTGGGATGTCTTTAGAGGCCCTGAAACATGCGTGATGGGGTTTCACTGGTGCGTAGGGTACTGGGAACTGGCGGGACAGATGGGAGATGCGGAAGTGCGCATTCTCAGGTCAGTGAGGCCGCAGGGAAAATCGCTTTGCTGTGAGGAGACCTGATCCAATGAACGCTGTTTGAAGCGCGGCGGCTGCCACATTTAAGCTTGGGGGTCCCTCACATCAGTTGCTTGCGTCCGCAGTGTGCACTTTCAGGTGCATCACCCGCCTTGCAACAACGGTTCGCACGGGAACAGCCTGGCCCGCACCGCACTCTTGTGCCCCGGGAAGATGACTTCCACACATGGATGTGGATTTCTTGTCCGAACGGGGTTGCCCTATAGATACAGGGCATGCAATAAAGCCGTGCCGGACATCGCCCGCACAAGAAGCAGGAGGTTTGTCATGGAATCTATTTCACCGACAGTATCCGAATGGCAAGCGCTGCATGCTGCTGCAGATGGATTTTACCAATTACGGCCATGGCGCTGGTTTAACGATAATTGCACATTTGGTGTGGAAAACCCTGAAACCCATGAAGTGGGCTATTGCTCAGTTCTGGGGGCCTTGGGAGACGTGCTGGCCCTCTCTGTCTATTTGGGCGACGCTGGCTATGACGGATTGCAGCACATGATTCAGAGCACTCACTATGCCGGACATCGATGATTTGACTTCTTGACAGTACTGTTTAATGGCGAGTTTTGAAAGCCGTGGGGAATTAAATGCAGAAGATCTCGCCGTCATCAAGACTCTTGGATTAAAATTTCGGGGAAAGCAGCGGTGGCCCCTGTTCCGCCTCTTTGAGCCGGGATTTCCTCCGTGGGCCGTTGATGGCGCCCAGACGCGGTTTTTGACGGCAGCATTGGAACACGCTGCGGTGATCACTCAGGCATTCGAAGACCGCCCGGAAAAACTGATTGAACAGCCCGGGAAAGTTCTGGTTCGGGTGCATCAGGCCATGAACAGGAATGCGCGGTGGGTAGGCCAGTGGCGGCCGGCGCCGCAGCCGCCGGAGGGGCCTCCGGTGCCTGTTCCTGACACCGCTTTCCTGAAGCAGTTAGCGAACCAGGTAACACAGGGTGAAGGCATTGTAGAGACCGACTTTTTTTACATGCCAGCCGCGGTGCAGAGGTCAAGGGGAAACGTCCGTATGGGCCGCGCGTGAATGTATGGATTGAATCCCACAGCGGCTTTGTGTTGGACGTGGTCATGGAAGACACGGAATTTTACCAGCAGATCCAGGACGCGCTCATCCGGCAAGTGCAGCAATTAAGGCAACGCCCGCGTATAATACTGGTTACAAAACCGGAGCTTGCGCAGGTTTTACACCCGGTCACCGATTTATTGCATATCGGCATTGCAGTGATGCCCTATCTGCCCACCGTAGCAGAAGTCCGGCAAGGATTGACTGAGTTCATGAAAAACAAATGATGCCCTCTTCCGGGGAATCTTGCAATGGACGGAGAGCAAAGGACATCTGGAAACGGCACAGCGAAACGAGAAAAATTTCTTGCTTCCAGACGATGAAATGGGTGATGGCAGCGTTCCGACACGTCAAGTCCCGGCGAGCGGAAGCCGGGCTGAGCGGGGTTATCTTGCAGGTTGCGCTCGTGCCTGACTAACCTCACCGCTCGCGCTCCCGGGCTGCTTTCTGTCTGCTGGGAGGCATGGGGTATGCCAGCGGAGATAGAGGGAGGAAAAATTGGTGAAACTGTCGAATCCCGGGGAAATTTTGTTCTTCGTGCCTGACGTCCGAAAGGCTCACGGATGGTACAGTGATCTCCTTGATTCCCCGCTGATTTTCGAGGATGACGGGTACTGCAGCTTTTTGGTAGATACCACCCGGGTGGGCCTGCACCCAGCGGATGAAAAGAGCCCGAACGGTGCTGGCAGTGAGGTCGCCTATTGGCGGGTTCAGCATTTGCAGGAGGCGATTGTCTATTTTCAAGATCACGGCTGCCGGTTGTACCGTGGTCCTATATGCGGCATTGACGGGATCTATGTTTGTCAGATGAAGGACCCGTTTGGTAATGTGTGGGGTATGATGGAACAAGAGTTCCCCATGCCGCGCTACACCCGGCAACCTGCGCGCATGAAAATGGGCCTTTTCTGCCCGTTCACCGTGGC
>DAIDDL010000041.1 GCA_027309085.1 Sulfobacillus sp.
ATTGAAGTTTTTGCGCAATCAATCCGGGCTTCCACCCTTGGGCCTGCAGTAGTTTAATCTGTCGTATCTGGTCGATGGATACCATCTCCATGTTTGTCTCCTCTCGCAAGCTTCTAAACTCTATCGAGAGGAGAAGAATTGGGCAAATTCCTCATGATGAAAATGGGGAATTCCGCATGATGAAAATGAGGAATTCTCCTGATGAATTTGGTCTATTTTATTAGACTACAAACACGGGAGATTGTGGGGTCGGCAAAACGACGGCGATTCGGCGCTTTGCGGCCACGTTGGATACCGCCCGCTATCAGGTGCTCTATGTGGCGGATTCGCGGCTGACTCCCCGGATTTTTTATAAAGGGCTCTTAGAGCAACTCGGCTGTGAGGCGTCCTTCTACCGGGGCGACGCCAAACGTCAACTGCAACACGAAGTGGAGCGCCTGCGCGCGATTCACCACATTCAGCCGGTCGTGATTGTCGATGAAGCCCATTTATTGGACCGGGAAATGCTGGAAGAGATTCGCTTCGTCTTGAATTTTCAGATGGACTCCCAAAGTCCGATGGCCTTAATTTTGGTCGGCCAAACCGAACTCGGGGCCCGCATTCGGTTACAATCCTTCGCGGCCATTCATCAGCGGATGGATCTGCAATGCCGACTGGGCTATTGGGACCGCTCCCAAGTCGCGGCGTACATCGCCGCCCAGCTTCAATATGCGGGCGTCTCCCATGCGCTCTTTTCGGAGGGGGCCATCGACAGCCTCTATCGCTACTCGAGTGGCGCCGCCCGCTTAATCAACAAAGCCTGTACCCACTGTTTGCTCTACGGCGCACAAAATGGACAGCGCGTCATTGATGAACCGATTGTCACGCGCGTCATTCAAGGGGAACTCGCCTGAGCGCCCGGCACGGCGGTGCCGGCAAGCTGATCGGGCAAAAGGAGGAATCGACGATGTCATTTTATTCGGTACCCCGCTTCACCGCGTCCGCCTATCAGAGTTATGGGTTGCAGCGTCGCCCATGGGCCATCGTCCGCGATGCGGACGGATTTCCCGCCGAGGCCATTAATGGCTATCTGCAGTACGCCGCCTGGCAAGATGAACCCCCCAGGCGTGTCCGCAATGATGCGCGGGGACTCGCCGCCGCGGCGGCGTGGCTAGAGACGATCAGGCGCCCATGGGCCACGGCCGACCTCGATATCTGGGCCACTTACTGCGAAGACCTGGTGTATGAACGATGGGAATTATCGCCCCAACGCGCCTACCACGTGGTCGAAACCCTGCATCGTGTCTATGCGTTTTGGCACTGGCAAGATCCGCACGCGATACCCTGGCAACCCTTTCCCGCCACGCAACCGGATCGGGTGGCCTGGGTCCAATCGATTCTCACCCGGACGGATCGTGAACCGTACCGATGAGGGATGATGCGAGAAGGTCCTGAGCCGGAGACCCTCTGCACTCGGGGAAAACGTTCGCCCCAAAAACGGCGAACGTTTTCCCCGAGTCCCGGCCCAAAGGGCCGAAATCTGTGAATTCCTCAATTCGTGCTCCAACGAAGACAGAGGGTGCATCAATGCGACGAAAGCGACCGAAATGCTCAGCGGGCTGATTGCCAGCCCGGTTTTTTTCGTAAAAGGGCTCCTCCGGAAAACCAGCCCGAACGCAACTCCCCCCGACCATTATTGCTATGGGACACGGATCATGGCATCGGGTACGGTTGGTCACTCGTACCAGCAAAAGCCGGACAGCGGAACGCATCAATTTCTAGACACTATTGCCAAGCAGCAACATTCTGCAAAATCCTCACATCCCGAAAGGTCTGCCGACACTGCGGGAAATTCGAACAGCCTAATAACGACTGAGTCCCCCGCTTGCGCAGAATTAAGTGCCCTGTCTGGCAGCGTGGACAGGGAGGACCATTCTGGGACACTGTCAAGGCCACAAATACTGGACCATTCAGCGGTCCGCGGACCGCTCCCCTCTATGAATGTACCCAGTGCCATCATCAAACATCGGTCATTGGGGACACAAAAATCCCTCAGGCCACCGTTGTTGAAAGAGATATTCCCAGGCAGGCCTCGTCAGTTGGAAATTCGTCCTGCCAATCCAAGATTGTCATCACGACACCATCCAGCAAAGGAAATCACCTATATTATAGAAAGTTCCCTCCACTTTCCGGTCTAAACCTGAGTTATCGGAGGATGTGTGTTCCAGATTTAGACCTCCAACGAATCACGAACGGATGCACCGGGATCCCAATCGATTCGCGAAACTTTAGACAGCATTCCTCGACTTGTTTCGCCACATTTCTTGACAGAAGTCAATAGTTGAAGTTACACTTTACTGTGTTTAATATGGGGGAATGTACCGATGGGTGAGGACACATCTCCAGTCAACAAGGGGCAAGCGGAACTTTTTGGTGATGGAGAGATCTATCGATTGATTGTGGAACATACCCGCGATCTGATACGCGTGATTGACGTCAACTTTAACTTCTTATACGTCTCGCCTTCTCACGAACCGTTATTAGGCTACACGGCGGATGAACTGATGCATACCTCCGGACTAAACATCTTACACCCCGATGATAGAGAGCTCGCCGTATCAATGCAGCGAGAAATGGTATCCAAAGATATATCTATGGATGGATTGTTTCGCTTTAGGTGCAAAAATGGACAGTGGGTTACGCTGGAAACTCGGGGCAAGTCCCTGGTTAAAGACGGGAAAATCGTAGGCGTGGTCACGATTGGCCGGGATGTTACCGAACGACTGCGGATGGAGCAGGAGTTAAGAGCCTACCAAGAGCAATTACGATTTCTAGCGTTTCACGATTCACTCACAGGCCTGCCAAACCGCGCCCTATTTTTTGACCGCACCACCCAAGCCATGGAAGATGCGAAACGCAACGGACATGGCATCTCGACGATGTTTATCGATTGTGATGACTTCAAGCAGTTTAACGATGCATACGGTCATGACGTTGGGGATGAGGTGGTAAAGGAGTTGGGCTGGCGGCTTTCCAATTCTATCCGCCGCAGTGACACTGTGGCTCGTTTGGGCGGTGATGAGTTTATTGTACTGTTGCCCTATCTTACGTCTCAAGACGATGTTCACGAAGTGGTACAACGGATCCTGCAAGCTACCAGGACTATGTGGAAAATAAAAGGCTATGAACTCCAACTAACGGTAAGCATAGGGATTGCCACCTTCCCCACGGATGGAATGGACGCGAGGACTTTGATCAGGCACGCAGATAAAGCATTATACGACGCAAAACAACAGGGGAAAAACACCTATATGTTTTATGATGCCTTGGCAGAAGTTTAAGGGGTTATTGTCACAGAGATCATCTGCTCAATCTTCCAGCGCTGTGCGGCTTTGCGCTTAGAGGAACATAAAATGTGCAGAAGCAACCTCCTCGGTGGCCGAGTGCATATCGCTCGTTTAACACCAAGACTTATACCAGGGCAGAGCCTCCCCCGCAAGTGCCTGCGAAATCCCCCTCTTTGTACGAGCGCCATTTTGTCGATATTCAACAACATGCATCCCCAGATAAGTCAGGTGTGCGCCTGTAAGCAACGCCGCTCGGCGTACGCAGGCCATACGTAACCGGGCCGTTTCCCCTGGGAAACTTGGCGCGTAAACACCTCTTAGTCTGGAAAGAACGGGCGACGGCCGAGGGTTGGGTGGGGCCGGGCCAACCGGTTCTCGTCAGTCAAAAAGGCCGGCCCCTAAGTGTGCGGTCGGTGCAGCGCGTGAGGACAGAATGGGGACAGCGGCTGAATTGGCCCGTTCTCACTTATCACACGCTGCGGCATACCTATGGGTCACGGCTCGTGAATGACTTGGGCGTGCCGCTTCCCACGGTGGCGCGGATGATGGGCCATCTTCGGAAAAACGGCGACCCCAATATCGCCACCACGGCCCGGTATGCTCTCCCCCATACGGAAGCCTTACACCAAGCGGCCGATGCGATCGACTACGATGATGAGAGTTCGGACACCCCATTATTGCAGGAATGATGATGCTTATGAATGGCAGAGCAAAAGGGGACCATCGTGACAACCGAAAAGGGGACCAGGGACAGGGTATCATATTTGCCTTTTCTGTAGGGTATCCTCTGAAAAAAATGTAGCGGGGCCGGTGCCTGAGGAACCGATTCCGAGGCCTAGCGAGGTTCTGACATGGAGAATGGTCACGCATCGGAGCCGCAAGAGACTCATGTCGGCGAGGAAATGTCCCACATTCCGGTATGAGAGGCGGTGTCGCGTCGCGGATTGTCCCACTTGTGGGCCAATCTGACCAAAGTTCCTCGAATTTGGAGGCGATTTCCCGCATCTACTGCACTCGGAATCCGTGGGGGCGGATTCCGCCGAGATGCACTGGGCCCCGCCCCACGCGCTCCGTCTCCCCTGGGCACTTTCGACTCATATTGGCTTTTTCTGTAGGGTATCCTCTGAAAAAAATGTAGCGGGGCCGGTGCCTGAGGAACCGATTCCGAGGCCTAGCGAGGTTCTGGCCTGGAGAATGGTCACGCATCGGAGCCGCAGGGGACTCATGTCGGCGAGGAGATGTCCCACATTCCGGTATGAGAGGCGGTGTCGCGTCGCGGATTGTCCCACTTGTGGGACAATCTGACCAAAGTTCCTCGAATTTGGAGGCGATTTCCGGCATCCCCTGCACTCGGAACCCGTGGGGGGCGGATTCCGCCGAGATGCACTGGGCCCCGCCCCACGCGCTCCCTCTCCCCTGAGCACTTTCGGCCATGGGGCCCCTGCGAAGATCCTGCGGAAAATTTCGTGGCCCTTCAAGTGCCCGGGGTCTTCGTGTTCCGAGGCATTGATGAGGATGCCGCCGGGCACAGGTTCCTGTTCCTGCGCGCCCTCGAGACCTCCGAGAGCCATGGGGGGCGCCGCGGTGTCCCACTTTGCGGAGGGATGACGGTCGCCGGGGGATTTCGTTGTCCCCCCAGGGAGACAAAGCGAGGGGAGGATCACGATCTGCGCGACGAAACGCGCACGAGTCCCAGGCGTGTGTGGCACCAGCGGAGTGGGACGGGCCGGGATCCGCAAAAGAATCCCCCCCTTCCCTCGGGGTTTCGTGACGCCGCGTTCGGGGCGGCGACATCAAAACCCCGAGGCCCAGCCCGCAGGGCTGTTCCCGATGTCGATCCCTCCTCGGCTGGCCACCTCGAGCCTTCCCGGCGAGATCCACGCACCATGGCGCTCACGGCCCTGATGAGGGATAATCGAGAGAGATCGAAACCACGCGGCTCCGGCCTCGGGGAAGAGGTCAGAGCCGCGTGAGGAGATCAGGATACGTGCCGAGGCGGACGCGGTTAAGGCGTCTTCCGATCGGGTGGGGGCGATCCGCTTGACCCCAGTGACCAATCATTTGGTGTAATTGCTGGACCGCCTGTTGCTCCGCCAACGTGAGCATCGTGCCGCCGTTCCGGAGCAACTCGGCGGCATCAGGTCGACCCGGGACGGTCGTCCCGGCTTGCGCATCGATCGCCTGGGCAATGGCCGAAATCCAGGTGGCAATCACGCGGGCGGGAGTCGTCTGCGTCAGAAAGGACAGATACCGCAGATCCTCGACCACCGTTTCGGGGAGCCGATAGGTCACATGCTGGCTCATGACGGCACCTCCTCGGGCGGGCGGCCTGCTCCCCGCGGAGCGGTGTGCCGCGCGTGGGCTTCCCGGAACCGGTAGCACAGCACCATTCAGTGTGCGAAGTGCTTGACTGCTTAGCTTCACCATCGTTACCCTGTTGTCGCTTCTGTGTCAATGTCAGGGCTCTTCGCGTTTCTCAGTGCAGATGGGGGCACACATTATAATTCATGGGTGCCCCCATGGTAAAATGCTGGTAGCGGCAATTCATGCGTGCTCATCGGGGTGGCCGATCTGCCTCCCGTTGTGCGACTGTGAATCTTGCCGGAAGATATCGTAAATTCGGGTACTCAGGGAGGCGGGTTATGCCGTTTGATGATGGCAGTGCCAGTGAAAAGTACGAAGCCCTTCGCGCGGCAGGATATTTATTTCTCGATGAGTTGTTTGATGCCGTGAATGAGGTGATAGCCACTACTAGCCATGAGCCGCTCCTGTCCTGGCTCCCGGGCCAGTTCTCCCAGCACTACACTCCCTTTTTCGCCAAACGATTTCTGGTGTGTGCCATCTCCGTCACCGGCATGATTGACCAGTGGGATGGGGAGTCCGTGGTGGCTAGCTGCACGGCCGAAGCCCTCGTCGTGCGAGCGCTGATCCAGACAGCGCAAAGTCTTGTGGCGCTCGAGGCCGAGGCCAACGGGCGCAAGCCTACTGCTGATGCCGACGCACTTGATTTTTCTCTATTTGAGGAACTCATGCTGCCTGACACCGACGTGGAGTGGCTGTTTGATCCCGCCTACGACGGAATCGAAGACACGGAAATCGCACAGAGCCAAGGCATGATGCTGCGGCCCGAAGACTGGTTCACACCGTACATCGGGCCCGGATGGATTCATCCCTATTGCCGCCTATCGTAAGCAATACCGCCGACCGCTGGCACATGTCAACCCGGTTTCGCTGAATAACCCCCGGGGCCGGCACCCACTGGCTGCTTGCTGCCGACCCCGCCAGAGGGCTTGCCATGGATCTTGCCCTCCATCCAAGTACCGGGAGTGGCATTAGTGGCATCTATTCCGGCCTCTCCAGGATTTTCGCCATCAGATATTCATCCGCAAACCCGCCACCGCTGTAGCCAATGGATTTCCGGTGAAGGCCCTCCACCACAAAACCCATTTTATGATATAAGCCGACCGCCCGCCGACCGCCCGCCGATTGCCCACCATGACGGTAAGTTCGAGCCGGATAATTTCGCGCTGGAGCGCCCACTCTTCCATCCCTTGGAACAGCCGCGTTCCTAACTTCTGGTTCCAATAAGCCTGGCGGATGCCAACCACCACTAGGGCCGAATGGGACAACCGTCTGGCGTGGTTTCCCTTAATACGCAGAAACCCTACCAGTTGGGTCTCGTCTTCCACTACCCAGAACTCACTCTGATGTTGATCTATAAAAGGGGCTATCCTCTTCTCCCAGTCGGAAACCGCTCCGGACAGTTCTCCCGGCTCCATCAGCATGAATGGCGTTTCCCGATCGAGCTGATCTTGCAGGTCACGGAATTTCTCGGCATCTGTCAGGCGGACCGGACGAATCTCAGCCATCCCCCTCGCACCTCCCTATTTGGTCCGTCAGCCGGTCCGCAATCCTCAACAGGTCGCAGCAACAGTACAGCAAGCAGACACTTCTCGCTGCGCCTGGCCCCACGAATTAAAGTGACTCCAGTTTGTCTGGTGATGCCGGAACACTAAATTTCCCTTGGTAACGCTGGATTCCGCAACCGCCCCCGCTGGCTGATACATGTCCAGCGAAGCTGGTGGCCAATGACAGCATAGTCACCGGAAGCGCTGCAAGCGCCACTGGAATCAGCAGCGGCCCCAAGATCTTGATTTCTGTTCCATGAGGCCGGCCCTGCCGTATACAGGATGGGACATTCATCATCGCATTCCGCCCTTTCGCAGCCGTTGCAATCCCATTAGCAGCACGGACTCCCTGGTGAGATAAAGAGGGCGCCCACTTTCATTCTTCAAACTACGCCATTTTCATCAACCCGTCTACAGGCAGGACTGTGTCTTGACGGGCATGCCTAGCGGTCAACGGTCTGTGTGGTACCCCGCATGCAACGCAATGACTTTAGGACGCTCGGCCGGAGCCGGCGCCAACGTCGGCCAGGCAATCGACTGCAGCAGAGACAGGGGCAGCCCGGCCTCAGTCAAGGGACGGCGAAAATTATCCGCGGTTCCATATACGGCTTGGATTAACTGCGTGAGTGCCTGCGGCTGCTCACGGGGCACATCAATCGGCTCCTTGGTCCTCCAGCCCTGCTTTCCAATTTGCTCAAACACGTAGCGATATTGCCTGTCAGTAATAATCTCCAGTTCTCTGGCGCGCCGCACCAGGGCCTGGATGGACACGTGCCAGCGCACCTTAAGCGCGGCCAGTCCTGTCAGTGTCACCGGTGCGACCAATTCGCGCCGCATGGCGTTCTCCGGCAGGAGAAACTGGGCCGCAAACGCATCAGCTTCGCGCTCGGCAGCGTCCCCACCACCTCTGACCGTCCGGTGAAGCACTAGGTGCCCTAATTCGTGGGCAGCACTCCAGCGCATCCGGTCTCCTGGCGTTGCCGAGTCCAAGACCATAACCGGACGCTGAGCATTCGTTCCCGCCCATGCGCAGAACCCATCGAGTCCGGGCCCCGCCGTCAAAATTGCTGTGACCAGCACCCCGGCACGCTCCAGGGCAGGAACGAGGGAATTGACGGGATCCTCGGCGGGCAGCCCGAGCCCGATTCGCACCGCATCCGCCGCTTGCGAGACCGGAATCCCGGTGCATTGAGGCAGCCGCACGGGCCATTCCTTGACGCGGCCCAGCAAATACCGTGCCAGTTCCCACGCCACGCGGGCCTTGGCATGCGCATCCTCGCGCGTGGCCATGGGCACTTTAGCGCGGGCACGGAATAACAGGGAGCCCAGCGGAAACGGATCGAGGTCGCCCTTATGAAAAAACGGCAGGGGAAAACCCGTAGTGCCCGCAATCTTGCGCAGCAGTGCATCGGAAGGTACGACTCGTTCGCGTTCAATATAGGCAACCGTGGACTGACTCACGGCCATCTGGTTTGCTAACTGGGCCTGGCTCAACCCTGTATAGTCTCGCGCCAGACGCACCCGTTCACCGATCATGAAGTGCCCTTCTCCTGTTCGCCCGTTTCCAGAGATTCAAATCCCAAAGAAGCTTGGTCCGTGTCCACGCTGCAAGTTTCCATCGCCACAGCGGGGTGAGGAATCTCATAGGCCCAGTCCACCTGTATGGGCGCCGATTCGGCAACATCCGCTTTAGTGCAGACCAATTTCAACGGGTCCATGCGCTGCTCCTGGTCGACTGACCACAATATCGCCAGATTGAGTGCCACTGGCAAAGGCTCCTCCATAAATCCGAACATCACCTGTTTTTGACGCAGGAAGGCATCACGCGTCAGCGACTGTCCAGAATCGGGCAGCTGCCCGTCAGGCGTCTTCCAGATGCGCAGCCTAAACTGCCGGTAGACCAGGCTGAGCCCGTTATTGGCCAGATCTTCGACTGCCATGTCACCCAGTATCGGCTGCAAACGGGTAAATTCTTGTTTAGCCCACCAGCGGAGGAGACCGGGAGCCAGAAACACATCAAAGGGCCTGGATTCATGGTCGAAGAAATCCAATGTGGATTGCCATGCCGATTCCAGAGTCTCATACACTACCGGGAAAAACGGCGCCAACCCCTCCAACACCTCATCCTGAGTCATCCCCCCACACCCTTCCGGCATATTTTAGTCATATTATGACCAACTGGCCGCCGACTTGCAAAGCCCGGGACGAGCGTTCTGCTGGGAGCAAAGCTCGCGGCACTGCCGGCCTGGCAAGCCAAGAGTTATGTTCAAGCGTAGCAGTTTGACAGCACATGTGCGCCAGGAACACTATGAAGAAGCAACACCCCGCACAACATATTCAGGAAGGAGAAATTCTATTGCAGGAAGGCACGATTGAACAGTTTCTGCGCATCCGCCAGGCTTTTGGGGCGCGGTTTACGGGTGATGGCGGCCACGTCGCCTTTTTAATGAATCTAACAGGCACCGCGCAGGTGTACCGCATTCAGCCCGAGGGCGGATGGCCCGAATTGCTGACGGATTCCGAGAATCGGGTGATGGAAGTCTGGGGCATCCCCCACAGTTCCCATCTCATCTTTGCGATGGATGAGGGCGGTAATGAGAATGCTCAGCTGTATATGGTTGAGGGGAACGGGAAAGGGATCACAGCCATTACCGACAATCCCCAGGCAATGTACAGCCTCGGCGCCATCAGCGCCGACGGACGCTGGATGGCTATTGCCACCAATGCACGCAACGGTCAGGATTATGACATTTGCCTTCTTGAAACCGGCCAGACTTTCGCAGAGGCTAAACTTGTGCACAAAAACCAGGGTTGGTGGCGGGCTCTGGACTTTTCCCAGGATAACCGCCGCCTGCTTGTCGTCACCCATACCGCCAACGTGAACCACGATCTCTATGAACTCGATCTCGAGACAGGTGCGCTGGATCACCTCACCCCTCATCACGGGCAGGCTCAATATCTTTTCGCCCGCTATTGGGGACCGGAAGAAGACATCCTTATGGCTACCGACGAAGACACCGAATTCCTTGAATTAGCCCAGTGGCGGCGGAAGAGCCGCACGCTCGAGCATCTGGCATCCGAGAACCACGATCTCGACTTGCTCGAAGTCGACCGGATCTCACAGCAATATGCCTATTGCGTGAACCAAGAAGGCTATTCCGCGCTGTACATACACCGTAATGGCTCCACCCGCCATATTGCCGGTTTGGATGATGGGGTGATTGCCAGCCTGGCCTGGTCACCGGACGGTTCGAGGCTGGCGCTAACCTACCACAGCGCGACCAAAAACCCCAACGTGTACTGTCTCTGGCCGGAAACCTCCAAGCTGGTGGCTCTCACTCATGCTCCACAGGCTGGCCTCGATTTCAGCCGCTTTATCCGTCCAGAGTTGAGAGCGTTTCCATCGTTTGACGGTCTGTCCATCCCGGTATGGCTATACCGGCCCCAGAGAGCCTCGGCAGAGCAGGTGCCCGTTGTCATCTCCGTGCACGGGGGCCCGGAGTCCCAGGAGCGTCCTGGCTTCAATCCGGTGTTTCAATATCTGTTGGGACAGGGCTTCGCAATTGCCGCGCCCAATGTGCGGGGCAGTTCCGGCTACGGTAAGAGTTATGTCCATTTGGATGATGTCAGGCTGCGGATGAATTCCGTAAGAGATCTGGCTGCTCTAGTGGCATGGATCCACGATCAGCCCGGGCTCGACAGCAGCCGCACTGCTTTGATGGGGGGATCCTATGGCGGGTTCATGGTTCTCGCCGGCCTGACTAGTTTTCCCGAGCTCTTCGCCGCCGGAGTCGACATCGTCGGCATTGCCAACCTCGAAACTTTTTTGGAAAACACCAGCCCCTACCGCCGCCAGCTGCGAGAAGCCGAATATGGTTCACTGGCAGAGGACCGGGAGTTTTTTCGAGAAATCTCACCGGTCCACCACATCGACAAGATTCAGGCGCCGCTCTTAGTCGTGCATGGACGGAACGACCCGAGAGTGCCGGTAGGCGAAGCAGAGCAAATGGTACAGAAACTTCAGGCCCGGAAGCATCCAGTGGAGTACCTCTTGTTCGACGATGAAGGACATGGGGTGGTCAAACTGAAGAACCGCCTCATTCTCTATCCCCAGATCGCTGCCTTTCTGGAACAGCATCTCTCGAATTAGGCATGGATTGGCTAGGACAAGGGCGCAGGATATGCTCTGCGCCCTTGTCCTAGCCAATAGGCTTACTCCTCCTCCCCAAGGGTTCCCTGTCGGTTGAAATCCCTTCACCCTCAGGATGTCGCTTAAGCCGTGTCCGGGACGGGACGTCATACGCTGCTAAGCCAGACGATATTCCTGTCTGGCATCCCATAGGTTCCGCCCGCGCGAGCATTCCGGTTTAGCCTACGACGCCTCCTTTCAAGGCCGTGCTTCGGTTCCCACACCGGGCAATTTCCCATAGGGTCGAAACCTTTGCGCCAGTCGGGTGGCGCCGGCAATTTCCCCGTGTTACGATAAACAAAAAGGGGGCGGAGAAGAAATGACGCGCAAGAGCCTGCACCCTGCTTCTCCTTCCCGCCTCAGCCCGCCTTAATACGCCCTCCAGCACGCGTCTCAACCTAACACACTGGAGGGATCTGTTATGCGCACCTGGCGCATTCTCACTCTCCCAGCATTTGCCCGCTACTGGACCGGCGACACAGCCGTTCGCCTGGTGGATGAACTGACCGCCGTGGCAATTCTGTGGTATCTCGCTGCCTACGGCCACTCAGCGCGCGAACTGGGATGGTATGCATTTTGGACGGCCGCTCCGGTTTTGGCGGGCGGCCCTCTTATGGCGGTACTGTTCCGGAGATTTCCGGTCCGGACTATCATGGTTGGGGACTTTGCCATCCGCTCCCTCAGGTACGGCGTTCTGGCGGGCGCTCTAGCGGTAGCCCGCACAGGAACCGTGCACTGGATCTGGTTTGATATGGCTGCCACCGCACACTCCTTAGTCTTTATGGCGACCTCTGCCGGCGGTCCCGGCCTGTGGCCGCAGGTAGTGCCCGGGTCCCTACTCAAACACGCCATGCAGGCGGAGCAGATAGGATGGAATATTGCAGCGGTACTGGGCCCGCTCGCCGCTGGCTTAGTGATGCAGCGAGTGGGCCTGTGGATAATTCTGGCAACGGCGAGCGCGCTCTTGGCACTTGCCGCATGGAACCTGGCCCAGGTTCCCCTGAGCGCTGGAACAAGAACCCCCGTGGCGCCTCTGCAGACTTCCCGGCCTGTAAATGCCCGAGAAGTCTCAAGGATAATGCGGGCGCATCCGCCACTGTGGCAGAGCACGGCCTTATTCTGGTCTCTCAACTTCGTTCAGGGCTTCTTGTGGGTATTGTGGCCCTTGCTTGCCCATGCTTTTTGGAATTCTCCGGGCATGCTTTATACTGCGCTCTTGACCACACAAGCCGTGGGAACCCTCTCGGGCAGTGTGCTTCTCCCCATCGTGGTCAGGCGCCCAAGCCTGCTGCAGCGCATTCTCTTGACAGAATCTCTGGCGGGAATGGCCATGATTCTGGTTTTGCTGGGTCTGCGCCACCCGCAATGGGCATTTATAGCGGTGTTCGTCTCGGCTTGTTTGGGAGGCTCGTCGCCATTTTGGGCCATGCAAATACGATTTCACGCCACCACTGCAGAAGAGCGACCCGTAGTGATGACGTATATCCGCACAGCCCTACAAACTGCCGGTCCTTTAGGCGGCCTTCTGGCTGGTTTTGCTTGGCATTCGCAGCGGGCCGGGATGTTAGTGTCGGGAGCCGCGCTCACCCTGACTCTTCCGCCTCTGATCGGCGCCATGCTTGCCGTGCGCCGCCCCCTGGCGCCACCGCCCGCCGCCGACCGTTTTTAGTCCGCAGCAGAGGAGCCCATCGAGAGAAGGTGAGGGCGCCGCATTTTTGGCGCCCTCACTTCTTTCGCTCTCTATCTGACACTAGCGGCCATTAGTGGCTGCCATCACCCTTTCGAATGAAATAGGCGTCCTGTCACCAACCCCACTACCGTGCCTGTCAGGACAATCACAAAGAACAGGAACATCATCACGATGAAGGCATCACTCCAACCATCCAGCCAGCCAATATGCCCTGCCGCTGCCAGTTGGCGCGAGTCCAGCACATAAGCGCTGATGGGGAAAACAAACGCCCACCAAGATAAGGTAAAATGCAGCTGTCCCATGAACCACACGCGCAAGGTCATGACGAGCCCCAAAAGAAAACTCCATCCGGCCAGGCCCCACAAACTGAGCGCCAGCAGGAGGGAAAAAGAAGTCGGTGCCATAAGCCCCACCCGCTCGCTGCTCGCGGCAATACCCCACACGCCAAGACTTAACACCGCCGCTGCACCCAACAGCAGCCACGAAGTCGGCGTCACCCCAGAAGGCGGCTGCGGAGCGCTAAAATATCTGCTGAAGAGAAACGACGTCAGAAAGATGAAGAGAAAGAGCGCAAACAGTCAAGATCTTTTGCAAAGGTACAAAGCGCCTAGACTACAGCACGGGCACAGTTCCCATAGCGCTTGACTGAAGCCGATGCAAATCTTTGGACACATCATGGGGCAGCAGCCATTGCTCCCCTGCATTCACTCACTCCATCGAGGACCCGCCATTGACAGGAATATAGGTGCCGGTGATGAAACCACTGTCGCGGGAGGCGTACATTACAATGGCGCGGGCGACGTCGTCAGGTTCCGCGATGCGGCCCAGTGGCGTCATGGCCGCAACACGGTCCAGAAAATTCTGCGGTTGGAAGGCCGTCGCCTCGGTATGGACCATGCCGGGAGAGACGACATTGGCCGTAATACCCACCGGCCCATATTCGGCGGCAACGTAGCGGGCGAATTGGGTGAGCGCCGCCTTGGCCGTGCCATGAGCAGCCATATCGGGAGCCGTGTGCTTGGACAGCCCGCTGCCGACATACACAATGCGCCCATAGTGGTGCCGGGCCATAACCGGAGTCACCGCCTGGGTCAGTACAAACGCGGCCTTCATTTCATCATCCAGTTTTTGCTGGAACTCCGCCCACGCCATATCCCGCAGCGGCTTCCGGACAAAAGGCATGCCTGCGTTATTGATGAGAATATCGAGGCGACCCCACCGCCCGTCAATCTTAGCGATAATGTCCTCCACCTGCTCGCGGCTGCGCACGTCTCCCTGCATGACCACGGCCTGTCCCCCATCTGCACGGATCGCACGGGCGGCATCCTCGGCAGCATCCTGGCGCGCCACAAAATTAATGACTACTACGGCTCCCTGCTTGGCCAAAAGAGACGCGGTCGCCCGGCCTATGCCCCGCCGGTCACCAAAGCGAGTTGCCCCGTAAACATGCCATCTCCACCTTTCTCCACCTGGCTTTCGCATCTGGAAGCCCAATCCCGGCCCCCAGTGATCCTGTGTGCGACGTACCTTATGCAGCCGCACCCGCTATATAATTCCCCCATTGACGGGAATCGACGCACCGGAAATAAACGCACTGTCTTCTCCAACCAGCATCAGCACCGCCCCGGCAATATCTTCCGTACGCGCGATTCTCCCAAGAGGTGTTTGCTCAATCACCCGCTGGCGGTACTCCTGCGGCTGAAATGCCGATGCATCCGTCTGAACCAATCCGGGTATGACCACGTTAGCGGTGATTCCCCAAGGCCCGTACTCTGTGGCCACATACTTTGCAAACTGCTCTAGAGCCGCTTTCGCCACACCGTGGGCCGACCACCCGGGCGCAGCATGGTGGGCAAGTCCCGCTCCTATGTAAACCAACCGCCCGTAATGGCGCGGTTTCATGATCGCGCAGGCCCCCTGGGTGAGCAGGAAAGCGGCTTCCAGTTCCCATGTGACCTTTTGGGAAAACTCGGACCACGTTAAGTCGGGCAGCGGTTTAAGCACGAAGGGAATATTCGCATTATTAACGACAATGCTCAAGGGAACCTCTTCCGTGCAGAGACGCTCCATCATTCGCTGCACATCGGCTTCCCGGCGCACATCCGCCTGGACAGCGAAAGCCCGGCCGCCGCCAGACTCAATCAGCGTCACCACCTCCAGTGCCGCACGGTGGTCCGACAAATAGTTCACAGCAACAGCCGCGCCGCGGCTGGCCAGAGCCAGCGCCGTAGCGCGGCCAATCCCGCGGCCCCCTCCGGTCACCAGGGCAAGTTGGCCATTTAACATCACCGAATTCCTCCTCACATTAAGTTTGGCTGCGGAATGCTGCGGCAATTGTCACCGCTGATGCCCCGCGCCTTCAGGGACTTCCCTTGATAACAAAATGCTGTATCCGCTCCACGGTATTTCGCGCGGGGTCTTCGTCCACCCAGTCCTGAATTCTGCGCATCCACTGGCCAACCTCAGGCCCTGGTGGCAAATGCGTCCATTCCATCACGTGCTTGCCGCTGGCAACCGGCTTCAGCCCCCTTAATTCTGCCGGGGCAACTGCCGCCTCCCACCGTGCCCTAACTTCCGGCTGGCGCGCCCACGCCTTCTGGGTCCCGCTTCCCACGATGTCCATGCGCCGGAGTTCCCACAGCTGCTCTATATGGTCTAATCCCCATTCCCGCGTCACACGCCGCAGAGATTTCGCTCCAGCTTCTTCCCATGGGTACATATGATGGGCTACCAAGTCCCGTATGGCTCTCACGGTATGGGCATCGAATTTTAGACGCTGCAGCATGCGTTCGGCATATAGGGCCCCAACGGCGTCATGTCCGTAAAAATGTCCCGTTCCGCAGGCATCTTGGGTAAAGCATTCCGGTTTGCCGATGTCATGCAGCAGACCGGCCAGCCGCAGCAGAGGTGTCGTTCCTTGAGCAGCGGTCGCCAGCAAGTGGGTGTGCACAGGAAAGGCGTGATGCGCGTTATGCTGGGCAAATCCCCTGGCAGCCGCCCATTCCGGCCACACTATCCCGAGCAGCCCCTCCGCGTCCGCTGCCTCAAGAGCCTCGGCAAAGTGCACAGACGCCAACAGCTTCATCAGCTCATCGCGCTGCCTCTCCCCGCTGACACTGAGAATCAGAGGGCGGGAAGCAGTCATTCCGGCCGAGGTTTCTGGAGCGAGCCTGAAAGGCAAGCCCCCGTGATCCTTTCCTACAAACCGCACAGCGCGCCACATGCGCAGAGGGTCCTCCGCAAAACGCTGCCGCGCGCGCCCCACCGTGACGATAAGACCCCGGTCCAGGTCATCTTGTCCCCCAAAAGGATCTATCAGCGTGCCGCTGAATGCCAGAGCCAGCGCATTCATCGTGAAGTCGCGCCGACCCAGGTCGTCCTCGATCCGGTCACTGAAATGGACTTCAGCTGGGTGGCGCCCGTCTTTGTAGCGGCCGTCCTTGCGGAAAGTCGTCACTTCAACGGGCCAGTCTTGGTAGGAAGGGTGCCGCAAGGTGACCGTGCCAAAATCCACCCCCGTAGGAATGGCCTGCCAACCCTGCAGCTTGGCCCACTGTGCCACATCACCGGGCGGCAGGGCGGAAGCAAAATCGTAATCATGGGGCCGCTCATGCAAGAGCCAGTCACGTACCGCTCCTCCCACCAAGAAGGTGGGGCTGGCCTGGTTCAGGGCCTGCCAGATTATGCGCACAGGCTCGGGAATCCCGTTAAGCACGGCTCATCTCCTCATCCCAGAAAGACGCGTCCCGGCAGATCCACCGGGTCTGTCTGCGCTCCAGCCACCGCTGGACCCGGACAAAATCCGGTCCGTCCGGCAACTGGCTGGAAAGCGCCAGCCTGCCGCACTCAGCATCCCACTCGAGGGCCCATTGCTGAATCTCGCTCGCAGTATACTCTCCCCGGCGCACAGCCCGCAAGAAGGTCCGGTCCTCGGTAGGCAGGCAAATCTGAAGATCTCCTGTGACAAAAAGCTGGCGGGCGGTCAGGAGCAGGCGCAGCAAGTGCATCGCATTTTTGGGGTCATAGCCGTATTCCTGGACAGCGCGGCCCCGGCTTCCCTGTGCGGTATTATGGCTGCGCATGCGCTTCAGCTGCGCGGAAGCATAGCCCGCATACGCGGCGTACAGGCGCTTCGACAGGAATGCTGCGCGCATCTCCCGCAGTTCTTTTCCCGGGACTGTCAGGACCCGGATGCTCGTCTCGGCGCAAAAGAGGATATCGAGCATGTTGGGATTCCCATTCAGCGCCAGATGCAAAAACTTTGGCAGCGCGTGCACCACCCGGTCAGCCTCTTGGCTCGCATGGGTATGTTGCCGGACCGGAGGGGCAAATCCCACCAGCCATTCCCGCGGAGGCAGCGCCACCCCGCGCACATCCTCGTCGCTCTCGTCCTCCTCCAATCCGTACGCCCGCGAACCGGCCACAATTTCAATAATCAGCCCCTCATCCCGCCACATCGCGCGCCCCCTTAATATGTCGCGACTTCGCCCGCATAATTTTATTATACCGTCCCTTCACCACTCCCCCTAAAGCTTCTCGCCTCCCCTTCTGCGGTGTCTGACTCACAGACTGAACTGCACGAGCGGCTCGGCTAGGTGAAAAAAAGAAGACAGCCCCCAGACTCTGAGGCCGTCTTCTAGTTTCTGTGTCTTAGGAGGACTAGGCGGGATTTTCGGCGGTTTTCGTTCGGGGCACAGTCACATCATCAATGATGCCGTATGCCTTGGCTTCGTCGGCCGACATCCAGTAATCCCGCTCCAATTCACGCATAATCTTCTCCAAGGGCTGTCCTGTGTGTTTGGCGAGAACCCCCGAGAGCTGCTCGCGGGTTTTGATCAGTTCACGCATGGAAATTTCCACGTCCGTAACTTTTCCTCCCATACGCTGCACTGACGGTTCATGCACCATAATTTCAGCATGCGGCAACGCGTAGCGCTTGCCGGCAGTCCCGCCGGCCAGCAGCACAGCTGCCATGCTCGCGGCCATTCCCACACACAGCGTAGAGACATCTGGCTTGATGTACTGCATGGTATCGTAAATTCCCATGCCGGCGGTCGTTGAGCCGCCAGGCGAGTTGATATAGAGATGAATGTCCTTATCAGGGTCATCGCTCTCCAGAAACAAAAGCTGGGCCACCACTAAATTGGCCATATCGTCGTCAACAACACCGGCGAGAAAAATAATGCGCTCTTTGAGAAGACGCGAATAGATGTCATAAGAGCGCTCTCCCCGGTTGGTCTGCTCTACTACCATTGGTATGAGCGGCAAGTGAATACCCCCTTCGGTCAAAACTTTCCCGTGCATCACTGGGCTCCACATCGCCCGTGCAAATTTTTGGTTGCCCCACGCGGTCGGTCCCATGCACTATCCCTTCTCAGGAGAACATATCCCCCGGTCAGCAGTCAATAGGGGCACCACCTTCTCCACCCGGCACGGGGAAAAGGACCGCTTACAGCATGCGCTCGAGATGGCGGACGTCCGCACGGGGATTGTTGTTGTATGGCGGGATATCGTAGAATCCCAAAGTTTTGTACAATCGCACCGCCGCCCGTAAAGATTGCAGTGTATCCAGCCGCATGACCCGGAACCCCGCCGTGCGCGCCTCCACCATGACGGTCTCGGCCAAAAACCTCCCGGCATGCTGGCCCCGGCAGGATTCCCTCACGTAGAGCCGTTTCATTTCACACACGCCTGTCTCCAGTTCTTTGAACGCCACACACCCACAGTACCCTTCATTGTCGGAAGCGAGAAACGCCGCCCCCACAGGATGTCCATAAACCTCCGGCAACCGGCTCAACTCATCTTCCAAGTGCTGGAATTCCAGGGAAAAGCCCAAGGTTGCCGCATACTCTTGAATCAGCTCATGAAGCACCTTCCACTGTTCGGGTGTCCTCACCCTTTCAACCTCTATCACCTTGCCACCCCCACGAGATATTGCGGCAAAATTATACGCGTGTTGGGCATATGCACCCTGGCGCTAATACCCCAGAGTCCTGTCCACAGCTCCGTGCAAGAATTGTCCTTGCAAAAACCGGGTGAGGTTGCCAAGAAAAAACTCCCCAATTTCAGCATCCACGCTCGGCCCGGAAATATGGGGCGTCACCACAACCCCCGGCAAATTCCACAGCGGACTGTCTGGCGGTAGCGGTTCCTCCTCAAAGACATCAAGCACAGCCCCCGCAATCTGCCCGGACCGCACGGCGTGAATCAGGTCATGTTGATCAATCACCCGGCCCCGGCCCACATTCATGACCACAGCAGTGGGCTTCATGGCGCTGAATACCGTACCGTTTACCACGCCCTCGGTCCGCGCGCTCAAGGGCAGTGTCACCACCAGGTAATCCAGATCCCGCACGAAAATTCCCCACTCGGTCCCATCATAGGCGCAATCCACCTCCTCAGTCCCATGCCGGTGGCGGCTGAGTCCCACGATGTGCATGTCGAAAGCGCGTGCCCTGCGCACAATTTCCAGACCGATTGACCCGAGCCCAGCCACCCCGATCACCTGGCCTTTCAGAGATCCAAACGGGAAGCGCTGCCACATCCGGGCTTGCTGCAGCCTGCGGGCTTCAGCCAGGTTGCGCTGCCGGTAAAGAATTTCCGCAAAGACATACTCGGCAATGGGCGCCCCAAACTGCCCGACAATGCGGGTCATCACCACACTCGGCGCAATGCGCGCGTTGACGACCAAATCCTCGACCCCCGCCCCCATGCTCTGAATCCAGCGCAGATTGCTAGCTTGGGCATAGACTTCTGGAGGCAGCTTCCACGCGAATACAATCTCAACATCTTTAATAAGCCTCCGCGCCGCATCCGGGGTCGACGCCGTGAGCAGGCGTCCCGGGCACTTTCTGCCCCGCAGATACTCCGCAATACTCTCTGGATTTTCGTTGTAGACCAAAATCACCGGCGTCTCCACCGTATATGCCTCCCCCGTTTCACGACCGCTACTATCTCCTTTTGGCGCGCCGGTCCCCTGTGCGGCCACTATATCAGAAAATGGCGCAAGGCGGAGTCAGCGAATCACCACGGCCGAAACTGCCGGGGATCAGGAACCTTTTGCCCGCCTGATCATATTGTACCAGCGAATGGGAAATCCCCCATTCTCAGGAAAAAACGAAAGGAAGGTGGCCTCATGGCCAGCGTTACTCCGGGCCCGTGCCCGGATACAGGATGTCCTCCCACTACTCAAGTTGATTGCATTGTAGTGGATAAGGTGTACGACTCATGCTCCCAGACCATCACAACGACTCAAACGTTCTGTGCCAAAGGCGAAAAAAAATGTTCCGTTTCATCGTGCGCGATTGACCTCGCCACATCGAGCTGCATGGTGGGCGCTATTACGCCCACCAGCGTGACAGACTACAACAACATCACCTTCATCATTTCGGCCAACTACTCCGTGACTTGCACCTCAGGGGACGTCCTGCCGGAAACCGTCGTGACCACACAAAACGTCACCCTGTATAGCCCGTCGGGGACGACGCCGTCTTGCACAATTCTTTCGGGCGCGTGTACGTGCGTGAATCTGCCCAACGGCGACATCAGCTGCACCATCACCTTGTGCATGCTCTTCCAGTCGACGGCTACTGTGCAGCTGCTGGTGCCTTCCTACGGCTTCTGCGTGCCGCCCGTCTGCCCACAGGTGGGACCGGTACTGCCGTGCCCGCCCAGCCCGCTGTTCCCGCCCCAAGCGAGCTGAGGCGCACCGATTTTGGGGGCCCTTAAGTCAGGGCCCCTTCCTAAATACTGGTAATGCGGGGATACTTGCCAAATAGAGTGGCTATCTGGCAAATATCCCGCTTATTTCCTTACCCGCGCCGCTTAGCTGAAAATGCCCGCATTGTCCCATAAGTTGCCATCGGATACGCTATGTTATGCATTGCTATCTGATTACTGAGACGGAGGTTGCGATTCATGAACTATTTCACGGCCCTGCTGCTGGCCGCAGGATTGCCAGTCACAGCAGCTTTGCCTACCGCTCCTGTTACCCCCCCGGCAAGCATATCATCTGCCGTTTCCAATGTTCCGCAGACCACTACGATGTCAGCAGCCTACCAGACCATGGCCGCCCAGACGCAGGCCGCACCATCCATCAGCGCCAGCCAGGCCGCCAGCGCGTCTGCATCTACACCGGCAGTCACCGCGCTCGGGTCCTCTCCGGTCACCAGCAGCTCAGGGCAGGCCACTCAAATGATTGACCTGATTAATCAGGCACGCGGACAAGCTGGCTTGGCCCCCTATTCGGTGAGTCCGCAGCTCATGAATCTGGCGCAAGAACGCGCGCAGGCTCTGGCCAACGGCCCGTTTACCAGTGATATGGCTCCTTACGGGTGGCCCGTGCAGATGGAGCAGGCAGCTGGTCTCGACGCACAGGGGATGGGCGCCGAAAACATCGCGGAAGCAGGCTCCGTGAGTCAGGCATTCGCGTTGCTAATGGCCTCGCCCCCCCACCGCTCCAATATTTTGAATCCGGACGAGACACAGATAGGCGTCGGTGTCGTGCCATGGGGATCAGGGGTAGCAATTTCCGAACTGTTTATGGGGCCCAACCTGTAGCCGGGAGGAGGATTCCGGGCACCGCTTCAAATTTCAGGAAAACTTTGGGCAGCACCCCCGATTTTGGTAACCGCTGCAATACTGCGGCATACTGTAATTCCGGGTGAGAAATGTGAAACCATTTGGAGTCGATATTCAGTCGTCTACACCAGAACTGGACCAAGAGGCGAGAGCGCTGCAAGAAGCCTTGAAGCCTTGGCATGTGCTGCCGCCGGATGGCCGCGCGGAACTCTCGGTCGTCCTCGTCCCGGGACATCCCGCGCTCGTTTCCGGCCTGGGCGGCGGTCAGGCTGTGCACCAGGCATGCCGTCTCCTGAGCACGATGACGGCATGGCCCTGCAAGCGGGTACTGGCTGGACAAGAGCCTAACACGCTAGAACTGTACGTGGCACCGGGATCACTGTCCGCCGAGTCAGCAGCCCGAATCGCCTGGGGGCTCTTTGTCTGGACCGCGCAGCGTCAGGCCGCGCATCCTGCCCTTGAGCAGCTGTATGTGCCTGAACGCCCACCGGCAGCAGAAATCCTGCCACCGGCTGCGGCCGTGAATTCCCGCCAGCCCGCAGTCGCGTACTCGGCGACAGCCAGTCAGCCCCTGCAGCGGCCGGGTGCCCGCTTCCGCACGGCCGTCTCCCCGCCCGCTCCCGCGCCGGCTGCCGCCTCACCCCGCCGCGGGTGACACTGAATCTCATCTTGGCGTGGCCAAGAACCGTTTCCGCATCAAAGGTATTTCGCTTCAAGCCGCACCCTGCCCCGTCAGGATGCGGCTTGAACGCTCATGCTGGGACGGAACTTTCAGCGGGCAGCGAGCCTGCACAAATCGAAGTGGAGAATGTAATGGAACCCGCCGTTCCTCCTATACAAGAAGGTTGCCGAAATATCCGCGCGCAGTGTAACGGACGCATTGGTGAAGAATGAAGGTCGTCCAGTTGAGGCCGCAGCACCGGTGGGATGGGCGCAGACGACGGATCGTATCGGTACGATACGGTGTAGCGTCCGCATTTTTCACCACGCTGTGCCGTTCGGCACCTTACCGCCACCTTCAGGCCCCACTGCCCTCAGCCGCATGCGTCTTCATCTTACCGCTCGTAGCCATAATGCAAGTGCAGACCGGGCGCTGGGCTAATGGAAAAGTTCTCCATTTCCAAGTAGGGCTTTACATGCTGGCCAACCGGATCTTCCGCAAAATATCGCTGCAGGCCCCCGCTCATCAGCGCATCGTCAATTCCCGCCATAATCATTCCCTGGTCGAGAACCAAATACCGCGGCGCTACCTGACCCGTTAAGGGATCCACGGCGTCATAAAACCCGTAAGGACCATATACGTTGTACGAATTGCGCAATTTCTCGATGTTTTGATAGGACTGCTGGGGCAAAAACGGCAGCGCCAGGAAAGAGGCATAGGGAGTCACAGCACTGTCGGCATAGGCGTTGCCCGAACCGCCCGACCCCATCGGGTAGGCGCCATACGCCATATATGCTCCAGATGTTCCCGGCACGCTGGCGGGCGACAGCCCCCACACCGGGTACTTCAGCGCTTGGGTTGCGTAGTCGATGGACGCTTGCGCATAGTTGATGTCATTGAGACCGAAACTGGTTCGGCCCCAGCTCGATTCCGGCACGACCAGGGGGGCCATCAATGCCTCAAACTCACTGCCGCCCCAACTGGGCACATAGGTAATGCCATCATAGGTGTAGTGTCCTTCAACAACGGGGAAGCTCTTACCTGAATAAGGGTCGGTATAGGTGACCGTAGGGCCGGCGGGAGGCTGGGTTTGCCAGGTAAAGTCCGCCGGGAGAGTCCGCCACGTGCGCCACCAGACATCTCCGGGCAGGGTGCCGGTCCCCATTCCCATATACGCCGCGATGCGCGGGTCCGTATTGAGATTGCCGTATTCAAACGACGCCGGTCCCACGCCCGCATAGTACCCGCCGTACATTTGGCCCGCAGTAATGTTCGTGGCCTGGTTGCCGCTATCATAGAATCTTCCGAAATTCATGGCCTCCAGCAGCGCTGTGGCCTGCGGCCCGAGACCGGGAAAGGCGTTGCGGACGACAGCCAGCGATGATGCATACCACCCGTTGTCCACCGTCGAGATGAACTGCCCATTTAGTGATGCGATAGGCCCCTCACCCGGGCCGCTTATTGCCTTGCCGCTTTTTGTGCTATACCAGCTCAAGAGAAAGCCATGCCACTTTTCGAGATTCTGGATCGCCCCGAGCTCCCGGCTTGCCAGCACGTATCCCGCGTGCGGTGAAATAATCCGCATCTGCGCGGCCGCGGTAATGCTCCAGAGATACATCGCGATATCAGTGGGCGACGTGTACTGGCCTTGGGCAGGGGCGCCATGGAATCCTACATTGTCCATAGGCAAATCGGTTGCGGGGCTGACATCCACTGAAAAAAACTTCCAGGTGCGGGCAGCCATACTCTTTAAAGACTGCCGTTGCTGAGCATTCAGCGCCTGCCCCGCATAGAGCATGTCCAGCGGCGGCGCAGGAGCCAGAGCCTCGGATGGCGGGCTGGAGACTTTAGCTTTCACCGGCACGGGAGCGCTCGCCGCGGCCGAAAGAGGCGACCAGACCAATATGCCCGACAGGCCGACGGCCGCTCCCAAACCCGGCCAGAGAAATTTCTTGGGTTTTCGCTGTCCCGAGACAGAACCTGCAAAACGCATGACTTTTCCCCCTTATGTACAATTATCAGCAGCGCTACTGCCGATCGAATCATTTCGATCCGTTAGTTATTATTTAAATACTGCCTTATTGCTGTCAAGTACTGAACCTTGAAAATTTTCAGCTCAAGATGATGGTGATGTTTCGCGGCACGCAGCAGCCGCCACGTTAAAAAATGGCGTAAAATCGGCGTTTTCTTGTATATGCGCACCTAAAACCACCGCGCTCGCGCATCATTGTCTGACTTAATTGGATCTTTCTTTTAATTCCTAACCTATTGACATCGTTCCCCTATTGCACGAAGATACTCATTGAATCGTTTCGAAGGAGGGGTGTTGTGGCTACTATCCGTGATGTTGCGCGGGCCGCAAATGTCTCCGTGTCGACGGTATCGCTATTCTTAAGCCAGCCTCACCGAGTGTCCGAGGCCACGCGGGAACGGGTTTCTTCGGCCGTAGACAAGCTGCACTATCGGCCCAACGGTACCGCACGCGACTTGAGGACTCGTCGGACGAACACTATTGGGGTATTTCTCCACAATCTGAGCGGTCCGTTCTATTCCGAACTGATAGCCGGGGTAGAGGAAATCACCGACACGCTAGGCCTGACCACTATTGTCTCAGGCGTCTCCAAAAACCAGCTGCAAGGTTCTCTGCGGCTGCTGCGCGAGGGGCGTGTCGATGGAGCGATTATCCTGGACCCCGATATCGAGTCAAGAGACCTCCGCCGGTATGCGTCCGCCAGCCTTCCGGTCGTGGTCCTTGACCGGGGACTGTCTGCTGCCTTGCAATCCGATTATGTGACGGCGGTCGCAGCCGACCACCAGGAAGGCGGGTATCTTGCTGGGCGTCACCTTCTTGATATGGGCTATTCCCGGTTTATCTTCATTGCCGGTCCCATTGACTCGGAGGACAGCCGTCTCCGCCACCGGGGATTCTTCAATGCGCTTCATGAAGCCGGTGTCGATACCATGACGGTTCCCGTTGTGCATGGGGATTTCAAGGAAAAAGGGGGAGCTCAGGCAATGTCCGCGCTGCTGAACAACGGCCTGGCTGCAGACGCAGTGTTTGCGGCCAACGACGAGATGGCTCTGGGCGTCATGCAAACCCTGTCCCTCAAAAACATCCGGGTTCCCGCAGATATCGCGGTCATGGGATTTGATGACATCCGCCTGGCGCGCTATGTGAGCCCAAGCCTGTCAACCATCCACCAGCCCATGTACGAATTGGGAAGGGCCGCGATGACTCAGCTTGACCGGGCGATGAGCGGCGAGACCCGCATTCCCCCGGTCACCCTGCCGACCACTCTGGTGGTGCGGGAATCCACAGCATCTCAGCAAAAGAAAGCAGGCGATAATTATTATGCCGCGCCTTGAAATGAAGAACCAGGCGTTCCAGTTGGATGGTGACCCATTCTTCTTCTACGGTGGGGAAGTGCACTATTTTCGCACGGACCCATCCCAGTGGAATGACCGCCTGTCGTCCGTGAAAGACCTGGGAATCACTGTCGTCAGCACGTACGTCCCTTGGCTGTGGCATGAACCCCGACCGGGACAGTTTGATTTCACTGGAGCCACTGACCCGCGCCGCAATTTAACTCATTTTATAGAATTGGCCAACAGTTTAGGGCTTTTGGTTTTCGTGCGTCCGGGGCCCTACGTGATGTCAGAACTGCGGCAGGAAGGACTGCCCGCATGGCTCTTGGAGCAGCATCCCGAGATTATTGCCCAGGACGCCCGCGGCAACCCGCACCCGACTCGCATGGTCTCCTATCTTCACCCGACATTCCTGCGGTTCGCGGACCGGTGGTATGATGCGGTCAGCCAAGCACTGACACCATATTTTGCGCAAAACGGCGGGCCCGTCATCCTCACTCAGCTCGACAATGAGGTGGGCATGCTGCACTGGGTCAGCACCTTGCCTGATCAGAGCGAAGATGCTGAAACCGAGTACCGGAAGTTTTCCACGGGGAACACAGCGAGCCTGTACGGATCCGGGGATTACTGGCAGCGCGGATTATTCTGGAGGCAGTACCGGGCCCGCTACTTAAAACATCTGGAACAAGAGGCCGCCCGCCATGCCTTCCCGGCTCCCTACATCATCAATGTCCATGGGTTCCGGGACTATTCCGTGTACAGCCGCGGAGTGGATTACCCAATCGGACTCTCGCAGCTCTTTGAAGCGGCGGATGTCCCCGGAGCATTCCTGGGAGGAGATTTTTATCCCGGCCACGTCGGCTATGACAATTTTCACGATCTGGCGCTGGCTGTCACCTATACGGCAGCCACCAACTCTCCTGAGGCTCCCCTCTTCTCCCCGGAGTTTCAGTCAGGGCGGTTTCAAGACCGCCCTCATATTGAACCATCCGACCTCGATCTGGCGGCCCGGGTCAGTGTATCCTACGGCTTAAACGGCCTGAACTGGTACATGCTGGCGGGCGGCGACAACCCCGGCGACATCGGGCTGTTTGGACGCCGCCATGAATGGCAGGCCCCTATCGCCAGCGACGGCACACTGCGCGGGTCGGCCCCGGTTGTCGGACACTTAGGATCACTGTTCCGGACGTTTGGCAGCGCGCTGGCGAGCAGCAAGCCGGTCCCTGACATCCACATCGGATTCTATTCGGCCTACTACATGACGGAAAATCCAGCAGCAGGTCAGGACTCGGCCATCGTGCAGGAAATCGTAACCGAGCGGGACGCCTGGCACTTTGACGGCATCTACCGCATTCTGGTGGCTGCCAACTTGACAGCGCAAGCCGTCGCTGTGGACAAAGAGGCCGCCATCTTGGACCCCGTCACCACTCCCATACTGTGGATGGCGACATGCCGCTACATGGATAGGCGCACCCAGACCCGTCTTGCAGAATACGCGAACGCTGGGGGCACCCTGATTCTCGGACCCCGCATCCCCGAATGGGACCTTGAGGGGAATCCGTGCCGGGTGCTGGCCGACAGCCTTCATTTACCTGCCCCTGTGGCCTTTGGCCAACGCGGCCTGGCAACTATTTTGGATGTCGACTCCGTATTCTGTGCGAACTACACCACGTTTGCCGCGACAGACCAGAGCGAGGTGCTCGGACACGTTGACCGCGGCGGCATTCCCGGCGCCATCATCACGCGCCAGAAAACTGGCCGGGGCCGCACGGTTCTCGCTGGGTGCGCCCTGCCGGATCTGTACCAGTACTACCATGCTCTGGTTCGGACACTGGCAGAAACTCTGGGTTGCCAGCCCGGGCTTGCGGTCTCGAACCCGGCGGTGCATGCCACCCGCCGCGAAGGCGGCCAGGGCGGGTTTCTCTTCGTACACAACTTCGACGAGACTGAGCAGTTGACGCATCTCGCTCTTGCGCCAAACTCCCGCCACGGCTCGCTGGAATGGGATCTAGCCCTGCCTCCCCGGTCAGGACTCATGCTGCCCTATGGGGAAGTCCCTTTGCAGCAGGGAGCGGCCAGTGTGGTGCATACGCTTGCAGAAGTCACATGCCAGGCAGACGGTGTGGTCATTCACCGCAGCCGCGCAGCCGGCCAAGCCATGTTCCGGATGGCAGACCAGGGAGGCGGCATTCCCGCCTTCGCGGTGCGATCTGGAAACGGTCTGCTAACGGGCGGGCCCAGCGGGGCAGTTACCGTCAGCTGGCCGCCTGAAGGCCATCCGCAGCCTATTGTCCTGGAGATTAACCGAAACGATTCGACTCGCCATAACGCGCCTAGCGCTGTGGCGTCCGGAATTTCTACCGACGGTCTTTAGTTTGGGCAAAACAGCCCGGATTAAAAAACAAGGAGGAACATTAAACATGAAACGTGTGAAATTTGGAGCGCTTGCCGCCTTATTGTCTGGCACCAGCATCTTAGCTCTTGCAGGTTGCGGGACAACGACCCCCACGACAACCGCGGCTCCGGTGAAAGCCCATACCCTGGTGGTCATTCCTGGCCTCAACGGCGCTTTTGCGGACAACTTCAACCCATACTCTCCCAGTGCCCTGAGCGGAACTCTGGGTCTCATCTACCAGCCCCTGTTCTACTTCAACCTAGTCGGCCCGCAAGTGTATCCTCTCATCGGCAAATCGTATCAGTGGAGCAACAACAACCGAACCCTGACCGTCACCCTGCGCCCTGGCGTCAAATGGTCCAACGGCACTCCCGTGACTGTCAACGATGTGGTATTCAGTTTTAACATTTTGAAGAAATTCCCCAGCCTTGACACCAGCGGAATTTGGACGCACCTGAGCTCCGTGGCGGCATCCGGCACAAACCAAGTCGTTTTCCAGTTCAACACGGCAGACGTCCCCTTCGGCAACTTCGTTCTCGGCGACACGTATATTGTGCCTGCCAAGATTTGGGGAGCCTACACCAACCCGGCCACTGTCACCAATCCCGACCCGGTCGGCACAGGCCCCTATTTGACCGACACCTTCACATCGCAGGCTTACACCTACAAAGCCAACCCGCTTTACTGGGGCGGAGAGCCTAAGGTGCAGAAACTGCAGTACCTCGACTATACGGGCAATGAAAGCGCCACCCTGGCCCTGGCGTCCGGCACCATCGACTGGACGGACCTCTTTTTCCCGCACATCAACAAAGTGTACGTAAGCAAAGCGCCAAAATACAACCACTACTGGTTCTCAGTCGGCGGCACCAACATGCTCTACCCCAATTTGAAAAACCCGCAGCTGTCGAAACTTGCTGTGCGTGAGGCTATCAGCGCCGCCATCAACCGCCCGCAGCTGGCTAAAGTGGGAGAGTACGGTTATGAAGCGCCAGCCACCCCAACGGCACTGATTCTGCCTCCTGAGAAGTCTTGGCTAGATCCCAACCTGCCGGCCAAGGACAGCGGATTCACCTATGACCCCAATAAGGCTGTGAAACTGCTCGAAGGCGCCGGATTCAAGCGCAATGCCCAAGGCATCTTCACCTCGCCTGGCGGCACCCCCCTCTCCTTTACCATTGAAGTGCCGACGGGGTGGACGGACTGGGATACCGACTGCGCACTGATAGCGCAAGATCTCAAGCAGGTGGGCATCAACGCCACTGTGCAAGAACTGAGCTACGGCGCCTACTACTCCAACATCACCACAGGCAATTACCAGTTGGCCATGTCCTGGAGCGGGAGCGGCCCAACCCCGTACTACCTCTATCAGAGCCTGCTGGAACCGAAGAATGCGGGCAACTTCGAACAGTGGTCGAACCCGACCACCACAGCGGCGCTGAACCAGTACCGGACATCGAGCAACCTGGGCGTCCAGAAGCAGGCCATTTACACCCTGGAAAAGGCCGTCGCGGACAATCTCCCTGCGATTCCCTTGATCTACGGGGCCACCTGGTTTGAGTACAGCACCAAATACTTTACGGGATGGCCGACAGCACAAAACCCGTACGCGCAGCCTGCCCCATACAACTATCCTGCGGAGGGTATTGTGCTGGCCCATCTGACTCCACGATCTTAGCAACGGGAGGCTTTCGTTATGCGTTTTATTCTGAGGCGTCTCGGATTTTTACTGCTCTCGCTATGGGCTGCGGCAACCATTAACTTTGTGTTGCCCCGGCTCATGCCGGGCAATCCGGCTATTCTCATGATTGGCCGTTTCAAGGGGCAGATCAGCCCCAAGGCGCTGCATGCGTTGGAACTGCAGTTCGGAGTCACCAACACGCCCTTGTGGAGCCAGTATCTAACCTATCTGAATCACCTGGTTCACGGGCAGTGGGGCTTGTCCCTCACCTATTATCCCGTGCCGGTATCACGGATCATCGCGCAAAGCCTGCCGTGGACCCTGGGTCTGGTCGGGGTGGCCACGGTCCTCAGCGTCTTCATCGGGGTAATGCTGGGCATTTTTACCGCGTGGCACCGTGGGGGCAAATGGGACGCCATATTGCCCACGATGTCCACTTTCACGGCCGCCCTCCCCTACTTCTGGCTGGCGCTGATTCTCTTGTATCTGCTCGGCTATTTGTGGCACTGGTTTCCCATGGCCCATGCCTACTCGTCCACCTTGACCCCGGCATTCACGCTCCCCTTTATCAGCAACATGCTCTACCATGCCGTCCTGCCCGCCCTCACTATCGTGATCAGCTCCATTGGCGGGTGGCTCTTGGGCATGCGCAACAATATGGTGCAGACTTTAGGGGAAGACTACGTGCTGTTTGGTGAAGCCAGAGGGTTGAAGTCAAACCGCCTGATGTTTCAATATGCGGCCCGCAATGCCATCCTGCCCAGTATGACAGGTTTCGCCATGGCCATCGGTTTCGTAGTCGGAGGCGCTCTGCTGACAGAAGTCGTCTTTTCTTATCCGGGCTTAGGGTATCAGCTTCTGGCGGCTGTCCAGAATGAGGACTACCCTCTCATGCAAGGGTTATTCCTGATTATTGCATTCTCGGTGCTCGTGGCCAACTTTTTGGTAGAGCTCCTGTATGGAAAACTGGATCCGCGGACACGGGGAGGTGCGTCCCAATGAGCCAAGCGGCCCATACCGATGCAGAGCAGGCGGCTGTGCAGGCCCCTGTCAAGCGCAGCAGCCGGTGGAAAGAATGGAGCGGCATTCTCAAAAGAGACAAAAGGCCGCTGGTGGGCATTGTCATTCTGCTGCTGTTTATGCTGAGTGCGGCTTTTGCCCCCTTGCTCACCCCGTACAATCCTTCTGCGACCCAGTTTACGCCTCTGGCGGCACCGAGTTGGCATCACTGGCTGGGCACGACAGCCAGTGGCCAGGATGTCTGGAGCCAGTTTCTCTATGGCGGGCGGATTTCACTCTCTGTCGGTTTTTTTGCCGGCTTTATCGCCACGGCGCTCGCGGTCATCTTAGGGATGCTGCCCTCGTATCTTGGTGGCTGGATCGATACGACGATGGCCACTTTCACCAACATTATGCTGGTCATTCCAGGGCTGCCCCTGCTAATCGTCATTACGGCTTATGTCCACCAGACCGGCCCGGTGACGATCGCGCTGGTGATTGGCCTGACAGGATGGGCTTGGGGCGCACGCATTTTGCGCGCCCAAACCCTCTCCCTGTCCCGGCGCGACTTCGTCATCGCCTCGCGTCTTGCAGGGGAAACCCAATGGCGGGTGCTGATCGGGGAAATTCTTCCCAATATGCTGTCCCTGGTTGTAGCCAACCTGGTTTTCGCCACGATTGCCGCCATCTTAGCAGAAGCCAGTCTGGAATTTCTAGGACTGGGCAACCCGAGCGTGGTCACGTGGGGCACAATGCTGTACTGGGCTGACACCGGCCAGGCACTGCTCAACGGAGCATGGTGGTGGATCGTTCCTCCCGGTCTGGCTATTGCCCTCGTCGGTTTGAGTCTGTCCCTGATCAACTTTGGCGTCGATCAGGTATCCAATCCCCGTTTGCGGCTGAACAAGGTCAAGGTAGCCCGCAAACCCCGCAAAGGAGCACCGTCATGACCGAGGCCCTGTCCGTAGACAGTCTCCACGTTTCCTACTTCACGCAAAACGGACTGGTTCCCGCTCTGCGCAATGTGTCATTAAGCATTTCCAGCAATGAGATTCTCGGCCTAGTCGGGGAATCCGGCAGCGGCAAGTCGACAATGGCGCAGGCTGTCATGCGCTTATTGAAACCTGACACCGCTACGGTCGACGGGCGCATCCTGGTTGAAGGCCAGGATCTGTACCAGCTCACTCCGGAGCAGCTGAGACTGGCCCGGTGGCGCGATATTGCCATGGTGTTTCAGAGTTCGATGAATGCCCTGAATCCGGTCTTGTCCATTCAGGAACACTTTACGGACACCATGCGCGCCCACCTGCCCGACATCAGCGAGGCTGAGATCTTGAAGAGGACCGCAGATCTTTTGGGGCAGGTCCGGCTGGATCCGGCCGTTGCCCGCAATTATGCCCATGAACTGTCCGGGGGCATGCGCCAGCGGGTGGTCATTGCCCTGGCTTTGGCTCTCGATCCCCAGGTCTTGCTGATGGATGAGCCTACCACCGCGCTCGACGTGGTGGTGCAGCGCTCGATTCTGGATGAAATTGCGGCCCTGCAGCGCAGCCGCAAGCTGGCCGTGCTGTTCATCAGCCATGACTTCAGCCTCGTTTCAGGACTGGCCAACCGCATTGCCGTGATGTATGCCGGAGAAATTATGGAAATCACTGACCGGGGGATGGCTATTGAGGATGTCAGCGAACATCACCCCTATACCCAGGGGCTTATGCGCGCAGCCCCCCGCCTTATCGGCAGCAAAGTCAACATTGAAGGCATACCCGGCGAGCCCCCGGATATGAGTCAGGTGCCGCCAGGGTGCCCGTTCTATGACCGCTGCCCATTGCGCCTGCCGATGTGCCGGACGACTCCTTTGCCTGTCAAGACAGGGCGCGTGTACATTCGCTGCCATGCCATACCCGATCCGGTTTCCGAGAAGGCGGTGGCCCATGGCGTCTAAATTTCTTGTATCGGCTGACCATCTGACCATCCGCTTCCCGCGGACTAACGCTCCTGACCTCATCGCGTCGCGGGCGGTGAATCTGGATATCGCCGCCAAAGAAACCGTGGCCCTTGTCGGGGAGTCGGGCAGCGGCAAGACGACCACCGGCCGCGCGCTGGTGCGCCTGCTGACGCCCAGTGCAGGGAACGTCTGGTTTGACGGCAAAGAGGTGACACACATTCGCGGGCAGGCTCTCATGCGTTATCACCGCAATGCCCAGATGATCTTTCAGGACCCGTTTGCGTCGCTCAACCCGTTCCACACGGTGGCGCACCATCTCTCCAGGCCCTTGACCCGGCTGCGCCACCTCAAGGGACATGAGCGCGAGGAGGCACTCGATGAGATCCTCACTCTCGTCGGCCTGACCCCCACGGCCATTTACCGGGAAAAGTACCCCCACGAACTCTCGGGCGGTCAGCGCCAGCGGGTGGCCATTGCCCGGGCTTTAGCAGGAGGCCCCTCATTCATTGTGGCAGATGAGCCCGTATCCATGCTGGATGTATCCTTGCGGGCTGAAATTTTGACCCTCTTGGAGTCTTTGCAGGAGCGGCGGGGTCTCAGCTACCTGTATATCACCCATGACCTGGCCTCCGCCCGCTACCTTGCGCACCGGATTGCCGTCATGTACGGTGGGTCGCTGGTGGAGATCGCCCCGGCCGAAGATCTGATTCAGGCTCCGGCGCATCCCTACACCCGGCTCCTGCTGGCCGCGACGCCGGGGTCGGCCCACACCGGCCCGCTGCCGGAAACCATGCAGAGCGCGCCAGACCTGTCGGAAGACCGCCAGGGCTGCCCGTTTGCACCGCGGTGCCCAGCCGTCATGGACCGCTGCACCAAGACCATGCCGGCAATGATTACGGTGGCGGACGGCCATCAGGCCGCCTGTTATCTCAATGAGTAGGCGCCCATAGGCTATTCGGGACAGACTATCCAGATAGATCTTCTGTTATCACCTGATGCGGCCGGTTCTTGGAGAACCGGCCGCCCTCTTATCCCTATTCCTTTGCACGGCGCTGTCCTTCAGAACCCCTCGTTGTCCTTGACACAAAAATGGCCAGCCGCGCGAGCTATCCTACAACCTTTCGCCGTGCATGGCGGCTGAGGACCTATGAGTAATTATGCATTGCCGAGCTCAGCCCATAGCGCTTGCCAAGAGGCCAACTGGGTTACGAAGCCGCGCAGGAAAGGCTTTTGTTCTAATCTGTACAACCCCGCCATAAACCCTTATACTGCTTGGAAAGCCAGGCTAACTGTTCGGGCCCTGTGCTTCTTGCCTATTATCTTTAACAAGGGAAAGCGCATTGTCTATCCGCAAATCCCTGAAAGGAGCCTTATGCGAAGCGATACGATAAAAAAGGGTCTGGACCGTGCACCGCACCGAAGTTTGCTGCGGGCTGCCGGCGTAAAAGAAAACGAATGGGACCGCCCATTTATTGCTATTGCCAACTCGTTTGTAGAAATTATCCCGGGTCATACCCACCTCGCGGCCGTCGGCCGCACGGTGGCCCAAGCTGTTAGAGATGCTGGCGGCGTGCCGTTTGAATTCAACACGATTGGCGTAGACGACGGCATTGCCATGGGCCACATCGGCATGCGTTATTCCCTTCCCAGCCGCGAATTGATTGCCGACAGCATCGAAACCATGGTGCGTGCGCACGCCTTTGACGGCATGATCTGCATTCCCAACTGCGACAAGATTGTTCCGGGGATGCTGATGGGCGCCTTGCGGGTCAACGTCCCCACTGTCTTCGTTTCTGGGGGACCTATGGCTGCGGGACGTTGGAACGGAAAGTCTGTCGACCTCATTTCTGTCTTCGAGGGCGTCGGCGCCGTCGCCACCGGCAAAATGGCTTCGGCTGAACTTTTAGAGCTGGAAACCGTAGCCTGTCCCAGCTGCGGCTCGTGTTCCGGCATGTTCACGGCCAACTCCATGAACTGTCTGTCTGAAGCGTTGGGTGTCGCCCTGCCGGGCAATGGCTCCATCCTCGCGACTGACCCCCGTCGGCAGGAACTGTTCAAGGCCGTAGGCCAGGCGATTGTCCGCCTCGTCAAAGACGAGGTGCCTATCCGCGACATCGTCACAGCCGACGCCATTGCTGACGCCTTCGCCCTGGACATGGCTATGGGCGGTTCCACCAACACCGTTCTGCACACGCTGGCGCTAATCCACGAAGCCGGCCTCGACTTCCCACTGGAGCGCATCAACAAAATCTCCGCAAAAGTGCCTCACCTCTGCAAGGTCTCTCCAGCGTCATCCTGGCACATGGAAGACGTAGACAGGGCGGGGGGAATTTCCGCCATTTTAGGGGAACTGTCCAAGATTGACGGTCTTCTGCACCCCGAGCGACCCACGGCCACCGGACAACAATTCGGCTCGTATTACGAAAATCGGGCCTCTCTCGACCAGGAGGTTATCCGCCCCCTGGCGAACGCCTACCGCCCGGATGGCGGGCTGGCAATCCTGAACGGATCTCTGGCGCCACGCGGGGCGGTCATTAAAACCGCTGCCATTGAAAGCGGCCAGAATATCCATGAAGGGCCGGCCCGCGTGTTTGACTCCGAGGAGGACGCCCTTGCCGGAATTCGCGCAGGCATTGAGCCAGGGTCCGTCGTCGTTATCCGCTATGAAGGTCCCAAAGGCGGTCCGGGAATGCCCGAAATGCTGTCTCCCACCTCCCTTATCGTCGGCATGGGGCGGGGACAGGATGTCGCGCTGATTACTGATGGCCGGTTCTCCGGAGGCACCCGCGGGTTCTGTGTCGGGCACGTCTCTCCAGAGGCGGCTTCCGGCGGTCCCATTGCCCTAGTGAAGGAGAATGACATCATCCGCATCGACATTCCCAACCGGCGCATAGACCTTTTGGTGGACGAGGCGGAACTATCCCACCGCCGCGCTGCCTTAAAGCCGTTCACGCCGAAAATCAAAACCGGCTGGCTCCGGCGCTACAGCTGGTTTGTCACCTCCGCCGACACAGGCGCAGTCATGGCGGACGACCCGAATATCGATTAGGGGGCGCGCAGCTGAGGATATCACCATTCCAGGGCTGCGCCCCGCTTTTTTCCCGAATTTCTGAAATATCCTTCTCATTTCCCAGTCTTATTCCGGGGCTGCCTGCGTCGAAAAGAGGAGTGTGAGGCCCTGCCCCAGCCATTCACACGACGCTAAGGGACAACCTCAATAGCGGGTAATCGCATAAAATAGGGAAGCGCCGATGGCCAAGCACGCAAAGACAGCATTGATCACATGAATCACTCCACCACGTCTCCTCCCATAAAAGTCAAACACCGTACAACAACCCATTTGTTGCCACAATATCACACATTTGAGAAATGTCGCGGTTCTTACGCCGAATTAACGTGTGCAGAGACTCTTTCTGCGGCGTCAAGGGCACGCCGAATCACACGGGTGCCCGTAAACGTCCATGGGCCCCGATACGCTGCTCTAACACCATTCCGGCAATGACTCGTGGCCTTCTGCGCAGCCTGGTGGGTTTTGCGGGAATTCCCTACGGTGCGCCGCCGGTTAGATTGGGGGGGACTTTGCGTGGTCAGCCCTCGGGTTTGCCACCTTGTTGGTCGCCCTCAGCAATGGACCTGCAGATGGATGGGGATCGCGGAAAATCGTCATGTTATTCATCACGTCCGGATCGTCCCTGTTATTGTTCGTACTATGGGAGGCCCGCCATAAGACACCACTTATGAACTCTCCCACCACCTAACCCTGTCGGGTTGAGGTGGGGGTTTCTCGGATCACTCCGAGGTGTTCCTGGTTCCGCGACTTGTGCGTGGAAGCCGCAGGCTTCGCATGTCTTATGTAGGTCTCCCCAGGCGTGACTTCGGACCGTTCCGGCCCTAGTTTCTGAAAAATCCGCGTAGTTTTGTGAGGTGTCGTGAGCGAATCACCGGAAAGAAGCTTTTTGATCCCTCGCTTTGCGATCACCACGGCTGCATTGTGGTCCGCATTATCGATGTGCCCGCAGCGTTGACAGACAAACTCGGCTTGGGTCAGCCGATTGTCCGGGGAAGTGAATGTGCACACGGCACATTCCTGCGAACTTGTCGCGAACGGCACCATAATGACGAGCTTGCCCTGTCGCAAGGCTTTATAGCGGGTGAATGTGACCACCTGTCCCCATGCCGACGACAAGATGGCCCGATTGAGGCCCGCTTTGGCTTTCGCCCCGTTGGGCAGAAAATGACCTTGGGCGTCTTTCTTCGCCTTCGGACGTTTGGTCATATTTTTGATCGGCAAACCCTCAAACGCATACAAATCGTACGCCGCGTTGACCACGAGGGCATGGCTGGTCTGGTGCGCATACTCTTGCCGTACATTGACCTCATACCGCTGATAGCGGGCTGCCTTGCGATAGGCTTTCTTTTGATTCTGCGACCCTTTTTTTCGGCGCGCCGCCCGCCGCTGCCAGCGCTGGCGTTGGCGCCGCGTTTTCTGAATCCGTGGTTTCTGTACCGGCAGGAGATCAAAGACCTGCCCATCCGAAGTGGCCAAAGGCTTCGCGACGCCCCGATCCCCGCCGAGCGTGCGCTCAGCGAGTTGATCGGGGGACAAATGCCGCAAGTCCTCGGCGATCTGCTCTGTGGCGGCGTCGGCATCGCGTCCAGGCATCGTCACATCCGGATCTTCTGACGCAAACGAGAGCCACCCATGGCCGCCCTCCACGGCAATATGAATCGACGCGGGCATCGCATGCGCCCGGTGCGCCACATAAGGGATGACCCCCACGGGAAACTTATTCGTGCCCAAGGTGAGCTGATATGATCCGATTTCACCGGTCTGATCATCGATTTGCGGGAGGAACTCAAATAACTCCTGGGTGATCCATACGGCCTGCCGCCCTGATTTTTTCTTGAGCTTCGGACGCCCACCTAATTTCTGAAAGAATCGCTGATAAGCGAGTAGCCCCGGGGGGTTACACCCCGAGGCCCTCCCAGAACCGGACGTGAGTCTCTCGACTCATCCGGCTCC
>DAIDDL010000042.1 GCA_027309085.1 Sulfobacillus sp.
TCCAAGGCATCGATTACCGTTTCTGCTCGCGGGTTCAGCGGGCGGACGGGTATGGGTATTCGTGGACCCAGATAGCGCCGACAGAAAAGGAGGATGCGGGAATGGGGCAGGCTACGCCTGCCGCGCTATCCCTCCCCGGCCTGAACGCCGGGGTTTCCCGCGCAATTAGATGAAAACTGCTATCGTCACCGGCGCTGCCGGATTTATGGGAAGCCACTTAGTGGATAAATTGGTGGCGGAGGGGTACTTTGTCGCTGTAATCGACAACCTCGCCACGGGTACGTGGGACAATTTGAAGCAGCACGGGCCGGACCAGGTCATGAAGCTCACCTGGGACATTACCGAATATCCCACAGAAGATGTGCTGCCTTTGTCAGCGGCCGACGTGGTCATCCACCTGGCCTCTGCCGCCTCGCCCATCCACTACCGGCGTCTGGCGCTGGAAACCCTGCGGGTCAATTCCATTGGCACCGAAAATGCCCTGAAGCTTGCCAAGAAGTACCAGGCCCGCTTTGTCTTAGGGTCAACTTCGGAAGTGTACGGAGACCCGCAGATCTCTCCCCAAGTGGAATCGTACTGGGGCCATGTCAACCCGAACGGGGTCCGCTCCTGTTACGACGAAGGCAAGCGCTACGGCGAAGCCATCGCCATGGAATACCACCGGCTGTACGGGCTGGATCTCAGGATCTTGCGGTTCTTCAACTGCTACGGACCGCGGATGCAGTCCGAAGACGGCCGGGTCGTCCCGAATTTCGTGCGCCAGGCTCTAGAGGGCAAAGCTCTGACGGTCTATGGCGACGGCATGCAGACCCGCAGCTTCTGCTATGTGTCTGACGAAGTCCGGGGCATTTATGAAGCCGCGACCCGCGAGGGACTGTCGGGAGAAGTCTTCAACATCGGCAACCCTGAAGAGCGCACCATTATGAATTTTGCCGAAGCCGTGGCCAAGGCGGGAGGCGTGGACCTGCACACGGAATTTCTCCCCCTGCCCGCGGACGACCCCACCAACCGCTGCCCTGACATCAGCAAGGCCCAGCGCATGCTCGGGTGGGCGCCCAAAGTCTCATTAGAAGAAGGGTTGGAGAAAACGTTCGCCTATTTCCGGGAATAAAACCTGTCCCCTGCTGTATAAAAAGGTCCGGAGAAAAATTAATTCTCCGGACCTTTTTATGCAACCCTAAGACGGGGCGGGAACCGTACAGCTTGGAGACTCTGAGGCGGCCTGGGTGACGACCGGATCCGCCTCCCTAATCCGTGCCAGCGTCTCGCCCAGCCCTTGCCCGGGCCGGAACGGGTCACGGGTTAAGCTGTAAAAAATCCACTGCCCCTGCCTTTTTTCCTGAATCAGCCGGGCTTCTTTCAGGCGGGCCATGTGGCGGGAAATTGCTGGCTGGGAAATGCCGAAAATCACCACCAGCTCGCAATTGCAGTATTCCCGCAAACTTAAGAGCGCCAAGATGCGGAGCCGGGTCACGTCCCCCAGCGCTTTAAACTGGGCCCCTATCTCTTCCGTCGTCATTCCCGCACCTTCCCTCTGCCCCTAATCAGCTCAAGATAATAATATGATTATAGGACATCCGGGCCTTTCCTGGCTATTCTGGCCGGGACAGCAGTCCGTCTTCCAGTCTTTTCCCGTAGGGGCTCCCCCATCCCGTCACGGCGTTCCAGCCCGGGGTGCATTCATAGCCCACCACGCCCCCGTAGGAATTGTTGCCGGAGGTAATCGGGCGAAAGGCCGGAGTAGGCCCTAAATCATACAGTGCGGGATTAACATACCCCAGTACTTCCTGACTTAGACTAGCAGCCTTGCCGGCAATCCGGGCCAGCAAGGCCGCCCAGATCGGGGAGGAGCAAGACGTGCCGCCAACCACGGTCCAGGCGCCCTGGAAGAAGGCCGGATACCCCGTGTCCGGGTCCGCATTGAGCGCCACATCAGGCACTCCCCGGCCCGCGTGGTATCCGGCCTTGACGGGCAGTTCGATCCCCGCCTGATATGGGGGCACCGCAAATATCTGGCTGATACCGCCCCCGGATGCGCCGTTATTGTCCGTATCGGTCCATCCGGTCTCCAAAACGATCTGGTCCGCTGCATTCACAATCAGGTGGGTGCCTCCCACCGCAACCGCATGCGGGCAGTTCGCCGGCGCGTCCACATGGCAGATCAGGCGTCCGGGACCGTGCAGGCCATAGGCCCCCTCATCACCGGAAGCCACAAAGACCGTCATGCCGATGGCTGCGCTGTTGCGGATGACACTGTCCCAAGCCCGCATGGTGGCCACAGGGAAGCGGGTCTCCCCGTCTCCGTAGCTGATGGACAAAATATCTGGACAATTCGTGGCATCCTGGTACGCGTAGTCGAGAGCCTTCAGCACAGACAGGCCAAAAGAGCTGTCCTGGCTCCCGGCACTGGCTTCATACACCACCAGGGAGGCCTCGGGCGCCACTGCCCCGCACCACTCCACATCCAAAGTGGCTTCCAGATCCCAGGGATTCACCCCGCCGTCATTGGATGTGCCGTCCACCGACACAAACGTCAGGCTGGGAGCGGGGATGGCAAACTGGTCCCAAAAGGCCTCTAGGTCTTTGGCATTATAGCCATTGGAAAACTCCAGCAGCCCTATCGTCAGCCCCGCGCCCAGTCCCTTTGGAAATTGGTACGCCCTCACAATGTCCGCCGGGAAAAAACCCTGCCCATTGTTGGCCAGCTGGTCCATCCGCTCCGGCGGGCGGTAGTGGGGATACAGCCTTGAGACATTTTCCAGCCCGACAAATCCGACAATGGCGGGGTGCAGCCAATCCGGAACCTGGGGCTCCTGGGCCATCATGAAATGGCCATCCTTTTCAACAAACCGCGTCCCCAAAGTCTGTTCAATTTGGTCCATCCGGCCTGCGAGCCACAAGATAAAGGGGCCGGTTTTGACCACCTGCAAACCGCCCTGCGTGAGCCACTTCCCCGCCCGCTCTTTGAGAGCCTGGTCCCAAGTGAATGCTTGCGCAAAGGCCTCCCGGCTCAGGGATGGCTTTCGGGCCAGCAGCCGTTCTTCAAGCGTATCGTCCTGCGGCGTTCTCCACACCAGGGCGAACTCTACCCGGCGGCTGGGATCTTGCCGCTCTCGGTACTGCGCCAGATCTTCTTCGGGCAGCAGATGGCCCCGCACTGCTTCCAGCTTTTCCGCCATACCAATCGTCCTCCTTTGGATCCATCTTATGACATTTTAGCGGGAAATGCCCCAAGGTGTCAGGTGGTGGACGGTGGACAGCATGCAAGTTGGGCAGAGCACACTGACTTCGACCTCGCCCCGCGAATCCGGAGGCAGCGCATTGGCCAACCCTTCGAGCACCTCTCCTGCCGGGACCATCTGTCCACATGCACCGCACCGTCTGAGGGTCACGGGCCAAGGTTCGGCAGGATCCGGCCACGCACTGGGGATATCACCGGCTTCCACCACAACGGTGCCTTGCAGGTCGCCCCGGTCCCGGCGTTTGGCGATGGCGTCCCGCCCAATTTTCTCCATCAGGGTGATTTCAGCAGAAAACGGGTCCTGACGGGTGATCTGCACCCACAGCGACCGGGGAATCACCACGGACACCATAGCGGAGGTGTCGCCAAGGCGCACAGAAAATATGCTCCAGGGCCCCTCTGGCGCGTCTCCAATTACATGAAGCAGTTCAATGTCATCCATTTCGGCACTCCTTCCCGCGCAGTCCCAGCCTGCCCTTCACCAAATGCCCGCGAGAATCCCCCGGCTTTAGCCGTGGGGAGGGAAGCGGGCCGCCCGTTAGGCAGAAGTCATTTTAGCCTCGTACTGCCACCCATCCTGGCGTTGAAGTACACGACAATACTTGTACGAGATTCCCTGAGCCATGCGTTGACCATGGGCCGCAATGTCCAAACGCCCACTAGCTCTGACCAAGATGCGCCCCACCCAGGTCCCAGCATACTTCCCTCGGAGCACTACCGCCTTGACAAGATCCCCGGTCTGGAAGCCAAAATGCATCTTCTTGCGAGACCGGTGAGCCACGGGAAAGCCATAGGCGTTCGTGCGACACATTTGACGAGTCCCACGCCCCTTGGCCGTCCAGACCTGCACCATTGGCACAAGCGAAGCGAACTGATCGGGTGTGCTTTTGCCGACACAGAGGGCATCAAAATAATGTTCTTTGGGGAGCCCGCACGCGGTCCGTTGTTTCTTGGTGCGCCTCGCATTCATGAAGGCCGCATCTTGCAACGGCTTACGGGCCTGTGCTTGGATGTCGGGGTAGCCAAATTCTTCAGCGGTGCGGTTGTCTTTCGTGGCATTGCACTCATGGCAAGCCATGGCGAGGTTGCTAATGCGGCTACTCCCTCGGCGATTTTTGGGCACAATGTGTTCCACTTCGAGAGGCACCTGCGTTTGCCCACAATACGCACACGCCCGATGCCATTTTTCCAGCAGATATTCGCGGACTTCATAACCTAAGAGCGTCCCCTGTTGATACTCCACCCCGGAAATTTCGGGATCCTGCATCTTTTGCGTGTCAAACGCCACGTGCTCCACGCTCAGAGCCGTAATCGGAGCCAGCCGGCACATCTTAGCGACGACATGCACGGTTTGATTGACGCGGGCTGTCAGAGACGGAGGCAACCATCCTTCCGGGCGCCGGCGATTTTGAAATTGGGCAGGGCGGTACCGGGTCTGGCGCTGGCGACGCCCCCGCCGCACGGTCCGGCGGGCATCCAGTTTCGCCTTGATCCCCACCTTATGCACGATCTCCCCGAAGAAAATGGCTTTAGCACCGAGGGCTCCCTCCAACAGTAGGGCACTCCCGGTGGTCTTCGATCCGGGATCGAGTTTCAACCGCAAGGGTTGGAACACCGAATCCTCGGCGCGGCGATCTTTCAGCCGAATCGTGAAGGGAGCCATCTTATGCACGACCGCTCGATGACGTTTCAAAAGCAATCGTGCTCGTTTTTCAGTACACGGCATCAGGGGTTTCTTGTGCTGGTCTAAAACAAAAACCATGCTGGGATCTCCTTTCCCTCTTACGAAGGCTGGTGACGTTTCTTGCGAAATCTCTCCTCGTCCAGGTTGGAAGGGGTCGCGTCTTCTCTCCGCACGGCTGGCAACACCCCTGCTCGCGTTTAACGGAGAACCAGAGAGCTTGAGACTGGAGAAGCATCCCAAGGTCTGCACCCAACCAACGTAGCTTGCGCTCGGACTGGTCATAGCGCCTAGAAGTCCCCGTTAGGGGGAAGACTTTGCCTCTGAGGCTTTCTCGTCTAATGCTAAAGGCTCAGGAAACAATCACTCCAAGCCCCCGGCTTTAGCCGTGGGGTCTATGACTCTCCCATGAGACTGCGCCGGCACTTTGTTGGATTATATCACTGACCTGCAGGCCAGAAAGCGCCTGCAGGCCAACAACGGCACTCCGCACCGGAAATTTTTAGGGGCCTGTGCGCGTGAAGTCCCTATGGAACGACACAGAGCGGCGGAGAATAGTAAAACTGCCCACTTAGGATGAGCCGTGGCAAACGGGGCTCATGGCGAGGTGTCATTGGCCCCTTGCCCAATCGAATCCCTCAGCTATGGAGGCGCCACCGTGGGGGGGAGCGCCGGCTGGGATATCCGGTGCGCCCCGAAACGAAATACCTACGGGCCCCGTTTCACATGGTGAGTACCGCCCGGAACCGCACATTCGATGACATCATGCGGTCAAAGGCTCCGGCGGCTTGATCCAGCGGGAACGTCTCGATTAAGGGATGGATATTGGCCAGCTGGCTGAAGTTGAGAGTTCCCGCAAGGTCTGCCGGGTCCGTGCCGGTAAATCCGCGGACAGCGCGGCGTCCGGCCAGAAATTGTCCCGGGGCAAACTCCAAGTTTCCCCCCATGCCTGCGACAATAATCATCTCGCCGCCTTCTCCCAGCCCGTCAAAAATTCTGGTAATGGACGCGCTGTCCGGCGCCGTGGCCAAAATCACACGCGCCCCGCCCATGCCTTTGAGTATCTGGACCGGATCTTCCGATTGGGCGTCAATATACACATGGGCACCCAATTCGAGAGCCAAACCCTTCTTATCCCCGCCGCGCGAGACGGCTACGGTCCGGAATCCAGAATTTCTGGCATACTGCAGCGCCATGTGGCCGAGTCCGCCAATCCCGAGAATGGCTACGGTGTCCCCCGGGCCCGCAACGCTGTGCTTCAACGCCCCAAATGTAGTCACTCCGGCGCACATCAAAGGTGAGGCTTCGGCCGAGGGCAGTCCCGCTGGAATCCTGGTCATGCGGGCCGCGAATCCGATCATGTATTCCGCATATCCCCCATCATAGGTAAGGCCCGTCACTTCGTGACCGCCGCCGGACCAGCCCACCCCCACACGGTCACCCACGCTCCACTCCCCCGCCAGGGGACCGAGCTTGTCAATCACCCCGATGACTTCATGCCCGGGGATTCTGGGGTACTGCATAAGCGGGTGGTGGCCTTCAATCGCCACCAGTTCGCCATGGCAGATCCCGCAGGACTCCACCTTGATGCGGACCTGGCCCGGACCGGGTTCAGGAACCAAACGTTCCACTAATTCCAGTGGCCCGCCCCGCCGGGCAATCTGTACAGCCTTCATCGTTTTCATAAAAATCCTCCCCCTGCTGTGCACACTAAAAAGTCAGGCCGCATAGCGGCCTGACGGATCTTCTTACTGATGAAACCCCATCAGTGCGCGCCCCTTTGCTGCAGCACCGCAGGAATCGTCTTGAACAGGATCTTGAAGTCCAGACCCAGCGACCAGGAATCAATATATTCCATGTCGAGCTGCATCCACTGTTCGAAATCAATGTCATTGCGTCCTGAAATTTGCCACAAGCAGGTGATGCCGGGCCGGACTGACAGCCGCTTGCGGTAGTCCTCGCCGTAGCGCTCCACCTCCGCTGGCAAGGCCGGGCGCGGGCCCACCATGCTCATGTGGCCTGCGAGCACGTTGAACAGCTGCGGCAGCTCGTCCAGGCTGGCCTTGCGCAAAAGCTTGCCCATCCGGGTTACGCGCGGATCATCCGGCACTTTGAACACGGGGCCGCTCATCACATTCAGGTGTTCAATCTGGGCCCGCAACTCTTCCGCATTGGGCACCATGGTGCGGAATTTATAGCAGGGAAATTCGCGGCCATTGAGGCCTACCCGGGGCTGCACAAAAAAAACGGGGCCGGCCGGGTCGTCCAGCTTAATCAGAAGAGCGATCAGCGCCATCACGGGCACCGCCACAATGATGCTGCCGGCAGACAGGATCATGTCCACCAGCCGTTTCGCGGCCCGGCGCGCGGACTGCTGGGAGCGGCTGGCATTCACAACCAGCACCGAGTTGCCATAAAAGTCGTACAGCGTGGACTTGTAGGCGAACGCCCCCACCTCATCAAGAATCATGCGCACTTCCTTGCCTTGGTTGCGGGCCATCCCCACCGCTTCCATCATCACATCGTCTGCCACCGGCAAGGCCAGCACCACCGTATCCACCACCGTGGAGTGCAGGAGCTGGCGCAATGTCGCAAGGGCCTTATGGCCCGCGTCCGACGAACCCAGAGGAATTTCCAGACGGTCCACCACCACCATGCCCGCTTCCGGAACGGTATCCACGGTCTGGGAAAATATCCTGACCCGCTTGGGATAGCCGATGACGACCAGTCGGCGCAGATCTTTTTTACCCAGCCGCAGGCGGTTGGTGCCCACTTTGGTCACAATATGGATCCCTAGCTGAAGCGCCAGAGCCATCAACGGCATCAGCATGAAAATCAAGCGCGAAAACCAGGTGGCTTTCACAAAGAAAATAAGGAGAGCCATGGCCAGAGTGCTTTCCAGATTGGATACCACCAGCATTTTCATTTCGGATGGCAATTGATTCCACCGTCTGGAATATCCTTTGAAATTAAACTTCAATACCACCCAGTTCAGCGCCAGTAAAACGGGAGAAAACGAAAAATACAGGGTCACAAGCTGCACGGTCGCCACATAAGGGTTAATCCATGTCAGATACACGTGCACCGCCAGCAGGTACGCGAGATAAGCCGCTCCGGTATCCACCAGCACCGCCAGCTCATCCCATCTATTGGTCCAGTGTTTGAACACATTCACACCCCATTTTCAATACCTTCATTATATCAGGTACTGGCGCAATTGAAACCGGCGGATTATGGAACCACGGGCTACTGCATCTGCAGCTGAAAGGGATTCTGAGCCGAATGGGAATTGGGCACCACTTCAATCCATGTCTGGCCGGGAACAAAGCGCGCCGGCTGGCCATTGCTCAAATAATACTGGGTCGGCTGGCCCGAGCCGGCATTTTTCCATGTGCCCTGCTCGATCTTGTTGCCCAAAATCAGAGTGGCGCGGCCGCTGCCGTGCGTCTGGATTTGAATCCAGCCCGTGCCTGCCGGGTCCGGCAAGTGTTCCTCTTTGGTGTACTGAATCACAATATTGGACGCTACCACCGGTTTGCCGCTGTTCAGTCCCATCACCTGCGTATATTGGTTGCCGGAACACTCCGGACAGGAGACCCACCGGGTCCAGCCGCGCGCCGCCCCGTCCCAGCGCCACTGTTCCACGGTGTTATGGGTATTCCACGTCATGGTGATGGTCTGGTCTTGGGGAGCAGCGGATCCCGCTGGAGCGCCGAACAGCCAGTGGGGCGAAATCTTGGGGTTGCCCCAGTGGTCCTGAGCCATCAGAGCCGCCTGCGGGATGCGGACAAACAAATTGTGCGGCGCCGGCCGGGACGGCGACCGGTATCCCAAGCCGTAGGCATTGGCATCTACGTCCAGATTGTGGATGTGGTCCTGCTGAATGCTGACATATCCCGGATTAGAGGCTCCCGCGTGCACATAAGCCGCTCCCGGCCAGCCGTGCACCCAGCTGACAAAATAGGGCCGGGCGGAACGCACGGGCCCGACTTTATCCGGCTCATTGCCGTAATAAAGCAGCAGGAACCGGGAATAATAGAAGAATTCGGTATACGCTTCATAGACAACGTCGGCTGACTCCAGCCCATACTGCGGCCGGCCGTATTCGGTGTTTTCCACCATGATTGCCACAAGCGGGCCATGATAGCGGCTAGACAGCCCCGTCAGGGGATCCGCATTCTTCGCCAGGGCTGTCTTCGCCGCCTGAGGCGCCGCCGGTGTGGAGCGCTTGGGGTGCGCGGGGGCCGCCGCTTTATTGCTTCCGCACCCAGCCAGCACGGTGGCGGTGCCCAGGACCAGAGCCGCCAATCCTAATATTTTCGCCATCAGGTCATCCTCCATATCCAAAGTGCGCCTGCAACAGAATTTACCGCAAATTTTTTCCGGCCTTGGCCGTGACACCAGGAGCGCATCGCCCGCTCCCCCTTCCATGATACACTAAGGCTATTCAAGGAAATCGGGATCACGCGGTTTCCCCACAGGGAGGTCATCCATGGACGACGTCATTGTCATCGGCGCCGGACCCGCCGGCTCCACGGCGGCACGGCTTCTGGCCCGTCAGGGATTCCAGGTCCGCGTTCTCGAACAGTCTCAGTTCCCGCGCACCAAGCCGTGCGGCGGGGCCATTACGTCCCGGGCGCTTCCCCTGCTCCCCCCGGAATTTTCGGGACAGGTGCGGTCTGCCCCCACCCAGTGGACATTTCGCGGGCGCAAGGGCTCCCGCACAGTCACGACGGCCAGCCCCTACTGCTATACCGTGGAGCGGCGGTCCTTTGACTTGTGGCTGGCAGAGCAGGCCCAGGAGGCGGGAGCGGCCGTCTCCTTCCAGCAAAAGGTGGTCTCCCTGTCTTTCGACAATGCCGTCTACACTGCCGCAACCCAGTCCGGGGAGCGCTTTCAGGCGCGGTGGCTCATCGGCGCCGACGGCGCCAAAGGAGTAACCAGCCGCCTGGTGGGTATTCCCCGGGCCCGCAACGGCGCCGCGGTGGAGACAGAAATTGCCGTTTCGTCCCAACACTTCGCCCAGTGGCAGGACCGTGTGGAGATCGACGTCACGCGCTACCCTTGGGGCTATGCCTGGGTGATTCCCAAAGGCGGCGCGCTCAATATTGGCGTCGGCTCGTTCAAAGCTGGGAAACTTCCTCCCCTGAAAGATCTGATGGCGGCCTATCTCCACCAGGTCCTGCCGGACTATTCCGCCCCCTTTGACATCCTAGCTCACCCCCTGCCTTACCGGACGCGCTATGCGCCTTTAGCGGCAGATCATGCGCTGCTCATTGGAGATGCGGCGGGACTGATGGACAGTTTTTCTGCCGAAGGCATCTATTCGGCCCTGTACAGCGCCCATGTCGCCGCGGAATCAGTAGGCCTGGCGCTGACCGGCAAGACCCATGGCGTGCTGGGCTATGCTGGGGCCATTCATGAGCGTTTCTGGACCCAGCTCAAACCCGCGGTCAAAATGTCTCGCCTCTTCTATCCCTTGGCGGGATTTTGGGCCGACTGGTTCGTAGGGCACACTGACCTCTTGGAGGAGTATTTACAGGTCACACAGGGCCTGTCGTCCTATGACGTTCTACTGAGAAAAACAGAATCCGCACTCGCCCGCCAGCTGCACCTGCGCCCTTTAGCCCGTTAAGGCGCTGAGCCAGGCCGCGTTCCCGTTCTGTCTCCCGGCCTGGTCGCGGGCCATGTCTGCGTGATAGAGGCGGTCTCGGGGATCTGTCACCCACTTTTCTAAGGCTCCGGCCATTCCCATGGTGTCCCCGGCACCGACCGTGACTCCCCACGGCTTGCTGCCGGTGCCGCTGTCTTTCACCATGATCACCGGAAGTCCGCACCTAGCGGCCAGTTCCCCGTCCCACCCCGCGCCATCCAGAGACTGCGGGGCCACAAAGATATCGGCCGCTCTCAGCCACGTTTCGGGATATTGCACCCATCCCGGCACAGTCGCCTCCACGCCCAGTGAGCGGGCCAGCCGCAACACTGAGATTCTCGACGGCCCGTCTCCCAGAAGCAGCAGCCGCAAGGGGGCCCCGCACTGGTCCTGGGCGACTTTTACGGCGTTGACCAGCACCTCCCCGCTTTTGAGCGCGTCGAGGGAGCCCATCGCCGCGATTAACGGGCGGCCCGGATCTTTCAGTCCCGGAGGCGGGGGGATTTCGGACTGCAAGGGGGGACATGGCAGCGGCACAGCCACGGTGTGGGTGCGGGGCACCCCGTAGCGCGCAATCAAATCTTCCCGCACCTTGTCTGACACCGTGACGATCCGGCCGAGACGGGGGTAGAGACTGCCAATGCGTTCCCGGAGCGCTCCTGCGCCATCCTTCCGCACGGAGAGATAGGGGGTGAGGGGAATGTGCGCGACCAGCACCGCCCGCGCGGCCATGTTCTGCTTTCCCGAAGCCACCACCGCTTTGAACTCCATGTCGAGGTCCTGGTCCAGAATAATGCGGTCATAAAATCCGTAAAGACGTTTGAAGAGACTTCCCACATGTTTGCCAAAGTTGAGCCGCGCATTCACGGGGATATCCAGAATATCCGTGCCCGGAGTGAAAACATAGGGATAGTCCGTACGCGCCAGCGGCAAAATGTCTACCTGGTGCCCTGCTTGCTGCAAAAGAGGGCACACCCACGAAGCCAGCACAGTGCCCTCCCCGCCGGACAGCGAAGGGAGCACCCACAGCAGGCGCATTACAGCCCGCGCTCCTTGTTGCGGAAATATTCCCACGTGGCCTGCAGTCCGCTGGCCAGGGAAGTTTCCGGCTCAAATCCCCATGCCCGGGCTTTCTGCCGCGACAACACACTGTCAGTGATGTCCCCCGGCCTCTCTGGAGCGGAGCGGTAGCCGTCATAGGGTGCCCCCGCCGCCTTCGCCAGGGCCGTGAACAAGTCGCGCACGGAGGTGCGGCTCTCCGTGCTGATGTTGTACAGCCCGGCGGGTCCAGGATTCTCCAGCCGGTGCAGGAATGCGCGGGCGACATCGCCCACATAGACAAAATCACGGGTTTGCCGGCCATCCCCGTGAATTTCCGGGACTTCCCCTAAAGCCAGCGCCTCGCAGAAAACCGCCACCACCCCGCCTTCTCCCTGGGTCCGCTGGCGCGGTCCGTACACATTGGCCAGGCGGAGCACTACCGCCGCCATCTTGTGCATTTGCGCAAAATGGCGCACATACTGTTCCGCCGTATATTTCGACCAGCCATAAAAACCAATCGGAAGGGCAGGGCCGTCTTCCCGCAAGGGCAGCTCGCTCACGTTGCCATAGACGGCGGCCGAGGACGCCGTTCGGAATTGGGCAGCCCCGAGACGCTCCGCGGTCAGCAGCATGCGCAGTGTGCCTTCAAGATTCAGCTTCAGATCTGTCAGCGGGTCGGCCTCTGCGACGGGGACGCTAATCTGCGCGGCCAGGTGGATCACCGCATCGACTGGCCCGACCTGGGCCGTCCAGGCGTCTGGCTCCAGCACATCCCCATAGACAAACCGGACTCCTGCCGGGACATTTTCACGGGTGCCGTGGCTCAGATTGTCGACGACGACCACCTCATGTCCCAGAGCCAGGGCCTGAACATTGATATGGGAGCCGATAAACCCCGCCCCCCCGCTCACTAATATCTTCACGCCATCCTCTCCTCTATGTGGTGCTGGTTGGCGCACCCCCCTCAGCGGGCGATGCGCTGGTAGAGCTTGTCATATTGCCGGGCAATGGTGTCCCAGTTGAAATCTTCGGCACGGGCGCGGCCCCTCGCCGCCATTTTCTGGGCGAGAGCCGGAGTGTCCAGCACTTTATTGATGGTTTGCACCCAGGCGTCCACATTCACGGGCGGCACCAAGAGCCCCGAGTCCCCCACCACTTCCGAGACGGCCGGGGTATCCCCGGCCACCACCGGGATACCCACGGCCAGCGCCTGGGCCGGAGGCAGTCCAAATCCCTCATACGTGGAGGGAAACACAAACAGGTCCGCCGTCTGGTACAGCGCCACCACTTCATGGCGGGTGAGATAGGGTGTCGCGAGCACATGGTCTTCAAGACCCAGTTCGGCCACTTGGCGCCCGACCCCCGAATTATTCTGGGCACCCACCAGCACCAATTCCCCTCCGGGCCGGCGCGCGAACACTTCCCGGCATGCCTCGAGCAGAGTCGGGACATTCTTGCGCGCGTCATATCCCCCCACGTAAAGCAGCCGGGGCCGGCGGACCAACCGGTAGCGGGACGCCAGGCGCTCCATCTCCTCTACCGCCACGGGCCGGAAAAACTCCGGGTGCACCCCGTTGGGAATGACGGTGACGTGCGCGCTGAGCTGAGGGAACAAATCCGCAATGTCATCAGCGGTGGCCTGGGAGATCGCCACGATCTTGCTGGCGTGGGGCAGGTATTTGCGGATCTGACCGAAATATATGCGCTCCCGCAGCCGTGCGTGATAGGATTGCAGACGGTACGGGATAAAGTCATGCACCGTGACCACCGTCGGTATGGAAAGTGTCAGGGGAGGGTACATCATGTACGGGATGTGCAGCAGGGAAACATCCGCCGGCGTCTTCAGAATGCCAATGTTTTCCCACCACCACTTTTGCCACAGCGCGCGTTTAGGACGGGTCTCGAGCCCTAGGCACGGCTGGTCCGGGAGCAGGGCCTGCCCGCTCCGCCCCATCCCCACCACTCCCGTGCCCAGGCGGCTCAGACCCCAGACAAGTCCTTCCACATATTCTTCGGTGCCCGTCCCGCACTGCTCGATAATGGACACATCCATCGCAATCTTCATGCCGATCGCAAAAATTCCCCTCTACTCATCGTTTGCGCTATCATACCGCATCGCGGCCCCGGTGGGTACTGTGCCTCCCGGGGAGAGCGCTTCGCGCACAATGCGGGTCATGCGCTCTTCAAACACCGCCGGCCGGAACTGCTCCGTGTGCCGCCGGATCTCCTCCCCATTCCAGGCAATGGCCTCGGCCCGCTGGATAGCCTCTATCAGGGACGGGGTTTCCTGCCGGTCAAAGAGCACCCCTGTCGTGCCGTCGCGCACGGTATCGAGCACCCCGCCCCGGCCATAGGCTATTACGGGGCGGCCCGCAGCCTGCATTTCGACAGGGACAATGCCGAAGTCCTCTTCTCCCGGGAAGATGAGCGCCTTGGCTCCCGCCATCAGAGAAGCCGCTGCCTGGTCATTGACCGGTCCTGCAAACTCCACATGGCGCCCTGCCAGGCGGGCCAGACGAGATTTTTCCGGGCCATCCCCGGCCACGACCAGTTTGATGCCCAGCTCATTGGCGGCTGCCACCGCCAGATCCACCCGCTTGTAGGACACGAGCCGCGACAGGACAAGATAATAGGAACCGGGCTGATCCTGGGGATGGAAGCGGTCAATGTCGACGGGGGGGAAGACCACCGTGGACGGACGCCGGTAATGCTTCCAGATGCGCCTTGCCACGGTGGTGGAGTTGGCCACCAAAACGTCGGCCCGGTCGGCTGACAGCCTGTCCCACATCCGGACGTAGTGAAATACCGGGCCCATCAGCCTGCGGGTGAGACCCTTGGCTTCCCGGTTCCGGTACTCGTGGTACAAATCCCAGGCATAGCGCATCGGGGTATGAATATAGGAGACATGCACGGTCTCGGCCCGGGTCAACACCCCTTTGGCCAGGGCAGCGGAGGACGAAATCACCAGGTCATAGTCGGAGAGGTCGAACTGCTCGAATCCGTAGATCATAAACGGCAGGTACCGGTTGTACCAGCGCACCGCGTTGGGCAGTTTCTGCACGAAGGTGGGATAAATCGTCCGCTGCTGCAAATACGGCGACAGGCGGGAGCGGTCAACGACCCCGGTGAAAATCGGCGCGTCCGGATACATGCGGGCGAGAGCCTCCAGCACCCGTTCCGCCCCTCCCATCGTCACAAGCCAGTCATGCACGAGAGCGACTTTCATTGATTAAGCCTTTCTGTATCTGTCCCAGGCTGCGCTGACCAGCGCCAGGGCAAGAAGCAGGGGCAGGACGACCCCTTGGTCGATGAGAAAATCCACCCAGTTGTGGATGACAAAAGCGGTCAGGGTGCCGAAAGATCCGACCAGCACAGCATACCAGTAAGCAGGCAGCTTGGCTGCCTGCTCCCGCACCAGCCGCACCGCCGATGCCAGCCAGGTCCACTCCAGCCACAATCCGGCGATGATGCCGCCAATGCCCAAATCCGCTCCCCATTCCAGGTACAGATCGTGGGCCATGGGCGGGATCCCGGCCAGGCCTTTAGGCGGGTGGTGCTGAATAAAGAGGTGGAAGTTGCCGAGTCCCACCCCCAAAAGAGGATGCTGGCGTATGGCTGAAATGGCCGACTTCCAGATCAGAAGCCGCTGGTCGGTGTCAAAGTGGCCCGAGGGATTGATGATCGCGGTAACGGTTGTCTTAAGGCGCTCCAGGGTGTTCTTGTGAGCTCCCACGTACAGTGAGGTATGACTCAGGTCCACCTTGCCCAGGAAAAACACCAGCACGAACATGGCGACCGGAATGAGAATGCTGTACGCCGCAAAGTTCTTCACCTGTCCCCATCCCCTGGTCACCCCAATCAGGATGCCCATAAAGAAGACCGCTCCCGCATCGGCTACCCAAGAGCCGCGCGAATAGGAAATAACCACCCCCAGGGCGACGAGGGTCAAGGCGATTTTCAGCCACCCTTTTCTTAGAGTCGCCGGCCCCAGCACCACCAGCGCCGCCAGCATGGGAAAAGTCTGGTCGCTGAATCCGCCGAAAACATTGGGCTGCCCAAAGAATCCCGTGGCGCGGACATGATGCACATCGACGATATTATAGACGGGCCCTAATTGCAGCATGAACTGGTACACGCCGTAAAGGGTGACGGCGCCCACCACTGCAAACAGCGCCCCCAGATACCAATTCCAGATGGTCTCGTCGGTGCCGTGTTCCCGGAATACCGCCACCATCACCACAAAAAATTCGATATACTCCAGAATTTTAATCACCGTGCCGAAGTGGCTGATGCTGGTGGCGAGAGACAGCACGGAGAGCACCAGAAGAAACAGCAGGGGCCAGCGGAAAGGCCGTGGAAAAAATGTCCGCGCCAGGCCGGAAACCCCTTCTGCCCAGTGATCTCTGGCCAGTTTGAGGGCCATCACCAACGCCATAAAATCCGCCGCATAGAATTTATGGTGGTGCAGCACCATGCCCAAAGGAAAGGGGGCGGCTAAAATGTAGAGCACGGCGGCGGCTGGCAACGATACCCAAGCCAGCCAGATGTAGCCAGCAAAAAAGAGCACGGCGCCCACAGCGCCAAACCGGATAGCGACCAGTGCGCCTATTCCCGCTAAAGCTAAGGGCTGAATGACCTGCTTGGATAACATAGGATGCTGACTTGACAGTGATTCGGCTTGCATTGGTGCTTCCTCCCCCGTCTTATGCGCCGGTTATTGTCCCGCGGCCCGCAGGTACACTGCCCGCGTCTGTTTGGCTGCGCGGCTCCACGTGTAGTTCCCGACATTCTCCCGGCCCCGGGCCGCCCAGACGGCACGCAGGTCAGGGTTTCCCCACAACTGCCCCATATTCTCCGCAATCTCGTCAATGCTCAGCGGGTCCACGATCACCGCCGCATTTTTAGCCACTTCCGCCAGGGCCCCCCGGTTGGAACAAATGACAGGAGCGCCCCACCCCATCGCCTCCAGCACGGGCAGGCCAAATCCTTCATACAGGCTTGGGTAGACCAAGGCAAGACTGTGCCGGTACAAAGACGCCAGCTCGTTGTCCGACACATACTCCAGAAAACGGACCTGGGACGCAATGCCGAGACGGCTAGGAGCTTCCAGCACAGGCTCGTAGAGCCACCCTTTCCTGCCGGCAATCAGCAGGTCGACAGCCCCTTCCAGATGCTGGGCGCGGACAAGCCGCGCAAAAGCTTCAATCACCCGGGTAAAATTCTTGCGGGGCTCCAACGTGCCCACCGCGACGAAATAGGGACGGGGATTGGGGGGCGCAGACGATGGGACGCCGCGGAGAATGACCCCGTGCGGCACCACCGTGATTTTCGCCTCCGGCACCTTCAAAATGTCGTGGAGGTCCCGAGCCGTGGCCTGGCTGGGCACAATGATGTGGCCGGCCGCCCGCACTGAAAGCGCCATCAGACGTCTTTTAACCAACGCCTGCGCTGGCGGGAACATGTCCGGGTACTTGTACGCCACCAGATCGTGCACCGTGCTGACACTGTTCCGGACGCGGCGCAAAACCGGCACCTGATAGTCGGGGAAATGCACGACATCATAAGCCTTCCCGGACAGCAGGCCCTGAAGCCGCCACTGTTCAAAAAACATGCGTCTGCGGCTTTGGCTGAGCGGCCCGGGCGGGTAGATCATCGCAGCGCCGCCAATGGCCTGACCTCTGAGAGCAATCGCCTCAACAGTGTCCGCCGCCCCAAATTCCGCGAGGTAAGCGTCAAATAGGGAGAATATATATCGGCCAATACCGGCCGATTGAGGATGGTATAGCAAGGCGTCGACCACAACTCGCAGCCTGTCTCCCCCCAGTCGTCGAAATCCACACTATTTCTTATCATACGCCAAGTCCATGAGTTTGTCTTAAATCGCAGGCGGCCAAGTTTTTCCACGCACAACATTTTTCGACAGGCAGCCCATTTCTCAGACAAGACGTGAAACGCCTGGAAAAATAGAGGAGATTGAGTGGGATACGCCGTATAGAATAAGTGATGAGTATTGACGCTGTCGGTTTATGCGAAATCCCGCATCCATCATTTTAGGAGGCCTTTGCCGCTATGAGACAAACCCGGGCCCGGCGATATCGCCACTCCCTATTTTTTCGTCACCATGCCACTCACCGGAGCGCAGGACCAAAACTGGCCTTGATCTCTTCCGCCTTCCTACTAGCGGCATTTCCCGCCGCCGCTTTCGCCCAGAGCCCCGTGACGCTTTCAGGCTACACATTGGGCCAAGGGGACTCCACTATGACCTTGAGCGGGCAGGATTTTGGCTCCGTGGCCGCCACCGTCACCATTGACGGCCAGAATGCCTCCGTCACCAGCTGGAGCCCTTCATCCATTACTCTCGATATACCCGCCGGGGCCGGCCCCGGAGCAATTCAGGTCAGCACCGCCCAAGGCCTCGTGTCCAACACCGTGCCTTTTTCCGGAATCAGCCGCGGTGCGTATGCCCTGTCCTCCAACGGCACGGTCACGACCTCCGGCAATGCGCCTTTTTATGGAGATCTGTCAACAGTCGGGGCCTCTACGTCTTCACCAGCCGTGCAGCTAATCCCCACCCCCAACTATCAGGGTTACTGGATTCTGACGCAAAGCGGCCAGGTTTATGCTTTTGGCAATGCCACCAGCTTTTCCTCCCAAATTCCGTCTTCATCGCAGGCCGTAGCCATGGCCGCCATGCCATCGGGCCAGGGCGCCTTTGTCCTCACCCAAAACGGCACGGTCTATGCGCTGGGCTCCGCACAAGTTTACGGCAGCGCCTCGGGGCCGTCGCCTGTCAGCATTGCCAGCACTCCGAACGGCCTCGGCTACTGGATTGTCACCGCGTCCGGCGTTGTTGAAGCGTTCGGGGACGCTGCGAATTACGGGAGCCTCCCCCAATCCGCCGTGCCCCAAGTCTCCACTTCCTCGTACGCGGATGGCACCTTGCTGCAGCAAACTGGCACACCGGCTGTGTGGGTGGTGGAGAACGGCGCCCTCCACCACATTCCAGATTCCGCCATTATGGACGCCATGGGACTGTCATGGAGTCATATCCAGCAGGTCTCCTCCCTGGCTGGGATGAGTGTGGGGCAGCCCCTGGTCACCCCTTACCCGTCGGGCACTTTGCTGCAGCAAACCGGCCAGAGCGCGATTTATTTGGTCATGAACGGCGTGATGCGCCATGTGGCCAACGGAGCCGTATTCTCCCAAATGGGACTGTCGTATGGCTCTGTGGTGCAGGTCAGCCAAATCAATCCCAACTGGCCCCAAGGCCCTGCCCTGACCGCTCCCGCCGCCTACTATCCGTCCGGCACTCTCCTGCGGGCTCAGAACTCCCCCGCCGTCTACATGGTGAATGATGGCACCATGGAACATATTCTCTCGGGGGCCGTGCTCTCGGGCATGGGTTACCAGTGGAGCCAGATCCGCATCGTTTCCAACCTGCCCCCGTTGCCGTATGGACCCGCTCTCGCCTCCCCGGCCCGGGCCTACCCGACAGGCACATTAGTGCGGCAGGCGGGACAGCCAGCCGTGTACCTGGTGCAAAATGGCGCTCTCCGGCACATACTCAGTCCCCAGGCCCTCTACGCTCTAGGTTTCAGCTTTAACCAGGTCGTGGCAGCGCCGTCTCTGCAGGGGATGAAGATGGGCGCAGCCCTTGACAGCACCGGAGTTCCCGCTGGCTCCTCCTCCTCCTCCTCCAGCACCAGCGGCCAAGTTGCCGACCCCCCTGCGGTCGTGGACTTTGCGGCCACAGCCAGCGGCCAAGGGTACTGGATTCTCCAGGCTAACGGGGTCGTGACAGCCTTTGGCAACGCCCAGACCTTCGGGGAACCCCCGGCTGGCACGCAGGCCGCAAAGCTTGTCGTCAGTTTCGACCAGAAAGGCTACGACGTGATTACGAAACAGGGACAAGTTCTGACGTTTGGCGACGGCCCCTCTCTGAGTGTGCCCCCGGCGCCGGTATCCGTGGTGGACACCCCGGTTTCCACAGTGGCCGCCGTGTCTCCGTCCACCCCGGCCACTCCAGTGTCCCCGGCCCCCTCCTCTCCCGTCGTCGCGCCTTCCGGATTTCTGTCGATGGGCTACGGGTTCTTCGTCGACAACTTCCCCAACGGCTCCAGCAACTCGTCCTACGAAGATCTCCTGCAGCATGGGACCGCACTCTCTGCCATCAATCCCGCATGGTTCAATCTGAACCAGAATCCCGGTGGATCGTGGCAGATCACCAGCTGGTCCACATCGGGTCCCGACGCCGCCCCCGCCATCAACGGCCTCAACAATATCCAGACCGTGACCGCCCAGGCCCACCAGGAAGGCGTCATGGTGCTGCCATCCATTGGCAACTATTACAATCCCGGCAGTGGCCCCATCACCACACCCGCTGAGGATGCCAGCCTAGTCCAGCAGATCGTGTCGCTGGTCACCCAGGACGGGTTCGACGGCATCACTGTGGACTTTGAAAACAATGGGGATGGCGGTTTGAGCTTGGCTCAGGCCTCGGCGCAATACACCAACTTCATCCAGCAGCTCGGCACGGCGTTGCACGCCGCCAACAAACTGCTCATGATCGCGGTCTACCCGTCGTCCTATCCGAATACTTTGTACAACTACGCAGCTCTAGCCCCTTATGTGAACTACATCAACATGATGACGTACCCCGAGGACAATGCCAGCACCTGGCCCGGCCCGACGGCTGGGTATCCCTGGGTGCAGTCTTTAGTCCAATCGGCCCTCGCCGACGGGGTCAGTCCCCAGCAGATTATCTTGGGCGTCGCCCCCTATGGACACGAATGGACCGTCACCAACCAGGGCGTTACCGGTGACAGCGCCGTCAGCAATCGGGCCGTGCAGAGTCTCTTGCAGCAGCAGGGGATCACCCCCCTATGGGACCCTGTGCAGCAAGAAATCGTCTTTACCGCCGGACCTCTGGCCCAGCTTCCACCCGCCGGACTGTCCATCCAGGACGACAGCAAGTCTTTGCCCCAAGTCGCCAACTTGCAGAACCTCCTGAATTTTACCCTGCTGGAGTACGCCATTCAGAACAACCAGACACCGCCGGCCCTGCTTCCCACCGACGGCTATTACGGCCCGCTGACCACAGCCGCCGTCACCGCCTTCCAGCAGGACTTCAATGTCAGCGGGGCAACCCCGGGGAACTATGATGCCGCCACAGCGCAGGAACTGCAGCAGCTGATCAACCAGTGGAATATCGGTCAGAACATCTACTGGGATGAGACGTCCCAGTCCACATCCGACCGCATGCAGCTCGCCCTGCAGAATTCTCTTGGCGGCATCGCCGCTTGGCGCCTGCCTTTTGAAACCAATGGATACTGGACCGATTTGAGCCAATTGACTCCCATCGCCCATATGCAGCCATAATTCCGCAGCCGTGTATGACCAATCCGGAGATCTGGAAGGAAAGGTGCCGTAACATGATTAACGTCCCGAGAACCCTCAAATCGATCGCACTCCTATCGGGTGCTCTGACCCTGGCAGGGTGCGGCTTCCATCAGGCGGCCGCTCCCCGCCCCGCGGACACTCCGCACCACCACGGCTCCGTGTCTTCCACGGCTCCGTCGCCATCGCCCAGCCCCTCCCCTTCGCTGCAGGGAAGCAGCCCGTCTGCATCGTCGTCACCAGCCCCGTCCCTCTCCCAGTCGTCCCCCGCCCCGGCCGAGCAGTCTGTGGCGGCACCGCCGCCCCCGGGAGCGGGATCATACACCAGCCTGAAGGTGTCTGTGCTCGGGGCAACCCCCGAAGGAGAATCCTCGGCATCCGGGCACCTGCTGAGCGTCTACCGTCTGACACTCCAGGTGGAAAACCCCACATCCGGCATGATCGGACTGGCCCTCAACGATTTCAGTGTGCAGAGCGGCCACTCCGCTTATGCTTGGAATGACTATGCGGCCAAGGGGCTGACGGCGGGTAATTCTCTGTTTGCCTTTCCGCTGACGCCGCAGAGCCCGGCATCGGATGTGACCCAAATCATTCCCGGCCGCCCTCTAACCGCAGACATTACCGTCCAGGTGCCGGCTGCTGCCGCCTACCAGCTTGACTGGAACGGCACCTCAGACGCCGTAGGCCCGCAAGCCCGCTTCAATTCCTGACCACATAACCTTTGCCCCACCAGCCGGCTGAAAAAGAGCCGGGTGCCTGGACAAATCCAATCAGACAGCAAGGAGCCTTGTGAATGGAACAGCGCATTTTGGGAAATACCAGGGAATCCGTCTCCCTCATCGGCCTGGGCGCTTTAGAGATCGGCCGCGACTGGGGAATAGGCAGCCATGGCGATACGGCCCGCCCCACTGAAGCGCAGGCCGCTCTAGTGCTGCGCCGCGCCCTGGATTTGGGCATCACCATGATTGACACGGCCTCCGCGTACCATGCCAGCGAATCCCGCATTGGGCAGGCCCTCGCAGGACGCCGGGACCAGTACTTCCTGGCCAGCAAGTGCGGGGAGCACAATAGGGAGCCCGGGACCTATTACGATTTTAGCGAAGCGGCTATCCGGGATTCCATCGAGCGCTCGCTCGAGCGGCTCGGGACCCCAGTGATTGACCTGATGCAGATTCACTTTGGGCCCGAACCCCGGCGCGTGCTGGCGGAAGGGGACACAGTCAGGGCCATGCGCAAAGCGCGCGAGAAAGGACAGGTCCGCTTTCTCGGCGCATCCTGTGATGCCGATATGGTCCCTGACATCATCGCCCTAAAGGACTTTGACGTGGTGCAACTGACATACAATCTTTTGGACCGAAAAGCAGAGGACGCCATCAGGCTGGCGGCTGACCACGGTCTTGGGGTGACGGTCCGCTTTCCCCTGGCGATGGGCTGGCTCACCCCGAAAGGTCAGGGCCTGCGTCCAGATTCCCCGCAGATGGCCGCAGCTCTCGACCAGTCTCTGGCCTTAGTGGACAACAACTTTGGGCAGCTCATGGCCCTGGCCCTGCAGTTCATCGCGCGGATGCCGGAAGTCCAGTGCATTCTGGTCGGCACCAAAAATCCCATGCATCTTGAGCAAGCCGTCCGTGCTGCGGAACTTCCCCTGCCGGATGGGCTCATAGCCGAAGCCGCGCGCCTCACTGGCGATACGTGGCCCTCCACAGCGCCCTAATCGCTTCCCGCGGGGCCAGGCTCTTGGCTGAGCCGGCGGCTGTCGCCGCCAAGGCGCCCGCGCAGCAGCCGAGAGTGCAGGCATCCAGAGGGTTTGAGCCCGACGCCAGCGCCGCAACCAGCGCGCCGTTGAACGCATCCCCGGCGGCCGTGGGATCCACCGCCTCCACGGCTGGCGGGGGAATCTGCTGCCCGGGCTTGCCGCGCTCCTGAAACCATACCCCCTGAGCCCCCAGGGTGACGATCAGCATGGACAGGCTCGGATACGCCTCCCACACCCTTTCCACCTGCTCTCTCAGTCCCCCGCCGTCCACGCCGCTCAGAACGCGCAGCTCTTCCGCATTGGGAGTGAGCACGTCAGCTTGGCGCAGCAACTCCGGGGTCATGCTCCCTGCGGGCGCCGGGTCGCAAATCACCGTGCCATGCTGCTGGTGCATCAGCTCGGCTGCCCTTGCCGAGGCCTCCGCAGGAATTTCGCCCTGCACCAGAAGCCACCGGGAGTCTTTCCATAAGGGATGGCTTGCGGCGATATCAGCGGCGGTGACCTGCGCATTGGCCCCGGGCACATGCAGGATATATTGGTTCGAGGCTTCGATAATCGGCACGGCGCACGACGTCGGCGCGTCCGCCGTACCCACCCCTGAGGCGCTGAAATGGAAGCGGGCGAGCTCTGCGCGCGCCCAGTCGCCCAGGGCATCCTGGCCAACCTTCCCCACCAATGCCGGCTGGGCGCCGCACAGCAATGCCTGCAGCCCCTGATTGACCGCCTTGCCCCCCAAGTTAAGTCCGGGTGAGTGCACTTTCAGCGTTTCTCCGGAAATGGCCGGACGCGGCAAAATCAGCGGCAGGTCGACGACAATGCTTCCGATGACGGCGATGACTGGTGTCATGGCTTCGCTCTTCTTTCTCCTAGGTATTTCGTCCTGCCGCCTGCCACGGTATCATAGACCATAGATGTCAAGGAGGCTTAGAACGTTGCTGTATAGTCAACAGTATCGAATCTGGGATTTTTGGGCAACCAGCGCGGGTCCCACCCATCACCTGTTCTATCTCAAAGCCCCGCGCACGGGCCCAGCTCAATCCCGCCACAACATGGCGGTGATCGGCCATGCGGTCTCGGACGAATGGGAGCACTGGGAAATACAGGCGGATGCCCTGCACCCGAGCCTTTCCCCTGCTTGGGACGACCTGTCTTTGTGGACAGGCAGCGTGATCCGTTTCGGCCCAGACTGGCTGATGTTCTATACTGGCCGGGACCAGCTTACCCGTACCCAAAATCTGGGGGTAGCGCTATCCCATGACTTATTTTCCTGGCAGCGTTTGACATCCCAGCCCATTGCGCAGCCGGACGCACAGTGGTATGTCACAGCGCCCGAAGAAGAGCCCGACACCTTTACCTGGCGCGACCCTTATGCACTGCAGGATCCGGCCAGCGGTTTGTACTATTTATTCATCTCGGCCCATGACCGCCGCCAGCCTTCCGGATATTCCGGAGCCATTGCGGCCGCCGTGTCCCCTGACTTGCGGCACTGGTCCGTACTGCCCCCGGTGCTGAGTCCCGGGTGGTTCCGCGACATGGAAGTGCCCACGGTCATTCACCGCCAGGGCCAGTGGTACCTGTACTGTTCCGTGAAGTCGGACTGGTACAGTCCAGATGCTCCTTATACGGAGCGCCGCACGACCATCTTGTGCTTCCAGTCACCCCATCTTCTCGGCCCCTACCAGCCGGTGTGGCAGCCGGAGGAATGCTCTCCGGCTCTGTGGTACGCGGCGCGCCCTGTCTATGACGAAGTCCGGGGTTTTCTCCTAATGGGGTGGCGAATGGGCTCTGAAGAAGGGCATGGGGAGAGCCCCTCTCCCTACGGCATTGATAACCCTGTGCCTTTGTGCCTGCCTCCCGGCACAAAAGGATAGCGCTATCCTTTTGTGCCGGTGGTGGCAATCCCTTCAATAATAGCCCGCTGACCCATCAGATACAGAACAAACACGGGAATGCTGATGAACACGGTGGCTGCCATCAGCAAATTATAAACCGTGGCAAACTCTCCCTGAAAAGCTACCAGACCCAGCTGCACCGTGTACATAGACTTGGTTTCAGTGAAAAGAAAGGGCAGGTAAAAGGAATTCCACTCCGCAATGAATGTGAGCAGACTCAAAGTCACCGTAGCAGGTTTCGCGAGGGGCCAGTACACCCTCCACAGAACCTGCCAGGGATTGGCGCCGTCCAGCATGGCCGCCTCCTCAAACGATTCGGGGATAGTGAGAAAGAACTGCCGGTAAAGAAAGATTCCAAAAGCATTGACCGCAGTGGGCACGATCAGAGCCCCAAAGGTATTAATCCAGTGCAGATTGGCCATCAGCACAAAGATCGGCAGGGCAATCACCTGAAAAGGAATGATCAGGGTCGCGACAAACCCAATAAACAGGGCCTGGCGGCCCGGAAACCGCATTCTGGCCAGCGCAAATCCTGCCATGGATGAGGTGATGACCTGACTGGCGGTGACGGCCACCGCCATAATCAGCGTATTGAGCACCTGCCGGGCAAAATTGGTGTAAGCCCAGGCATCGCGGTAGTTGGCCCAGCGCGGATGCAAGGGAAACAGCGGAATCGATCCCGTAGCAATCGCCGTATTAGAGCTGAGTGACCCCACAATTATCCAGTAAAAGGGGAACCCGAACACCACAATCGCAATCACCATATACGGCACGTACCGCCAGAATCCGGCATGCCGCCTTCTTTTTGGGGAAATCGGTGCCTTGGGAGCCGGGGTGGCTTCAACCATCGTTTTGATTCCCTCCCATTATGTCTGTGCAAGCCAGGTTATGAAGCCCTGAACGACTCTTTCGTAAAGTAGCGCACCATTCCAATGGTCAAGGCCAGCACGACAATGAGCAGCAAGGCCGAAGCGGCAGCTGCCTGGCCCCAGGAATTCTGCACAAAAGCCAGATTCCAGATATAGTACACCAGCGTCGTCGTGGAGTTGACAGGCCCTCCATTGGTCATGACATAGATCGCGGAAAATGCACGGAAGCTGAAGATCAGATTGATTATCACCACGAAGAACGTGCTCTCCGCCAGCAGGGGCCACGTAATCGTCCGGAACTGGGTCCATCCGTCCTGCAGGCCGTCGATAGCGCCCGCTTCATAAATCTCACGGGGAATCGTCTGCAGCCCGGCCAGGTACAGCACCATATTGTAGCCGGCCATTTTCCAGGTATACATGGCGATAACATAGGGCAGGGCATAAGAGGGATTGTCCACCAGGTTTCCCGGGTGAAAACCCAAAAATCCCATAAGGTGGTCGAACAGTCCCCCTGAACTGCCCATCCAGACCCATGCCAGGCCTGCCGAGACAAACGACACCAGATAGGGGGCGAAACTGACACCCCGCAGAAAACTGCGGAATGGCAGGCGCCGATTTGCCAGCAGGGCCAGTCCCAGACCAATCGTGATGCTCGGCACCACCGTGCCCACGACAAAAATTACGGTGTTGCGGATTACCAGTCCGAAAATGGGCTGTTGAAACAGATGCCGGAACTCGGCCAGCCCCGTGAAAGGTTTCACGGGGGACAGACCGTTCCAATGATGCATGCTGAGCCACAGGATATATGCCATCGGATAATAAAAGAACACAGCCGTGAGAATGACCGCGGGCGCCAAAAACAGCGCAGCCCACCACCGCAGCCGGCGCTGGCCTACCATGCTCTCCCGACCTCCTCCTCAATGGCCATCTCAGCTGACTGGATCATGAGCTTGCATCCAGAGCCTGCTGGGCCTGGACGGAAGCCTGGTGCAGCGCAGCGGTGGCGCTCATGCGGCCATAGAGAGTATTTTCGATGGCGTTGCCTATGTCAGCGGAAATTTGCGGGTAGGCTGGGATAGGCGGACGCGCCTTGCCTACTGCCATCGCCTTGACAAAGACGTTGATGAAAGGATTCTTTTTTAAATAGGCCTGGTACTGCGCAGAATCCTGGGCGGTCTTGGACACTGGCAGATAGCCGCTGCCAGTGTCATATCCGATCTGAAAGGCGGGGGTGGTGACATATTTGGCAAACAGAAAGGCGGCTTTGTCCTGGGCTGGCGTGGTATTGAAAATAAATAAGCTCTCCCCGCCAATGTTTGTCGCCGCAATTTTGTCTTTGGGCAGCGGGAAGGCGCCGTAGCTGACGGCATGCTGCTGCTGCAGTGCGGCCACATTCCACGGACCGTTGATGGTCATGGCCACTTTTCCGGACTCGAACGCTCCGAGCTGGTAGGAATCATTGAGTGGCCCAAAGGTGGCGACGTGGTCCTTCATGAGCGTATTCCAGAACTCAAGAGCTTTGATGCCGGCAGGACTGTCAAATGCGACCTTGGTCTGCGAAGAATTGAGCAGGTGGCCTCCGGCTTGCCAGAGCAGAGTCTCCCAAATCCAGACAGTCCATTCCTGGTTGCCTATCGGCATTTCAAAGCCGTAGGTTCCGTTGCTGGTCAGCTTCTTGGCATCTGCCAGAAACTGGGTCCATGTCGCGGGAGGCGTGGTGATTCCCGCCTTGGCAAAAAGTTTTTTGTTGTAGTAAACTCCCAGGTCATTGGCATCAAAGGGCATCGTCCAGACCTTGCCCTGGTATTCGCCCGTCTGCAATAGTCCCGAAAAGATGCTGGATGCTTGGAAGTTTGTGCTCTTGAAGTACTTCTGCGCTTCCACAATGGCGTCTGACGAGGCAAACTGCCCTGTGTAGGCGGGAGCAATCCACAAAAGATTCGGCGGGTCATGCGCGGCCACAGCGCTTTCCAGCTTAGGAAGCTCGGAATCTGCGGCCCCATAATTCTGCATGGAGATGTGGATGCCCGGATGGGACTTTTCGAAGGCCGCGATCTGTTTTTGCAGGTAGGTCTGCGTCTGGGGAGACTGGACCCCTTCCTCGAACGTCAAAGATACCGGACCTGTGCTGCTTTTGGCTGCAGCCTGGCTTGTGCCGCAACCCGCTAAAACCATCGAGCCCAGAGAAGCCAGGGCGATAGGCGCAAACCAGCGCGTTCGTTGTGTCATCTTGTATTACCCCTCCTTTAGGATTTAGGATGCAGGGCCGGACTCGTAGTCCGGCAACGGGTGACTGACTGTGACTGGGTCACTGCGTGCCACAAAGCGGCAGGGCAGAGTGGTCAGCAGCGGAACTTCGGCGTGGTGAATCCGCTGGAGGAGAAGGTCTGCTGCCGTGACACCAATTTCGTGGGTGGGCTGAACAATAACCGAGAGCGGAGGCCGCACAAATGATGTCCAGGGTTCCTCGTCAATAGTGATCAGGACCGTCGAAGACAAGATCTCGGGATAGTGCTCCTGCAGTGTGACGACCAGCCCCATGGCCATAAGATTGTTGCCCACCAGCACGACGGACGGGCGCACCGGCTGCTCACTGAGCCAGCGAGCGGCATGAACTCCTCCTTCATAGCGGGAATCTCCGTAAAATACCCAGTGCCTGTGCGGGTTGGCTGCCTGTTCGAATCCCTGCCCTCTCTCCAATGTAGTCGACAGTCCCTGCTTTCCGGCAATCAGGGCAAAGCGCTCATGCCCCCGGGCTTTAAAGAAATTAATGGCCTCACCGACAGCATCCTGACTATTCGTCACCACTGAGGGAATATTCACAGCGCTGAGGCGGCGGTCATAGCTGACAATGGGGACGGAAAATTCTGTGTAAAATTCCGCATCATCCGGACCGGACCGCACTGGGGCGAGCAGAATGCCGTCGACTCCTTTGGCGATAAGGTTTTGAATGGCTTCGGATTCGTGGCCGACATCTTCATCGGAGTGGCTGACAATGACGGTATAATTGGATTCGCGTGCCCGGCTCTCCACCCCTCGGAATACGTGGGCAAAAAACGAATTGGTCAGGTCCGCTGCAACAAATCCAATGGTTTTAAGGCTATTGGTGCGCAACCCGCGTCCTAAGGCCGAAGGCACAAAATTTAGATCCTTCATAGCCTGCACGACGAGCAGCCGCGTCTGTCCAGACACAGCACGCGTGCCATTAATCACATGAGACACCGTCGCCGTGGACACTCCCGCCCGTTTCGCCACATCACGAATTGTCGACAATACTCTTCCTCCTAGGTAATCGTTTACGCGTAAACGATTACTGTTAGAATATAAGTAATAAACCGGACAGTCAAGAACTTTTAGGAGACATCACGGGCAATTTTTTGGTGAGCGCGGAACCACAGTGGAGAGCTCAAGGCTCGTGCGCGCCGGCGGCTGGAACCGCAAACCCCATTGGGGGCATGATCAAACCCGGCCGCCAGAACAGGCCGGGCTCTTCGCAGCGCACTTCCCCATTTCCGTGTGGAGCCACTTCTAGCGCACATTCCCTTACATCTTCCCTGCCAGATCCTCCAGCAGTGTCAGCGCCCTGTGGTCCCAGCTGTGGCCCGTCTGCACAGCGGCCGCAGCATTGACTTGGCACTGCCGGCGCGCGGGTTCCGAATCCAGAAGCTGTGTCAGGCCCCGGGCCAGGGCTTGGGCGTCATAGGGGGTGCGCAGGCCAATCTGGTAGCGTTCGACAAACTGGGCGGCCTCCGACTGGTCCGTGACCACGACGGGGATCCCGTAAGACAGGTAGTCCATGAGCTTCAGCGGCCAGGCCAGGCGGGTATACGCCGTGTCGGGCCGGGGAATGACTGCCACATCAGCCCGCTGGTACCAGGGCACCAAGTCCGGACCCGACGCCTCAGTCAGCTGAATATAGGCAGGCAGCGTGCCCTGCGGCCACTCCTGCCGCCGCATCACCAGCGCCAGTCTGGCATTGGGCAATGTCTGGTGCACAATCCGCATCGCGTCGATCAGCAAGGCCACCCCGTCATACGCACCTCCCGCACCCACGTACAGGATCCAGGGGTTCTGTCCTCTCCCCACCGCATCGGGCCGGGAAATACAGTGGGCCCCAGGCGGCAGCAGCCGCACCTCCCGGCGGGGCAGCAATTCTCCGAGTCCCATGGTGGGCACGTACAAAATGTCGGCGCAGCCCGCATAAGCCCGCAGGGTGACCCCGTAGAGCACTTTCAGGGCATGTCCTCCGGGGCCCTTGATGGGATACAGGTCAGGAAACTTCTGGTAATAATCCCGCACAAAAATGGCCAGGGGCAAGCCCGCGCGCTTTACCCTCCACAAAAACCGCAGGTCAGCCCACGTAGCCGTGGAACTCGCGCTCTCTACGTAGACCGCGTCCACTTGCTTTAGCAGCCCGCGCTTCCATGCTTCTTGCAGCACGGGTCGCCTCTGGCGGCGCGTCCCGGTAATCAGGGTCACCGTCGCATGCCGGGCCAAGGCCTCCGCCATCCGGTACGTCCGGACTTTCGGGGCCCTGTCGAGGGAGTCAATCGGGTACTGCCCCAAAACCAAAATGTGTTTCACCGTCATCCTTCTGAGTGCGGCTGGAAACTTTTGAGCCACTCCTCCGCGATGCGCTGCCATGTGTAGTGGTCCTGGACAAAGTTCCGGCCCGCCTGTCCCATAGCCGCCCACAACGCATCATCCATGTCGGCCATCTGGACAACGGCCCCGGCCAGCCCTGCGCCATCTTCAGGCTCCACCACCGTCCCGCCTCCCGCGGTTAGAATCAGCTCAGCCATCTCACCCTCGCCCACATAAATCACAGGCACCTGCGCCGACCAGGCCGGGAAGACCTTGGACGGCCGGGCCCCTTTAAATAAGGGGTGCTTGCGCAGCGGCACCACCACACCCCTGGCGATTCCAAAATACTCGGGCATGTTCTCTACGGGCTGCAGTGCGTCAAACCACACGTTATCCAGCCCGGCTTCACGGACCTGGCGCGTGAGTTCCGCCTTCACCGGCCCTTCCCCCACCAGGAGAAAGGCGATATCCGTGCGGTCTTGGAGGCGTTTGGCCGCCTCTACGACAACCTCCAGCCCCTGGGCATATCCCATCGTGCCAGGGTAGAGAAAAACCTTCTTGTGATGCGCGCCGAACCGGTTGAGCAGAGCTTCGCCCGGGGCGACCCGGGGAAATTTGGCGAGGTCCACGCCGTTGGGAAAGAACAGCACCTTCTCCGGAGCAATCCGGCCGGTATCCCTCACGGCTTGCTGAATCCCCTCGGTCACCGTGGACACATAGCCAGCGTGGGCATACAGAGACAATTCCAAATTCTTAGTGAGCCCTACCAGGAGGGGATTCGTCACCAAACCCAATGCCACCGCAGATTCTGGCCAGAGGTCGGACACTGACAGAATATAGGGCACATGAAACAAGCGGGAGTATAATCTTCCGGTGATCCCCAAAAACAGGGGGGGCGACTCAATTAAGAGGTAATCGGGATGCGGCAGCTTGCGCAGTCCCGAAAAACTTGTCACCACGAAGGAAAAATAGTTCAGCAGGCGCCACCAAAACCGCCGGTTGGGCGGGACACGCCAGATCCATGTGCGGATCACGGGAATGCCGCGGACAACCTCCTCCACCTGCATTCCCCGCCCCTGGCGGGACGACGCGCCCAAGTGGTGGGACATCGCGGCGACGACCGAGACCCGGTGGCCCTTGCGTGTGAGTTCTTGAGCCATGGCTTCCAATCTGAGTGAGGCGGCGCCGGGCTCAGGCGGGTAGTACTGCGTTAAGAACACAAAGTGCAATGCGCGCTCTGCCAAAACGATATCTCCCCCGCCCTCTAATTTGCTCTGTCCATCATACCTGATCAGAACCCATTCTCCCATTAAAGCATGCCAGCCTGAAAATTCCATGAGAACGCAAAACACCCAACAACTGGGTTCTGCCCTGCTGTTGGGTGTTTCGCACCGGCAAGAAACTGGCTGGAAGCCTTATCGCCCTCGATGACTTGGTGCGCGCCCCGGGGCGCGCGGGTTCTCTAGGTTACTTGGTCAGAAGATATCCCACATAATCCAGCAGTTCCTGAGCGCAGTGGTCACAGTAGTCCATATCCTCGACCAAGCGGCGCTTGACCTCCATCACCCGGTTTTTCTGCTGGTCGTTCAGCACCTTGGTGGAGGTCGTCACCTTCACCAGGTTGGCCACGTCGGCAAACAATTTCTTCTCGATCGCCTCTTTCATCTTGGGATGGGAATCCCAGCTCAGAGACTGGCCTCGCCGGGCCATAGCTCCAGACTTGTTGACCATTTCCTGACGGAAGGCGGTCGCTGCCGCGTCGCTGATTCCCAGCGCCTTTTCCAAGTCCTGCAGCGTCTTTTCATTGGGCTCCACCTCGTCGCCGGTCACTGGGTCTTTGACGGTGGTGTGCATGATCCGCGCTTCCGCATGTTCCAGGTAGTTGTCATAAAGGAGCTGGGCCGCATCCTGAAAAGAATCCACAAACGCCCGCTGGATCTCGTTTTTCGCCGCCTCATCGTAAAGCTCGTGAGTGGCCTTGAGCGCTTCTAGCAGCTCCTGGTTCTTCATCTGGGTAATGTGCTGCTCGAAGCTCTCCCGTATGGCCCGCAGCATCGCCGTAGGAGTCACACAGACATCCTTGTCGCTCGCCATCGCATAGGACAGTGCGTCGAGAATATGGCGGGGGGAGATGCCCTGAAATCCTTCTCCCTGTTTGCGGGCAAGCTCGCGCACCCGGTTAATCTCCCGCTGCTGCACATCAGGCAGTTCCTTGCCGTCGTAAAGGGTCAGCTTTTCCTTCACGGAGAATTTGGCATCCTTGCCCAGACGGGTGCCTACGCCGAACATAGCGGCCACTTTCAGCGTGTTGGGGGCAATATGCTTCCCCAGGTCCGAACCCGTCAGGTTCATCATCTTCTGGTAGGTGCGGACTTCCTGACTCACCGTCAGATTGTATGGCACTTTAATCAACAGCACCCGGTTGTGCAGGGCCTCATAGGCCTTGTTGCTGACAAACCGCTCGAACTCATTTTCGTTGGTATGGGCGATAATCGCCTCGTCCGCATCGAACAGGCCGAATCGGCCGACCTTGATCTTGCGCTCCTGAGCCAGCGTCAACAGCCCGTGCAGGAAATCCGGCTGGGCTTTGAGCATTTCAATAAACTCCATAATGCCCCGGTTGGCAGCATTGAACGCCCCGTCAAACCGGTATGCCCGGGGATCGGACTCGGATCCGTAGCGGGAGATGGTGGACAGGTCCATGGACCCCACCAGTTCGCTGATATCCTGCACCTTGCTGTCAGAGGGGGCAAAGGTACCGATGCCAACCCGGCGGGATTCGGAAATCAGGACGCGCTTTACGGGCATCTCCTGCAGCCGCCCCTGATATTCGTGGTCCACCACCCACTGGCAGTAAGGGCACAGATCTCCTTCAATGCTGACACCCGTAGCCTGCATAAACTCCCGGCGGGCGGATTCTGGCAGCAGGTGCAGGGGCTCCTCTTGCTGGGGGCAGAAGCTCACCGCGAACAGCGCCCCCTCATCGGTCCGCGAGTATTCTTCCATGCCTTTTTTGAGAATAGCGGTGATGGTGGACTTGCCGGTGCCAGGGCTTCCCATCATCAGGAGAATCCGCCGGCGAATGTCCATGCCCCGGGCCGCCGCCGCAAAATACTCTACAATTTCGCTGAGGGTCTCGTCGATCCCAAACAGTTCCTGGCTGAAGAACAGATACCGCGGTATTTCCTGATTCTCCAGTTTTTCGGTTCCGTGGGACATAATCATGCGGTAAATGCGGGCATGAGCCAGATCAGCGATGGAAGGGGTTTCTTGAACCTTTTGAAGGTAATCGGCAAAGGTCCCTTCCCAGGTCCAAGCACCTGCTGGAGGCTGGTGCAGGCTGAGCCAGCCGGTATCAAATTGTGCCACGTCAGTCCCTCCTTCTCCAATCCGCTTCGTTGCCGTACCAGATTTTGTGCACGCTGGTCAGCATCACATCCCCACCCCACAGATAGGCAATGGCATTGAGCACGTCCTGGGTATACTCTTTGTGCAGCGCCTTCTCTCCGTGGTAAATCAGGTCCATCCGGTGATTTTGGGCATCAATCTGCTCCACGTAGATTTCTGGGCTGTCGGGCATGAAAGCCTTCTGCACATCGTGCACCAAGTCCTCCGCAGGGTAGTACTCCATGCCCTTGGAAGGGTCGTTGGCGTCACGCGGCCGCTCCAGCGGCCAGACATTGCGGTTCTGAGCGAGGCGCGCCAACTCCGGCGTGATCCACTGGCTCACCCACTGCTGGTCGTTCAGATCCTCCACAATCTCAAAGCACGTCTCCATTCCGTGCATTTCCGCGATAAGCTCCCACAAGGTCCACCCGAAATAATAGGGATTAAAGAAATGATGGCTCTGGGTGACCATGGCGTGCATGCGCATAGCCTCAATGTGGTCCTGGTCATCCCATAAAGAAAATTCCCGAGTCAGCCTCACATGCCAGAAAGTGGCCCAGCCTTCGTTCATGTACTTTGTCTGGGCCTGCGGCTGGAAATAGAGCATTTCCTCCCGCATCATGCGCAAGGCCATGCGCTCCTCATCGCCGAGATGGCCATAATCCGCCACAATCGCCAGCACATCGCGGGTCCATGGCCACATTTTGTAGCGCGGGCTGTAGCTGCTGTCATCCTCCGAGTCTGATGAAGGCGAGTCGTACAGCTCCCGGACCCACTCAAACGATTGCCGGAGGTCCTTGGGCGGCTCCGGAGCCGTCAGCAGCTCGGGGGCCCGGTAATAGGGGTCCACCAACTGGCTCAGTGTATGGGCCGCATCCATCAATTTCTCGACCCGCGAAAAACTGCGCTGCCGGTGCAGTTTTTCCAACCACTCCGCGTGCTCCCGGAACCAGATCCCGATATTGGGGCGCCGGACCGCACTGAGATAGCGGTTGCGGGCGAAAAAGTCCGTGTGTCCCAGCACATGGCCGATGACGAGCACGTTATAGGCATCAGCATTTTTGTCCAGCAGGTAAGCCAGAGCCGGATCTCCATTCACCACCAGTTCGTAAATCCGGCCCATCCCCTGCTCATCACGCTGCTTGGCAATCCAGTAGCGCTCGCCGTGGGTCCAATGGCGGTAGCGGCCCGGCACAAAATATGAGGACAAGGTGTAAATGTCTTCGTCGGACACCATGTGAAATTCGGTCGCAAGAGGCTGAAGCCCGTGCGCGTGCACCAGCTGATCCATCTCTCTGACCCAGTCTTCAAGGGTTCCGTGGACCATTGAAATCACCTCCAGGTCCTGCAGACGGTAACAGAAGCGCCTTATTGCAGCCGATTTTGCTCATCAATCACAGTGCGGATAGCCGGGAGAATGTGGTCCTTGTTGTCGATTTTGGCCATTCTCATGGCTGGGTGAAAGTGTCCCTGAAATTCTGCGCTCTTACGGAACAGAGACCACAGGGGAGAGACCCCTTTATGGCCTTCCACCTCAAAGTAACCCAGAATCGAGGACGTCGACAAAATGGCCTGGATGGTATCAATCAGGTCACGGCCGTAATCGGACCAGATGTCGCCATCAGAGAAGTGAAGGAGGTACCGGTTCCAGTCTTGATGCGGAAATTCATCGTCCCACAACTGCAAAATAGTCTGGTAGGTTGAGAGAATGGCGGTGCCACCGGTAATTTCCCGGTTGAAAAAGTCCTTTTCGTCCACGGCGACGGGCGTCGTCGTATGCAAAAAATACCGGATCTCGGCATGCTGGTATTGCCTGCGTATCCACTGCACCAGCCACCAGGCTGCCGACTTGGACAGGTAGCGCTTCGATTCATCCATAGACCCTGAGGCGTCTCGAACCAGGGTCACGACTGCCGAGGTGATTGGCTTGGGATAGGTTTTCCAGCTGCGGTAGCGCAGGTCGTCTTCTTTGAGGTAGTCACGCCCCGCTTTAGCGGCCTCATAGAGGCTCCGGCGCTTGTCGATATTGGACCACGGTCCATGCGTGGACAGATCGTCGTAGCGGTCCTCCTCCCCATGCAGCAGACCCCGCGGCTTGTCTTCCAGTCGCGGCAACTTGAGGTCATCCAGCAGCATATCCATAATTTCTTCCGTCGTCAGTTCAATCCAGACCACATCGTCCCCGCCATCATCACCAGGCCCCATTCCCTTGCCCTGGCCTGAGTCCTTCGGTGGCTGGTAGCGAAAATCCGGCTCTTCAAGTTTTCTGACCGCAATACGGATACGCTGTTCGGGAGCGCTGCCCATGACCGCCTCTTGCGTGATCAACTCCGGCAACTTGGCCTTGATAGCCTGATTGAGCTTGCGTAAATACCACTGGCGATCCAGTTCGCCTTTCTGATCATAAAGATTCATGGTCATCCCTCCGTTCACGAGAACAGAAACAGAGACCGGCAGAGTAGTGGATAGAGGCAATCGTTGAGGGAAGGTGCTACAGGTTGCTTTCAGTATACCATACTATTAATAATTCCGACAGTTCGAATCCTCGCAATTCAGCGCCCAGCCCAAAGATTGATTCTCACCGCCGTGGCTAGCATCTGCCGTGCCTGCGGATTGCACCCCTCTGTTCAATATATCCGACCCCGGGCTTGTATTAGAATGCTCCTCCCCATGATAAATCCCGGACTATTTTCGACACAGACCGGCCTCAAAAAGGCACATCCGCAGGGCGCGGTGCCTACGGTGCTCTAGGACTCAGCCTGAGAGCGGCAGTCCACTTGAACATAAAGCCCGCGCATTCCCCTTCCCAGGCGAAGCCGGGAGGGGGTCAAGCGGGTGGCGGCCATTTGGGCCGCCCGATCTTTTTTCTTTTCGTTCGCATAT
>DAIDDL010000043.1 GCA_027309085.1 Sulfobacillus sp.
CACGGTCGTCCCCCTCGCGTACGCTGGCGGTACTGGATCCGTAGGGATCTGGGAGACCCAGACTGTGCCGACAATCCTTTTTGCCCTTTCCCTCGGGAGAGGGCTTTTTGCTGAAGCCACAGAGCATTGGGAACCAACGGGGTGGATGCCGGCCGGCTATGGATTTCGCCGAAGGGAGATCCATCTGGATCCCCTTCGGCGAACAGGTTCTGTCTGATTATGCTTTGCGGCCGCGAGAGGGGCCGCATCTTTTATTCGGGGATCTTGACAGGAAACGACTCGATTGCTTTGATCACATCCCGCGTGATCCGGCTAGGTGTAGACGATCCTGCTGTGACCCCGACCGTGGCCACTCCCTCAAACCACTCGGGTTTGAGATCATGGGCGCTTTCCACCCGCACAGACGGCTTGTGTCCGATTTTCTCCACAACCTCCACGAGGCGGTTGGAGTTGTTGCTGCGCCGGTCCCCGACGACTACGACCATATCGACCTCGTCCGCTGATTTGACCGCAGCTTCTTGGCGCAACTGGGTGGCCATGCAAATCTCATTATGCACTTCGGCTTGCGGATATCGTTCGAGAAGACCTTGGATAATGGACGCTGTATCCCACTGGCTTAAAGTGGTTTGCGTGACAATCGCGATCTTTTCCTCTGGGGTAAAGGGCACCTGGGCCACATCGTCAAGACGGGTCACCAGAAACGCCCGCCCGGCTGGCGCCTCACCCATGGCCCCTTCAGGTTCCGGATGGTCTCTGGTGCCAATGTAGACAATAGCGTAGCCTTCCCGGATTCTTTCCTGAATGAGGGTATGGGTCTTGGTCACGTCAGGGCAGGTTGCGTCGAAGCAGGTGAGGCCCCGTTCCCGCGCCTTGGCTTTCACGCTGGGCGAGATGCCGTGAGCCGTAAAGATGACCGTCGCGCCATCCGGCACCTGATCCAGCAAATCCAGGCGGGAGGCTCCGTCAAGAGTCGTAATCCCGTAATGCTCCAGCTCAAGGACCGTATGCTGATTGTGCACAATTTGACCAAGAATGTATATGGGGCGCGGAACATGCGGGTCTTGGGCGACGCGCTTGGCCATGGTGATGGCATCGACCACACCATAGCAGTAGCCGCGGGGATGAATTTTCAACACGTCCATTAGGTTTGACTCCTTTTGGCACTGCAGCTGCAGTGCAGTCTATCCCCGACCAGGCCCTCCCAATGGGCTCTGCTAGGGTTCCTCACACCGCTCTTTTAGAGGTTCCGGAATTCTAGCGAGTACTAGGCCAGTGCCTGAACCGCAGGGGGCTGAGTCTTCCCGGACGGGTGACACCGCTGTCACCATATTATAGCCCCGGGGATGCGCAGGATCCAGAGGGTGGGCCGGGCAGGAGCCGCTTCACTTGCCCATCAAGCGGTAGCCTGTCACAGCGAGGACCACCGCGAACCACTGCAATGAGGTGAAAGGGTTGCCTCGGCTGGCCGCCGTCAAGCTGGCCAGAACTGTAGTGATGGCCGTCGTCATGAGGAATACTCCCGCAATTTGCCCGGGCTTAAGAGCATGGGACCGGTGAAGGATCCAGATAACGCCGCTCCCAACAGCCATGAGAATGGCCCAAAGAAAATAGGTGGCGAAATGATTGAGGTGGCGGGTGGCAATGGTCAAGAGGGGAATGCGGGTCGCGACGCCAACCCAGTTGAACCCCATCGCCCATAGGGCCAACGCAGGGGAAACGGTCAGAGCGATGGCATCCAGGTCGGATAGAGCCCAGCGCTTCCGGTGGTACACAAGCACATATAAGACGGCAAGGCCGGCCCCCGCTACTGCACCCCACAGCCCTAAGCGGCTCTCGGGGGTGAAAATCAAGTGGGATGGATTATGAACGAAGTAAGCTGGGTCCGTGGCGATATAAATGCCTTTGTCCCCCATGAGGCCGCCAAGAATCAGGGCCCAGAGAAGATCTTGCACACGCCCCGGAGTCTTCATCCTCTCCTGCAGCACAAATGCCAGCGTCGCCGCCGCAATGAGCAATACGTTGAAGAGGGGGAGCGGGCCGAGAAGCACTTGGGAAGGAATATACATCGGCTTAATCCTCCTGATTCTGTTCAGCCGCCGCCAGATTCTGGCGCAGCAGAGCTGGCGTCATGGGGCCGACAATCTTGCTGACGATGATGCCATTGCGATTGACAAAATAGGAGGTAGGCAAGGTCGTCACGAAGAAGGCGTTGAAGACATGGCCGTCTGGGTCATACCAGCTGAGGCGGGAGGGAATATGATACCGGCCCAGGAAAGCTGACGTAGAACCGGCGGAGCCTTGGCTGACTAGGAGGAGCCGGCTGGACGGGGTTACGGCCGCGGTCAGGTTGGGCAGCTCCATCCGGCAGGCTGGGCACCATGTGGCCCAGAAATTGATGAGCGCGGCATGGTGGTCCAAGAGGCGGGATAGGGCAACGGATTGGCCAGATGCGCTGACGACAGCGATGTTGCCGACGGACTGCCCGACCTGGGCCGTAAAGCCCTGGTGGGCCGAGGGGCGGATTACGACTGCGAGTGCCAGCACCAGCACAAATACCGCTCCCAGGACGTTGCGCCACGCATTCCTCACAGCAAGGGGCCCATGGCCACCAGATTGGGTATGCGGTCAAACCAGCCTGTCAGCAGCATGACTCCCAGCACTACCAGCATAGCCCCTGAAGCCCGTTCTATCCAAGGGAGATAGCGGCCCATGTGCCGTGTCCACTGGGCGGCTTGCCCAAGAAAAAAGGCCAGCGCTAAAAACGGCACAGCGAGCCCTACCGCATAGCTGGCGAGCATAAGCCCCCCTGTGGCAACGGTAGAGGAGTGCGCCGCCAGGAGAAGGATGCTGGCGAGAATAGGCCCGACGCAGGGCGTCCACCCGGCGGCAAAGACCATGCCTAAAATCACGGCGGAGAAACCTTGGGCCTTGGGAGTCACCGCGAAGTGCACATCGCGCTTAATGAGGCCGATCTGGATCAGCCCAAACAGTTCCAGGCCAAAGACGATCATCACCAGCCCGCCCAATTCCGCGATGACCTGCCGGTGAAAGTGCACGAATTGCCCCATGCTGCTGGCTCCAAGGCCTGCCAGCACCAAAATCACCGAGAACCCGGAGACGAACAGCAGGGCATTTTGCATGACACGCCGCCGGATGAGGTGATTATGCACCGATTCGGCTGTTAGGGCCGTGCCGGCCATGGTGGTCAGGTAGGACGGGATAAGGGGCAGGACGCAGGGGGAAAGCACAGAGGCAAGCCCTGCCACAAACGCCACTCCGAGCGAGACGATGGACATGCAAGGCGCCTCCTTGGGTCACTAGTTCAATGCCAAAAATTATATCATGGGCAGGCATGGATGTCATAACGGCAGGAATTTCGCAATCGATGTCGTATCTTAATATGTTAGGGGGAACGATATGATCCGGTTGGAAAATGTCAGTAAACGCTATGGGAACGGGCATTACGGCGTAATCGATGTGAATCTAGAAATTCACCGAGGCGAATTTATCTTCCTGGTGGGGCCATCGGGTGCGGGCAAGTCTTCTCTTATCCGGATGTTGTACCGTGAGGAGCTGCCGACATCAGGGGAAATCTACCTCGACGAGTTTCGGCTTTCACAGTTGAGACGCACCCAGGTGTCTCGTCTCAGACGGCAGCTGGGAGTAGTGTTTCAAGATGTCAAATTATTGACCAACCGCACCGTATTCCAGAATGTGGCCTTTGCCATGGAAGTGGTGGGGGCCAAGGGACATGATATCCAAAAGCGGGTGCCGCAAGTCCTGGAGCTGGTGGGTTTGGCCCGGCGGAGGAACAATCTGCCCCACCAGCTGTCCGGCGGTGAGCAGCAGCGGGTCGGCATCGCCCGCGCTCTCGTCAACAATCCGGTCTATGTCATCGCGGACGAACCCACGGGGAATCTGGATCCCGAGACGGCTTTCGACATTATCAAGCTCCTGAACGAAATCAACCGCCGCGGGGCGACCATCGTGATGGCCACCCATGCCAAAGAGATCGTCAATCAGATGCACAAGCGTGTGGTCGCCGTGGAAAATGGCCGGGTTGTGCGCGATGAGGCGAGAGGGGCATACGGTTATGAACCTTAACAGCGTGTGGTATATCGCCAAAGAGACGGGGCGCAATCTGGTCTACAATATTTGGATGACATTGGCATCGGTATCCACCGTGGCTATTTCGATGTTTGTCCTCTCTTTCTTTCTTGTCCTGACTGTCAATATGACTCATCTGACCACTGTCTTGCAGAGCCAGGTGGAAATGCGGGTGTTTATCAATGCCAATGTGCCGCGCCACAGTGAAATGACCCTGTTAAAACAAGCCGACCAGTGGCCAGGCGTCCGCAAAATACAGTTTTTTACCAAGCAGCAGGCAGCGGACAGCCTGAAGAAGGAGTTTCCGGACCAAAGGGACCTCCTCACTCTGATCTCCAAGTCGAATCCGCTGTTTGACGGATTTAATGTCTATACCAAAAACCCTAACGAAATTCCCGCCTTGGCGGTGCGCTTTCAGCACGAGAAAGCGGTGCACAATGTCGTCTATGAAGGGCAGGTTGTCAGCCGCCTCTCCCGCCTGTCTGTGATTATGAAATGGGTGGGCTGGGCGGTAGAGCTTCTGTTAGGTCTGGCGACACTGTTTATTATTGTCAATACGATCCGCCTGGCCGTTTTCGCCCGCCGACGGGAAGTCGCCGTCATGAAGCTGGTGGGTGCTACGGACTGGTTTATTCGCTGGCCGTTTGTGCTGGAAGGACTGGTGTTGGGTATAGTAGGGGCGGGAGTAGCTGATCTTGTCGTCAGTCAGGGTTATCACTGGCTGATTATGGCGGCCACGGGGGCGCTTCCCTTCTGGCCCATGGCGCCTTATGCCCAGGTGATGGCTAAAACCTGGGACTTTACCCTGATTGGTGGTTTAGTGGTGGGGGGGGTGGCCAGCATTGTCGCCTTGCGCCGCTTCTTGAAGGTCTGACCTATTCCCCTCCGTGGTATAATGTAAGGACTGGAGAAAGAAAGAGCGGCAGGTGTTCCGGATGGCCGCAAAGACGCCGGCGGAGAGTGGGCTTCCCTTGTGCTGTGCTGTCATGGTTCCGGTAAAAGGCGTTCTCTTGGCTCGGCGAGTTTTCCAAGCCGGACGGCAGGGAGGACGTTTTGTCTTGAAGCAGGATTTTCACACCCGATTGCGGCAGACTGTGTGGCGCGGCAATTTGGCGTGGAGAGCGGCCAAGGACCGGCAGTCAAGAATTCAGAAAGGATGAGCGATGGGCGTCTTTCAATTGGTGAGTCCTTATGAACCCCAGGGCGATCAGCCCCAGGCCATTGAGAAGCTGGTGCGCGGTGTGGTCTCCGACCAGTTCAGGCAGCAGGTGCTCTTAGGAGTTACGGGCTCCGGCAAAACCTTTACGATGGCCAACCTAATTCAGCAGGCCAATCGGCCTGCCCTGGTGATGGCGCCCAATAAAACCCTAGCCGCACAGCTGGCCGGGGAATTGAAGGCGTTTTTTCCCAACAATGCGGTGGAGTATTTTATCAGCTATTACGATTATTACCAGCCCGAAGCGTACGTGCCGCAAACGGATATGTTTATTGAGAAAGATTCCCAGATTAATGATGAGATTGACAAGCTGCGCCACTCCGCTACATCGGCTCTGCTGGAGCGTCCCGATGTGATCATTGTCGCCAGTGTCTCCTGCATTTACGGTTTGGGTTCCCCGACCGACTACCGGGATTTGGTGCTGTCCCTCCGCGTGGGGATGGAGCGCGAGCGGGACGCCATCTTGCGGAAGCTGGTGGAAATCCAATACGACCGCAACGACTCCAACTTTGTGCGGGGAAAATTCCGGGTGCGTGGCGATGTGGTGGAAATCTTTCCCGCAAACCAGAGCGAGCAAGCGATCCGGGTCGAGATGTTTGGGGATGAAATTGAGCGGATCCGCGAGTTTGACGCCCTCACGGGAGAGATTATGGGAGAGCGTGAGCACGTTGCGATTTACCCCGCCTCTCACTACGTTATGGGACAGGACCGCGTGGCACCGGCGATTGGGGCCATTGAGCAGGAATTGCAGGAACGTTTGCGTGTCCTCAAGGACCTTGGCAAAGACCTGGAAGCCCAGCGCCTGGAGCAGCGCACCCAATATGATTTGGAGATGCTGCAGGAAGTCGGATTTTGCTCCGGCATTGAGAACTATTCCAGACACTTTACGGGAAGGCTGCCTGGAGAGCCGCCGTACACGCTGCTGGATTATTTCCCGCATCCATTTCTCACGATTATTGATGAATCCCACGTCACGGTGCCCCAGATCCGGGGCATGCACGCGGGCGACATGTCCCGCAAGACCACGCTCGTCGAGCATGGGTTCCGGCTTCCTTCAGCCTTGGACAACCGGCCTTTGCGCTTCGATGAATTTCTTAAAGATATTGACCAGGTGGTCTATGTGTCAGCGACCCCGGGACCCTATGAGCTGCAGGAAGCCGAACAGATCGTGGAGCAAATTGTGCGGCCTACGGGGCTGATTGACCCGCCCATTGTGATCAGGCCGACTAAGGGTCAGATTGACGACCTCCTGTCGGAAATACGGGGGCAGGTCAAACAGGAGCAGAGAGTGTTAATCACCACCCTGACCAAGCGCATGGCCGAGGACCTGACCGAATATCTTCGGGAAAATCAGGTCCGGGTGCGCTATCTGCATTCTGACATCGATGCGTTGGAGCGCATGGCCATTATCCGTGACCTGCGGCTGGGAGAGTTTGATGTGCTGGTGGGGATCAATCTTCTGCGCGAGGGGCTGGACTTGCCGGAGGTCGGGCTGGTAGCCATTTTGGATGCGGACAAAGAGGGGTACCTGCGTTCCGTGACCTCTCTCATTCAGACGATCGGGCGGGCTGCTAGGAACCTGGAGGGCCATGTCATCATGTATGCCGATAGAATGACGGATTCGATGGCCCGCGCCATCGAGGAGACGGACCGCAGGCGCGCCATCCAGCGCCAGTACAATATTGAGCACCATATCACCCCGACGGGGATTACCAAAGCCGTCAGGGAAGTCATACAGGCCACAAAATCCGTTGAGGCCGAAGGCGCTGTGCAGAAGCCCGTGAAGGAGATGACCGCCCGCGAGCGGATCCAGACGGCGCACCAGATCCGCAAGGAAATGAAAGAGGCCAGCCGCAACTGGGAATTTGAGCGGGCGGCGCTGCTGCGGGATATGCTGATGGAACTGGAAAACGAAGCACCGGTCAGGGCAGCGGCAGGGGGGAAGCGCAAAGGACATGGCTAGCACAGTGATTGCCATCAAAGGGGCCAGACAGCACAATCTGAAGAATGTGTCCCTGGAGATTCCCAGAGACAGGCTGGTGGTGATTACCGGCGTGTCCGGGTCAGGGAAATCATCCCTGGCTTTCGATACCATTTACGCCGAAGGCCAGCGCCGCTATGTAGAATCGTTGTCGAGCTATGCCCGACAATTTTTGGGGCAGATGGACAAGCCGGATGTGGACAGCATTGACGGACTCTCGCCCGCCATCTCCATTGACCAGAAGACGACCAGCCACAATCCCCGCAGCACGGTGGGCACTGTGACGGAAATTTATGATTACCTGCGCCTTCTGTACGCGCGGGTGGGGGTGCCCCACTGTCCGCAGTGCGGCGACGAGGTCAGCCAGCAGACGGTCGAACAGATGGTGGACCGCATTATGCAGCACCCGGAAGGGACCCGTCTGGAAATCCGCGCGCCCCTCATCCGCGGCCGCAAGGGGACGCATGAAAAAGTCTTTGACCAATTGCGCCAGCAGGGATTTACCCGGGCGCGGGTCGACGGCGATCTCGTCGAGGTGGAGAACGCACCGGCCCTCAACAAAAACAAGAAGCACGACATCTCTGCGGTTGTTGACCGCATTGTGGTGCGGGACACGATTACGCACAGGCTGGCGGAATCGCTGGAACAGGCCCTGGAAGTCAGCGGGGGACTGGCTGAGGTGGGCGAGCCGGAAGGGGAGACGGAGCTCTTTTCACGGGAACTGGCGTGCCCGCGCTGCGGAATTTCTCTGGAAGAGCTGACTCCGCGAATGTTTTCCTTCAATGCCCCCTACGGCTCCTGTCCCGCCTGCACAGGCCTGGGATTCAAGCTGGAGCCGGACCCCGACCTCATAGTGCCGGACCCGTCACTGTCCATCAATGAGGGGGCAGTGGCCCCTATCTTCCGCGCCCCCAGCCGGTTCTACGCGAACTTGCTGGCGGCCGTCTTTGCGGATGCCGGGTATTCCCTGAGCACACCCTTCCGCGACCTCCCCGAGGAGGCGCGCCGCATTGTATTTTATGGTTATGAAAAAAGTTTGCCGTTCCATTTTGAAGGGGTGTTCGGCAACCATGTGCAATCAACGCGGTACCAGGGAATTATTCCGATTCTGGCCAAGCGCTACCGGGATGCGGGCTCAGAAAGCGCCAAGCAGGATGTGGAGGAGTACATGAGCTCCAAGCCCTGCACCGTGTGCTACGGCAAGCGGCTGAAGCCGGAAGTGCTGGCGGTGACCGTCGGGTCGCTGTCTATCGCTGACTTTACAGATTTGTCCGTGCGCAAGGCCCGGGACTTTGTGCGAACTCTCGTGTGGAACGACCGCGACCAGCGGATTGCCGGCCCTATCCTCAAAGAAGTGAGCGAGCGCTTGAGCTTTCTCCTCGATGTCGGCCTGGGCTACCTGACGCTGTCCCGCGCCGCAGGCTCCCTTTCAGGGGGAGAGGCCCAGCGCATCCGCCTGGCGACTCAAATCGGGTCGTCGCTGGTGGGGGTGCTGTACATTCTTGACGAGCCGTCCATCGGGCTGCACCAGCGCGACAATGAACGGCTCATCGCCACACTGAAAAAACTGCGGGATTTAGGCAATACCGTGCTCGTGGTGGAACACGATGAAGATACCATGCTGGCGGCTGATTACCTGGTGGATGTCGGCCCCGGCCCCGGAATCTACGGGGGGCATATTGTGTCCCAAGGCACCCCGCAAGCGGTTATGGCAGACCCGCACAGCCTGACGGGGCAATATCTGGCGGGCACCCGGGAAATCGCCGTGCCCGAAGTCCGGAGCCAGCCCCAGGGGCGCTGGCTCAGTGTGATTGGCGCGACGGAACACAATTTGAAGGACATCACGGTCAGAATTCCTTTGGGCCTGATGGTGGCGGTCACCGGGGTCTCCGGGTCAGGCAAATCGACCCTGGTCAACGACATTATCCGCAAGCAGCTGGAAGTGACCCTCAACGGGGCCCGCAACCGCCGCATTGGCGCGTACACCCGCATGGAGGGCATGGACCACCTGGATAAGGTGATCGCGATTGACCAGAGCCCCATCGGGCGCACTCCGCGGTCCAATCCCGCGACGTACACCGGCGCGTTTGACCTGATCAGGGAAGTGTACGCCGGCACCACGGAGGCCAATATCCGCGGCTACAAAGCCGGGCGTTTTTCCTTCAATGTGCGCGGAGGGCGATGCGAAGCTTGCAAGGGCGACGGCATCCTCAAAATTGAAATGCACTTTCTGCCCGACATCTACGTGCCCTGTGAAGTTTGCAAGGGGACGCGCTACAACCGGGAGACACTGGATGTGCATTACCGGGGAAAAAATATTGCCGACGTGCTGGATATGACAGTGGACGAGGCGCTCGACTTCTTCCAGCTGCACAGCCGGCTCAAACGCAAATTGCAGACGCTGAAGGACGTGGGCCTCGGTTACGTGCGCATGGGCCAGCCGGCTACCACTTTATCGGGCGGCGAGGCCCAGCGCGTAAAGCTGGCGACAGAACTGTCCCGCCGCTCGGATGGGCGGACCTTCTACATTTTGGATGAACCGACAACTGGACTGCACCAGGAAGACATCCGCCACCTTCTTGGCGTGGTGCAGAGACTGGTGGCGCAAGGGGACACGGTGCTGATTATTGAGCATAACCTGGATGTGATTAAGACTGCAGACTGGGTCATTGACCTGGGCCCGGAAGGGGGGGACATGGGGGGAGAGGTGGTCGCCCAGGGGACTGTGCAAGAAGTGATGGCCAGCCAGGCTTCTTATACCGGGCAATTCCTGGAGCGCCATCTCAAGCGGCGTGAAGCGGTGCATCCGTGAGAGGGCGAGCTGGGCGGGAGTTGGGGCACTGAGGGAGGGCGTGGCGATGGCGTCAGAGCATCTGGAAGAAAAGCGGCAGCTCCTGCCGGATAAGCCTGGAGTCTACATGATGAAGGATGCGGAAGGGCGCATTATCTATGTGGGCAAGGCGGTGAGCCTGAAACAGCGCGTGCGCAGCTATTTTCTCGATTCCAGCCGGCTCCAGCCCAAGGTGGCCGCGATGATGCGCCACGTCACGGACTTTGAAATCATCACCACGGATACGGAAGTCGAGGCCTTGATCCTGGAAGCGACGATGATCAAGAAACTGCAGCCGCATTACAATATCCGCCTCAAAGACGACAAAGCCTACCCTTATATCCGTCTGACATGGGAAGAAGACTTTCCGCGTCTGGTGATCGCCCGCCGCCCGGATGCTTCAGGCAGCCGGTATTTTGGACCCTATACCCGGGCCCAGTCCGTGCATGAAACCATCCGCCTCCTGCGCTATATTTTCCCCATCCGCAACTGCACCAACCAAAAATTCAAGAATGCGGTCAGGCCTTGCCTGGAATATCATATCAAACGCTGCCCGGCACCCTGCCAGGGGCTGATTGACCGGGAAAGCTACCGGAGCATGATGAAGAATGTGGAGCTGTTTCTGGAAGGGAAGGTCGACGCGGTCGAGAAGACCCTGGTCCAGCAGCTCAATGACGCTGCGGACCAGATGGAATTCGAGAAGGCGGCCCGCTACCGGGACCAGGTGCGGGCTGTGCGGGAAATTACGGCCCAGCAGAAAGTTTCCGCAGAGGCGGGCCGCAACCTGGACGCCATCAGCTGGACGGTCAGCGAGCAAGATGCCTATCTCCAGGTCTTTATGGTGCGCGATGGACGCCTGATCGGGCGCGAATCGTTCACCCTGACGGGGGTGGATGGGGGAGACGACCACGAGATTGCGAAGGCGTTTCTCATGCAGTACTACGACCGGGCGCGGGAAATTCCTCCCGAAATTCTAATTGAGCGCCTCCCCCCGGATGCCGGCGGCATTGACCAGTGGCTGCGGGACAAGCGGGGCGGCCGTGTCGAACTGAAAGTGCCGCAGCGCGGGGAGAAGCAGCGGATGCTGGCCATGGTGCGGCAAAATGCGGAACTGGCCCGCGACGAAGCCCTGCGGCGGATGGAAATTAAAGAGCGCGACCGGGACACCGCTCTTCTTGGGCTGCAGCACACACTGGGGCTGCCGAAGCTTCCTGTGCGCATGGAATGCTACGATATTTCCAATACCCAGGGCACGGAGTCGGTGGCGTCCATGGTGGTTTTCACCAATGGCAAACCCGACAAGAGCCAGTACCGCCGGTTCCGCATCCAGACGGTGGAGGGACCCAATGACTTCTTGTCGATGAAAGAAGTCATTGGGCGCCGTTTTCATCACCAGGCCGAAGATGCCAAGCAATTGGGGAAGAGCCGGTTTGCGGCGACTCCGGAATTGGTTATCATCGATGGAGGGCGCGGGCAGTTGGGGTATGCCTATCAGGCCATGCAGGAAATGGGGGTTCAGGACATCCCGGTGTTCGGGTTGGCTAAGCAGCATGAGTGGCTTTTTGAGCCGCTGTCCCCCGACCCGATTATTTTGGACCGGGACTCCGCGGCCCTCAAGCTGGTTATGCACCTGCGCGATGAGGCTCACCGGTTTGCCATTACCTATCACCGCAGCTTGCGCACCAAAAGGAATCTGGCCTCCGTACTGGACAGCATTCCGGGAGTGGGCCCCGCCCGCAAGAAGATTCTGCGCCAGACCTACGGTGATCTGGACACGATGCAGCGGGCCAGCGTGGAAGAGATGGCTAAGCTGCCCAAAATGACCCACCAGGCGGCGGAAGCGGTCCACCGCTATCTCTCGGAGCATTTGAACCCGGCAGCCGCGCCTGAATCTGCCCCGCTTCCGGAGGGGGACGGGCAGCTGTCCCGCGCGCCTTGAATGCTGGGCTGCGAACCCGCCAGAGAGGGGGACCGCAGATGGAAAGGGGAGTGGCGTTATGCGTTGGCTAACGGTATGGATTGCCTCCGCGGCAGGACTGGCAGTGATCACTCACCTGAATCTGGGGGTGACGGCAGTGAGCACCGAAAGCGTTATTGTGGCGGCTCTGGTGCTCGGTCTGGTGAATACCATCATCCGGCCTGTGGTGAAGCTGTTGACGCTGCCCATCAATCTTTTGACTTTTGGTCTGTTCGGCTTGGTCATCAATGCACTCATGCTGTGGCTGGTCGCAGCGGTAGTGCCGGGATTTGCCGTGGCGGGATTTGGCGCGGCCTTTTGGGGAGCATTAATTCTTTCAGTCGTATCGGGGGTAGTAGGATGGGTCATCAGGTACGCGTAAAATTATTGGTGCTCGATTTGGACGGCACCGCTTTGCAGGAAGACGGCTCACTGTCCATGGAATTGATTGAGGCTGTCACCCGCATTCAGCAAGCTGGCGTGCAGGTGATGCTCGCGACCGGCCGCATGATGCGGTCTGCGATCCCGTACTGGATGCAACTCAGTCTGGGCACCGGCCCCCTTATTGCCTACAATGGCAGCATGGTGGCGGAGATGCCGAGTGAGAGGTCTTGGTTTTCCTGGCACTTGAACAGCGATGTGGCGCGTCTGGTGGTGAGCCGCGCGCTGGACAGCGACATTCTGACGCAAGTCTATGTCGGCAATGAACTGTGGCTGTCGCGTGAAGATGAGCGGGCCCAGAATTACATTGCGGTCAATCATATTCCCGGTGAAGTGAAAATAGGGCGGGACATTCTCCGCTGGCCGGCCCCGCCCATTAAAATTCTTTTGCAGGATAATCCCGAACGGCTCGACCGTTTCCGGGAAGATATTACCCCTGAGGTGCTAGGTCTTCAGGGACGTCTTTTTAAGTCACAGGAAGATTATTTGGAGATTGTGCCTGCAGGGGTGGGCAAGGGGCCGGCCCTGGCGAAGGTGGCTGAGCGCCTGGGAATTGGGGCTCCCGAGATTATGGCGATCGGTGACGCGGAAAATGACATCGACATGCTGCGCTTCGCCGGAATTGGGGTGGCGATGGGCCAGGCTTCGGAACTTGTCAAGTCCTCTGCCCGCCATGTGACCAAGCCGGTCCAGGACAATGGCGCGGCTTACGCCATTCACCGCTGGATTTTGAATGACTAGTGGAGGCGGCTCACAATCTGGTGTCCCCAGGGCAGGCGCCACACAAGGTAAAGCGTGGTCAGGCTCACGGTGACCACGAAGGCCCATGCAAACTGCCTTTCCATTCGCCGCTCCTGGGCGGCTCTTTTAAGGTCCGCACGCGACGCCCCCCCGGGGTCACCCGGTGCGGCGCTCGCGCCCCGCTGCCGGCGTCTGCGCGACCATTCCGGTGTCGCCATTGGCAATGCCTCCTATAAAAACCTCTTTTACAGTCTTTATTCGACATAGGGTGCGAATTTCCTGTGTCGGGGAATGAAAATGTACAGGGCTGGCAGCATCTCTCGGGATTCTGGCCCATCAGTGCGCAGCGGGCCGGCGTGGTAAAGAAATATGGGGTGAGACAATTGGAGCAGGCACGTTTAGTGGTGATCACGGGATTGTCGGGGGCGGGCCGCAGCGAGGCGATGCGGGTCTTTGAGGATCTGGGCTATTTCTGTGTGGATAATCTCCCGCCCAATCTCATCAGCAAGTTTGCCGAACTGCTGCACAAGAGCCCCGAAGTCCGGGGAGCCGCGTTGGTGATGGACATCCGCGGAGGAGTTTTTTTTCACCAGCTGACTGAGTCGCTGCGCGAACTGGAAGTGGTGGCCCTGCCTTATCAGGTGCTCTACCTCGAGGCTGATGAAGAGACTTTGATAAGGCGCTATAAACTGTCCCGCCGCCGGCATCCCCTGGAGGCGCAGGGCCGCCTGGTGGAAGCCTTGCGCAAGGAAAAACAGGCGCTGCAGGAATTGCGGGGCAAGGCTGATGTGGTCATCGACACTTCGGGGCTGACCCCGCTGCAACTGCGCCAGCGGATCTCCGATATTTTCCGGCTGGACCGGGGAGCGGCAGTGTTTCAGGTGCGCCTGGTCTCATTTGGGTTCAAGCACGGACTGCCTAAGGATGCTGACCTGGTCTTCGATGTGCGGTACCTGCCCAATCCCTACTACGTAGATGAGCTGCGCAGCAAAACGGGCAATGACCCAACTGTGGACCAATATGTGATGCGATTTCCGCAGGCGAAGGAAACGCTGGCGCATCTCGACAGTCTTTTGACATTTCTCATCCCCCAGTTCCAGCAGGAAGGCAAACCGCAGATTACGGTCGGTATTGGCTGCACCGGGGGTCAGCACCGGTCGGTCGTGTTTGCCAACCGCCTGCGCGACCTGCTGGTCCACAACGGCAACCAGGCCTTGGTGGAGCACCGCGACCTCGAATTGCGGGAGGATTGATATGTGGCGTCTATTGATTCCCGGATTAAAGCTCAAACGTTTCATGGCCCTGATGGCGCTGGGATTCATGGCGCTGGGCATGGCTCTCGGGCTGTCTTTGTGGGCCTTGCCAGCTCTGATCCCGCACTGGCACCGCCCGGCCTCCGAGGCGGTGCTGCTGGTGCTTGGGGTGGGCAGCATTGTACTGGGAGTCTATGGGCTGTGGCGGTCTCTCAATGAAATGCTTGGGTCCGACAAGTGGGCTGGCCTCCTCTACTCCAAGCGGCAATTGGCGCGCGGCCCGCATGTGGCCGCGCTGGGCGGCGGCACCGGCATGCCGTCTGTCCTCCGGGGACTGAAGCATTACAGCTCTAATTTGACCGCGGTGGTGACCGTGGCCGATGACGGCGGCAGCTCTGGGCGCCTGCGTGGGGACATGGGAATGCTGCCCCCGGGGGACATCCGCAACTGCATGGTGGCGCTGGCGGATACCGAACCGCTTATGGAGCAGCTGTTTCAGCACCGGTTCACCTCCGGAGAACTGAAAGGCCACAGCTTTGGCAATCTGTTTTTAGCGGCGATGGAGCAGGTGTCGGGGGACTTTGTCACGGCCCTCAGGGAATCCAGCCGGGTTCTGGCGGTGCGCGGCACGGTCTTGCCGGCCACTCTGGAACATGTGACGCTGGAGGCGGAACTGGTCGACGGGACGCATGTTACGGGGGAAAGCGCCATCGGGCACAGTGCGCGTCCCATCTCCCGGGTGTGGATGGAGCCGGGGGATGCCACCCCACTGCGCGAGGCCATTGAGTCCATCATGTCGGCCAACATGGTGGTGCTGGGCCCTGGCAGCCTGTACACTTCCATATTGCCCAACCTGCTGATTCCGGCTATTGCCGATGCGATCCGGCAGACACCGGCGGTGAGGGTCTATGTGGCCAATATCATGACCCAGCCCGGCGAAACGGTGAATTTTTCCGTCAGGGATCATTTGGATGCCATTGAGAGCCATGTGGGACCGGGACTGATTGATGTCGTGCTGGTGAACAACCAGCGGGTGCCTGAACACTTGCTGGAACGCTACCGCCAGGAAGGAGCCGACCAGGTCGGCGTGATTTTTGACGGGGGCGGAACAGGCGGCGAGCCAGTGGTGATCTATGATAATCTACTGTTAGCCGGCCAGGTGGTGCGCCATGACCCTGACAAGCTTGCTGTCGCCCTGCTGCGGATTTTGCTGAAATTTCGGCCAAAATGGGCGGAAGGGCGTATGATTGATGCAGCCTGGTTGGAAAATCGTCTACGGGAGCGACACCAGCCACGATGGGATGGTCTTATGCGCGACAAGTTAAGGCGGAGATAGCCCGTGAGACTCAGGGGCTTCTTCCGGACTGCATCTGGGCCGAACTGTGGGGCCTCGGGGGGTTTTCACAGCCGGGAGAATGGGCCGGGGGCCTGGTGGTGGGAAGTGCCCTAGTGGCCCGGCGCGCTTACAGCCTGATGAAAATTCTCGATTTATCCCCCCAGATTGTTGTGCACCGGGCGCGACGCCGGATGCATTTCGCCATTGTGCCCGGCGAGGTCCGGCAGGTCGGAGACGGCCGCGACCTTATTCTGTCGTGTGGGGCGGCCTATCTGCGGGGGGTCTTTCTGGCCCGGGGGTACCTCGGGGATCCGGAACGCGGGATTCACCTCGAACTGGGAGTGAAAGACAGTGCGCAGCAGGCCCTGTTGGCGCAGGTGCTGGGGCCCTTGCGGGTCCATCCCAAGACGACCGTGCGCCGCGGACGCACGGTCGTGTACTGGAAGGGCCGCGCGCAGGTTACCCGCCTGCTGGCGCATATGGGAGCGCACCAGGCGGTTCTGGAATGGGAAACCTCGCAGGTGATGAAAACGGTAAAAAACCGCGTCAACCGCCTGGTGAATTCGGAGACGGCCAATCTGCGCCGCACCGTGGAATCCGGCATGGAACAGGCGCGCGCCCTGCAGGAGACGGTTATGGACCCGGCGCTGCCCCAGCCCTTGCGTGACCTGGCCGCGTTGCGCATCGCCCATCCAGACTGGTCGTTGAAGGAATTGGGACTGGCCCTGGTCCCTCCCATTTCCAAATCTGCCGTAAATCACCGCATGCGGCGGCTGCTGCGGGGGCATGATCCAAAAGAGCACCGACAGTATTAGGCGGCCTATGGCGGCAGATCGCAGGGAAGGGCTACCGTTTTTCCTGGCTGTTTGTCATAATGGTGAATTGTTAGAGAAGTAAGACGACATGGCGAGCCTAGTCGACGGCGCTTTGACAAGAGCGTATAATCTGTTTGTGAATCCGAGAACGTTCGGGCTTAGTTCCTATGGCGGCGTTCGATTGACTTTAGACAGCGGGGGTGGCGTTTTTGTTCACGAATTACACCGCACTATTGATTTATTTTATTGTGGCTTTTCTGTCGGCGTTCGGCATGTCATTCATCTCGAATCTGCTGGGCCCGCAGGCACCCGGGGGTCTGAAGAAGGCTACCTACGAATCAGGAATTGCCCCGGAAGCGCCGGTAGGCTATTTTTCCGTGCGGTTTTACCGGGTGGCGATGTTTTTCATGATTTTTGACGTGGCAGTGATGGCCCTGTATCCCTGGGCTATCAGCCTGACTGATTTGCGGCAGGCGGGATTTGAGAAGGCGGTATTCTTCCTGGTCATTGTGGCGTTTGCGTTTGCCTATGTGTGGAACAGGGGGGGATTTCAATGGGATTGAATCCGGCGCAAAAAGAAGCGGAAAAGTCTCTCTTGCTGACAACGGTGGAAAAGATGGGCCGTTGGGCGCAGAAGTCGTCTGTGTGGCCGGCCACGTTCGGCTTGGCGTGCTGCGCCATTGAAATGATGAGCGTGACCAATTCCCGCTATGACCTGGCCCGGTTCGGGGCAGAGGTCTTCCGGGCGTCGCCGCGGCAAGCGGACCTGATGATTGTGGCAGGACGGGTCAGCCAGAAGATGGCGCCGGTGCTGCGCACGATTTGGGAGCAGATGCCGGAGCCGAAATGGGTCATATCGATGGGGGCTTGCGCTTCATCGGGCGGGGTGTTTGACAACTACGCCATCATACAGGGAGTGGACCATGTCGTGCCGGTGGATATTTACGTGCCGGGGTGCCCGCCTAATCCAGAGGCCCTGATGTTTGGCATTCTCAAATTGCAAGAGCAAATTATGAAGGGCATCCCCCCGAAGTATCAGAGACTGGCAATGGAGGCGCAAACCCCATGAACCAAAATGACCCCGAAATTGTCGAGCGGCTGCAAAGTCAGTTTCCGGATGCGCTCGAGCCCGTGGCGGCTATTGACCAGCCGACCCTGCAGGTTGGGCTCTCGGACCTGTTGCGCGTCATGGCTTTTCTCCGGGATGAGCAAAAGTACAAGATGTGTCTCGATGTGCTGGTTGTGGATTACCTGCCGACCCACCCGCGTTTTGAGTTGGTTTACCATCTTTACGAACCGTGGAAGCATGCCCGCATCCGCATCAAAACCCGCGTGGCGATTAACCAGAGCGTGCCCAGTGTGACGGCGTTGTGGCCAGGAGCCAATTGGCCGGAGCGGGAAGCTTATGATCTGTTTGGCATTGTTTTCGAGGGGCATCCGGATTTGAGGCGCATCTATCTCCCGGACGACTGGGACGGACACCCTCTGCGCAAGGATTATCCCATGACTGGGACTCGTATCGACTGAGAGGTGATGTGAATGGCTGCTGATAAACTGGAATCCACGCAAACAGAGGATCCAAGCCAAACGATGATTATCAACATGGGCCCGCAGCACCCCAGCACGCACGGAGTGTTGCGCGTCCGCCTGGAACTGGATGGGGAGCGGGTCGTCAATGCCGAGCCGGTCATTGGGTACCTCCATACCGGTTTTGAAAAGACGGCAGAAAACCTGACCTACCAGCAGTGCAACACCATTACCGACCGCCTCGATTATCTGGCTCCGATGACCAATAATCTGGCGTATGTGCTGGCCGTGGAAAAGCTGCTGAACTTGGAAGTGCCCAAGCGCGCGCAGTATATTCGTGTGCTATTTGCGGAATTGACGCGCGTAGCCAGCCACTTGGTATGGCTCGGCACCCATGTGATGGACTTGGGCGCCATGAGTCTGTTTTTCTACACCATGCGGGAGCGCGAGGTGATTCTTGATTTAATTGAGGATGCGGCTGGGGTGCGGATGAATCCCAGTTACTTCCGGATTGGCGGGATTGCCTACGATTTGCCGGAGGGATTCCATGAAAAAGTCCATGCGTTTGTGAAGGACTTTCCCCGCTGGATGAAATCCTACCGCCATCTTTTTGAGGGAAACCCTCTGATTAATGAGCGCCTCGAGGGTATTGCCACGATTACTCAAGAACAAGCGCTCGGGTTGTCTGTCACGGGACCGAATCTGCGGGCCACAGGGCTGCCGCTTGACTTGCGCAAGGATGAGCCGTACTCCTCTTATGACGAATTTGACTTCAACGTGCCCGTGCGCAGCGGCGCAGATGCCTATGCCCGGTTCTGGGTGCGGGTGGACGAGATTTATGAGGCTATGAAGATTATCGAGCAGGCGATTGACAAAATTACTCCGACTGGGCCCTACACTTCCAGCAACCGCAAGGTGAGCCTGCCTCCCAGGGAGGAAATCTACGGCAATATGGAGGCCTTGATTCACCAGTTTAAACTGGTGACGCAGGGATTTGTGGTGCCGGCAGGGGAAGTGTATCAGGCTGTGGAAGGGCCGCGAGGCGAGATGGGATTCTATATTGTCTCGGACGGCGGCACCAAGCCGTACCGCTGGCGGGCCCGGACCCCATCTTTCTATAATCTGCAGACAATGCCGCTCATGTGCAAAGGCGGATTGGTGGCGGACGTGATTACTGCCATCGGCAGTATTGACATTATGTTAGGGGATGTCGACAAATGAAGCCGGAGTGGAATCAGTGGGCCCGGGAATTTAAAGAGCAGTACCCGGGCGCCAACTCTGCGTTAATGCCGTTGCTGCACCGCATACAGGCCGAAGAAGGCTGGCTGTCTGATGAGACCATTCACGATGTCGCCACTCTCTTTGACCTGCCGGAATCATACGTAGAATCGGTTGCCTCGTTTTACTCGCTGTTTTTCCGAAACCAGGTAGGCAAGAAAGTCGTGCATGTCTGTGTGGGACTGTCCTGTGCCCTAGCCGGCTCCGACCGGCTGATGGAGAACCTCGAGCACCGCCTGGGCATAAAAGAAGGCCAGACGACAGCGGATGGGGAGTACACCCTGCTGGAAGCGGAGTGCCTGGCCGCCTGCAATCAGGCGCCCGTGGTCCAGGTCAACCTGCGCTATTTTGAAGGGCTGGACCCCGAGCGCCCCGATGTGCTGCTGGAGTCCAGCAAGTCTCCGGAGGAAGAGGTGAAGCCATGAGCCAGAAGTATTATCTGCTGCGCAACCGCGAAGTAGCGGACATTGACCGCATGGACGTCTACCTGGCTCACGGGGGCTATCAAGCCCTCAAGACCGCCCTCACCGACTACAAGCCGGAAGAATTGGTCGACCTGGTGAAGAAATCCGGGCTCCGGGGCCGGGGGGGCGCCGGCTTTCCAACCGGAATGAAGTGGGGATTCCTGCCCAATGACGGCCGCAAGCGCTACCTGGTTGTCAATTCTGATGAAGCAGAGCCCGGGACATACAAAGACCGGGAAATCATTGAAAAAAATCCTCACCAGCTCGTTGAGGGCATTATTATTTCCAGCTATGCCACCAAAGCCCGCGAAGCCTACATATATTGCCGCGGAGAGTTCCTATTTGGAGCTGAGCAGTTGCAGCGGGCGGTCTCCGAGGCGTACGCGGAAGGATTTTTGGGTGAGAACATCCTGGGCTCGGGGTTCTCCGTGGATCTGAAGGTCTACCGGGGCGCTGGCGCTTACATTTGCGGCGAAGAGTCGGCTTTGTTGGAGTCGCTGGAAGGACGGCGCGGGAATCCGCGGCTGAAACCGCCGTTCCCTGCGATTGCCGGACTTTACGGCGGGCCAACCGTGGTGAATAACGTGGAGACCATCACCAATGTGCCCGCTATCGTCACCTACGGGGCCGAGTGGTACACCAGCATGGGAACTGCCAAGAGTCCCGGAGTCAAGATTTTCAGTGTCAGCGGGCGGGTGTCCCGCCCCGACAACTATGAAATCCCCCTGGCCACGCCCCTGCGGTCGCTGATTGACGATTACGCGGGCGGGGTGCTGCCGGGGCACAAGATCAAGGCGGTCATTCCCGGGGGCAGTTCCGTTCCCTTGCTTCTGCCTGACAAGCTGGATACGCCCTTGGATTACGAATCGGTGCTGCAGGCAGGATCCATGCTGGGATCCGGAGGGTGCATCGTTCTGGACGACAGCGTCTGCATGGTGGGGGCGACGGCGCGTCTGGTCAAGTTTTACCGGGAAGAGTCATGCGGGAAGTGCACTCCGTGCCGGGAAGGCACGTACTGGATGACCGACGTGCTGGACCGGATCGAGAGGGGTCAGGGTACTGAAGAGGACCTTGACACTCTTATGGATATTGCTGACAACATCGGCGGGAAATGTTTCTGCCCGCTGGGCGATGCCTCCTTGGGGGTCCTGGTCAGCGCTATGAAGTTCTTCCGTGACGAGTTCGAGGCACATGTGCGTGAACACGCATGTCCGATGGGAGCGAAGCTATATGATACGGTTAACCATTGATGGTCAGGAAGTCACGGTGCCTGAAGGCACAATGATTGTGGATGCAGCCGCCAGGCTCGGGGTGGATGTGCCGGTTTACTGCTATCATCAGGCACTAGGACCTTTAGGCGCCTGCCGGATGTGTCTGGTGCAGGTCGAGAAGATGCCGAAACTGGTTACGGGGTGCACCACTGCGGTCACAGAGGGAATGGTGGTACACACCAAAGGCGGTGCCGTCGAGAAGGGCCGCAAGGGCGTGCTGGAATTTTTGCTCATCAACCATCCGCTCGACTGTCCAGTCTGCGACAAGGGAGGCGAGTGCTACCTTCAGGACTATACCTTTGAGTACGGTCCGGGTCGCGGCCGCTTCCAGGAGCCCAAAATTCAAAAAGTGAAAAACGGGCCGATCAACGACCTCGTGCTGATTGACCAGGAGCGCTGTGTGCTCTGTCAGCGCTGTGTGCGCTTCATGGGGGACTACGTGGGAGAGGAGCAGCTGCTGCTTGAAGGGCGAGGCGTGGAAACTGTCGTGACGACGGTGGACCACCAGCCTGCCACCAGCCAGTTCACCGGCAATGTGATTGACCTCTGCCCCGTGGGCGCGCTGTTGTCTGCCCCGTACTACCACAAAGGGCGGCCGTGGAATATTGACCGCCACAGCACCGTCTGCCCGCACTGCCCCGTCGGCTGCTCCAGTCTGGCGACCACGCGGGAGAGCCACATCATCCGCCTGGAAGGGCGGCCGGTTCCCGACCGAGACTGGGGCTGGCTGTGTGACCGCGGCCGCTTTGGATACGATTTTGGCTATCATGCTGACCGGATTGCCGATTCATGGGTCAAGGAGCGGGCCACTTCAGCGGCCCAGGCGACCCGGGATGTCGCCGAATGGATGCAGCAGACGAATGCCCAATACGGGCCAGGCAGCATCGGGTTTGTGATGGGTGGACAGTTTACGGCCGAAGAGGCCCATTTGATCAAAAAGTTCGCGCACGATGTGGCGCAAAGCGACAATGTCGCCGTGATGCGCAATGTCCGCGGCTATCTTCCTGCGGCGCTGAATGGCACCTTTCAAGATCTGACAGAAGCAGACACCGTCGTGTTTGTCGGAGTCGATCCGTATGAAGCGGTGCCGGTGGTGCATCTGAAGCTGCGCGACCGCCTGCGTCACTTTTCCCAGTTGAAAGTTCTGGGGGTCGGGCCCCGCAGGCTGACTCGGGACACCATGCCGGGACGGGATTATCTGGTGGCAAGCCAGGATGAGGCGGTATTTTTTGCCCGGGCGCTAGCCGCCGCCGCCAAGGACGGGCCCGGGGTGCAGACGCTGGTAGATTCTGTCCGGGACTACGTTCTACCCGTGTCCGACGCGGACATTGAAGCCTTTGGGCAAGCGCTTCTGGACGCGGAACACCTGAGTCTCTTGTGGGACGGCGAAAACGCTGCCATGGCAGAGGTTCTGGCCGTGTTGGCCGGGCTCCGGGAGAAGCCGACAGCCGTGCTGCCGACGTTTGGCCCTGTAAACTGGCGGGGCTATGAGCAGGCCGGAATTGACCCCCGCTATGACAATGTCGAAGAACTTCTGAACAAGACCCGGACGGGAGAGATCCGGATGCTGGTGCTGTGGGGCGCAGACCTCACCCGAGACCTGCCAGACCGCCAGCTGGCCGAGCAGGCGCTGGCAAAAGCTGACTATGTGGTTTCGGCGCAAGTGGTGCCGCCTCTCGACATGCCCTATATAGACGCTTTGCTGCCCGTTGCCACTTGGGGCGAAGTGGAGGGAACCTACGTGAATATGGAGGGACGGCTGAGCATTGGCGCGGCCGGGGTGCAGCCGCCGGGGCAGGCGAGGCCTACCCGGACTTACGTGGCGAACTGGGGCAGGCTTTTCAGGCAGGATTTCGGACTGGATGACGAGTGGGACCCGTTCGACAGCGCCCAGGGCGACCTGATTTCGCGGGCCGGGAATAATCATGGCCCGGCACAGGCTGTGCCACGCCCGGGCACGCGGGATGCATCCCAGGAGTGGACCATTATTGAGGGTGACTGGGTGATGGAAAACGGCATGCCTTCTGAGATTCTGGAGCCGCGCGAAACGGAATTTGTGGCGCGGGTGAGCCCTGAGGATGCTGCGCGTTTGGGCATCGGCGAGCACGGCGGGTACGTGGAAGCTCAAACCGCCGGAGGCACCGTGATGATTGGGGTGCAAGCAGACCCGGCGATTGTGGAGCGCACGCTGTGGATCCCCCGCGGAAGCCGGCATGACTGGGCCCAACATTTGGAAGGCCTGGTAAAACTGACCCGGCCTGAGGAGGTGCCGAGCGTATGATTCTGCAGCTGGTCATTCTCATCGTGAAGGTCATTCTCCTTATTTCTCTGCTGATGCTGGGGTTCGCGTACACGACGCTGTTTGAACGGCGCCTGCTGGGATTTTTCCAACTGCGGCTGGGCCCGAACCGGGTAGGACCGTTCGGGCTGATGCAGCCTCTGGCCGACGGGCTGAAAATGGCATTGAAAGAAGATCTCATGCCGGCTTTGGCGGATAAGTCTGTGTTTCGGCTCGCGCCGGTGTTTTCCCTGTTCGCCGCGCTTTGCGTGGATGCGGTCATTCCATTCGGGGCTCCTATCCACCTGTTTGGCACCGCCATCAGCCTCGATATTGCCAATCCGTCCATTGGCCTGTTGATTGCCTTTGCGTTCAGTTCTCTAGGCATCTACGGCATAGTGCTGGGCGGCTGGGCATCGCAGAACAAGTACTCTCTTTTGGGCGGCATCCGGGCCTCGGCCCAGATGATTTCCTACGAACTGGCTATGGGGCTCTCGGTGATGGGAGTTCTGATGCTGGCGCATACCGCCAGCATGGAGGGGATCGTCCTCGCCCAAAAGGCTCACGGCTGGTTTTTTGTCCCGGAAATCATTCCGTTCCTCATCTATTACATTACGGCCTTCGCGGAAACCAACCGCACGCCGTTTGACCTGCCGGAGGCTGAGTCGGAACTGGTCGCTGGATACCATACCGAATATTCCGGATTCCGTTTTGCCATGTACTACATTGCTGAATACATCAACATGATCACCGTCAGCGGCATTGCGGTCACTCTGTTTTTTGGGGGATGGCTCGGGCCCAGCTTCCTCCCGCCGATTATCTGGTTTTTGCTCAAAGTCGGCGTATCTATGTTCGTGTTCGTCTGGGTGCGGGCGACATTCCCCCGTTTCCGCTATGACAAGCTGATGTCCTTCGGGTGGAAGTACCTGGTCCCTGCGGCACTGGTCTACTTCGTGGCGACGGCAGCGTTTGTGTCGGGTGTGCTTTAATGCAGCGGACCTTCCCTATCGCATGCAAATGGTTACGGCAACGGGTTGAGGTTTAAGGAGGGATTGCAGTGTTCGAAGGGATCAAGGCGATGGCGCAAGGATTGGGATCAACCTTTCATGCCCTGGGCCAACCGCGGGATACGATTGAGTATCCCGAAAAGAGGCGGGAGTATTCCCCCCGGTTTCGCGGCAAGCACATGCTGGCCAAAGACGGGGACGGGCATGAATTATGTGTGGGGTGCGGGCTGTGTGAAGCGGTGTGCCCGGCCCACGCCATCCGGGTTGTCGCAGCCGAGGCTGAGGACGGCAAGGCAGTGTCCTGGACCAACCGCTATGCCGTGGATTACGAGGTCGATATGATCCGCTGCATTTTCTGCGGCATGTGTGAAGAAGCGTGTCCCACGAACGCGGTCCGGCTGACGCCGTTTAATGAACTCGCGGCCAGTGACCGCCTGGAAATGATTGCGGACAAAGAAGAGTTACTCCATCCTCCTGTCAGGAAATGAGGTGACCATGGACTATGGTCGGAATAGGCATATTGGCTGTTTTGGCGATTGCTGGCGCTATTGGCGTCATCACTGCCCGACAGCCGGTGCATAGCGCACTGTATCTCGTTGGAAATCTGTTGGCTTTGGCGCTTCTCTATCTGGACCTCCAAGCGGAATTTTTGGCGGTGGCGCAGGTGATTGTATACGCCGGAGCTATCATGGTGCTGTTCTTGTTCGTGGTGACGCTGCTCACGGCCGGGAAAGAAGACCGTGAACCCCCGGAGGACCTGGCGGGGCAGCGGGCCTGGGCGGGTATCGTATCCATTATCGTGGGGATTGTTTTAGTGGCGCTGGCCATCAAGTATCCCGGAGCGGAACTGAAAGTCGCGTTGCCCGCGAATTTCGGCAACCTGCAGGGCATAGGGCGGCTTTTGTGGGGGCCGGATTTCATCTATCTGGTGGGCATAGCCATCATGCTCCTGTCAGCAGCGCTGGGAGTGCTGGTGCTGAACCCTCCCAAGCGTGAGCGGCAGATTGAGCGCCAGCTGGCGGCCGCTGCCAGGGCTCGGGAGGCGGCCGCAGGCGGTGGCGCTGTGCCGAAAGCGGAGAGCACGAACGGCAAGGAGGGTCAGGGCGCATGATTTATATCAACTGGGTAGTCGCACTGGCCGCAATCCTTTTCACTGTGGGGGCTATCGGCGTCATGTTCCGCCGCAATCCTCTTATCATGTTCATGGCTTCGGAGATGATGTGGAACGCTGCGGCCCTCGTGTTCATTGCCTATGCCCGCGAGTTTCATGACATGAATGGGCAGGTGATGGCGTTCTTGATTATGGGCACCGCCGCGGCGGAAGTGGGCATCGGTCTGGCCATTATTGTCAGCGTCTACCACAAGAGGCACCGCCTTGATATTGATGAGATTTCCCGCATGAAAGGATAGCAATATCAACGAAGGGACACGACACTGAGTGTCCGGTAAGGAGCGGCTGATATGCAAGGTGTGGCAGAAATTGTGCTGTTGCCTTTGTTTGGAGCAATAACCATTGGCATGTTTAAAGGTTTAATGCCCAAAAAGCTTCCCGGGATTTGGGCGAGTCTTTTGGTGGGAATAAGCTTTCTCATCAGCATTGCGGAGGCTCTGAAGCTTTCCAGGCTTCCGGTGCACCACCGATTTCTGACGGGGGCGGTCTTCCCCTTGATTACAGGATTTGGTCCGGCCATCCACTGGCGGTATTACCTGGACCCGCTGTCGGGACTGTGGCTGCTGGTCATCACGGGGGTTGGCATGCTGATTCACGTGTATTCCATCGGTTACATGCACGACGACCCTCACAAGGCCAGATATTTCTCGTATCTTAACTTCTTTGTGTTCGCCATGTTGCTGTTGGTTTTAGCGGGCAATCTGCTGATTCTGCTGATTGGGTGGGCGCTGGTCGGACTGGCCTCCTATCTTCTCATCGGATTCTGGTACCAAAGGCCTTCGGCCGTCCGGGCCGCCAAGAAGGCCTTTGTCATGAACACAGTGGGGGACGTAGGCATTCTTCTGGGGCTGACCCTTTTGTACGTTCACTATCACACGGTGTCCTATCCAGGGCTGTTCCGGATTTTCGATCACCAAACGCCCTCCGCGTTTTTTGAGTGGACCGCATTTCTCTTATATGTGGGCGCGATGGCAAAATCTGCCCAGTTTCCCCTGCACATGTGGCTGGTCGATGCTATGGAAGGCCCTACTCCCGTGTCCGCTCTCATTCACGCCGCAACCATGGTCACGGCTGGCGTATATTTGATGGCACGGCTGTATCCCTTATTGCGTCTCGCCCCGGATGTGGCCTATCTTGTGGCAGCTATCGGTGCATTCATGACGATATTTGCTGCGAGCAGCGCGATATTCCAGCGAGATATCAAAAAGGTTCTTGCGTTTTCCACGGTCAGTCAACTGGGGTACATGATGCTGGGAGTGGGCGTTGGCGCGTTTTCGGCTGGGGTGTTTCATTTTATGATGCACGCATTTTTCAAAGCGTTGTTGTTCTTGGGCGCAGGCAGCGTGATCCACGCGCTCTCTGGTGAACAGGATATGAACCGCATGGGAGGACTGTGGCGCAAGATGCCGTGGACCACCTGGTCGTTCCTAGCGGCGACTCTAGCCATTTCTGGTATCCCTCCGTTTTCTGGGTACTTTTCTAAGGAAGCAGTACTGGGAGAAACCTATAATCTGGGCCATCCGATTCTCTGGGTTGTGGGGGCGGTAGCTGCTGGACTTACCTCTTTTTACATGTTCCGGCTCTTCTTTTTGACGTTTTTTGGAAAACCGCGCGATGCCTCCTTGTACGAGCATGCTCATGAAGCGCCTTGGATAATGACCGTTCCGGTGGTGATTTTGGGCGTCTTTGCAACGTTTGGAGGATTTTTAAAGAACTGGGTTAATCAGTGGCTGGCTCCAACATTCTCTCTATACCGCGGGGCGCCTCATGCGGCAATGGAGTCAGGTCCAATATGGACGACGATTTTCACAGTCGGGCTGGCTGTGATTGCGTTCTTTATTGCCTATGCGCTGTATATCCGCAAGAGCACGGCCACCAATGCAGCTTCTGAGAGCGGCCCGGGACGGTGGATGTACCGTGCCTGGTACATGGACACCGTGTGGACCTACCTGGCGGTTGTGCCGTTCCAGAAAATCGGGAATGCAGTAATGCAGGCGGAGACGGGAATCTTGGCGACCGTCAAAGGCATCGGGACCGTTGTGTGGGACTGGGGCGAAGACCTCAGACCTCTGGAAACGGGTTACGTACGCCGGTACGCGCTCTCCATGATGGTCGGAGTTGGTGCGCTTTTGGTCTATTACCTTATCCGCGTGTAACAGGCCTGTCTCGGTTATTGCAGAAACTGTGAGGAGGCTGTGAGATGGTTTTGGTGTGGTTGTTGGCGATTCCTTTGATCGGCAGTTTCGTCGTGTTGTTCAGCGGCGACCGGGCGGCAAAGGGTGTCGCTGTAGGATTTGGCCTGATCGAAATTATTGCGTTTGTGGTTCTCTTGGCCCATGGCCCAGCCGACATCAATGTGCCATGGATCCCCGAGTGGGGAGTGCGCTTTCATTTAGGAGCGGACGGACTGTCTCTGTTCCTGATTGGACTGACGGCGGTGATGACCGTTATGGCGCTGTTTGCCTCGTCCAAGACATACCGGCGCAGTTACTTCTTCTGGATTCTCTTCCTGGAATTTGGAATGGCAGGCGTGTTTGAGTCGTTGGACCTGATGCTGTTCTATGTTTTTTGGGAAGTGATTCTCATTCCGATATTCTTCCTGCTGACGGGATACTCAGGGAGCCGGGGCCGTCCGGCTGCGATGAAGTGGCTGATAATGAACTTGGTGGGCAGTCTCTTTATGCTCATCGGGATCGTGGCTGTGGCTGTTTTGCACACGCAGCCATTCGGAGCGCTGACCTTTGAAATCAGCCAGCTGACACACGTGCCCATGTCGGCGGCGGTGGCGCCTTGGGTCTTTGCGTCATTCTTTCTGGCATTCGCCATCAAAGCCCCCCTATGGCCCTTTCACGGGTGGATGCCGGACGCCTATTCGGATGCCCCAGCTCCTGTCACTTCGCTGCTGGCGGGGGTGATGTCCAAAGCGGGAATTTACGGATTTCTGCGCATTATGCTGCCGATCTTTATGCCGCAAATGCGCCAGTACCAAACCGGGCTGTTGATTTTTGCAGCCATTGGCCTGCTGTATGGAGCCTTTATGGCCTTGCGCCAAAAGGACATGAAGATGGCGAGCGCATATGCCTCTTTGTCGCATATGGGCATGATGGCGCTCGGGGTGTTTTCCCTTACCGAGGCTGGCATTTTGGGCGCGACATTCCTCATGGTGGCGCACGGACTGATTATTGGCGGGCTGTTTGTGGTGCTCGGGTTTGCTGAAGAGCGCACCAAAACCCGGGAGATTGGCGCCATGGGCGGACTCAATGATGATGCCCCCCGGCTCGCCGCGTACTTTCTGTTCTTTGCGCTGGCTGCCCTGGGACTTCCGGGACTGCCGGGATTTGTCGGAGAGTATCTCATTATTCAAGGGCTGGTGGCGCATGACGTGGTATTTGCGGTCATCGCCGGCATTGTGCTGATAGTCGCCGCCTGGTACATGATTCGGCTGTTCCAAGGCGTCATGCAAAGTGTCAGAAAGGGGCCGCGCATTTTGGACTTGACGGCCATGCAGGTCGGCTACATCGGGACATTGGCCCTCTTGGTCCTCCTGCTGGGGGTGTGGCCAGCTGGCATCACCAGCCACGCGGCGCCGACTTTGTATCACGCCGTGCATCTTTTGGCGACGAAAGGAGGCGCCTCCTCATGAGCGCCACATCAACCATGTTGCCGGAATACGTGATCCTCGGCACTTTGCTCATTGCCATGCTGGGGATCATGGTCAGCCGCGCGCACTCTACGCTGCCATCATGGATAGGGCTGCTGGGCACGATCGGCGGCTTATGGGCCACGGCAGATTTGTGGAGCCGGCACCTGAAGCCGGTTCTGCTGTTCAACCAGAGTCTCAGCGTAGATAATTACAGCCTGTTTGTGGATTTTCTGGTGATGATAGCGGCAGGCTCCACCATCCTTCTGGGGTGGCAGGGAGAAAGGGAGCACGATGAGTTTCCTGTGTTGGTCCTGCTGTCCGCGTTAGGGATGATGACACTGGGGATGTCAGCGAATTTGATCACCCTGTTTTTGGGAGTCGAGATTCTATCGCTGCCCTTATACATTCTCGCGGCGTCCCACCGGGATCCTCTCGGCGGGGAAGCCGGTTTGAAATATTTTCTTTTGGGAGCTTTTTCCTCGGGAATCTTGCTGTTTGGCCTCGCCCTGATTTACGGGGCGACGGGGAGCATGACATTTACGGATTTTGCCACGGCCGTGAGCAGCAATTCCCCGATCTTAGCCGCGGGCCTGATGCTGGCGCTGGTAGGGATTCTGTTCAAACTGGCTATTGTGCCCTTTCACATGTGGGTCCCGGACGTTTATGAAGGCTCTCCCGACGCGGTGACCAGTTTCATGGCGTTTGGCACCAAAGTGGGAGCCGCCGTCATTCTGCTCCGGTTTTTGGCTTACGGATTCTATCTCTCTCCGGATGCGTGGGGCCCGCTGTTGGGTTATCTCGCCCTCTTGACCATGATCGTCGGCAACTTGGTCGCGCTGACCCAAACCAATCTGAAGCGTCTGTTTGGGTACTCGGGAATTGGTCACGCTGGCTTTCTACTAATCGGGGTGGCGGTGCACAGTGTCGTTGGGGCCCGGGCCATGCTGTTCTACCTGCTGCCGTACGGGCTGGCCGTGATTGGGGCGTTCGCCATTATCACTATGATTTCCAATGGCGAGAAAAACGTGACCATCCACGACCTCGAGGGACTAGCTCACAAGAAGCCCTGGGCAGCGGCGCTGTTCATCGTATTTATGCTCTCTTTTGCAGGGATTCCCTTGACCGGTGGGTTTATCGGCAAATTCTACCTGCTCCAGGCCGCATTGTTTGCCCACCAGCCAGGGCTCGCCGTAGGGTTGGTTGTGGGAACATTTCTCGGTCTTGGCGCTTACCTGCGGCCCCTGCAGGCCATGTTCCGGCACGAGAGCAATGAGCAGGCTCTGGCTGGGTGGAATGTCAACTGGGCGCAGATTGTGGTGCTGGTGGTGGCGGTGGTCGGAACCATCGGGCTGGGCGTGTACCCCACTCCGGTCGTGCATATGGTTAATCAGTCGGCAAACTTTTTCTGGCTGCACTAAATGAGAATTTCATTAAGATCTTCGGGGGATGTGCTAAACTTAGCACGATAAGTTGCGCATATTTCATACCCTTCTCAGGTAGAGAGGAGATTATTTTGGAGTTTTTCTCATTGGTGGAGCCTCATCTCGCCCAGGTAAATGCCATGCTCGAAGAGCAACTGCTGACGGACAACGAACTGATCCAGGAAGTGGCGCAATACCTTCTGCTGGCGAGCGGGAAACGGTTGCGGCCAGCTCTGGTGCTCCTTTCCGGCCAGTTCGGTGTGAGTCCAGAACCTTTCCAGGCCAAACGTCTGGTCGAGGTGGCGACGGCGGTGGAAATGATTCACATGGCCACCCTGGTTCATGACGATATTATCGATGACGCGGTGCTGCGCAGGGGAATGCCTGCAGTGCGGACGCAATTCAGCAATGCGGTGGCCGTTTTGTCGGGGGATTTTCTGTTTGCCTCCGCGTTCCGCCTGTTCTCCAGAGCGGGGGACCTGGCGATTGTAGAACTGGCCGCGAAAGTGGTTCATGTCATGTGTGTGGGGGAAATCTACCAGAACATGGACCACGGGCGCATTGCCACAGAAGAAGCGTACTGGAAGCGGATCGAAGCGAAGACCGGATTTTTTCTCGAGACCAGCTGCCGTCTGGGGGCCCTGGCGACGGGGGTCCCAGAGGAAATTCAGGTCCCTTTGGCGCGGTATGGCCACCACATCGGGCTGGCGTACCAGGTAGTTGACGATCTGCTCGACTGGCTGGCTAACCCGGAGAAACTTGGCAAGGCGATTCTAGAAGATGTAGCAGCCGGAGTGTATACGCTTCCCATTATTCACGCGCTGGGGCAGCCTGCCTATGGCGGCGCTGTGCAAGAAATTTTGTCTGCCGCAGAGCCAGGCAGACATGTGGAGGAACTGCGGCAAATTCTTGTGCAGAGCGGCGCCTTGGACTACGCCAAAGTGCAGGCGGAGCACCACATTGCCCAAGCTCTTGACATGTGCGGGCAGTTGCCTGCCAGTCCGGCGCGGAGCGCCTTGGAGGAACTGGCAGAATTCGTGCTGGCAAGGGAATACTGAGAAGAACGGCCAACCAGAAGGAGCGATATTTGTGCAGCGGATTCCTGATGCAGCTATCCGGCGTCTGCCGGCATATTTGCGGTGGTTGACCGAATGCCAAGAAGAACGCGTGACTTCGGTGATTCTGGGACAGGCCACCGGATATTCATCAGAGCAAGTGCGTAAGGATTTGGCCTATTTCGGGGCGTTTGGGACTCGCGGGGTCGGTTATGATGTCCTGGCCCTGCGTGAGGAGATTTACCGGATCCTGCGGCTTGACCGCGGGGTGCGGGCCATGGTGGTGGGCGCAGGCCATTTAGGCACAGCGCTTGTCCGGTATGTGGCCCAAGGGCACCAGGACGTGCAGATTATGGCGCTCTTGGATAGCAACCCTGAGATTATTGGGGTGCAGGTCGGGTCATTGCGGGTGGAGTCTGTAGAGCGGCTGGAAGACATTGTCCGTGAACTGGGCATCGGAATTGCCGTGCTGGCAGTGCCTAAAGAAGCGGCCGTGCCGGTGGCAGACCGTCTGGCGGAGTGCGGGGTCCGCGCCATTCTAAATTTTGCGCCGGTGGCGGTGTGCACCCGTTATCCGGAGGTTTTTGTGCAGCCCATTGACCTGACCCTCGAACTGCAGGCGCTATCGTACTTTGTGGGGCAGCGGGAACGGCATTCTCTATGAACCGGCGCGCTTTTTACTACAGCATGGGGCTGGTGGTTCTGAGCTGGGGACTCAATTATGTCATTACCAAAATCGGCGTCGGGCATTTCCCCCCCGCCGATTTTGTGTTCTGGCGCTTCCTGGCCACCACGCTCGTAGCCGTGCCCTGGATGGTCCGGCAGTATCCCGCCAGCTGGGCTGCAGCGGTCCAGCTGGCGGTGTTGGGACTGACCGGGGTGACCCTCTACCAGCTGGCCTTTACGACCGCCCTTCACGACACTCTGGCGGCCAATGTCGCATTTTTGTTTGACCTGTCGCCGCTGATGACACTAGTCGGGCAAAGGCTTCTGCACATGCGGCCCTCAGGTCGGCAGATGTTTGTGGGAGCAGCAATTTCACTTGTGGGAGTGCTCCTCCTCGTGGGCGCATCAGCGGGCGGGTCCCTGACAGGGGACGGGTTTGCTTTGCTGGCTGCCTTTCTGTGGGCCGTGTTCACCGTGCTTACCGACCGCTTTCACCTGCCTATTTCCGGGGTGGCCCTTACCGGCTGGATGAGCCTTTTTGGGACAATCGGAGTGCTGCCCTGGATGACTTGGCGCCATCTGGTGCCGCAAGGACTCGGCGTGTGGGGACCGCTGGCGTACACCGTGGTATTTGTGACCGTCATGGGGCTCTCTTTGTGGCAGAATGCAGTGATGGCCGTCGGGGGCGGCAAGGCCAGTCTCTACCTCTACATCATTCCCGTCATTGCCGCGGCCGCGGGCTGGGTCATCCTCGGGGAAGCTCTGAGTCTCCTGGAGGGGGCCGGAGCTCTCCTTATTATAGCGGGAGTGGCCGTTGCGGAGGGGATATGGCGGTACCGTCCGCCCAGCAAGCGTCCAGCAGCAGACTAGGCTCGGGTAGGGTTACATAAACAAAGGGATCAAATCGAGACATTGAGCCACTAATTCGTTGGGGACGCGTCCTTTTATTTGCAAGTAAAGAGCTTTCCAATCTAAGCTCTTCACTTGGTCTGTTAAAACAACTCCTTGAAAAACGAGTCCCTTCGGGAGAAGGACCTCGAAGGGATATCCTTTTTGTTGATGAGTGATAGGACAGACAACGGCAAAACCCGTGACCGTGTTAAAGTTTTTGGCGACAAAACTATCGCCGGGCGCGTACCAGCCTGTTCGTGTTCCAATTGTGGATTAAAATTCATGTAAACAGATCGCCTTGGTCGGGCGTAACGGTCACAGCAACTCATTCCCTTCGACGCCCCAATCAATTTCACTGTGACGATTCTCCGGGTAATTTTGCTTAACAAGTCTTCCAAGGTGAATTCCTTCTTTTTAACGGTTAAGATAATGCTATCTGTTGCGTGCCATTCTAATTCCGTTCCTTGGTCGATTGCAGCTGCTTCGATTACGGAGTGCGGTATACGAATCGCGAGACTGTTGCCCCATTTGTGAACAGTGGTGCCCACAGCAACTCCCCCTTTTTGTGCTATGGTGATACCCTGCTACGATAGCACCACACTTTCGCTTGTTGTATATACATGGGATATACACGTCCCGTAGAAACGATACCTATCAGCCACCCAATTTTTATTCGAGATTGTCGGCATTATTGGGGTCCCGCCAGCAAAACGCAGATGTACAACGGTGGGTTAATCTGGCAATTAGTTTGGGTCGTCTATTCTTAACGGTCCTGAACCTCCCCCCGGCTAAAGCCGGGGGGTTCTAAAAACCTCTACCGTCACACTCTCATCGGCTCTCGCTCCCACTTGCGCAAGAGTTA
>DAIDDL010000044.1 GCA_027309085.1 Sulfobacillus sp.
CCATGAAGCAGGAAGGTGGCGAAAAGTTTGATCATTTACTTAACAATGATCAGTCTTGGATAAGTCCATCAGAACGGTCCAGTACGGACAAAATCTCCATATAGGGCGGATCGCGCCACAAAATTCGGATGATATTGGCGACGATTCGGAATGATAAGGCCAAGACGCATAGGACGGTCAGCAGGTAGAGGCCGTCTGCTCCCCAATCAATAAGGTGGTTGACCCATTGGCGCATGGGTGAGCCATGGGAGTCATCATCTCACCTCCCGGATGAGTTGTTTGGACCGGAACATAATTTTGGCTCGTCATATGGCAGCTCCTCCTGGATTTGGCGGAACGCATCAACTGGTGCCGCTGTCTGGCAGGATAGTCATAATCTTCATCATAGCCCGCCGCATTAAGCAACAGCAGAAGTTTTCAGAACTCCTCGCCGTTGCGACCCTGCTTAATCCACTGATTACTTGGACACTTGCGAATAGTTAACGATTATGGGGTTCGCATATAGGCAAACGGCTTATATGTAAAATGTTGTTTAAATTAATATACCATAAATTTTTCTATATAATACGGGTTTCGCACCGCGGATTTGAAGGGCAGCGCGCGACTGTGATTCCCGCCGCTAGTCAAGGTCTCTCGCTGACAGCCACTTATCAAGCGGGTACGCCAATTGCGGCAGGTCGATCGCATCCTGACAGACTTCCCTCGAAAAATGGAAGTTATGGCCCCCGGCCCTCTCTAGAATTGTCGGCCCTGTCTTGCCGTACAAGGCCAATATTTTCAGACCGGGCGCTGATCACTTAAGGCTTTCCCCCGCGACGGGGTTCAGTCCGACTAGCCAAGAAACATGGCTGCGGGTGATAATACCATGCGGTCAGTGTCGTGTCAGGCCAAGGCGCACGCGCCAGCACTGATGCATCGGCAGGTTATTATCCGCAAGGTCCGGGACATCTGTGAGCATGCGGAGCGGGTCAGCGATTTGTTGCGGTGACGGGAAGAATAATGAGCGGCGCGTACAACAGAAGGATATAATGAGAATATAGGTGCGTGGCTGCGGTCTTGGGAAAGCTCGCTGCCCTAATTCCATGACTGTCTTGTTTTCTGAGAGATCAACCCTCATGGCACTCAATCCAATGGGCACATGACTGGTTCTGACCATTCATGCTGTCTTTTGCAATAACGATGTATCGAGGACGATGTCCACATTGTTCAGATTGTGTGGACTCCATAAATAGGGGGCATAACTTGGGTAATATCTTTCAAAACGTCAGTACAACCGCTGTGTTTGTCATCATCGTATTGATTGTCGTGATTATTCTCCTCAAAGCGTCCATGAAGATTCTACGCCAATATGAACGGGCTGTCGTGTTCACTTTCGGTAAATTTCAGTACGTGAAAGGACCCGGATTAGTCTTTGTGATTCCTTTCGTTCAGGTTGTCGTGCGGGTGGATCTGCGGATAAAGGTGATTGAAATCCCCGCTCAGGACCTTATTTCCCGTGACAATGTCTCCATGAAGGTCGATGCTATCCTGTATTTCAACGTGGTGGACCCGGAAGATGCGATCATCAAGGTGGAGTCCTTTATTCCGGCTACAGTCATGCTGGCTCAGACGACGCTGCGCGCGGTGCTGGGGCAGCATACTTTGGATGAGATGCTGTCTGAGCGGCAGAAACTCAGCGTAGACTTGCAAGAAATTCTTGATACGCAGACCAACTCTTGGGGCATCAAGGTCAGCAATGTGGAAATCCGAACGATTGAGCTGACTGAGGATATGATCCGGGCCATCGCCAAACAGGCCGAGGCCGAACGCGACCGCAGGGCGAAGATTATCCATGCGGAGGCGGAATTTCAGGCGTCGCAAACTCTAGTGAATGCGGCGCAAGTGCTGTCCAGCATTCCCGCTGCGATGCAGCTGCGCTATTTGCAGACACTGACCGAAATTGGCGCGGAAAAGAATTCCACGGTGATATTCCCGATGCCGATTGATATCATCAAACCGTTTCTCGAACTGGTCAAGAAGGATACGTCTGTTCCTCCTATCATTCCTCCCAAAGTGGTGCCGCCCATTACTGAATCGGAAAGCACACCAGCTGATGTCCCGCCCATGGAATAAGTCTGTAGAGACAGGGATGGCCACGGCCCTACCGGTGGCGGCTATCCCTAAGGGCCATACAAGTTGGGTTGGAGAACTGGCCGCCAGGACACTGCCCCTGCGGGCACAAACCCAGAACGGTTGGTGACCCATTGACATGCCCAGTCCCCATATCTGCGACCGACAAACGCAGTGCTAAAACTAAAAGCTCGCCGTGATCCGCCAGATGCTATCCTCTGCGGATTACTTTTTGCTGTAGCCATCGCTCAATCAATACGACGGTCGTGCGGGAGGCGGGCGGTGAGGTGGATGTTCAGGCACCACCCCCGGAAAACGCATCACTGCATTACCTCCGATCAATTTTTTCTTTGGGGCAGCGGTGGGCGTCCCCGCTGTCCAGCTGATGACGTCCGCGCCAAGAATGGTACTTACTGGCGTCATATTCTTGATCGCCATCCGCTGCGTGATTCGGATTCAACGCTACCGCTGTGCGGCGTGTCACGTCACCTACAGTGCTTTGCCTTATGACTGGCGGCCGCATACGGCCGCCATCTGGACATTGACCTGGACCATCTGGATGTGGCACGTCGAAGCGCACCAGCCCTGGTGCACCATTCAGGCTGGTTGCGCCGCATGGAATGATTTTAGACTTGCGGACCCTGCAGCGTTGGCAGGCGCGGTGGCGCCACGGATTGCCCATCATTCTCCTGGCGCTCGTTCAATCCACTAGCTGTGGGGCAATCGCGTGCTGGAGCTCTCGGATCACGTGTGCAAGTGTCTCTAGCCCTCCAAAGACGGCGGTTGCGGCGGCAAGTGGTGGAGGCAACGGCCCAACGGCGTCACCGGGATGTACGGCCGGGGGGAGTGTAGCAACCTCACCAATAACTGGAATAAAATTAACGACGAGTTATGATCGTGGTTTGAGGGAAATTGCCTCTAATTCCGGTTTTTGGTTCCAATGATTTAGACAGAATGACTCCCCTGCTCGCTTGCTGTTATTTGAAATATGTTTTCCATTTCACTTGCATCTTGATTAAACTGCTGTAATCAATATAGCATTTTTTATAGTGAGAGTAGCGCGACAAAACTTTTTTCAAACGCGTCATGAGACCCTTCTCTGCCCCATGAGGGTTTAATGCATAAGCTCCACAAGGTTGATGGCCACGACTGCCAGCATGAACAGCACATAAATTCTCAGAAGCCAGAGAACTTTTCGTATCCCCGGCGAAAGCTTGGCGCGCCCGAGGCTTTGAATCTTGCGTGCCACCTGCCTCCGCTCTTGTAGCGGATCTTCACTACACAGTTGCGGTCCAGTGACCCGGTTCCCGTTATCTACAATCAACATTGGCCCTCTCCCTCAGTTTCCACCCCAAGACCGCCAGTGGGGATGCTACAAGTCTTCCCGATTAAAACCACTGCGGGACAATGACGGACAGCGCATAGACGATTCCCGCCATGGTGACGAAAATCCCAACCGCCAAGCCCAGCGCATTGAGCCACCAGGTGCTCTTATACGGCCCCATGATTTCTTTGTCATTGGCCAGAATCAGCAGAAACCCAATGGCGGGCGGCATAGTCAGCACCGCAATCACATTTACCATAATCACCACCATCTCTAGCGGAAAGCCCGGCAGCAGCACCAAGCACCCAGCGACGGCCGCAATGCCCAGCAGCATGGCGTAGAAGCCCTTCGCTTCCCACACCCCGTGATTGAGACTGTGGGCCGTTTGAGTCACTTCTCCGAACGCATAGGCGGAAGAGGTCGAGATGACGGTCGCCGCGACCAGCCCGGCTTCCAGCACCCCTAAGGCAAACAGGGCGCCGCCCACCCGGCCGATGAAGGGCACCAGGGCCTGCGCAAACTGCGCCGTCCCGAACTGGCTGGCATTCATGTGATGCACAAACAACGGCGCGGTGGCGATAATGCAGCCTAAGGCTGCCATCGCGGCCAGGGCAGCCCCCACGGCCGTATCAATCCGCCCGTGGCGGATATCCCGCACGCTGAGCCCTTTGTCGCTCACCGCCCCCTGCTGGAAGAAGAGCATCCAGGGCGTGATGGTGGCGCCGATATCGGCCAGCAGTAAGATGAGCATATTGACGTTGAACCCGCCGACCAAGGGCTGCCAGCTCCATAGCGCATGCGCGACGAACCTCCAGTCGGGGTGGGTCATAATCGCCACCGGCACGAAAATCAGATTGCCCAGCGCTAGGAATAGGAAGAACCGCTCCCATGCCCAGTAGCGACGAACGATGACGGCTGTGCCGACGATCGCCACGCCGCCCATGACGGCGACCCAGGGGGGGACGCCAAAGTACCCGGCACCGGCGACGATGCCGACGAATTCCGTGACCAACGTCAGGAAGTTGGTAAACAAGAGGTCTAGCATGGCAAAGTTGCCCCAAAAGCGGCCAAAGCGGCGGTAAATCAAGTCCGCGTGACCGGTTTGAGAGGCAGCGCCGAGGCGCACGGTAATTTCTTGGGCAATCAGCGCCATGATGAAGGTGAGCACGACAAAGGGCAAGAAGAAGCCCATGCCGAATTGGGAGCCGGTGGCAGCATAAGAGAGCATACTGGGCGCATCGTTTTCCCCGAGCATGACGAGCAGCCCTGGACCGGCAAGCAGCCACAAAAGGCGGGCGGGGCGTCGTCGCAAGCGTGCCTGCAGCACCTTGCGACGGTCTTCGGCGCGATGTTCCTCTTCCCGTGATGCGTTACGAGAAACAGACGTATCGGTGGACATCGTCCTGGCTCCCTTCCCGCCTCATGGCATGCATTCCTACGTCCGTTACTCCAGGTGGGTGTGCCCGTCATAAACGCCCTCGGTGACCACGGCAAAGCCTATGACTTCGGCCTGCCCATCCACCACAGCGCCGCCGCTCACTTCACAGCTGCCCGAAACATAGGCATGGCCCTGAATGTGCGCTTGGCCAAAAACCCGCACGTAACCGCTGACGCGGGCATCCCCCGCAATGCGGCAATTCCCACTGAGGCGCGCCGTTCCGTGAATCTTCGCGGACCCTGACACCCGCGCTTGCTCAGAAACCCAGGCGTTGTCTTGCACGTCAGCTGACCCGCCAATGAAAGCCTGGTCAAAAATGCGAGCATTACCCCCCACTGACGCGCGCTCCGAAATGCAGGCCTGACCGAAAATCTGGGCGGAGCCGTAAACATGGGCATGGCCCTCGGCCCGGGCCCTGTCAAATAGCACAGCCATTTCGTCTATCAGAGCCTCTCCAGAGACTTCCGCGTGATCAAGAATCCGGTTCGCGCCCAGCACCCGCGCCGCGCCAAATACTCTGGCGTCGGGTGCCACGATAGCTCTCGGGTTCACTTCCGCAGAGGCCGCCACCCAGCCTCCGCCATTTTCGTGCTGGTGGGCCAGGACAAGCCCGGCCCCGTCACCAAAATCAAACGCATCCATGGTCACCAGCCACGGCCTCCTCTCAGAAGGTCATCTTTCAGCACACATTCACGATTCAAAGCCGCCGCCTCTCGGAAGATGGCGGAAAGCCCAGTTGCGTCCGGTATTTCGCCACAGTGCGGCGTGCAAGTGGCGTGCCGGAGTGGGCGAGCAGGCGCGCAATGTCCGCATCCGACAGCGGGTGGGCGGGATTCTCCCGGGCAATAGCCTCCCGAATAGCGTTGAGGATCATATCTACCGACGTCGTGCTGACCGCCACCGCTTCACTCAACAGGCGCGGGAGAAGGATAATGCCCCGCGGCACCTGTACCGCTTTGCCGGCAATGGCGCGCCGGACGGTCGACTCATGAAATCCCGTTTGCTGGGCCACCATTTTCACACCGAGCGGCAAAAGCGGATGCAAGCCAAAACAAAAGCCCTCTTGCTGGCGGATGATGACTTCGGCGACCGCCAATAAGGTCTCCTCCCGCATCCGCAGCGCCTTTTTCAGCCACCCGGCTTGGATTAAGGCCCCGCGCAGAAACGCCTGAACTTGCGGGTCGCGGGCCTGACGTTTCATTTCAGTGTACTCCGCCACATCCTGCAGCCGGGGATGGACTCCGGGATTAATCTCCACACGCAAAATGCCAGCCGTGCGCGCCGCCAGTAAATCGGGCTGAATGTAATCTATTGGCGAAGTATCCAGCACCGCACCCGGCTCTAGGCTCAGGCGAGTCAACTCAGCGAGTGCCGCGCTGACCTCCGCTATCCCGACCTTAAGCATCCGGGCTAGCGCGGAGGGGCGGGGATGGAGGACTTGCGGCCAGCACTGCTCAATCAGCTGCGTCACCAGCGCTTCCTTCCCGAATTTTCTGCAGCTTTGCAGCCACAGGCATTCTTGCACGTTGCGCGCGCCCACCCCCGGGGGGTCGCATGCATGGATCGCATCCAGCGCGCCGTTCAACACGGCAATCGGAATGACTGCGGTGCGCACTATCTCCTCCCACGGCACCCGCAGATATCCATCGGGATCAAGATTGCCAATAAGATAGCAGGCCGCCTGGCGAATTTCCGGAGAAAGGGGAAGCCATGATATCTGTTGCGTCAAATCGTCATACAGTGAGTTTTGAGGCCGATCCGGGATATCGTAAGCAGTGCCGGTAATACCAGATCCCCCCTGACTGCGCACTGAAGGAGAGGGGGAGAAGGAGAGGTCCGGGCTCCTCACGTCAATGACTGGATTGGCTTCCGTTTCCTGGCGCAGATATTCTTCGAGTTCCGCGGCCGGCAGCTGCAAGACATGCAGAGACAGAATCATGCTGGGGGTCAGCACCAGACTCTGGGTCTGACTCATCTGCTGTTGCAAGATGTGGCGTGAATCCGTCATGCTCTCCCCCCAATTCTTGCGTGCCCTGCTTAGAGCCTAGCCCTTATCCCGGGCCGGCACCAGGCTTTAGGCAAAGGAGATTCACAGCTCCTTTGCCTAAAGGTCTTGGGCTCCTCAGTCCTCTTCGTACTGCAATGCGTCCTCCAAACGGCCAAATAAGACAATCCGGTCATCGAACTGGACCATCCGCCCATAGTGCGTGGACGTTTCCACTTCGAATAGGGAAGGAGTCAGATCGTAGCCTAACGCCTCGCTGAGCTCCTTCATGTCAAAATCAATGCGGTCGGTGCCGTCCACCCGGATCATGGCGGGAAAGTACGTGACGACAATCCCCGGCTTCTTGCTCATCACCTCGGCTATCACCCGGCCCTCCACACTGTCGTTGAGGGTAACCCCGCACTTGGTGGAAATCTCTGTGCCCAACTTATCCGGCAGCGCACTCATTGGCCTTTGCCTCCTTCCAAAGAAATCCCGACCTGGTCGAGCACTTTGTGCACATGGGCTTCAGCTTGGCCCATGGCCTCGGGAAACCCCAGCACTTTAATGTGGGGGAGCGACCAGATAGGCTGCAAATTATGCGCGGCCTGCTGTGCCAGAGGCAGGTAGCGCCATACCCACTCGCCCAGCACTTTGCGGTTGGCCGCGCCGAACTTGGGATCCGAGGCGAGCATCTGCACCAGAACGGCGCAATTGACAAGGTTGCGGGACGTATCGGACTCTGCAGCCGACACAACCGTCGGCGTCATGTAATCGCCATGCAACGCCGCCACTTGCATGACGAACCCGCTGCGAAACAATTCCAGCACCATCGGCTCAATAATCATGTTGATGGCAAAATACTGCTCCAGATAGTCGGGAGCTGCCATGACTTTTTCAATGAGCTCTCTTGTGGACTGCCATACGGCGTCAATCATCCAGTGCTGCTTGCCGGCACTCTCATCAAAAGGCTTGGCAAAGTCCGGCGCGATGTCCGCGAGATACAGCGTCAGGTCCTGCGCATAGCGCAGTTTGTACGACGCATTCGTCAGGATGGTATTGTTGATCATCTGCGTCATGCCGTCTCGCTGCGCGGTCATCAGCGCCACTCCCAGCCCATACTCGGCGTGTTTGGATGCACTGACGTGGTTTTGGAGGATGGCGACCCAGTCCGCGTCAAATCCCGCCACTGCCTTTTGGGCACGGCCATTTGCCACCGCCATGTGGATCATTTTTTCAATTCCGGCCTGCCTCTGGTAGTGCGTGCGCTCCCACTCCTCATCCGGTGCCCGGAATTCATGCCAGTCCGACGACTGCAAGTGGGTCCGGGTAGGCGAGTAAGCGGGCGTGCCGTCTGCAAAGGAGATAATCCAGTTCTGCAGAAGATAGCGGGCAGGATCCGGCTGGACATCCACGGTCACGTCTTCATACAATGTTGCCCGGCGCCCCTTAGGGGTGTAATACTTGTACTTTCGGCTGTCCCAGTCAGCAAATTTCTTGGCGCCAGCTTCCGCCGAACGCTCATAGGTAATGGCCATGTGCGTGTTCACTCCTTCGTCTGAATTGGTGACTCAAGAGAAGATGATGCGAAGAACTTGTCAAAGTAGATGCGCTCTCCGTCAATGCCCTTCGTATGCAACACCGGAACCACCGCGTCGATCAGCGGGGGAGGCCCACAGACATAAGCATCACGGTCACTGCCGTTAGGTATCCGCTCCAGCCTGCGGCTGACCACCTCGTGAATAAACCCCGTCTCGCCCTGCCACTCCTCTCCCGAAGCCAAATGGGACAGGGCCGGTATGAATTCAAAATCCGTAAAGTGCGCGCCTAGTTCCGCAATCTCCTGGGCGTAAAACAGATCGCCCGGTTGTCTCGCCCCATAGAAGAATTTTACCGGACGGTCAATCTGATTTTCCACCAAGTCCCGCAAGATGGACAGCAAAGGCGCCATGCCCGAGCCCCCTCCTACCAGCACAGCTGGGGCATCATTCGTCCGTCGGCAGCAGATGCCGTATGGACCCGTCAGCGTGAGGACATCTCCGGGATGCAGCGTATTTTCGAGCAACCCGGAAAATGCGCCGCCCGGATAGACTTTAATGACGAATTCCAGTTCCCGCGGGTGCTGCGGCGTGCTGGCTAGAGAGTAAGAGCGGCTGACGCCAAAGCGGGGCACGGCGATGTCCAGGTATTGCCCAGCAAAGAAGCGCAAGTCCTCACCATCCCCGAGCTGCACCGTCAGGAGCCGGATGTCGGCGGTGAGCTTTTGGATGGATTCCACCCGGCCGCTGAACGTTTTCACCGGCACTGCAAACTGAAGAATTTCCTCATCATAGTTGAGCAGTTCGATGGTCAGGTCGCTGTAGGCCTTGGTCCGGCACAAGAGGATATAGTCCTGTTCCCGCTCATAATCGGGCAGGGCAAAGGTCGAATAGCGCATCAAATCGATGTCTCCCTCCACCAGCAACGATTTGCAGCTCGAACACTGGCCCTCCTTGCAGCCGTGCATCAGCATAATGCCCTGCCGGAAAGCGGCCTGAAGCACTGTCTCCCCTTCTTCGACATCCATTTCGAGCCCCATGGGCTCTAAGCGCACGACATAAGCCATGTGGCGGCCTCCTCATCCTTCAGGCGGCCCAGGGTCGAACCCCAGGCCGGGGGGTCCTTAGATTTTGTGGATATGAAACCCCTTGCGATATTGCTCAATGTGTTCCGTCTGCTTCTCTGGCGACATGGCGCGCAGGTCGAGCAGGGGACTGCGGAGTTCATAACCGCGCAGATGATCCAGTGTCCACATCTTGTCATCGTCAAAGTTCAGATTGGGCTGCGGCACCAACGTCTTGCCGTCAGAGCGCACGAATCCCAGATCCTTCACAATATCGGCCAAGTCCCAGCCGTGGTATACCTCTTCCCACTGCCGCCTTCCACTGAACCTCCCCATGGCTGGGGTCGGCCGCCCTTCATATTCGCTGGCAAACGCGACCTTGTGCGTCCAGCGGCACTGTTCCGAACAGTAGGTGTAGAGCTGTCCATCGACTTCATCGACCACCATGTCTTCGCGGATCAGGCAGGGCACCAGGCAGGTCCAGCAGCGGTGGGGATAAACGTACCCCGTGTCGGCAAAAGCGATGGGGGTGCTGCCGGGCTCAGACAACTTGCGGTAGTTCTCCCACCACACTCCAAATTTGTTGTACCAGCCGGGATATTTATACTCAAACCATTCAAAATCCCGCTCATCCATGGAGTCAATGCGCCAGAAGTTAACCGGCCAGCCTGTGGCAAAAAACTGGGCGGTCAAATGCACATAGTCTTTTTTGATAATGCGGTCCCAGGCTGCCTGCACATCGTCGTGGTGAATTTTCAAGCCGTATTTTTCAAGAGGAAGTAGATAGCTGCGGTAATAGTCGTCAAATATCCAGCGTTGCCACAGTTCGGCATAGGATTCGCGCTCCTTGCGCCGGTCTTTGGTGCCATACTCAATAATCGTGCCAACTGCCGCATCCACAATTGCGTGGTTCTGCCAGAACGCGTAGCGAATATCCCGCTCAAGCAATTGGTGGTTGTCGGGGTCATTGAGCACCGACATCAACGTGGAATGTCCGTTGCCAATATGCCGAGATTCGTCAGACTGCACCGAAAGGAAGACGGTGGGCAGAGCATAATCGCCATTGCGGGCCGCTTCAGACGGCATCGCCACAAACAGCGTGTTGGTAAAGGCGGTTTCGGCCACAACTTGCAAGTACACATTAGTGGCCGTGATGGCGTCGCCGGTGATAAAGCCTTCACCGAACTGCCGTCCAATTGTGGTGGCGTAGCATTTGCCAAACGCCTCTTCCGTAATGTCAAAGCCCGACGGGTCAATATAATTTTCCATATACCACTTCTTCAAGTTCATCTGGATGGTCGAATGCCGCATTTCATCGATCATCTGCAAGGTGTACCCCGTGCGCAGCTCGTGTCCCGGCACCACGTTTGCCTCAATAGCCATGGACCGTGCAGCGGAGATTTCTGGAAAGGGAATGATCGCGAGAAAGAGCTTCATCCACTCAATCCAGCGGGGCTCGACATCCCGGAACATGTTGCCGCGCAAGCCTGCGTCGAGCGCACCATACACCCGGTTGTCCTTCTCTTCCTGCATGGGGAAGTATGAGCGCAAAACTTGCTTCATGGGATCCTTGGGCGCTTTGGAAAATTTATAGTCCGTAGGATATTTTAAAGACTGTTGCGCATAAGTAGGCAGCCAGCCGAGATCGGAAATCCTGCGGGTCGCCTCGGCAAGGCTCACACCGCGCTGAGCGGTAATTTTGGATAAGGGTGTTGCCATCTGGTATTCCTCCCTCTCGTGGTAGGCATCGCGCTTAACGTTCCAGAAATCCGAGAACCTTCAGTGAGTTCTCACTGCGGTATGTGCAAGCATGTTTCGTGCCAACACCGCCTTTTCCACGCCAGAGAAGGCGCGGCGGCCCTGTGCCGCCGTTTTGGATCCCACGCGTCTGTTGCATCATGTGAAGGGGTGTCGCATTGTGCGACACCGGCGTGAAAATCCTCTGGGGCAGGGGATATAGCGCAAAACAAACGCACAAACGGTTTCCGTTATTTTTCATATTGCCTTATAATAGTAACAAATGCTATATTCAGATAGTTCGAAATCAAAAATTCCCTAGTTATTTAGTGTAGCAATTTGCGACATTACCCAACGCTTGTGCAACACCCGTCCCACCCTAGTTCACCGTCAAGGAGCGCTGAGTACCCATATTTTTGCACCCATGTTGCCTTTTTGAAGAAGTTGGCACTAAATGCGCTTACAAGATATAGGCGAGAGCCCGCTCTCCCGCTTACCGGGGTCCATCAAGAGTCCAAGGAGCGGTGAATCCCCCAAGTCTAAGGAGGCAGAGACATTATGTACAAAACAGCGGACGGCGAAGAAATCTTTATCATTGACGGCCATGTGGCCTTTTGGGATGGCAGTCCCGCCAATCAGAAAAACCGGCACGGCGCGGAATTCATTGACTGTTTTTATGATTATCACCGCAATTTAAGTCCCGAAGAGTGGATATGGCCACATGACAAGTTTACTAAATATAATGAGGAGACGTTCATCCACGACCTATTTGAAGACGGTTACGTCGACATGGCCATCTTCCAGCCTGTCGGTCTGCACGATTTCTATAAAGAGCCCTTCGGAAATGTAGCGAAAAACCAGGCTCTTATTGACAAATACCCCGGCCGTCTGGTGGGCAATGGATATTTTGATCCGCGCGATGGCGACGAAGGCTTGGAGCGGCTCGAAGAATGGGCCAAAACCTACCACTTGCAAGGCATCAAGTTGTACACCGCTGAATGGCACGGTGATTCCAAAGGCTACAAACTCTCGGACCCGTGGGCGCAGCGTTACTTAGCCTCATGTTTGAGGCTTGGCATCCGCAATATTCATGTGCATAAGGGCCCCACTATCAAACCGCTTAATATTGACGCATTTGATGTGGCGGATGTTGACGACGCGGCCAGCGCTTTTCCTGATTTGAATTTTATCGTCGAGCACGTCGGACTCCCCAGGCTGGAGGAATTTTGCTGGATAGCGACCCAAGAGGCTAATGTCTATGCCGGGTTGGCAGTGGCCAACGCCTTTATCCACACCCGCCCGCGTTATTTTGCCCAAATAATCAGTGAACTTTTGTACTGGATGGACGAGGACCGCATCCTATTCGGCAGCGACTATGCTTTGTGGCAGCCCAAATGGCTCATCGAGAAGTTCATGAATTTCGAACTGCCTGAGGACATTGCACAGGAGACAGGGGTGCGGCTGACGCGTGAGGTTAAGAAGAAAATTCTGGGGGAAAATGCTGCCCGCCTCTACGGCATCGACATTGCGGCCGCCAAGGGCCAGTTGTCCCAAGACGCGATCGCCCGCAACGCGCGGCAGGCCGGATAACTTAAGCGTGATCGGCAGAAGCACACCGGCACAAACCGCACGAAAGGAAGAGAGAGTTATGACCACGGAAGCTGATAGCAGAAGGCGGGAAGTGGTGCAGGCCTTGGGTGACGTGTGTGATCCGGAAATTGACCAGCCCGTATGGGACCTGGGCTTTATCAGTGCGCTGGCAGTGACCGGCACGGCCGTCTCCGTGGTTTTGCGACTTCCCACGTACTGGTGCGCGCCCAACTTCTCCTACATCATGATGGAGGATATTCATGAAGCCATCGTCGGGCTCCCTTGGGTCGAGGATGTCACGATCACCCTCGCCGACCACGAGAGCGGTGGCATCCTCACTGAAGGCATGGCACGAGGCACAAATTTTTCCGGTTTGTTTCCCACACAAAGCGGCGGTGATCTCACGGCCCTGCGGGCAAAATTTCAGGAAAAAGCGTTCTATGCACGGCAAAAAGCGGTATTAGACCTTCTTCAACCGTCCGGACGCGCAGTGGACTTTGTTCCAGGATCCTGGCGCGTAGCCCGCCAGGTTCTTGAATCCACGCAGCCCGGGCGCCGGGCTCTGCAGCGCTACGAGAAAATTTGCCGGCGCTTTTCCTTGCCCGTAGAGGATGAAGACCCTCTGGTCATAACCGCCCAGGGGGAGATGGTGCTGGCGGCTGAATTTGCCCAATACCGTCGGAAGATTCGCCTGATCACCTTGAATATGGAATCCAATCAACATATCTGCCAGGGTCTCCTGCAAGTGCGCTATAGCCATAGCGTTCCGTAAGGTCCAGCATTTGGCCAGATAATTGACGGCCGGGGCGCCCAGACGGATTTTTCGCCCGTTCTGGGCACCGCACTGCCGGCGCATCTCGCATAAATAGGAGGGCTTGGAAATGATGATGAGAGCTGGGCGTGTGCACGCCTATCATGAACCCATCACGGTCGATGAGGTCAACATCCCGGAAATTGAGGGACCCAATGACGTGATTGTCAAGATTGGCGGCGCTGGTGTCTGCCGGACAGATTTGCATATTGTGGAAGGCATTTGGAAAGATGCGGTAAGCAATCCCGCACTGCCGTATACCATTGGCCATGAAAATGCCGGGTGGATCGAGTCGGTGGGTTCGGCGGTTAGCCATCTGAAAAGAGGCGACCCCGTCATTGTACATCCACTGATGACCTGCGGTTTGTGCCCCGCATGCAGGGGAGGGCGGGATATGTATTGCACAGACAGCCATTTCCCTGGGCTCGACGGTACCGACGGGGGATATGCCGAATATCTGAAAACATCCGTACGTTCGGTGATACCCCTGGCGCCAGGCACAGACCCTGTCTTGCTCGCTCCTTATGCTGACGCTGGCATCACCGCGTACCATGCCATCAAGAAACTCGCGCCGCTGACCTATCCGGGCTGCCGTGTGGTGGTGCTGGGCATTGGGGGACTCGGACACTTTGCGGTGCAAATCCTGCGCGCCCTGACTCCCGCCACCGTCATCGCGGTCGATGCGCAGAAGCAGCGTCTAGCGTTTGCGGAGAGCATCGGCAGTCACCACGGCGTCTGGGCGGGCAATGATGGCGGGGTGGCGGGCGTACACGCCATTGCGCCGGAGGGCGTGGATATTGTCTTTGACTTTGTGGGGGAGCACGGCACTCCTGACGCCTCCCTGGCCATGCTGGCCAAAGGCGGGAGCTACTCGGTTATCGGCTACGGAGGCCAAGTTAAAGTGCCCACGCTGGACTTTGTCAATCAGGAGATCAACATCGTGGGCAATTTGGTGGGCACCTATAATGAGCTGGCCGAACTCATGGAATTGAACCACCAAGGTCGGGTCACGATCACGGCCCAACAATTCCCGCTGGCCGATGCGCCCAAAGTGCTGGCCATGCTTGATGGGGGACAGATAATCGGTCGGGCCGTGCTGGTCCCGTGACCGTCACGCGCTGCCATCTTCATGACTGTAAAGGGAGGTCTACCAATGCCTAAATTGCTGCAGTTCAAAGAAGATGCCCGCCGCTCCCTTATCCAAGGAGTCCACGTTCTGGCGCTTGCTGTGCGCGGGACCTTAGGCCCCAAGGGACATCTCGTCGTACTCGACCGGCCGATAGGCAAGCCGGTGATTTCCAACGACGGCATCACGATTGCTAGCGAAATTGAATTGCCGGACCGCTTCGAAAATCTTGGGGCATTGATTGTGCGGGAAGCGGCATTTCAAACCAATGAGGTGGCGGGGGACGGCACGACCACCTCGACAATTCTCGCAGACGCGCTCATCCAGCAGGCGCAGCGAGCCCTTGATGCCGGCCTCAACGCGGTGGACCTGGTCCACGGCCTTGAGCAGTGGGGAGGGCAAGCCCTAGACTTTATCCGCGCTGAGCGTCTAGCCCTGCCGGACGCCGGCGCCCTCAATGCTGTGGCAAGCCTCGCTGCTGGCGACAGCAGCATTGGCTCTCTAGCCGCGGAGGCTCTTTCGACCTTGGGACCTCAGGCGACCATTGTATTGGAGTCCCACTTGGGCAAAGACCGGATGGAGTACCAGGGCGGAATGCAATTTGACCGGGGATACATCTCCCACCATATGGCTACTGACCCCCGGAGCATGCTCTGCGTCCTCGAAAACACAGCGTTGCTCCTGACGGACCAAAAGATCAGCCAGGCTGGCCCGCTCCTTCAACTAGCCCGGGACGCGCAGCAGCACGGCTGCTCTCTACTCATTATCGCCGAAGATTTTGATCCCGCCGTGACCGCGCAGCTTGTTAGCGCTTCCCAGGACTCCACTCCATCTGTGGCTGCCATCCGCGCACCGGAATTTGGCCCCTGGCGCAAAGCGGCTCTGGAAGATCTGGCCATCTATACAGGAGGCCGTTTTCTAGCGAAAGATCTGGCATTGGACCCAGCCCAGGCACGCTGGGACGACCTGGGATTGGCCGAGCAGGCCATCATTGGCCAGGACCACACGACCATTACCGGAGGACGGGGACCCAGCGATGGCCTGGTGGGCCGCATCGACTCCATTGAGGAACAACTGCGCCAAACCGAGCAGCCATTTGAGCGGGACAAACTGTCTGAGCGTCTGGCCCGCCTATCTGGCAACACGGCCGTCATTTTTATTGGAGGCGTGACGACTGTCGAACAGAAAGAGCGCATGCAGCGCGCGGAGGACGCCGTAAACGCGGCGAAGAGCGCCTTGAGAGATGGCGTTGTGACCGGAGCCGGCACAGCGTATGTGCATGCGGCGCGCGCACTGCGCACCCAGCATGCATCCACGGCGGCTGACGAGGCGGCCTGCGAGATTCTGGCCCGTGCCCTGGAAGAGCCCGTGCGCACACTCGCCGAAAACTCCGGCCGGGACCCCGAGAAAATTCTCTCTCATATCGCATCATCGGGCACGCACGGATTCAATGCGATGTCAGGCAGCGTGGAAGAGTTGAGCGCGCTGTCCCTGTACGATTCGGTCACATCGGTGGCCGAGGCGCTTTCCAATGCCCTATCCGTCGCAAAACTGGTGATCAATACCGATGTGCTGATCGTGGATCTTTTGGACAACCCGGACGCGACAGCAGGCCCGGCGCGCGGCGGTGGCGGGGAACGCTACGGCATGAGCTAAGAGTGGGTAACCGCTCCGCAAATGGGACCTGCCTAGCAGCCGGGAGAGAGGAGAGGAACAGCGGTTGAACCGGGAGCTCTTGGTGAAAAATGTTCAAGATGGCGGTATTGCGCAGGCGGTGATCGAGACAGAGAAGACCTGGGAGCGTTTTGTGATAGCCGGCGACGAAGAGCCTCCAAACCGCGCCTTCGTATTGGACTCATGGAAAAGGTGCCGTGAAGAGGGGACTAACCCGCATCTGAATGCGACCGCCAAGGTCGTCAAGGAATCCGAGGTGCAGGAGTTATGGAACCGCCACCTGCTCCATGAGACACTGGCTCCCTACATTTTTTCCCTGTCCGATACCATGCTGCCTTCCCGCCACCTCGTCGTGTTTGCGGACGCCCAAGGTCTGTTGCTAACCGTAGCGGGAGACAGGTCCGTACAGAGCGCAGCGGAGAAAATGAATTTTGTGCCGGGTTCCCGGTGGCAGGAAGAGAACGCTGGAACCAACGCGATTGGCACGGCTTTGGCTCTGAGGGCCCCAGTTCAGATATTCGCAGCAGAGCACTACTGTGCCCCGGTGCACGGCTGGACCTGCAGTGCCGCTCCTATTACGGACCCGGCTACCCACCAGATCTTAGGGGTGATTGACCTGACCGGCATGCGGGAATACCATCACCCCCACAGCCTGGCTGTCGTACAGTCCATTGCCCGGGCAGTCGAAGACCGCCTGCGCGATGCGCTGGAATTGGAGCGGTTCACCATCTTTGGAGAGTATTTGGAACTGTACGCCCGTCACCCTGATATTGCTCTCATCGCTCTCGACCGGGGAGGACAGGTGATCCGCAGTTCGACGGGAGTTTGGGACCAAGGGTGGATCGATGCCAATAACCAGCTGCTGCACCTCCCTCCGGGATATAGCCAGATGGAGGACGGCACCGTATGGGAAGTCAGCGGCCAGCATGAACGCTGGAAATGGGTCCTGCACCACTGCCACCGCCAGCAAGACCGGATAGGGTCAGTCATACAGGCACTGCCGGTACAAACGCTCCATAGTAAAACCGCATCCATGGGAATTCGGGGAAAGCGCAGCAAGGAGGAAACCCCAATGGCCTTGGCCTCCTTTGCTCATTTGGTGGGCACGGCGCCCAATTTTATCCGCATGATTGACCAGGCCAAAAAGGTCGCAAGATACGATTCGCCGGTCCTTCTGCTTGGCGAGACCGGTACAGGAAAAGAGCTGCTGGCACAGGGCATCCACAGCGCCAGCCGCCACGCGGCCGGTCCCTTTGTGGCGGTCAATTGCGGAGCCATTCCCGCCGAACTCATCGGGAGCGAGCTCTTTGGTTTTGAAGGGGGATCCTTTACAGGGGCGGCGCGCGAGGGGAGGGCGGGAAAATTCGAAGCGGCGGAAGGCGGGACCATTTTCTTGGACGAAATCGGTGAGTTGCCCTTGTCCATGCAGCCCTATTTGCTGCGTGTGCTTGATACTGGGGAAGTCACCCGGATTGGCGGACAAGGAGCCGTCCATGTCAGCGTACGTGTGATCGCCGCCACCAACCAGCATTTAGAGGAAATGGTCGCGACCGGCACCTTCCGCCAGGATTTGTTCTACCGTCTCAATGTCATTCCGATAGTCCTTCCGCCCGTGCGGGAACGGCCAGGCGACGGCATACGGATTCTCGATCACTTTTTGGTCCGGCTGGCGCAGCAAAATGGGGAGTGTGTTCCCGCCATCTCGCCTGCGGTGGCGGCATTGTTTGAGCATTATCCCTGGAAAGGCAATGTCCGGGAAATCCGCAATCTGGCCGAACGCCTAATGGCTTCGGGGCCTCATAGATCAGCCATCACGGTGGAGGATCTGCCGACTTCCATGCAGGAGGTGGGACAGACCGCCCAGCGCGCTAGTCCGGAAATCTTAAAACAGCAGGAGGACGCGTGGATTTGGCAAGTGCTGGACGACTGCGAGGGCAACGTCACCCAGGCATCCCATCGTCTGGGTATTCACCGCAGCACGCTATACCGCAAATTGGCCCGCAAAAATACCGGATAAACCACTGTCCCTGGCCCCGATCGGGACCGGGATTTTTCTGTACAATTCATTATGATGGCGAATTAGAGGTTTGGGATATGCGTTAGGTTATTCCTTGGTGTTTTTGCCAGGGGCGACATCTGCTTTACCCCCGGGGTTGCTGGCGTTTTGTCAATCGAAGGCTTTGGGTAGGGCATAACACGGGATGTCGGGACGATTGCGCTCAAAGTGTCGATTCTCACGTTATTTGTCCGGAACTGCACCTGTTTTTCTCAACGTCCTCCGCGGCATACAGACTCTCTGTGGACGCTCTCCCTTGAGGATACCGCATGGGGGGAGTCGGCGGTCCAGAGTCCGCACAGCCGTACTGTATCTGCCGCGGCGCTCTCCAAACCGTGTGTCATGCGCCAGGCTCACTTCGCGGTTCAGCATAGCTCCTAATTCCGGGGGCGTAAGTGATTGGGAATCACTGCGCGGGAAATTGGAAGGATACGCTTAGATTATCTGAGAAGCTCCTGGTGTTCTTGTGTGCGGCAGCTCACCATCAAGATGGCACCCGCTACCAATGTTGTCCTGAAAATAGTGAGGCCCCTGCTTTAAGCGCAGGGGCCCCGCTATTTTCAGATGTCAGTCTTTGGGGGGGAGAGGGGCTCGCTGCCCTGAATTTCCTGGGAGGCGCCATTCCAGCGTTGCCAGTGCACCAGCCGCATTAGCGATTCCGGTTCAGCCCACCCTGAAGTCTTCAACTGGGGCTCGGGGGGGAAGTGCTCCGTGTACCCCAAGCACAAGACAGCGACGGGCTGGATGCCAGCTGGGATTCCCAGGGTGTGGCGCAGGTGGCGGTTTTCAAACAGGCTGACCCATCCCACTCCAATTCCTTCAGCCCGGGCTGCCAGCCATAAATTTTCGACGGCGCACGCCACTGAGTAGAGCGTGGTTTCCTCCATTGTGTGGCGTCCGAGCACTTCGGGTCCGCCGCGCTCCATATTAGCGGTGATCACCATGACCAAAGGCGCTTCCATCAGGCCCTCCAGTTTGAGGGTGAGAAAGTGGGCCGCCCGCGCGTTCTCGAAATACAGTTTTTGCACCTGGCGCTCCCGGTCAGCGAGGACTTTCAGCTGCTGTTTGACTGACCGGTCCGTAATCAGCACAAAATCCCACGGCTGCGAATAACCCACCGAAGGAGCATGGTGGGCCGCGCCGAGCAGGCGTTCGAGGACATCAGCCGGCACGGGGTCGGGAAGAAACTGGCGGATATCACGGCGGCTTTCAATGGCCCGGTAGACAGCCGCCCGTTCAGGCAGGGAAAACCGGTGCCGTGCTGTGGGGGAAGGGGAGTGGCCGGATTGTGCGCCGGTTGGAATGCCCGCTTCCTCAAATGTCGCCATTTCCGTAGCCACGGCACAGGCCTGGCGTACAAGCGGCAATACCAGAGCGGCGCCGCTGCCTTCACCTAAGCGTAAATCCCACTCCAAGAGGGGACGCAGTCCCAACGCTCCGAGAACAAGGCGGTGCCCCGGCTCCGCCGACTGGTGAGAGGCAATCAGGTAGCCAGCCGCATTGGGCGCCATGCGTGCGGCTAGTAAACCTGCCACGCCGGTTAGGTACCCATCCAGCACGACGGGCAGGCGATGGTAGGCTGCGCCCAAGACAGTCCCGACCATGGCGGCCACTTCCAGGCCGCCTAAGCGCGTCAAAAGCTCGAACGGCTCTATTTCAGACGGTGCGTGCCGGACTAAGGCATCCTCCACGGTGCGCACTTTTCGTTCCCATGCGGCTTGGTCAATTCCGGTGCCGTATCCTGTCATCTGCCGGGGAGACTCGCGGAGCAGCGCGGAAGCCAAAGCGGCCGCAACCGTGGTGTTGCCAATGCCAATTTCGCCCAAAAGGATAGCCCGGTCTCCATGCGCGGCCGCCTCAGCGGCGCGGTTCATTCCGACCGTTAAAGAAGCTAGACATTCATCGGATGTCATCGCCGGCTCCCATAAAAAGTTCCGTGTGCCCGCACGTATCTTCTGGGATACCAGCACGCTGTCGCCATCCTCGTGGCGGCAGTCCCCTTGGACCCCAACGTCAATGACTTCGACTGTGCTGGCTGCATGGCGGGCTAAAACCGATATGGCGGCATGCTGCCTTTGGTATGCGTGCAGCATTTGGACCGTGACCTCCTGGGGATATTGCGACACCCCGAGGGAAGCCACGCCGTGATCCCCGGCATAGACCAGGGTCACTGACGGATCGACGCTGGGGGTGAGGGTGCGCTGGATTCCCGCTAGCTGGCAAGCCAGGTGCTCCAAGCGCCCCAAACTTCCTTGAGGTTTGATCAAAGCGTCTAAATGATCTTGCATCTTGCGCTGGTAAGAACGGTCTCTCGGAACAATTTTCTCAATGAAACTGTCTATTTCAGATATGCCAGTGGTCATAAGTCCACTCCTCCGAATAATTTCTGGGCACCCGTCGCCGAGGTCATGGGAAATGGGCTGCCGCTTTCTTAACGGACCTCTTGGGGGGCAAAATAAAAATGCCCGACCAAAGAGGCCGGGCATTTTACCATCATGCCGTCACAGTTGGCTTCGTAGGGCAGGTCTCCTGGCTCGGGTCATTGGCGCATCGTCTTCCCGCCCTGAGGCAGTGACAGTTTGATGCTCCTCATCCGTTACAGTGGCGGGACCGCTCCGGATTTGCACCGGATTCCCTATTCTCCCCCTCGGGGCACCCTACGAAGTTTTCTTTCGCTTATTTCTTTCGCCACCGGACACAAAAATCCTGCAAGGAAAATAGACCTGACACTTTAAGGCTGCAGCTATGAGAGCTCCACTCGGAATATCTAGGTATCCGTCCATCATGCATGACTGAATCCGTCACAGAGGGCCGCCCAGCCAGTTTGTGAGTGCATTGGCTGGGCGGTCGGCAATTGTCGGTGGGGACTCTCCCCACAATTTTGTCGGATCCGCGGAGAAGATGGCCAGTGAGCCGCATCTTGCTGGCAGGGAGGCAACGGCAACACCGGGACCACAGTCTGTTTGGCCCATCAGGTGGCCATCGACGCTCCCAGAGGCTCGACGGTGATCCCGGCGGCTTGCAGTCCATCCCGCAGGGCCTTCACGATCTCATGGGCCCCCGGTGTGTCGCCGTGCACGCAGATCGTCTGCACAGAGACGGGAAGAGAGGTCCCGGCAATGGTGGGAATAGCCTGGCCCTGACCATGCTGACAGCCCTCGAGACAATGCGGCTCACGTCCTTGATAACCGCATCAGGACGGGACCGGGGCACCAGTGTCCCGTCCTCAAGGTATTCCCGGTCCGCATAAATTTCATGGGCGACCTTCAGGCCTTTTTCTTCCGCTGCGTGGGTGAGTTCCCCTCCATAAGCAATGAATATCAGTCCGGGATCGAAGTCCCATACGGCGTCAACTATGGCATTGGCGAGCTGCCGGTCCTTGACAGCGAGGTTGTTCAGCTGCCCGTGGGGCTTGACGTGCTGCAGTTTCATCCCCTGGCTGCGGGCAAAAGCGAATAGGCTGCCGATTTGATAGAGCACGTCAGAATAGGCCTGGTCATAAGTGACGGAAAGGTTCCGCCTCCCAAATCCCACGAGGTCCGGGAATCCCGGGTGGGCCCCGATTCCTACGCCATGCGCTTTGGCCATGGCGACCGTTCGCTGCATAATGCGGGGATCTCCCGCGTGGAATCCACATGCGACATTGGCAGAGGAGATGTATGGCATGATCGCGGCGTCATCCCCAATAGTGTAGACCCCAAAACTTTCACCCATATCGCAATTCAGGTCAATCGTGTCCTTGGCCACTAACGCACCCCTTCCTTCGTTTCAGCATCAACCCATTCGATAATGGGCTGCCCTTCCTTGACCACAGAGCCTTCTTCCACCAGGTAGCGGGAAAATATCCGGGCCTCCACTGGCGGGGTGACCTCTTGAAATGTCCATCACCTCAATCAATGCTAAAACATCAAGAGTGTTTAGGGTATCATTTTCTGATCGGTCTCCGGTACGACCGACGCATTCAGACGCCTCCTCCGCAAGTGGGGCATCTTCCGGACCAACCGGCGCGGAGGCACGAAAAGATCAGTAGGCAGGAGCCCTGGACAACCGTGAACGTGGTAACTCTCAGGCCACGATAACACAAAAGACATAAGGGTTCCCGACTCTGGATACGATGCCATAACTGTATTCGGGGGGAGATAACGTGGGAAACATCTAATGGGCTCCCATAAGGGCTATAGTCCAACGCTACTGATTTTATCGCCGTGGTAACATGTGGGGAGATTTTTCGTAAACGCGGGCCGCCGCGGTGGTTGGACATCATCACCGGTACAATATCTCTACCGTTCAATTCTTTACTCTTACCAGCGCATTTGCTATCGTTAACCTAAATTCTATGCCAGCATATAGTACGCCAAGCTGGCCGTGGTCGAGCCAAAATACAAACACAAACCCTACAGAAATGGAGCGGTTCCGATGTCGGATAAAAACATCTCATTTTCCATGCTGGTAGACGAGCGGTGGGGGAGGCCGCTAGCCATTCAGATTGCGGAGATGTTGGCGGAACGTATCATAAGTGGAGAGGTCAAGGCGGGAGAAAGACTCAAAGAAGCAGAATTGGCGAACATGTTCGGCACGAGCCGGGCCCCTGTCCGCGAAGCAGCATACTTACTGCAAATTGATGGGTTGGTTGAACATGTGCCCCGACGTGGAGCCATTGTGCGCGGATATACCGATCAGGATATCGAAGATCTTTATGATGTCCGCAGGGCGTTAGAATGTGCGGCTATCGACCGCTTGGGTCCAAGATGGGACGAAGGCATGGAGCGGGAGTTTAAAGCTATTCTATGTAAAATGAAGTTGGCGGTGATGAACAGCGACAGTAAAACATACTCGCAGTGCAATACTGAATTCCACCGTCATTTGTTCAAGCTGGCGAATAGCAATATTTTGATGAGGTTGTACGAACAGTTGGGCCATCCTTTAAAGTTCCTACTAGACATATCAACCAGATCTCGTTCAGACATGGATGTGTCGTTTGCTGAGCATGTGGCTATCGTCGAAAATTTGCAGGGAAAGGAGATTGACCGAGCGAAAGCTCTGCTAACGGCTAATGTCCGGCATGGGCTTGACCGTGTGCTAACGACCCGGTCAAATCTCCCGAAGTAGTTTACAGAGACCGGAGTCGGGGGGCTTCCTAATCTCTCCGCAGACCACCTGCTGGGGAGATGACCGCAGGGCCCCCGTCCCCCCTCCGAATCTTTTGGCCACACTGTGCCTCGTGGCTAGACTGTCTCGCACACCCCGCCCCTTCGTGAGCCGACTCATGCGTAGGATTCCCCACAAACATATGCGGAGTGCCGAGAGATTTGAGGCAGAGGGTATCAGACCCGCTACGTAAACCCGACCCAGCTCCACGCAAGGGACCAGCTAGGACGAAGGAATGACAGGGGGGGCCGTGGAGATCTGAAGCGACATCACCCCGGATTCTTAGAGGAGGTGAGTGTTATACCAGACACTGCGCTTTTTCCCTGCGACGAACAGTAGAGAAATCTTGCGTATGACCGAGCTAATGACCGAGCAGGGGTCTGTGATCGACGATATCCAGAGGCAGACTAGTCCGCGGGGGAGAAAAGAGTTTAATCAGAGGTTACGCTAGGATGGTGAATAAAATAAATCAAAACAAAATTAGTATAATTAATTGACTAAACCGAAAAGGAGAGGGATGATATAGTCGATTGTATATTGTCGACAATAAAGGGACAAGGAGGGAGTATGGTGGGAACGGCGGCAGAACGTGTTAATAACCCAGCAGACCCAACGATGGACTTTCGATTATCAGGAGCTATTGGCACGATCACCATTGACCGGCCGCGGCAACGCAACGCCATGACCCGGGATATGTGGGAGACTCTAGGGGAATGGGCGCAGAGTATGCCTCAACAAACGCGAGTCCTGATTATTGGCGGGAGGGGAGGAAATTTCTCGGCGGGAAGCGATATTAAAGAAATGTCCCAGTTGAGTACAGACGAAGCAAATCAGGCCTTTAGGGTGATTGAGTGGGCTATTAGTCAAATTGACCGGCTCCCGATTCCAACCATCGCATCGATTAATGGTCCGGCGTTTGGCGGTGGGTTTATCCTGGCGCTAGCCTGCGATGTTCATATCGGCTCAGATTCGAGCAAGTTTGGTATGCCTGTGGGAAAGTTAGGCATTACACTACAACCGTCGTTCTTGCGGCGCTTGGTCCGCACGATTGGGCCCAGTCGGACAAAGGATATGGTCTATACGGCCAAAACGTTGGAGGCTCAGGACGCGTTGCAGTGGGGGGTGCTGAATTACCTGGTTAATACAGGAGACTTGGAACAGGAGACAGGGCGCTTGGCGAGAACCATCTTGGGCCAGTCGAAGGCATCTTTGCGTGCGGTAAAACACAATGTCGATGGGATAGTATCCGGGACCTCGGTCGATTCCGACGACTGGGTTGATGCACTTGATTTTCCTGAAGGGATTAGGGCCTTTATCGAAAAACGCGCTGCTCACTTTTGAACTTCTCAGGTGTGCACGTCTTGGATGGTGTCCATGGGCCAGTGCGTTAAATGACTGTTTGTCTTAGGAGGTTAATGATGGCCGACCTGCGGGATCTGAAGATTATCGATCTGACACGGATCTTGAGCGGTCCATATTGCACGATGTATTTTGCCGACATGGGTGCCGATGTGATTAAGGTGGAGCCGCCGCAAGGCGACGATACAAGAACGTGGGGACCTCCGTTTTTGGGGGCCGAAAGCAGCTACTTTCTTAGTGTCAACCGGAATAAACGTAGTATTGTGCTGGACCTTAAGACGGAGTTTGGGAAGAACGCTTTGCGCACGATGGTGAAAGAAGCGGACATTGTCGTGGAAAACTTTCGGCCGGGCACCATGGAGAGGCTGGGATTCGGGTTTGATGTTCTGAAGGAAATTAACGCAAAAATCATTCTTGCATCGATTTCCGGATTTGGACAAACGGGACGCTACCGCAGTGAACCGGGATATGACGTGATTGCTCAAGGGATGGGAGGGCTCATGTCGGTAACCGGAAATATGGGGGGGCCTCCGGTCAAGCCGGGATTCTCCTTGGCCGATGTTGGTGCAGGCATGTGGGCAATCATCGGCATACTGACCGCGCTTTACAATCGGGACAGAGGGGAGCAGGCGCAGTGGGTGGATGTTTCCCTGTTAGAAGCCATGATGGGTTTCCAGACCTATGCCGCGGGCAATTATTTTGCCAGTGGCCAGGATCCGGTGCCGATGGGGAACGCGCACCCCAACATCTGTCCATATCAGGCGTTTGCCGCGGCGGATGGGTATTTTAATCTGGCGGTAGGCAACGACGGTCTGTGGAAGACACTTTGTCAGGGGATCGAAAAAGAGGAGTGGATTGAAGACAAGCGGTTCCGGACCAACAAGGACCGCGTCCGCAACCGCGATGTTTTGATTCCCCTGCTCGAAGCTATGTTTGTGGCGAAGCCGGTGCGCGAATGGGTGGAATTATTTCGGCCCTTAGGCATCCCGTGCGGCGATATATATAAATTGTCGGACTTATATTCCGATCCCTACGTTTTGGAAAGGAATATGCTTTTTGCGGTGAATCACCCCACGGCCGGATCGGTGCAGCAAGTGGGCGTTCCTGTAAAATTCCTTAATGACACGACATCGCGGCACGGTGCCGAAGCGCCGCCGCTGCTGGGTCAACATACCGCCGAAATATTGAGTGAATTCGGAGTATCGCCTGAAGGCGAAGCTGGCTGGTAATTAAAAGACATCAACCGAAGACGTGCGGCGGGGCAATATCGAAGCCCCGCCGCTAGACAGACAGATCCTTGTATTTATAAATGTCGCGCAACTTCCGTTAGTACTCTTATTCGATCTATTGAGAAATGGAGGAGTTTTAATGAGTATACAAGGAAATGTGGTGTCACACTTGGGCAGGACAAAGCTGAACCGTCAGCAAATTAATGGGTTTTGGGCGGCATGGTTTGGCTGGATGCTTGATGGCATGGATTCAGTCATTTATGCGCTGGTGCTCGCGCCGGCGATGACGCAATTATTGCCGCGGTCGGGAATCGCCGCGACGCCGGGGAATGTCGGGTTAGCGGGCTCTTCACTTTTCGCGCTCTTTTTAGTGGGGTGGGGATTGTCATTTTTATGGGGACCGATTGCTGACCGGTTTGGACGGTCGAAGGCCTTGATGTTTTCGATCTTAACGTATTCCTTATTCACCTTTTTAAGTGGATTCTCCCAAAACATCTGGGAATTGGCGTTCTTCCGTTTGGCGGCGGGGATTGGCATCGGCGGTGAGTGGTCGATGGCCGGAACCTTTGTATCTGAATCATGGCCAGAAGACCGGCGTAAGATGGGTGCGGGTTTCCTGCAGACGGGATACTATTTTGGATTCTTCGTGGCAGCGGTGCTAAATTATACCATCGGGGCGCACTTTGGGTGGCGGCCAATGTTCTGGGTGGGATTAGTACCGGCGTTCGTATCGTTTTGGGTATTGTGGGGGGTTAAGGAACCCGAGCGGTGGCAGAAAATGATCAAGTCGGTCAAAGTCCAACGTCCCTTAGCGGCTATTTTCTCACCCGAATATCGGAAGCGGACCATCGTCAACTCCGCTTTGCTGACGGTGGCCATTATCGGTCTGTGGGCCGGAACCGTCTACGAGCCCACTGCATTGATCGACTTGAGTCGTAGAGCTGGGATGAGTGCGATCCAAGCGGTGCATATGGCCTCTTATGGAACCGGGATCCTTTCCATCGGGACAATTCTGGGATGTCTGGCGCTCCCCCTTATTGCAGAATCTCTTGGGCGAAAAAAGGCTCTGGCCGTTTATTTTGGAATCATGGTCGTGACCATTGTGCTCTCGTTTGGCTGGGCATTTTATCTTCAGCACGGATTAACCCCGTTTTTGATCATTTTGTTTTTCCTGGGGTTTGGAGGTGGAAACTTTGCAGCCTTCAGTTTGTGGCTGCCCGAACAATATAAAACGGAAGTGCGGGCAACGGCGTTTGCGTTTACGACGTCCATTGGGCGTTTTGTAGGGGCGATTGTAACGTTCATCATTGGTGTGATGATTAAAGAAATGCATACGTTGGGGACGCCTGTGGCCTTAACCGCGCTAGCTTTTGTGGTGGGGATTGCCATTATTCCGGCAGCCCTCGAAACGAAAGGGCAGACCCTCCCCGAATAACGAAGGGATTGCGTGAACAGGCCCTGCTTGACGGTGAGAGGTGACGCTCGTCACCTCTCACCGCCATTTTGGGTAATCATGCGGTTTGACACCCGAAGCCAGTGACGATTATATAACTCTCGTATTTCTAAACCGATGACCCCCATAGACGGCTATGATATTCCAACAATAGGACCTGACGCTGGCTAAAGAACTCCGTGAGCAGGTCATGTTTGTTTCGCCGACTAAAAATGGTGAGTGAGGCGAAAGTGGCGGATCGTTGCGAAGCTGGCCTCTTTTTCGTGTCAGACTTACCTAATAAGCAATGAGGGATCGGCAAGATTGGGGATGGCGCCATAAAGAGCCAACAGTGCCGCATGGAGGATCACAAGAAAGTTTCCGTGGAAGTTCCGGGTAACTTTTCCCGGCAGGAAGACCTTTGTCGGGATAGCATACTGACCCGCAGGGCAGCCCGCCCCTATAAATCACGCGGTGCAAAGCAATACTGAAGCATGAGTTAGAACCGTTGAAACAGGGGTCTTCTCGTGACCAGGACAATTTTGTTCCGACAGAGGCAGAACCTTGCACAAGCCGTTGTGCGACAACGTGCGAGGATTTCCGATAACCGTTTATCGAACCACAGACAACGGCAATGCTGGTCAAGCTAAGAAAACCTCCCGGCTAATTCAGGGCCTGCGTGTCGAGAGGAAACGAACGGTGTGAGGATAAAGGCTGCGATCTGCCTGAACGACAGCCCGAGGGGCTTTATAATCGGCTACAGCGGAAGAAAGTGACAAACTCCGTATGGACGGGGGGCGTTGCCAACCTGACGGCGACCTAGTGATCTTATCAAAGGGATATGCAACAAACAAGATGAGAAATATTATTTGGCCACTCAGCGCCCAATAATTAGGCCACATGCATCATCCAAATTACCATCTGGATTAAAAATCAATTGATCCCAACCCGTTAGAATCTTTAATCCTTTGGCGTTAGCTTCTTGTTCTAGGGCTTTGCTAATAACAAACCTTTCTAATTTAAGTGTGTTGAGAATTATCACCACACGAGTATTCTCCGGGTGGCGCCCATTAATGGTTCTAAGGATCACCTCAATAGCATCATGATCGTTTGCCATCACCATCGGGGTCTTTATCGGACCGAACTCCGTAGAAGTCAGTGCATTGGTATACGTTTTAGTCCAATCAATCTCACGGTGAGCACGAGAGGATATGCTATCGGCTACTCCCATCCCATTGGCATTGCCATGAGTCTCTTCGGTTAAATTTAGAACTGCAATTTTCCCGACGCTTGGACCTCCGCTGATGCCATCTACCGCATAACGGCCGGTAACGTTAGGATCCATGCCGTCTCCAGAAATATTTTTGCCTATTTGTCCAACAACCAAAACATCGATGTCGTCAAATGGTAGACGCGCGATCCAGTCGCGAGATAAAGACAATAATGACTTCTCCTCATTTAATATTTTATCGGCGGGCAATGCCCGAATAAGAGCAGTTTCTTCATCCCCATTCTCCACAAGTGCAAGGCCGAAAACTATCGGGAGCCGATCAATTATCAGGCGCCCTATTTGAGGAATAAGGTCAGGGAAAGCGGTAAAGCCGTGCCGATGAATCGAAGCGGCACCTTGCTGCTTTCCGAAACCAATGACAATCATCTTAGTTAATCCACTTTCAATAGGGCCATGGAATGCAGTATGTAACTTTACCCGATTAATAGGAATAATGCCGTCGGTTTCCAGCGCAGCTTTACTGAAATAAATAGGTGTGCCATCGGGAAGGTACTCGATAACCTCCACATCCATTCGCGCATCAATGGTAGCGTTCATGCTTTTCTCCGTTATGCCAAAACTGGCCAAGACTTCTCTTTGACCTTCTGGAGTTGCTCCCCCGTGTGAGGCCATAGCGGGGATAATTACAGCATCTGCTCCAAAACGTCGAATTTCATGAATAATAGTATGGGTAACTAAAGCAATATTAGCAATTCCACGACTCCCCACGCCAACAGCATAGGTCTTTCCCGGCTGTATAAGCGCCTTCACCACTTCCAGTTCTCTACGAACCGCCACGGTAATGTCGTCTTCTCTAGGACCTTTTAGTGTTTGTTGAACGCAACAAAACTGCGGCCAATTTACAGGAGGAAAATCATTTAGGTTAAGCATTGGCATCTCCTCTATGCAATAATAAATTTGCAATAAGACTTCTTGAGTAACCATATCGCTTTACTTAATAATCTCATGAATCAAAGAATTGTCAACATACTTATCGTATATAAGCTCAACTTCAAAGAATATTCATGATTCGACTGTGTTTTTATTGGCTTACAAACAAGACTTCCGAGTGGCATCATGTGGATACAAAATACAATCGTCTTATTTTGCCATCATAAGCCTCGTTTTGCAACCCTCTGCAAGCGATCAGGAGGAATGTGGTGTTGAAGATCCGGATGACGTTGTTAATCAGCGTGTTTTCGGCGGTGGTCACTGCTCCGATCGCAATTATTTGCATGGTTCCGGCACTCGGATCGGCATGAGTGGACGCCGTTGTGGCAAGATTGGGCGGTGATAAGTAACACCCGGAGGTAAACCGGTTCCAGAGTTTATAGAGGTCGTCATTCAACTCGGCCTCAAATGCGGCCAGACTTTGGCCATCAATCCCCGCTGCACCGCAATTCGCTTTGACGCGCAAAAACGTTTTCATACACGAGCATTTTGGAGATCGTTACGGTTTGGTTTTGTCCATGATGTTCCTCCCTTGCGGTTGACGTCTTGGCAAAACGACAATAACCTTGGTCCTCCTCGTATAAAGATAGTGAGGTTGGACCTACTTCCTTAGTCTCCCATGCTGCTCCGCCGCGCCCCGTCGCATGAAAAATGGCTGGCTCTGCCGAATATCCTAGTGCGCTCCCATGGGGAGGTCGATTCTTCTGTGGTCTCACGAGGCCGCGCTATAGTTTGATCCGAGCGCCATGGGCACCTCACCTTGTTGCGGGCCGTTGGCCCCGGCGGCGGTGCCAAAAGTCTGGATCGTCTTGTGGGCTACGGCGTCCTCCCGAATCAACACGCAGACGACGGTCTTCTTATGCACATCGAGTCCCGCTCAGCGGGGATGTGTTTGGTCAATAGAAAATGGCTCTTCCGCACTTTTGGTGTAAGTGTGATCCGATGTCGAAATTCCGCGGTATAATATGGACAGATTTTCCAAATG
>DAIDDL010000045.1 GCA_027309085.1 Sulfobacillus sp.
CCTGCTGGTCCAGCATGACGCCCGAAGCGAAGGACGCAGCCCGACGAGACATCCGAAAGATACGCGCAATGGTGTTGAGGACACCCTCGAAAGACCCAATGGACCCGCTCTATCGACGCATTCAATACGTGCGATACGCTGACGATCTTCTGGTGGGAGTGATTGGAAGCAAGGCAGATGCCCAGGCCATTAAGGCCGACATGGGCCAATTCCTTGCTCAGCAACTCCAACTCACGTTATCACCCGAAAAGACGCTGATTACTCCCGGACGCCGCAAAGCCCGCTTTTTGGGTTACGACATCATGGTGAGTAATGACAGCGCCACACGGCGAACGCGTCGCGGTCAGGTCCGGGTCTTTAGCCAGCGAGTAAGACTTGAAGTGCCTAAAGACCGTTGGATGGGAAAGTTACAGGCTCTGGGTGTGCTAAAAATTATGGTCGATGCGCAGGGTCACGAGCAATGGAAACCCCTGCAACGGGACGACCTGATGGGACTCGAACCCCGGGAGATTGTCACATGGTACAACGCGCAAATCCGAGGCATGTACAACTACTACCGACTGGCGCAGAATGCGTCCGTCCTTCAGAAGTTCTACTATGTCTTGGAATATAGCTTGTACAAGACATTCGCCGGCAAGTTCCGCACGACCGTTGCTCAGGCCAAAACCCGCTTTACCCATCATGGTGTATTCAGTGTCGAATATGCCACCAAATCCGGTCTGCGTCGCGTGAGCCTCTACGGCGGCGGATTTCCGCGTATCCAAACACCCCTGCTGGGGTTCGTGGACATCCTGCCCGAACTACGAGACACTCCACGCCCCAAGGAACTCTTCTTTCGGATGAAAGCGACGCGATGCGAACTCTGCGGTGCGAGTGGGATACCCGTCAGCGTCCATCAAGTCCGCAATCTCAAAAGCCTCACGGGCCAATGGGAATGGGAACGTACAATGCTCAAGATGCGACGCAAGACTTTAGTGCTATGTGAACCCTGCCATGCAGGGATTCACCCTTTGTAGCTGACGAGTAAATGGAGAGCCGTATACATCGAGAGGTGTACGTACGGTTCGGGGGCGAGCATCCGGAAACCCGTCTCCGCAAGGAGGCCTCGGCGCTGGATGCTTAGCCTACTATGTGCCGTTGGACCGGACGGGAGCCCAGTTGCTCTTTCGCATTATCGCGGACAGCTATGAGGCCCGCAGTATTATCATTACGACCAACCTGGAGTTTTCTAAATGGGGCAGTGTGTTTACCGATGACCAAATGGCCGCCGCCATGATTGACCGGTTGGCTCATCACGGCCAGTTGGTCGTGTTTGTGGGCGAAAGTTACCGCATGCAGCATGCCTTGATGAAGGAACGCTAATCCGTGTGCGATGCCGTGTGATCGCGGGAGTGCGGCGGATGGTTTAAACCCAGTCGGGCCCTCGGGCCCGAGAAAGGCGGGGGGACGATGAAGAAACATAGTGCTGGAGCAGAGCGCCAAGAGTATTATCGGATGCACCACCCCCAGTTGAACTGCACATTGCAGAATCCTCAAGAGCGACGACAAATCGCCGAAGCCTGTCGGAGAATGGCCCAGACCCCGCGACAAGTGCTGTTGGCCTGGGCCCAACAGGTGTTAGCGAATCCGCCTGAAGAGTAGGCGCGCGCCGGTGAGATGACTCATAAGGAGGGAGAACAAGCCGTCACCAGTGACGGCTTGTTCTCCCTGTCTCCCTCAATCTCTCCGAGTCCGCCGCTGGACGAGAGTCCTAATACCCCCGGATGCGGCAAAAGCCGTCACTAGTGACGGCCTATTCTGGCCCTGTCCTCCTCAATCTCTTCGAGTCCCTCTGCGGAATCCAGGACCCTCCAGTGGGCCCAAGCCCTCCACGGATTACGGCAAAAGCCGTCACTAGTGACGGCCAATTCTGGCCCCGGTCTCCCCAATCCTTTCGAGTCCCCCTGTGGGATCCAGGACCATCCAGTGGCCTCAACCCGCCCCAGGACTGTAGCCAAGACCATCAGATGGCCTTGGTTCCTGGTCCTGGCCCCGACACATTCCGTGTCAGAGGCCCTGAAGGTGTTCAATAGAGTAGTCAAAGATTCAAGACTTGTGCGCCATAGAGCGGTCGCACGAGCACGCATGAGGAAACACGCACCGTCATCCCTCCCGTTCCTTTGTGTCGACCAAATCCTCTGGGGAGCGAAAATCTTGAAAGCCCCTGGCACAGCCAAGTCAAGGACGGCCTCTGGCCGCCCCGTAGGGGTTGCCTTGACTTGGCTGTGCCAGGGGGTAAGATCTTGCCTCCCCCCAGAGGTTCGACAAGAATATCCGACGTGTCCTCACCGCCATAAAGCATCATCGCAACGATTTGATGTCCAAGCGCCTGCTATCTCAAACAATGCGTATTCTGAGCGGAACAATCCCCCATCACAGAGGGACCCAGAGCCTTAAAAAATTTCCCCACTAAAGTGGGGATATTCTGATGCTTTTTCGGAGGAAAACCTCTTGACGAAACACACCTGTCGGGCCGTCGCAAACGCTGCCGCCCGTTTGCGGCCTTGGCCGCGAGGAATTTGATGCGCTTCACGATATGCTCGCGACTGTTGTAGGAGATGGAGCCGCCTGAGGGCCTCTCCGAGCAAGGCATTGTAGAGCTGTCGCGCGGCCTCAAAACGCGTCAGAAGTTGACATTCTTGCGCCGTTGTGACGTGCAAGGGCACTTCACAGACAAACGACGAGGTTGTGGCCCGCCCTCGTTTAGACCGACTACAGCAAGTGGGGCACCTCCCACTGTGGATACCAAATACGAATTCGTCCAGAGACTCGGCAAGCGACTTTGAAGCCAGGGGAATTCTTGGCGCAAGAGTCGCGATGATCGCCCTTTGATCTGCTTGACCAATTTGTGAATGCCATATTGGGGATCGACTTCGATGAGCAACTGCACATGATCCGGCATGACTTCCCTCTCGATTACCTCCGCGGCATGGTCTTGGGCGATCTGATGAATCATCTCCTTCAAGCGTGCATCAACCCCACGCACTAACACACGTCGCCGATACTTTGGGCACCAGACCACGTGATATTTGCACGAATATACGACATTGCGGTTGGATTTGTAGTTAATGGAAATTATTATACATCATAACGCTGTCTAATATAAATCCTTAAAACTCTTTGGCCTTGACGGCCAACGGGCTTATATCCCCAGGCGTAAACGCCAGGGCTTTACGCCCAATTTCGGTAATTTCCAAAAAGCCAGCAGAGGAGACCAACTTGAAGTTCCTCCGCTGTCCGTCAAGACTGGTCTGCGAGTGCTTGTTGAATGTCGGACGCCAAAGCCTCCGGCACCACGTCCGGTTCGTAGCGGCCGATCAAATTGCCTTTGCGGTCAAAAAGAAATTTAGTGAAATTCCACCGGATCGGTCCTGCTGGGGCCATGCTCGTCAAATACTGGTAAAGCGGATGGGATCCTGGGCCATTGACCTCGATTTTAGCCAGCACAGGAAATGTCACTTGGTAGTTCACCTGGCAAAACTCTTGAATAGCAGCATTGTCGCCCGGTTCCTGCTGGCCAAACTGGTTGCACGGGAAAGCGAGAATTTCAAGCCCTTGGCCGCTAAACTGGTCAGCAAGAGTCTGCAGTCCCTTATATTGGGGAGTATACCCGCATTGGCTGGCGGTATTGACAATCAGCAGGACCGACTTCTCATAGTTCTTTAGATTAACGGCCGCATCATCATGAGTCTCTACAGTAAAGTCATACACCATCATTTTTGACAAGCCCCCTTTGTTCTTGTATTATACCGCCTTCCGTTCATGCGCGCCGCAGCTCGATTCACTGATTTTATGCGGCCGCCCCAACAAGAGGCGGCCCCAAGGACACTGTGAATGTTCATGCCGGAGGGGCCGAACCGGAGGGCACCGGCGCTAGGGGACCGGATTCATCCAGCCCCGCTTCCAATGGCGGCGAGTTAAACGGGATGCGCCCCGGAATGAACTGGGTGGCCGCCCATGAGACTGCCGCGACCAACGCCAGCCAGAGAATATTGCTGCCAACCCGGTTGGGCATAGCTCCCGAAACCGCATAGCGCAGCAAGTGAATGGCCCATGTCATGGGAAGGTAGGGATGGATGTCGCCAAACAGCGCCGGGGACAGTTGGATAGGGTAAGTGCCAGCGGATCCGGCCAACTGCACGACGAGGAGAACAATCCCCATTAACCGGCCGCCATCTCCCAATTTTTCCGACAGCAGGCGCATGACGGCCCACCACGTGACTGCAATGCCGCCCATAATTTCCCAGAAGTCCCACGGATGCACGGGATTTAATGGCAGCAACAACAGAACGCCTCCGGCCAAAATAACGCTTTGAGCCAGACCGATTCCCAGACTCGTGACCTGTCGCAGCCCGAAACCCTTGCGAATTCCTCCTGGCACGATTACTGCCACCACTAGCGCCCCAACCCACAAAGAGAGAGCGAGAAAGTAGGGCGACAGCCCTTTCCCGTAATCGCTGGCAGGAGCCATCTGCCTGAATGTTCCGGCGACAGGCTGCACCATAAATTCCATCACCCCTGAGGATCGGCTCAAGCCATACCCCATTACCTCTGAATCTGTTCCGAGCGCCTTAAGCGGCTCTTCCAACCCAGCCACCCCGCGGTCATAACGGCCGTCTTCCGCCGCCGCTGCAGCTATACCCTCAGCGAGGGTACCCGATCTGCCTGCCAGGGTCTGGCTGCTTCCCGCCACCTGGCTCGCGGCTCCAGCCGCTTGTTTAATCCCCGCGGCCAACTGGCTGGCGTGTTGCTCGAGAGCGGCCAAGGCTGTGCCTCCGGGGCTGCCGATTTCAGAAGGCCCGCTCGCCAGCCCCTTGTCCATCTGCGCCAGGCCAGCCTGGTCCTGCGCCACCTGCCTTTGCAGCGACGCCACCTCACCCGTTTGCTGGGCCGCAGGAGAGGAAATTGCCAGCGAACTACGGATTTCTGCCACATCTCCGGAAATCTGGCCAACAGCGGCCGCCGCCTGTGCTGTCGCAGCCTGCAGAGTTTTCTGGCCTCTCTCGAGATTAGCCGCCGCCAGACCTGCGCCCTGCGCCCACTCAGACGTATCCGCAGACAGCGTGCCAAGACTGCTCGCAAGGCTGGAAGATCCCTGGGATAGCTCCGCCGACCCCGTGTGAATGGCGCGAGCGCCTGCCGCCGCACTCAAAGCGGCTCGGTGCAGCGCCTGGCCGTCCTGATTCAGGGTCTCAGCGCCGCGATAGAGTTCTTGACTTGCCAGCCCCATTGCCTGGGCACCGCTCGAAGCCCTGTGCAGGCTCTTCGCCATATCCCGAGAAGCGGCTGACCGCAGAGCACTGTTCAACTGGCGCGCCGCTTCAGCCGTAGTGGCTTTGCGAATGTCCCAGCCGCGCGGCAGACGGCGAGCGACGTCCGCACCCAGGTGTTCTCCGTGAGCGCCTTTGTCCTGATTGACGATATCAATGGGGAGCCGGCTGAGATGGCCGTAGGGATTCCAATAAGCGCTGAGATAAGCCCCGCTGTAGAGGAGCGGAACTATAGCAATCGCCAGTATGGACAGCCAGCCTTTCCGTGTTCCCAAGAGAAGAGAACGCATGTGGCACCTCCTAAGTTATATTGAACTGACCAGCCAGTATAGTAACTCGGCTTTTGGCATTTTGCAACCGTCCTGGAATTTTGGCTGTTCGGTGGGAGGATGCGTCAAGTCTCTTTAGACAACGAAAATCTCCCCGGCAATTAAACAAAAAAAGGAGCATTCTTCTCTTATCATTGGTCTCCACTCAGGCTATAATACGAGGATAGTTATACATTGACGTTAACGTTATGATTGGAGGCTGAAGTGTGTCTAAAGAGCATGGCGTTGCCTATAAGTGGATCGCCTTATCCAACACCACGCTGGGAATCCTCATGGCGGCAATTAATGGCACCAGTGTGATCATTGCCCTTCCAGCCATTTTTCGCGGCATTCATGTCAACCCGCTGGCTCCGGGCCAGACTGGCCTGCTGCTGTGGGTATTAATGGGATTTAATGTTGCGACCACCATCCTGCTGGTGTCCTTTGGCCGGCTGTCAGACAGTTATGGACGCGTCCGCCTGTACAATCTAGGATTTGCGGTGTTCACTATGGGATCTATCCTACTCTCCCTGACGTGGGGCCAAGGGGTTGCGGGAGAGTGGCAGCTCATCATTTTCCGGGTCGTGCAGGGCGTCGGCGGGGCATTCCTGTTTGCCAACAGCGCTGCCATCCTGACGGATGCGTTCCCAACCAACGAGCGGGGTTTTGCCTTGGGGCTCAATCAGGTGGCAGGAATCGGAGGGTCGGTGATCGGCATCGTCCTGGGCGGACTGATGGCAGCCATCAACTGGCGCTGGGTTTTCCTGATCAATGTGCCTTTTGGCCTATTTGGGACCATCTGGGCGTATATCGCCTTAAAGGAATCTGGAAGGAAGCGGGCGCCGCTCAAGCTGGACTGGCTGGGCAACATCACCTTTGCCGTGGGGTTGCTCGGAGTGCTTTTGGGGTTGACGTACAGCATCCAGCCATACGGCAGCCATGCCACGGGCTGGCAGAGTCCCTTCGTGCTCATCAGCTTGATTGGCGGAATTGTGTTGCTCGTAGCCTTCGTGCTGGCCGAATTGTACATTAAAGAGCCGATGTTCAACATGAATCTGTTTCGCAACCAGGCGTTCAGCGCCGGAAATATTGCGGGCTTGCTGGCAGCGGTGGCACGGGGTGGACTGCAGTTTATGCTGATTATCTGGCTGCAGGGGATCTGGCTGCCACTGCACGGCGTGTCTTTCGTTAACACCCCTCTGCAGGCAGGTATCGACACGCTGCCCCAAATGGTGGGATTCCTGATTGCGGGCCCGATCAGCGGGCGTCTGTCCGACCGTTACGGAGCGCGCTGGTTCGGCCTGGCTGGCATGCTGGTGGCGGCATTGGGCTTCTCCCTGCTCACCACACTGCCCGCTAACTTCAATTACTGGGTATTTGCCGGGGCGATATTCCTTCTCGGAGCCGGCATGGGTCTGTTCGCTTCCCCCAACTCGGCCGCTATCATGAATAGCGTGCCGGCTCGCTACCGCGGGGCTGCCTCCGGGATGCGCTCGACTTTCATGAATGCCGGCATGATGCTCAGTATGGGGCTGTTCTTCACGATGGTCATCAGTGGCCTCAACCAGAAATTGCCCGGTGCCCTGCACCACGGATTAGCGGCATTCCACTTGCCAGCCGCCACGGTGGCCGGCATCTCGCACCTGCCGCCCATTGCCGCACTGTTTGCCGCGCTGCTCGGGTATAACCCGATTCAGACGATTTTGCCGGCGGCCGTGCTGCACAGTCTGCCGGCAGCCAGCAGCGCCATGCTGACGAGCCGGGATTTCTTTCCGCATCTGATTTCTGCGCCCTTCATGAGCGCATTGCGCACCGTGTTCATATTTTCGGCCGTGATCTCCCTAATCGCCGCCGTGGCATCCCTTCTGCGCGGACCCCAGTACATCTATAATGAAGAAGAGGATAGTGGGAAAGGCATGGGCGCCGCCAGTGAACAGCAGCGGCGGTATATGACCGTTGCTCTTTTAGGCATCTACGCCAGCCGGGAGAAACTGCGGCGGGGGAATGCCAACAAGGAGGCGCAAGATACTCTCAAGAGGTCTCTGTCCCTGCTGATGATGGCTATGGACCCAAAGCGCTTCCCGGCAGCACCGATAGCGGAAGGGGGAACATCACCACGATGAAAAGATACTTCTGGCCGATCACGGGATCGGCTTTCAGCTTTTTGCTTTCCGTGCTACTCATGCTCAGTCCGTGGACCTATGCGTTAAATGTTTCGGGACACCCGTGGAGCAATGCCACCGAGACTTTTTTCTGGTCAGGGCTGGGAATGGCTGTGCTAACCCTGTTGGCATTAACCTTTTGGATCATGGCATTGCGGCACAGATGGGCTGTGCCTGAACAAGTGTCCCCGGTTGACGGCGGACCCCGCCAGGAACCCCGGGGAAATCCTAAGCCTGCCTCCCCGACCCAACTCGCCCCCACTTCTGATGAAGATCTTTGGGAGCAAGAGCTCCGGCAGCTGGCCCAGGAAGTGTTGCATGACATTTCCAGCCATCAGGACGTGAAAAGCGCTTCACTAGCCAACACGAACACCTTTGAAGGGAGGGATTGACATGAAAACGGCTTCCTGGCTGAGTGGAGCCAGCATCATTGGAGGGCTGTGGGTCATGCTGTCTCCTGTTATTGTAGGATTTTCAGCGTCAAACCCTCACCACCCCTGGACGGCCTCCATGGATGTCGCTACCGTTTTCGGCGCGCTCCTGATTATTGCAGGCCTCGTGGGAATGGTGGGCTTTTATGCTGCCATGGCGGCAAAAGCTCCCCAAGCCGTCCCCATGACCAGCGCCGGACCCGAAACGCTTCAGCCACAGCGGCCCCGCCGTGAGGAAGTGCGGCGTCCCACGCATTCTCCCCAGTCTCCCGCTGCCGCGCCGGCCTCTCCGAAGGCGGATGATACCGACGCCTTGCTCAATGAGCTGATGCACCGTTTGTTGAACGAAACTCATTCCTAAGACCGCAAGAGGCAGCGTATCTCCTCACACGCTGTCTCTTGCGGTTTTTATCAAACGCACCGTAAAACCCCATGGATATGCAAAAGTAACCACAGACTTGATGTCAAGCGAGTTTGGCGAACCCTTTGCGAGTAAAGCTGACGCAGGCACGGGCCGAAGCCGAAAGCCGGGGAGACCTCCTGCCTGACAAAGATTTGGCTTGGCTGATTCAGGGGTCCGCATCCTTTGAGGCCTATGTGTCGGCGCTACAGTGGGCGCAGGATTATGCCCGCCAACCGCGATATGATGCTCAGTGTGCTTTGGCACGCGATTGTGCCCTACCTTCCGGAGGGGTCTGCCGCATTGCAGACGATTAACTGCCACTCCACAACTACGTGGAAACCATGGAGTATGGCGGCGTGGAAATCTACGTGACGCGCAAGGGGGCTGTATCGGCCCGCGCGGGAGAATGGGGCATTATTCCCTGCAAGCATGGGCACGTTCAGCTACATCGTGCAGGGCAAGGGCAACCCGGACTCCTATTATTCCTGCTCCCACGGCGCCGGCCGGCGCATGTCCCGGGGCGAAGCCCGGCGCCGCTCTACCGTGGAGGCCTGCAGACGGCCGGCGTGGAGAGCCGCAAAGATGCAGCAATTGTGGATGAGATTCCGGGCGCATACAAAGACATCCACGCGGTGATTAAGGCGCAAGAGGACTTGATTGAACCCGTGTACCAACTCAAACAACTGGTGTGTGTGAAAGGTTGAAACAGCCGGATTGCAGAAGAAATAACTCCTGCAGTCCGGCTATTTCACAGTTCCACAGCTGTTTGAAACTTCTGGCTGGCGTTTGCTGCACCTGGCCATGTCTTGAACAAATTAGGCCAAATGGCATTGTGCCGGGTTGCGCTGGCGTGAGATTGGCTTGACTTGAATTGTGGAACCGCACCGCCCGCATGTTCCGGCAGAATTGCAAGCGGAGCGCCCAGGACAAAATCGTCCCCAAGGCCGCCTGTCATGACGTTCGGTTGGAGCGAGGTGCGGGCCGGCCTTGGCGAAAACCCCATGCCCACAGCGTCATCACCACGATGCCCGTTGCCAGCGTAAAGGTCCCGTCGGTCAGAAACATCACGGGCAAGGAGGCCTTGTCTGCCAGAATACCGGAGACCAGAGGCGTGGCAATCATGGCCAGTACAAAATACACTTGGGTCACACCAAAGTACAGCCCACGCTGTGACGGATCCCCGTAGACGGTGACCGCGCTGAGGAATCCCACATTCAAGAGACCAGCAGCGACGCCGGTAACCAAGAGGCATCCCGCCAAAATTCTCACGGAGCCGGTGCTCGATGCGGCCACTGCCACCCCCAGCATCCCGATGCTGCCAAGGATGACCTTCCTGAAACCCCACCGCCGGATCATCGTGGTGGCCAGGAGCCCTGCCCCAATCATGCCCAGGCTTTGCAGTGCCGTGATGGCCGTCGCCGCCTGCGGCGCCATGTGCAGACGCAGCAGGCGGACGGGATAAAATGACTGCGCCAGGGCCTGGGGCAACGCCGTGAGCAGTGCCACCAGCCCGCTGACCACAACGATAGGGCGCTTGCTGACCGGACCTAAAGCCCTGACCGCCTCTGTGAAGTTCCGTTCTTCCGCCGCCCGTGGCAGTACGGGGAGGCCCCAGGCAAACACCCCAGCAACCACAGAAAGCGCCGCGGACAGCACAAAGGCTGCGGGGATACCCAAAAAGCCCGCCACCGACCCCGAGGCGGCGATACCGACCAGCGCTCCCCCTTTGGTTGCGCTAGTAAAGTTTCCCAGATTTCGGGAAGGATCTGTTCCCAGCTTGGACGCCATGGACTGGGCCGCCGTCCAAAACACTCCCCGGGCAGCACCGATGGACAGTTGCGCTAGAACCAGTCCCGCTATCCTTGGGCCGATGCCAGCCGCGAACAAACCGGCTGCCGCCCCTAACCCGAACGTCATGAGCAGAAGGCGCCGCTCCCCCAGGTAAGCGGTGAGCGGACCGCTCAGAATGCGGGCCGGCAGCTGCATTATTCCGGGCGTGGCCGCTAATACTCCAACCATCCACGCCGCGTATCCCAAATGGATCGCATCAATAGGCACCAACAGGGCCAGCATTAAAAAAGACACGTTGAATGCCAGTCCAGACCCATTCACCGCCCATAACTTGGTGCGCAACACGACCCCTCCCCCGTTATGATCATACGCTAATACTGGAAGGGTGACGCGGAAAAGGGCCTCGCCAGGGGGAAGCCCTTCATAGAATCAGATGATATGCCCGATGGTAGTCAGCCCGGCATACACGAGCCCCAGTACGGACCATCCTCCCACCGCCGCCAATCCCAGCAAGACCGCGATGACCAATTTGTCTATCAGAGTTTTCTTCTCGGTCTCCTTGACACTCGCGGACGTTGCAAAATTCTGTGCCATAATGCCGCTCCCCTCTCACAGGCGCTCCATTGAGAGTAGTTTAGCATTGCCCGGCCCTCTTGTGAACCATTTCACATTAAAAACGGCCGGCTGTCCTGAATATTATTCGGCCGTGTCCCGCGCCTGGCATTTCCCCAGGATAAATCGCGCCGCATCCTTCATGACTGTGGCCGCCTGGTCAAAGACAGGCACTGAGATAAAGCCGTGGATCACTCCCTCGTAGCGGTGGCTCCACACCTCCACCCCGCTGTTTTGGAGAGCGCGGGCATACTCTTCTCCTTCATCCCGCAGCGGGTCATACTCTGCCGTCGCGACGAAAGCTGGAGCCAGCCCGGCCAGAGTCTGCGCCCGTGCAGGCGATGCCTCCGGAGATAACGCATCCTCCATGGTGCGCAGATACATTTCACCGAACCAGGCCATGTCATCATTTTCCAGCAAATATCCCTGTCCAAACAGCTGCTTTGACTCTGTCACCGCCAGCATATCCGTGGCTGGGTAAAACAAGATCTGCCCGCGGAGAGGCATATCTCTGGACTTTGCCCTCTGCGCCGTAACCGCTGCAAAATTTCCGCCCGCACTGTCTCCTGCCACAAAAAGGCACTGCGGGTCGGCATTCCAGCGCGCAGCATTGGCCGCGGCCCACTTCAGGGCGGTAAAACACTCGTCCACCGGCGCCGGAAATTTAAATTCCGGCGGACGGTGATATCCTACCGAAATGAGCACGGCTCCTGATGCCCGTTGCAATCCCCTGACAACGTGGTCATAGGACTCGATGTCACCGAGGACAAACCCTCCCCCGTGATAGAAGACACACACGGGAACGCGCGCATCATGGTCCCCGAAATAAATCCGGACCGGGAACTCCCCATAGGGACCTTCAATCAAGGCATCCTCCACATGCACGTCCTGAGTCTTGGGAGCCAAAGATGCAAGCGCTTTCTGGCTAGCGACAAACCCTGCCCGGGCCTGATCCGGAGTCAGTGTCTTTAGAGGCGGCGCATTCAGTGCCGTAATGCGTGTCATGTAATCTTGAACCTTGGGATCCAAGGCCATAATACAACCTCCTTCTATGTACATGCGCGGGATTCCTGCGGCTGCAGGCTCCTCTTCCCCCGTTATACACCTTCCCACCCTCGCCACAGTGTCAACTTTTGGCGGATTAATGTCACAATCTCCCGATGCTTCCAGTTCGGAAAGAAATTAACCCAGTCCGCCTGTCAAGGCTGGGTGCCGCGCACTGCCCGGCACCCAGCTGCAGATCCTGCTATAATCGAGGAAAAATCGACGCGGAGTTTACAATGGCATTTAACCGGCTGGATGAGCAGCAGAGCATCACCTGCACGCTGGACAATACAGAGAACATCCTCATTCTTCAGTACGGCGGCATAGCCGTGATGCGGCTCGCGCTGTCTGAGCTTGCCGTGGTCGAGCCGGGCCCCGTATCGGTGACCCGTGTCATTGCCTGGGACGTTATCCGGCGAACGCCCCTGCGCACCACGCCGATGGCGGTCTGGCGCTGTCTCAAGATTAGCCCCGGCCGGGACCGTATCGTCCTCAGCCCGGACGGCCCCGGCGCAGGCATCACCATCGACCTCACCAGACTGGAACCCTGGCACATCGCCATGGACGTGCGCACAGACCTTCCCGGCGCGTTTGTCCAGCTTAGCTGGCAGACCGCAGCAGACGAGCACTGGCGCGGGTTCGGTGAACATTCCCACACCATCCTCCCTCCTGCCCAGTTTGACAGTTGGGTGGAGGAAGGGCCGGTCGGACTGGGATGGCTTTCATCATGGCTGACATTTCTGCCGGCCGTGCCATTTCCCAAGGGGCCCTACCCTTCTTATGCGTCTTTGCCGCTATGGCTGAGTTCCGCTGGCTATAGCGCCTGGTTTGAGTCGTCTGAGATGATCCGCTGGTCTCTCGGCCACTGGCGCCGTAAAGCGCAGGTATGGGCCTCACAGACACGGCTGCACGTGATTGCCGGACCTGATCCGGGCACGATTCTGGCCCGGCAATTTTCAGTCTTAGGCCGGCCGTCTGTCCCTCCCGCATGGGTCTTCGCGCCATGGAATGACAGTGTGCAGGGTCAGGAGCAAGCTCTCCTGATGGCCCGCTTTCTCCGTGAGCATCGCATTCCCTCCAGCGCCATCTGGATTGAGGACTGGATGGGTTCTCACGAAGACAGCCGGAGATTTTGGATGAGGCCCCTGACCCACCGCGCCGACACGGCTCTCTATCCAGATTTTCCCGGCTTGGCCAGCACTCTGCATGCGGGCGGGTATAGAATGCTCGGGTATTTTTGCCCTGAACTCACAGAGGGATCCGATTTGTACAGGCAGGCTGACCGCGACGGCGTGCTCGTCAAAAACGCTGCGGGGCGTCCAGTGCGAATTTCCATCTTGGGGATATCCCACGGGCAGCTGGACCCGACACATCCCCACGCATTCGCCTGGATGCGAGATCATCTATTTCAGCCCGCACTCACCTTAGGGTTTGACGGATGGATGGCAGATTTCGGCGAATATCTCCCCGTCAGCGCGCAAATGGCGGACGGGACCACAGGGTGGCAAACCCATAACCGCTATCCGCTGCTGTGGCAGCAGGCCCACCGCACATTTTGGGAGCAGGCGCGTCCATCCGGTGACTACACATTTTTTGTGCGTTCGGGGTGGGTCGGCACACATGCCCTAGCCCCCGTCATGTGGGGCGGGGACTCAGACACCGATTTTGAGGAGGCCGACGGGCTGCCGACAGTGGTGCCGCAGGTTCTCTCTGCGCAGACGGCTGGCTTTTTCTACTGGGGGACCGACATCGCCGGGTACATGACATTCGGCCTGACCCGGCCCTCTAGCCGCCTCTTATATTGGCGCTGGCTGCAGCTGGCCGCCCTGCTGCCGGTCATGCGCACGCACCACGGCACGGCGCGGCCCCGCAACTGGCGTTTTGACAAGGACGGGGACACCCTTGACCTGTATGCCCGGTATGCCCGCCTGCACACCGCGCTGTACCCTTATTTCCACCATCTGGCCGTTCTTGCCGCAGATGATGGGATTCCCCTGACCCGGCCTCTGTATTTGGAATATCCCCAGGATGCCGCCTGCTGGAGCATCGACCAGCAGTTCATGCTCGGGCCCTCGCTGCTGGTGGCCCCAGTGACCCGGAAACAGTCCAAGAGGCATATGATTTATTTCCCGGCGGGGTCATGGCGCTGCTGGTGGACCGGAACCGTTCACGAGGGGCCCCGGTGGACGGCGGCCGATATTCCCGAAGACCGCCTGCCCTTGTATCTCAAGCGAGGCTGTGCCGTGCCCCTGTTCGAAGGCGCAGCCGGCCCAGATGGACAAATGGAAGGCATTGTCGACTCATTGGCTCCCATCGCGCAGGGGCCAGGGGTGGATCTCGACCAGGCGCTGAACTACCTGGCACTCTATGCCAATTGCGGAGAGGAGGAGGACCTCGGGGAGGAGATCGCGCTGCCCAGTGGCGGCCGCCTGTCCTGGCGCCACCGTCCCGCGGCGGAGCACCCCGCACCTGGCGCTACGCGGGACAGACCCCGGCACTTTGCCCATCTCCCCGCGGCGGCGGCCGGATCCTGCACCGCTATGCTTTCCCCCGGCGACCCGGTGGTCATGAGGACAGCCGGAGGCCTCTGGGAACTATCATTGTCAGCAAACAGCACACGCCCTGTCACCTGCACGGTGCGTTGGTGGGACGAAAGCAACAACAGTAAAGGAGGGCCGTCCGGTGGCCATTAAATCCGGTTGGTATGCCTTGGGCAATCTCGGCACGAACATCTTCAGCCAGACATTCGCCACATTTGCCCTGTTTTTTTACATTGATCATCTACGAGCCCCCCTGGGCGCCATTACGGCCGCCATGGCGGTGCAGAGCGTATGGCACGCTGTGCTCAACCCGGCCATCGGGCAACTGTCCGACCGCACTCGCACCCGCTTTGGACGGCGCATTCCGTATATTGCGGGATTCAGCCTGCCTCTAGGCATCATCTTCTTTTTGCTCTGGCACCCTATGGTGTCCCACCGCTGGCTGGCGGAATATTTTTTGGTTATCGTCATTTTGTTTGACCTCACCTACCTAACCGTCGTGCTGAACTGGACCAGCCTCTTCCCGGAAATGTTCCGCACGATTGGCGAGCGCTCGCGAGCGCAGTCTCCCCGCCAAGTTTTGGGCGTTATTGCCTTGTTGATCGGTGTGGCGGCCCCTCCTCTTCTTTACGGGCACCTGGGATGGACAATGATGGGGCTGATTTTAGCCGTCATCGGCACGGCCGGATTCTTTCTCTCTCTGCACGGTTCCCGGGAACAGCCTGCTGCGGCTCCGCCAGCACACTGGTCGCTTTGGGAAAGTTGGAAACTGCTGAAAGACTTTCGGGGATTCCGCCAGTTTCTGGCGATGAATTTTTTTGTGCAGCTGACCTTAGGTCTGATTCCGGCCGTGTTGCCTTTTTACGCCAAGTACGTGCTGCACATTTCGCACGGACTGCTGTCCCTGGTCTTGGCCACGATTTTTGTCACCGCTCTAATCTTGATTGTCCCCTGGACGCACCTAATCCGCCGCATAGGGTCGCACCGCTCCATCCGCTGGACCATCGTTCTCCTTGCTTGCGGCATCATTCCCTTTTCATGGGCAACCAGCCTCACGGTGATCCTGGTGAGTACTATGGTGTTAGGAGCAGGACTTGCCGGATTTTTAACTTTAGCCGACGTGCTCATGGCCGAAATTATCGACCACGATGCATCCGTTGCCGGAATCCGGCGTGAAGGCGTGTTTTACGGGGTCAATGGCTTTATTCTCCGCTTGGGAGTGTCCGTACAAGCCCTATTGCTCTACGTGGTCCTGCACAGCACCGGTTATCACGCCAACTCACAGGGATATGCCAACCCCGCCGTACAAGACGGATTCCGAGTGCTTGTCAGCCTGATTCCCCTCTTGTTTCTGGTGGCGGCCTTCGCAGTGATTCAGCGCTTCAGCGTTCCGGAAAGCTCGAAACAGCGTTCCCCGCTGGCTCTCCGTGAGTGAGCGGCCTCCCGCGAAAAAGCACCAGAAGACCGCCGTGAAGCGGCGCCAGGCGGGATGCTAAAGAGTCCCCGCCTGCGCCATCCAGAGCCGTTTAAGCCTGGTTGTGCACTTCAAAGGGGGCCTCTTCATGCACCACTTCCGTCACCTGGTTGCGTTCGTCGACAAACACCACGACGGGCTGATATGACTCCAGTTCTTGCTCGCTATACAGCCGGAAACCAAGAATAATCACCAGGTCCCCTGGGGTAAACAGCCGCGCCGGAGGGCCATTGAGACAGATGTCTCCCTGAAAACTCGGTCCCGCAATAATATAGGTTTGCCATAAAGCGCCATTGGACAAATTGCTGATTTGAACCATCTCGTACGGTTTAAGCCCTGTCTGGTCTAAAATTTCCTGGTCAATGGTAATGGACCCAACGTAATTCAAATTGGCCTCCGTCACCGTAGCCCGGTGGATTTTAGCCGCTAACATCCGGTACTGCAAAGCGCGACACCTCTTTTCAATTGACAAACTTTACCGTGTTGCGAGAGGAGGATGGCTACAGTGGAACACCTGTCTGTCCCCCGCTCTCATTCCCGGCTGCTCCCGGCCGGGACATCGGCTCCGGCCAACTTTCCCACCGACCCCAGCTATCTCCTCACCGCCATTACCTTAACATCCGACACGTTTGCCTGTCAAAACACCAGAATCCCCCAGATCAGCAATATGCTGGCGTCAGCGAGCGTGACTGGGCACCAGCATCGTTCCTCCCGGTATTTTCCTGATTCTCGCCTGCAGAAAACTTGGCCAATATTCCCCGTGGCAATGGCGCCAGATCGTGGTGGTTTTATTCTCCGTGCGGCTCATTCCGATCCAGTGTCTTCTCCATCAGGTCCGCAACAAGATCACTCCCGGCACCGCCCGAATTCCGCAATCCGGCAATAGCACCCTCACGGCTTGACTTCGACCGATTTTGGCCCAACTTGGCCTTCCCCTCCATGGACTCAATCCTGATCCGGATCCCCACAATTTCCGCCAACATTTTCTGATACGGGTCCTGGGCGAGTTTAGCTGCCCAGGAAGCACTGGCACCGCTCTCAAACCGGCCGAGCAGGTCCTGGATAATCGGCACAGTGCCCTCCATATTTTCCACCACTTCGCAGGTGCCCCGCACGTGAACCGCCAAGTAGTTCCATGTGGGCACGCTGAAGTCCTCCCCGTACCACTGCGGGGTAATATAGGCATCGGGACCTAAGAACGTGACCAGCACCTCGGTGCCGTCCAGGGTCTCCCAGTGAGGATTGGCCCGGGCGAGATGCCCCACCAGGTGCGGCTCAGGTGCGTCTTGATAGAGCAGAGGCACATGCGAAGCCGACAGGACTCCCTGACTATAGGAAGTCAGGGTGCTAAAAGGATACCGGCGCAACATTTCTATCAAGTCCGCATGGCCTTGGATCTGAAATTCCCGGGGGATATACATTACCGAACTGCCTCCTGCCTCACCCGCGCGCTTTTCACCTCAATTCGCGGTAAAATGGCGCCAGGGAGGATGTAGTGTGACCATCTTTATTGTACTCTGGAAGAAAATTAGAAAACACCAGATCCTGGTATTGTTTGTCATGGCATTTTTGTGCATGATTGCGGGAGCCGGCCTTTTCGCCATCACTCAGCACACCTCTTTTTTCATTGCGCTGTATTGGGCTGTCACCACAGCCACAACCGTCGGATACGGTGACATCACTCCCCATAACACTGCGGGACGCGTTATCGCCATGGGGGTGATGCTGACGACCATCCCCTTGATGGGGGCGGTCTTTGCCGCATGGGCCGCGGTGCTGGCATCGATTCATATAAGGAGGGCGTTGGGCTTGGAAAAAGTCTGGGACCATCAGGGCCATTTAGTCGTCTACGGATTCAGCCCCACCGTGGCGCATATGCTGGACGAGCTGATCAGCGAAAAGTCCTCCGTCATTGTAGTCGCTGACGTCCATCCGGGCAGCGTCCCCGAGGGCATTCGCCTCATAGCCGGCGACGCCACAAATCCCCAAGTTTTGGCGAAATCCCATCCCGAAACGGCCCGCCAAGCGTTAATTTCCGGGTCCACTGACGGAGAGGTGCTCTTGACTGCGATCGCCCTCAAGCACCTGGTGCCCAAGCTGCCCATCATGGCCATCACCCAGAGCGCCAAAGTGGCTGAAGCTCTGAAAGATTTAGGGGTCGAACACACCGTGGCCGCCGACAACCTGCTGGGGCAGACCGTTGCCAAAAGTTTGGAGACTCCCCATGCAGCCGATCTTCTGCTAAGTCTGCTCGGTTCCGACCGCTATGCGCTCACGGAGCATGCCGTCGATTCCCAGTGGGTAGGGCAGCCGCTGAGCCAAGTCCGCCACAGCTATCCCGGCATGCTGCTCGGCATCGTCCATAAACAGCAGGTCATTCTGGGAGTTGAGCAGGACCCTGTCGTCCAGGCGGATGACAACGTGCTCTTCCTCACGGCGACCAAACTGCAATAATTTCTCGCACAACGAACCGATCGCGGATTGGCAGCGCTTGCCGTCCGCCAGCTTCACCCTTGTCCCTCCCGGCTTCAGCGCCTAGGCCAATTTTCAGGCCACTGCCTTGGACTGGTTCCACGTTCAGCCATTGCCGTGAGGCAGTTTTGCTCATCCATCTCCGAAGCTTCCGTATGCCCCGAGAAGATTGCACACATAATACTCCTGCCCATCCGCCCGGGTCAGCACATCACTTTCCGGCCCGGAAAGATGCACCATATGCAAAACAAGGAGACGCGATCAATGGACAACAACTTACGGTCCGCAACGGAAATGGGCGTTACGCATTTTGCCATGACACCTCCACCTGACAGCAGCGTTGACGCGCGGGAGAACCGCGTCATCTTCCAGAACAAGCGGGCAACAATGGAAGTGGCATCGGTTTCCCGAGAATTTGCCGATGTCGTTTTTCACATCGGCGGGCTAGATGATCCCCGCATCGTCATGCCCTTAGGCGCCGATGTTACCATCACTTTTGAAAATCAAGATGGCATCCATTCCCACGGCTGGAGGCTCATCAAAGACACACCGCCCTTCGCCAATCCACACGACGCTGCCACGAAACCGCTGGCCTTTACGGGATCGGAAATTGCCCCGCAGCCTCCCCACGGCCACGGTCAGGCTCATTTCGTGGCCAATGCACCTGGAGTGTACACATACGTCTGCCCGGTATCCGGCGATGATGGCATTGGTCTGTACGGGGAGTGGGAAGTCAGCCCATCGCATTGATGGCCAGGACCCGCAGCCTTGTGAATCGGCCCCGCAGAGTTCTGCGAGGCCTGATTCAGCGACCACGAGCATCTCTCACCCTGTGACGGCGTTGTGCACTGGCTCCCGGTAGTCCTGAATGCCTTCACCGACAGGGAACGACCGTCCCCGTGCTGGAGACAGCTTCATCACAAAAAAGTGGCCTGTGGTCAGCGCTTGCATCCCCATAGGTCAACCGAGGGGTCTTTTGCCGCTATGTTATTATGGTCTCAAGAGGTGTCAGCAGTCATTAGCAAAGTACTTATGAGGATTCCAGCTGAAACAATCAACGTTGATTGCCTGTACCCGCCATTGCCAATCCTCCCACGGCAGCTCCATCCACCTTACCGGGAGCGGATAATAGCCCAGATGACAAAGGCCGCCATCACGGGGACCAGCAAAAGCGCGAGCAGGTCTCGCGCCCCAATATAAAGAAGGGGCAGGCCAACCAGCAATCCCACCCATGTCCCAAACGCCTTTTGGCGCAAACGTCTGTCCCGTATGGCGGCCGCTGTCAGGCGCACTGGGTAGGACAGAAAAGGCCTCCACGGCACGTTGGCGGGAGGCGGCACCACGGTGCGCGGGCTAGGCTCGTCCCTCATCAAAATGTCGCGGGCTTTCTGCAGCAGTACAAATTGTGATGAGGCCCCGCCGTTGTCAGGATGAAACTTGATGGACTGGCGGCGAAATGCCACTTGAACTTCGCCGGGTGGGGCATCCTGACGGATTCCCAATAGGTCTGCCGCCTCCTGACGCGTCATAACATCACCTCACACCATCTGCCGTTCCCGCGTCCCATATATAGTCCCCCCGCGTTCTTGATCAGCCTTTGCGACAACATCATACCACCTGTTGGGGCGCAGTAAAAACAGACCGGAATAAAGTCCTTTTCCTTGTGTCCTTCTTGTTCGTTATGGCATGATGAGGGCTAGAACGCGAGTAAACATAGCCGTCACGGGGTTCTGAATACGCAGCCGCTTTAAGAAAGAGGTCCGGGAAATGGCGCCAGACGGAACGGGTTACGATAATTTTGCATGGCTGTATTACCGGCACTGGACGTCCTACGCCGACGAAGTGTGGCCCGTGCTGGCTCATTTAATCTTGCCTTCATTGCCGGACGGGGCTCACATTATTGATCTGTGCTGTGGAACAGGCAACACCGCCAGCCACCTGGTAGCCCACGGTTACCAGGTCACTGGCATCGACAATTCTGCAAAAATGCTAGAGTACGCGCACCAGGAGTCGCCTGGAGCACAGTTCTTCCTTCAGGATGCGCGGACGATGGCGGTAGACGTCCCCGCGTCCGCGGTCCTATCATTGTTCGACAGCCTGAATCACATGCTGACAGCCGAAGATCTGTTAGCCGTGTTTTCCCGGGTTTATCGCGCGTTGGAGCCCGGCGGCCTCTTTCTATTCGACCTCAACACGCTGCGCAAATACGAATCCCGGTGGACGGGAACCGACGCCATCATCGAGAAGGACCATGTCGCCGCCCTCACCAGCACCTTTGACCTCAAGTCGCGGATGGCCTCTTTCACGGCCGCTATATTCCTGTCGGAAAGCGAACACTGGGTACGTTACGACGTTTCCTTGGCCCAACGAGCTTACCGGCTCTCTGATGTGGGCCAGTGGCTGAAACAGTGCGGGTTCAACTCCGTCCGCATCATCAATGGTCTGACGGTATCAGACAATCCCCGCTTCGCTGGGCGGGCATTCTTCCTCTGTGTCAAACCACCCGCGCATCCCTGAAATTTTCCTTGACAGACAAAAGAGAAGAGGACGGGATCGGCTAAAATCCCCTCCTCCTCTCACGCCAGCAGCAGCGCACATCGTCTATTTCCACTCTTTCTCGAGCTCATGGATGCGCTGCTGTGTGGACGGGTGGGTGGACAATACCGACCACTTCTTCACCCCATTCCATGTAAATCCCAGCATCTGGGCCGCTTCCACCGCCCGGAGGTCCCGGCGCAAAGGCTGGGATCGCCGCCCGCTTGGCCTGGCAGTGCGCGCGTAGTACTGATTGACCTCATCACATGAGCGCAAAGCTCCCATCAGCGCATAGGGACTCCCCAGCAAAAGACTGGCAGTGCGGTCGGCAGCAAGTTCGCGGTATCGTGAGAACATGCGCAGCATCAGCGTGCTAAGCAGCCATGTCAGCATAATTCCCATCACCACCATGCCCAACGGATTGCTGGAGCTTCCCCGTGATGAGGAAATGCTGCCCAGAATCCACCACCGCTGCAACATCGCGCTCAGCATAAGGCTCAGGCTCCCGGCAAGAAGAATCATCACCACGTCGTGGTGGGCAATATGAGCAATTTCATGGGCCACCACGGCATCAAATTCTTCGGGGGTCACAGTAGCCAGCAGGGTGTCGGTCACCACGATGGCATAGGCATGCCGCTTAGTCCACGACCGGACTGTGAATGCGTTGGCCACGGGAGACCCAATGGTGAACAGCTCGGGCGACGCTACGTCCGCCAAAAAGGCAATCCGCTCAACGCGTGCCTGCCATTCACCTTCAGCCGGACGGGTTGCCCGGTCCATGAACAGGCGCGGAGATACCAAGGTTCCTCCCATGAGCATGACCGCGGCTAAAATCAGTCCGACCACCGCCTCAACCCACCAGGCCCACTGAAGCTCATGATGGATAAATACGAGAAACGCGGCGTCCAGCGCCATAATTCCAATGAGAACCAGCATCATGCGTGAAATTAACGGGAGATTCGGGCGCTGCCATGTTTTCATGGATAAGACCTCCTGGCTTCTGGTATCATGAATCCCAAAACATCTTGAACCCTATTGTATCAGATTTTTCGGCCAAATGACCGGGGGGACTAGGCGATGGCGCGATAATCATTGCCCCTGCCAGCCCTAGCGGAAAAATAGGGAATTGTTAAGGAGTTGAATCAATGACAGTCATGAGAGCACCGGCACTCCGCTTTGTCCGCTCACTCAGTGGGTTCCGGGATTTTGGCGATGACACTCCCGGAGCTGATTGTCAGCCTCGAACCAAGAAGGAGGGGCTGCCGACAGGCCGGTTGCCCCCCAAAGAGCATGTTAAGGCAGAAGATAGCGTTCGAAAAATTCACTGCGCCTTTTTGCAATCATAAAAAGCACGTCGTAACCCCGGGGCATGTGCCGGGTTTCTGGCAGTGCGAACAGCTCAAATTCCCGGTGCGCAGACGTGAAAGCCGCGGCCATCTGCGCCGTGTGGCGGAAATGCACATTCTCATCAATGAGGCCATGGATGATGAGCAGGCGCCCTTGCAGTGCTGCCGCAAAGTTTGTCGTGGCCGCTTGCTCGTACCCTTCATGATTGTTCTCGTCGGTTCCCATATAGCGCTCAGTATAGGCCGTATCATATAAACGGAAATCCGCTACCGGAGCCCCAGCCACTCCTACGGAGAAAACCTGCGGCGCTTTCAGCAGGGCAGTCAGGGTCATATACCCGCCGTAGCTCCACCCGTAGATGCCCACACGCGCCGGATCTGCCGCATAATGGGCGAGAACCCAGTTCACTCCCGCAATCTGATCCTCCAATTCGACCGTGCCGAACCGGCGGTTCACCGCGCTTTCAAAGGCTTTGCCCCGGTTGGCGCTGCCGCGGTTGTCCACCTTCAGAACCAGAAATCCGTGCTGAGCAAAGTACTGAGCCTGAAGGTCTGCCGTCATCCGCCACTCTCGCGTGACCATTTGCGCGTGAGGCCCCCCATAGACCGACACAATCACAGGCGCCTTCTCCCCCTCACGGCGACCTTGGGGAGGGTAGACCGCTCCATACAGGACCGTGCCGTCGGCTGCAGGAATTTCCACCATCTCCGGTGCCGACAGATCCAATTCCTGCGCAGTCACCGGGGTCTGCAGCAGCCGTGTGGGGCCGTCCTGGCCGCCCATTTTGTATAAACGGGCCTCAGGGCTGTGGGACAGGTCGGATGACTGGTCTACATACCATGAGCAGTCTGGGGAGAATACTGCGTGATGGGTGCCGGCCCCGGCCGTAATCTGGCGCATAGCGCCACTAGTCAGGTCAACTGTGTACACATGCCTCTCCAGGGGAGATTCCTTGGTGGACTCAACGACGGCCAGATTAGCTGACGGGTCCCATCCCACGATGGCCGTCACGGCAAACTGCCCGTGGGTCAGCCAGCGTTCCCGGCCGTCTGGGCCGCGCACCACCAGATGGCGGCAACGGTCTGGATTTTGTTCGCCGGTCGTGAGAATTTCGCCAGAATCCAGAAAGTACATATCGTGCGTCACATTAATCCAGTCATCGGCGTGTTCAGTCCAGAGAACCGACTGTTGGGCAGTGGCCGGGTCGTAACGCAAAACTGTCAAAGTTTTCTGGTCCCTGGCCAATAGCGAGACGATCAGCCGATTGCCGGGAGCCCAATGGGCGTCCACCAGGTAGACCTCTCCGAATTCGTCCAGCGCCAGCCAGTGGGTCTCGCCGCCAGCCAATGGCAAAATTCCCACCCGAAAAGCCGCGTTGGCTTCTCCCACAAAGGGGTAGCGGTGCCGCTCCAGGCGAGCTGGACCGCCGCCCAGGTGGACAATGGGATAGTTGGGGACAGCACGGGCGTCCACTTCTTCAAATGCTACCCACGAAGCGTCCTGACTGACAAAATATCCATGAGCGCGGTCGAATTCTTCCTGAGCGACATATTCTGCTAAACCGCAGGTCACACCTTCCACGCCGGAATGGGCAAGGATCCGGACACTGTTTGTCTGGCGGTCCAGCAGGCACAAATCTCCTTCCCGCATAAAAACCACCTGGCGGCCGTCGCCTAACAGAAAGGCATCCTCTGCGCCGGAAGCCTCTTCGAGGCGCTCCTGCTCCATGCTCCTAAGATCCAGAACGGCTGGGTGCGTACCTTGCGGAATCAGTACGAGGTGGGGATTGCCGGGCGCGAATTGATAGTCCGTAATCCCTTCCCAAGGCACTCTCTGGCGTTCCCTGCGCAGTTCTTCCTCTTGGGTGTGGAATGGCTGAGTCGTGGGTCCAGCCAGCATCCGCTTCTCGAGTGTGACCAGGTCCATCGCCCACAGTGACAGGTCGCCAGAATCCTCGGCGGGAGCTAAATAGGTCAACTGCGCACTGTCAGGAGTAAATCCCCAGTGTATGGGTACTTTTAATCCTGGCCCGGGAATTCGTGCCATCTGCTCCCATGTCACCTTGCCATATGTAGTCAATGAATGCATTGCCCCTTTTCTTGGCCGCCTAGATGCCCCGCCCCTCCCAACATCCCGGCCGCCGATTTCTCTACCCGTTTCCCTTCATCGCCGTTACATTGTACTATGAAAAGCAAAACCTGCACCACAGACGAGCGTGTCCAAGGATTCTTGGCAGATGGGGCGGAAACGGGGTTTCCGTGGAGTTGTCACAGAAGGCCGGACGGCACGCCGGGAGGAGAGCTCAAGCGATGGCGATTGTCTGGTGCTTTGGCGGCAGTGTCGCCGCATTTCTTTTAGTTTGGGTGTTGCTGCAAGGGCACGGCCTTGTCCAGCTCCATGGGCCAGTCAAGCCATTGAGTCTCATGCGGCAGGTGCGGCTAGGAGCCTTGCTCCTGCTGATGGCCTTTATCGAGGAAGGCATTTTCCGCTGGCTGCTGCTCGGACAAGCCAGCCAGCTAATCGGTCTAGGGCCGGCATTCATCTTGTCGGTGGCCGCATTTACTCTGGCTCACCGAACCAATGGGCCCTTGTCCTTCAGCGCCATCGTGAATCTCCTTGTAGTCAGCACGATTTTAGGCATTCTCTTCTGGTGGTGGGGACTCTGGGCCGCCGTAGCCGCCCATTTTGGATGGAACCTCACCCAGTGGTGGCTGGGATTCACCGTCAGCGGGGAGAAAACCCGCCCCCTGCTGCCCGCGCCCCGAGTGCGGAAAATCTCCGGACACCCTTACGGACCGGAGTCGCACTGGGCAGCGACCGTGGTTATGATGGGCGTCCTGGTCGCGTTGCTAGCCCCGGGCCTGGCTGCGCTGCACGTCTAACCGGCGGGCCGTGTCGCCGGGCTACATTCATTTTCCTTCGACCCCATCCTTACGGGCCGTCAGCAATAAATTTTTCCATGGCCATCACATCCACATACCGGCCGTCAAGATATCCCTGCCGGTAAAAGGTTCCCACTTCGCGGTATCCCACTCCCCGGTACAGGCGTTGCCCGGCCTGGTTATGGGGAAACGTAAACAGCACAATTTTGTAGAACCCGTTCCGCCGCGCCTCGCCTTCAAGTTCCCGCAGGAGAATGCGCCCGATGTGGCGCCCTCGCCATGCACGGTCCACATACACCGACAGCTCAGCCACTCCGCGGTACGCCGGACGCTGTGAGTAGGGATTGAGGGAAGACCACCCGACAACCGCTGCCTCATGCACGGCCACACTCACGGTGTAGCGCCCCCCGTGCGCTGTCCACCAGGTGTCCATATCCGGCGGAGTTTTGAGATCGGAATCCAAAGTCGCAATGCGGTCAGTGATGCCCTGATTGTAGATATCCCGAATGTCATTCAAATCCTCCGCCCGCGCGGGCCGGACAACGATATTGCCGCCAGTTTCATCCACCGCTTCTAACCCACCCCCAAAATTTTTCCATGCATTGAGCATTGAGCATTGCTGCATTAGCTATTAAGATAGAGGAAGAGAAACAGTTTTGCCAAGGGGGTGGATTCACCATGGTGCCGCCGCAACCACCAACGGAAATTCCTGCCGCTATATTCAACTTCTTTATGCTTTTACTGTTGTGGCGGTTTTCCCTGCGCTTGCTCCGTCGTCCTCACCGCCATAGAACATGGATTTCAGAGTCCCCGTCTGCGCGCCACTTAGCCGCGCCGCCCGAAAAGAGTCCACTAGAAATCGCGCAGGAACGCTATGCTCAGGGTGACATCGGCGACAAGGAGTTCGAAGAAATCGTCGAGCACCTGTTGAAGTCGCGATCGCCTTCCCAAGATTGGTAAGAGGCCGGGACAGAGACGACAAGATCTGCCCGGCCTGATAACATTCTTGTCTGGCTGGCAGGCGAATTTCTAGTGTCGCAGGCGTAGTGCAGGCTCTCTATTCTCACTGTTTCTTCTTGACAGATAATTATTGATATTTAAAATCCCTTTCGACCAGCCATGATGAAACGTCAATCACGAACAGTGCGGGCACGGGCACGGACAGCCATTCCAATAAAGAGAGGCGCCGCCCGAGAATCTCGCCGTACAGCAGCGCGAGAATGCGCCCGTGGGAAATCACGCCGATAGAACGCCCCCCGTTAAGAGAAAGCAATTCGTTCAGACACAGAGTAATCCGTCCAAGAGCACCCGCCGAGTCTTCCCTCGGGGGCGCTCCCGAGGAGTTCGCAGCGATACCGGCCGCTGACGCAGTCCAGTCCTCAATATCCCGCAAATTGTCATTAGATTCCGTGGGAATGCTGGCCACTTGCGAGATAATCCTGGCGGTCTGGCGGGCCGGCCTCTCGGGACCGTGATAGAGACGTTCCATCTCCCCCCACTGTTCCTGCCTTGCAAATTCCCGCGTCAGTTCCACGCCCGCGGGGGATAGAGACCACCCCTGATCCGCCACCCTTTGAACGGGTCCAGGGCGGATAACATAAATCTTATTCCCCATTCGGGCCTCTCCTTCCTGACTATTCACAGTATCTTCTTGTAAATTTTATTCTACTGCGGTTTAATCATTTTTGCACCTCGCAAGATGAAAATGAGGACACGGATCTGAGGTTCTTCCCGGAATAAATCGCGGAGGCGTAGGAATAATAGCAGCACGGGAGGACAGCCATGGATAAATCTTGTCTTGAAAAGAATGTCGGTTCCATTGACCGCATTGTGCGTTTAGCGCTGGCGGTCGCCCTGTGGATTTGGCCGCTCACGACCGGGATGTCCGTTTTAGAAACGGCAGTGATGGCGGCTCTGGCCGGTATTCTTCTCGTCACCGTCATCACGGGCTACTGCCCACTCTATGGGGCGATGAACTGGTCGACCATGAAACACCGTTCACGGGCCTGAAGAGGAACAGCGCGGCCGCAAGCAGCCGGACACCAGTTAGGTCTAACGCCTATTCATCGGGGGGCCTGCCGCCAAGACAACACGTCCGGGTCTTGACAACAATTGGTAACATGTTAAGGTAATTTTATCGGGAGATCACATCACAGGTGTGATCTTGAACAATTTTCTGGGACCCGGATTGCAGTACAGCACTGGGTGATGCATCCCGATTCGTCCATCGCCCCTGCGGTCTTGACCCAGCTTAAAAGGAGGTGAACAACGTGGCTTATTTGGATGATAAAATCCGCGATCAGGTCACTCAGTTTTTTCAGGACCTGAAAGATTCTGTAACCATTCAGATTTATCCCGGGCCTGAAGGGGAAACCGCTCAAGTGTTTACAGATCTCGCCAACGAAGTCGCCGACCTGTCCGATCTGATTATGGTCAGCCAAACAGCAGACGCGCCCGTCCTGGAGCCCGGCCATTCAGGAGATGAGACTATTTCCGGGCCTATCGCCACTCTCCTCGACAGTCAGGGGCATGCCACGGGAATCCGTTTTGTCGGCATACCCAGCGGCCATGAATTCGGGGCATTTTTGGAAGACATTAAGGCGGTTTCCACCCGTGAAGTCAATTTGAGCGACAAGGCCAAAGAGGCTTTAGCCCAGATTACCCAACCGGTGCACATCCAGGTATTTACGACCCCTACGTGACCATATTGTCCCCGGGCTGTACGCCTGGCACATGATATGGCATTGGAATCGCCCAATGTGGTGGCTGATATGGTGGACGCCAGTGAGTTTCCCGATCTGGCAGGTAAATATAACGTGTACGGCGTACCAAAATCGGTAGTCAATGGCAAGCTTGACGTGACCGGTGCAGTACCGGAGAACCAGTTGCTGAAAATTGTGCTCGAAGCTGCCGGTCAATCCTGAAATAGATAAAGAAACAAGGCCCGCACTCCGGGCCTTGTTTCTTTATCTATTCCCGCACTCCCAATGCCTTGGCCAGTTTAGGTCGGTTGAACCCGACGATTACTGTCCCATTCACTAGTATCACCGGCACGCCGGTTTGTCCAGATTTGCGTTGCAGTTCTTGTGCTGCCTGGGCGCTTTTAGAAACATCGACTTCTTTAAAAGGCACTTTGCGCTCCTGCAGAAACCGCTTCGCGGTCCGGCAATGGGGTCAAGTCTGTGTGGTATAAACAATAACGGCCAAAAAGCCCACCTCCCCTAAAACGCAGGTTGTTTTCCCCTCATTATACCCCCGCAGGTATTTCGCCAGCAACAAATCCCTGACCCGGTGACACACTTTAATCCTTCCCGCGTATTTTGATTAGCAATCGCTGGAGGTGATAACGAATGGCACTGATCCCGTCCGAAATTTTGGCCGAAGCCCATACCGCCTGTGGATACCGGTCATATTATGGGGACTGGCTCCAGAACATCGGCAGCATTATTGTTTTGCATGGCCACTACCGCACCGTCTCCGCGGTCTTAAAATCTTTTTCAGTCCGCTTAGCGCAGCCATCGTGGCGCTTTCACGACTCCGTAAATCCCGACCTTCTTACGGGTCTAGTCATTCCTGGACAAGGCACGGCCGTGGTGGCCGCTTCTTGGCTTGACGATTCAGGCGGCCGCTCATCCATGCAGGACATCCGCCATATTCGGTTGGAGGATACCGCCGAACGCTATCCTTTCCCGTCTCCCGATGTTTACCGCCACTTGCGGATTGCCAAGGAATATCTACTGGACATTCATGACTTTTGGCAGCATTCTACAAAGTTGCCCGGGGCTGTGCACGATGTCCAGGATATCCTGCTCAACGCGTTTGCCGCCCCTCAGGAAGGCCCTCTGGGACCGCGGCAGTCCCGGCACGGCTTCGGCACATCCCTATCCGTTCGAGGCCCCTATTCTTCTGTGGGGATGCGTCCGGCCCGGCGCCGGACCCTCATCATCAGTCCGCCCGGATCAGGCGTCGCCGAGTTGATGCGCACCCTAGGCCACCATGCCGCTGAGCGGGGCGACGGTGTGATATTCTTGCACTGCGGACTGGATCCGGAGCAAGTCGATCACCTCTACCTGCCGGATAGGCAGTGGCTGATCAGCCACTCGGTCGCCCCCCACTGGCAGCAGCCAACCATGGACGACCAGGTCTTTGACTTGACAGCCGTCAGCGAGGACCGCGACACAGGGGACAGCCTGGATACTCTGTATTATTTGTACGCGCAGGCATATCATATGGCCTGGGCGCAAATCTCCCGCGAAACTCCTCCAGCAGGCGTGCCCAATCAGGGACTGGTGCACCACGGCCTCAACCAGCTGGCTTCGGCGCTGCCGCAAATGGGAACTCCGGCGGAAATAGCCAGGGCGCCCAACACTGGAACAGCACAAGAACGGCTATTCTGAGCCGCTCTTGTGCTGTTCCTGCAAATGCGGTAAGGCTCTGCGGGTCAGACCGCGCCGGTTTCCCGGCTTTCCTCGAGCGCCTGCAGCACTTCGTCCGCCGCTTTGCTGCGGTAGCCGCTGGCCACGCCCCAGTAGTAAAAGCCCAGCGACACCACGGCAATCACTACGAGGTCCCACGGGTACGGTATAAAACCCTTGCCGTGGTTGGCGGGCGCCCCGAACACGCCCGAGCCGTAATACGACATCGCCAGCATAAACAGCAGGTAGATTACCATCCACACACTCGACTTGAACGACTGCGCCGAGGGACGGGCAATAGTCTTGGGCACGATGGCGCTGATAATCAGGTACAGCACCACCCCGATGAGGATAATCCCCAGCAGCTTCTCGTCAGCCACCCAGCCGTCCCAGTAGATGATGAGCGACGCCCCAATGAACGCCAGAGGCGCAATCCACGACAGACCCCGCAGCCGGATCGGCCGCGGCATCGTCGGCATCGTGCGCCGGAACACGGTGGCCGAAATCGGCCCGACCATGTAGGTGAAGACTGTGGCGCCGGACACGATGGCCACCAAGGACTGCCAGGCCGGGAATGGCGCCAGGAAGATCAAGCTGACAATGGCGCCCACCACCAACGCGATGCTCGGCACCCCCGTCTTCGGGTCGATTTTGGTCAAGCCTTTCGGCAGGTAGCCGTTGCGGCCCAGCGCGTCCAAGACGCGCGTTGTGGAGGCCAGGTAAATG
>DAIDDL010000046.1 GCA_027309085.1 Sulfobacillus sp.
AGATGCGGACGCTGAAAGTGGGTAATTCTTAACGCTGAAAGTGGTCAAAAATTACCGCTGAAAGTGTCCACTTCTATTAGACGACACACAGTGGGGGGCAGTATCCCGTTTACGGCCACCGTTATTCCTCAGAACATACTGCCGTGGTGGCAGCAGGCCTGCACGGCCGTGCAGCACCGTGACGTCGAACGTGGAAGAGCGTGGATGCTCCGCTTGAAGACCTACCTCCATCGTGAAAAGCTATCGCAAGCTCAGCACCAGGAGCTAGCCGCGGCAGTGGATGTGTTAGACGGCTTGCTGGCCTGGCTTGCGGGCCACCCCCGGGACGCCGTCTTGGCATTGGAACGAGCGCACGTTCGTTGCCCGGACGAAGACCAGTTGGTAATGTGGATAGGACGTATAAAACTGAGCCAAAACACGGCCACGGCACAGGAATTATTGCCTCTCGCGCATGCGTTGGTGGAGACGCGTCCCTCACCGGATGCGCGGGATTGGTTGGCGATCTTATATGTTGTTAACGGGAACCTGTCGGAAGCGGAATCCACTTTAGGATCTCCGAATACGTTTCCATGGCATGCGGAAGTAGAAAAGACGTGGAGCGTCATGCGCTTTCGGCAAAAGGCGTACAGAGCCGCCCGGCATCATGCGATACGCGCCCTACAATTGGCTCCCGAAGACCCCGAAGCATTTTTCAATTTGGCTCAAATCGTCCGAGCCGACGTCTTGCAGCAGATCGACACCGCGCCATACAGTCCGCTTAGCCATGCACATCAGCGAAAACTGCGGATTGCGATTTGGTCTTTTACGCACGCCGTAGAAAAGTTTTCTGCTCCAAACGATACCCCGTTTCGCGTACAGGCACTGATTGGACAGGCCCATTGTCTTCGTCTGCTGAATCATCCCGAACAGGCAACGTCGATACTGGAAGCGATCATTGACGCTGATTTGGATAAAGATTTATCAAAGGCGCGAGAACAGGAACTAGCTTTGTCCTACAGCATGAGAGGAGAACTAGAGCAGGCCATTACCCACTGGCGCAATTGCCTCGACAAGGCGGCCGAATCGGAACGAAGTGCCGTACAGCTGTCGTTAGCGATGAGCCTGCTCTTCATCGGACATCTCCAGGAGGCCTTACATGCGATCCAAGGGATCGACGGCCAGCAACTTAAGACCCCTCAACGGTCGCAATGGACGATAATTCAACTATATGCGGACCTCGCAAGGGGCTGGCGATCACGCGAGGAAATTGTGGCGGAATTCGAACATCTCGTTGAGATCGACTCGCAATATGCCCCCTTGGTAGCCGGGGACTTCTATCTCCGCTCAGAGTCATGGGACCACGCGCTGCAGGTGGCTTCCGCGGTAGCACAACATGAGCCCGCCAACGCCCCGGCACACATGGGTCAGGCGTACGCGCTCGCGCAATTAGGAAAAACTGCCGAAGCCTATCGCATCATCCAAACGATGGAACCGATGACTCTCTCGGTCCCTCAGCGCATCTGGTCATACCAGCTGGGATTGTCGTTGGCGGGACAGATGCGCGATTGGACGGCTGCCATCCAATATGCGACCAAGCTCTTGGCAGAACCCGCCGCGGAGGAACCTGCGCTATGGGGTGCTCGGGGACGGGCGTATTGTGCCGTCCAAGACTGGGACAACGCGGCACGGGATCTAACTCAGTACATTGAAAAGACCGCTGATTGGTCACTGGGCAGTGAGGCAGTGGAAGCGTTCTTGCGAAAGGGGCGATGGACGGAGGCCTTGCATTGGGTGCACCTGGCTAACGAAGCCGAACCGCAGGCAATCTGGCCATGGATTCGCCGGGTCCAGATTTATCTGTTCCAAGGGCGGCAACAGGATGCGCTGGTTTTGGTGACGTCCTTGCGAGACCGCTTTCCACATGACCCATTCGTCAGTGCCTTACACCGTGCATTAACCACTGAACTCCCGGCGATTCCCCCGATGGTGGGACCGCTGGGAACCGCCATGGAGTCGGTATACCGACGCGCGGTTATGAACAATGTGCCCCTGCCTTATTTAACACGTTGGTACCTTGATCCTGCAAACCTTGCACGGGAGTTGCTGACAATCACCTTAGCGGACTCGACTCCATTCCCGGAGCATTGTAATGGGATTGTCATAGATCCCGTCGCCCTGATGTTGCTCTATCGTTGTGGTTTAGCAGAACCAGCGCAGGCCCTTTTCCATCGGCTACATGTGCCCTATGTGTTTCAAGATCAACTCGTTTATTCGATCATGCAATTACCGTCTTGGGACTTGACGCAATTCTTGCAGTGGTGTTTTGAATGGGACGCCTCACTGTTGTGTTGGGAAACGGTTCCCCCGCATTCCCGAACTCTCGTCGAGCCGATAACCGATGCTTGTATGCATTTGGCCCGGGAAAAGAACTATCATCTCCTGGTGGCCGAGCAAGTGGTGGCAGACGAAGCCCGGAAGCACCAAGTGCAACCGATCCCGCTCGTCACATTTTTAGACGGGGCCAAAGCTCAGGGATTGCTGACGCAAGAAACATGGGACCATTGTTCCGTTCGCCTGATTGAGTTGAGTTGCAACAATGTACCTGTCACCCCAAATGGGGTTCTTGTTGCCGCACAGCAAGCCCAATGGAATAAGGACCATCCGTTATTGCGTCGTGTGCTGCAAGAACCCGCATCACACCTTGGAACATCGAGTGTCGTGGAGTATGGCCGATGGCTGGCGATACTCTGGGCCCACGCGCCTAACTCCGACGTGGGCTTAACTGTCTGTCGCGAACTTATTGTCGCCCTCCGTTCGAATCTCCGCACACCGCAAGCCGTTAATGGACTGATCCAGTCCCTGCGCCAGCATCTACCGGGAGAAAATCTTGACGCCCTTATACGGATAATTCGAATTGGAGCCCCGTAGTCGGGTTCTTTGTGATATAGGGTTTTTTTGTTGGAAGGAAAATGGCAATAGCGACATTCCGATTAGTAGCTCTTAACGCATATACGGGCCGGATAGTACGTTATTCGCATCGTGAAGTACTTCTTGTAGAAGCTCTAAATGTTGGCGTTTTTGGTAGTAGGTGACAGCATAAGCTTGGGCACAGGAACCCGTACCGCTATGGCCGGGTAGCCGACTGGAGAAAATCGCCAACCCAAACTCATTTGCCATTCCGCGGGGTTGTGCGGTCGACGCATCGAGCGACGGGGAGAGGTCAGGACGTTTAGTAGCTCTTTTTGGCCATGGTCGCCGTGGTGCTGGTGTTGACCAAACATGGGGTCGCCAACACCGACCGCCGGGCAGAAATTGGGCTGCTGCGAGCACGTCTCGTACCGTCGTGCTAATATTGGGGTTCGGGTAGTAACGGAACGAAAAATGCAGTAGGAATTACCGCCACGTTGGTCGCGTCAGCGGTCGCAGTCGTCCCTGCGCCACGGATTCGGGTACGTTAAACGAATAGCGGCCCAACATGGTGAGGTGGTCATGGCCTAAGGGCGACAACCGACTCAGGTCCGCCTCGTCGATGGTCAGGCCGTCCGCCCGCAAGGCATCGACTGCCACCCCCATGTACCGCGTATTCCAGAGAACAATCGCATTCACGACCAACCCCAACGCGTTCAATTGATCCTCCTGGCCTTCCCGATACGCTTGGTGGAGTTCCCCGCGTTTGCCGTAAAAGACGGCGCGCGCGAGGCTATGCCGCGCTTCTCCCCGATTGAGTTGGGTCAGAATCCGCCGCCGATAGCCTTCGTCATCCAGGTACGCCAAGAGATACCGCGTTTTATAGATCCGGCCCAGTTCCCCAATCGCGCGGCCTAATACGGTCGGGCGGCCGCCGCGCTGCAGCGTTTGGATGAGGGCCGTGGCATTGACGGTGCCCCATTTCAACGATCCCGCGACCCGCAGCATGTCCTCCCAATGGGGCTGAATCAGCTCGATCCGGATGCGGGCGCGCGCGAGATCATTCAGCACCCCATAATCGGCATCCGTGGCGATCCTCCAGAATCGCGCTTCCCCGAGATCGGCCAAGCGCGGGCTGAATTGATAGCCTAAGAGGCCAAACAAGCCAAAAATAAGGTCACTATAGCCCGCCGTGTCGGTCATGATTTCGTGCGGATGCAGACCGCTGGTTTGTTCGAGGAGTCCCTCGAGCACAACCAGCGAATCCCGCAGGGTGCCCGGAACGACTAACTCATGAAATCCACTGAATTGGTCACTCACAAAGTTGTAATAGGTCACGCCCCGCCCCATGCCAAAGTATTTGGGATTGCTCCCCGCATGCAGGGTACGGACCGGCACCACAAAGCGCATCCCGTCGGCGGAGGCCACGTCGCCGGATCCCCAGAACTGGGCGAGCGGAAGCTGACCATGGTAGTCAACGAGGGTGGCATTGGCGGCCGCCAACGTCTCGGCGCGAATATAGTTTTGCGCGACCCAGGCTCGGCGGTCGCGGGCGAGGGCGGGATTGACCACGGGATCCCAGCCGATATTGCAGGCTTGCGTCAGCAAGACCGCACAAACGCTCAGGGCCAAATCCTGAATCCGGTCAGCCCCTTCACTGACATGGGTAAACGCCTCCGCAAAGCCTGTCCACCGATGGACTTCCAGGAGCAGCTCGGGTAACGTGGCGTGGGGCAACAACTCGATGATCTGTTGCCGGAGCGTGCGCAGCGCGGCGGATTCTTCCAGGCGGTCGAGCGGCGTGAGCACCACCCGTGGACGGATCGCAGCGGACTCGATCCGGACCGCCGGATTGTCGGCCCAATGCGCGGCGGTTTGGCGATAGGCCGAATCGAGCGCCTGGGCTAACGGGGCGAGCGCCTCGGCGGAGTCGGAGGCCCAGCCTAAAGTCCGCAGCACATGCGGTTTCGCGGCGTCCCAGGCGATCCCTTGCAGGAGTTGCGCTCGGGGATCCCCATAGTGGGGACTGCCCGGATGATACAGGTCATGACGCTTACCTCATACCTCCCATTGCGGGAACGCCGCTCAGGTGCTTCACATTATTCAGTGATTGGCGTAGCCAAGGGGTTTTCTGGTGAGTTGCACAGCGAATACTGGTGGTGCGCCAATCGCTGAATCCCCGCCCTTCGGGTGGATCTTGGCGTCAGGGTGGTTATCTCTTGGGCCGGGAGCATCCCGATCGATCGACGTCAGCGTCATGACATGAAAATCGGAGCAAAACCACGTTATTCTATGAAATCAAAATCTACGACGTTTGGGACAACCTCCTCTCGAAGGGGAGAAAGCCATGAACTGAAGGAGTGATCTCATTAAGGCCATCTTGGTCGCAGAAAAGCCCTCCGCGGGGTCGAACGACGTTGCGTTGGGACCTGAATGAACACTGGCACAGAGTACGGTGCTTGAACCTTAAAGAGCAAGGCATGATGATAACATGGGGGGTTCCCACAGCGCGTGTTCCACGGTAGACGGTTATAATGGCTCCATCGGTCACTCAGGTCCCGGTCGTCCCGATGGGCCAAATGGAGTCATCCCTGGTGGTGACGATGCCCACCACGAATACCCAAGTTCTTCAGATCTAAACCACGTTGCTTGGTTTCTCAGTCCGCGGATACCGAGGGTGTGACAGGAGCCGTTTGCAATGGCTTCACAGTAAAGAGCGGGATCAAAACGTGCGCCAGGGGGCCGATCGCAAGAGCGTAGAGCAGCGTTCCCCACCCCACATTGCCACCGAGTTCCCAGCCAATGGCTAGTACCGTTACCTCGATCACTGTGCGTACCCGCCGAAGCGATAGCCCCCGATTCGCGAGCCCCACCATAATGCCGTCTCGCGGGCCGGGTCCCAACCCCGCTCCAATGTAACAGCCTGTGGCCACACCGTTGAGTGCGACACCGGCGAGTAGCACGACGATGCGTGAAGAGAGGCTCGTCGGCGGTGTGACGTGGGAGAGGACAAGATCCATTACTCCCCCGATCATGACCACGTTTAGGACCGTACCTAGGCCGGGGCGTTGTCTCAAGGGGATCCACAGCAACAGCACAGCCAGTCCAACGAGGATCGCCCACGTCCCGATGGCGATCCCTGTGTGAACAGAAAGCCCTTGCTGAAAGACATCCCATGGGTCAATGCCCAGGTGCGCCAGAACCAGGAGTGAATCGCTCGTGCCATAGAGCAAGAGTCCTAGCAGCAGTTGGATCACACGGCGCCGAAGGCGATCTCGCGATGCGGGGGGGACCAAGACCTGAGCGATGGCCACCAATATACGTGCCATATGAGTCCTCCCTCCTACCTAGATCTTTTGATTGGTTTTCTTACCCTTTCATGATCCGTTACGGTGATTCCCTTGGGCGTGACATCTAGTGTTAAGGACTGAACACGGTGCCGGAGCAGGGTCATATGCTATTATAGAAACAATAGGCTGCAAAAGCACCGGCCAATTTGAGACTGATTTTCCGGCCATTGCACGGAAGGAGGTGCGTTATGAGCGATCACCCGCGAACGGTACGAGAACTGGTGGAATGGCTTGTGGGCAGCATTCATGAGGGGGTCTGGCTGCCGGCGACGCGGTTGCCGCCAGAACGGAGTCTTGCGGAGAAACTGGGGCTTCACCGCAGTACGATAGCCACCGCTTATCTCGAACTGCAAGCCAGGGGTCTGGTTGAGCGCCGGCAAGGCAGCGGCACCTATGTACGTGGCGATCTTTGGGGCATCACACCCGATTGGCCTCGCTATATGGAGCACGCGGCATTCCGGCCTCTGGCGCCGCTCGCTCACCAAATTGCAGAATCCCGTCAGCGAGGCGGCGGTTGGGATTTCTCGGAGGGGGATATCGGGTCGGATTTTTGGCCGGTGGACACTCTGCAGCGCCTCTTGGCAGGCGTCGAACTAAAGCACGTACTGGGCTACGAGAAGCACCTCGGGCTCCCGTCCCTCTGTGAGGCAGTACGCCTTGAAATGAAGCGTCATCTGGATATCGACCTCGAGCCAGAATCCGTACTGATCACCGCGGGTGCTCAGCAAGCGCTCTATCTCTTAGCCCGCGGTTTATTGCATCCCGGGGATACGATCGCCATTGAAAAACCGTCCTTCTATTATTCGCAGGCACTTTTTCAATCGTCCGGGGTGCGCCTCGTGCCCATCCCCATGGATGGCGACGGAATTTTGCCGGACGCACTGGCGCATATCATCCGCAACCATCGACCGTCCATGGTGTGGCTGAATCCCACCTATCACAATCCCACCGCATCTACATTATGCTTGGCACGGCGCCATGCGGTCGTCTCGCTGTGCCGTACCTGGAATCTGCCCATCGTGGAAGATGATGCCTTCGCGCATCTGCGCGTGGCAGACACGCCGCATGCGCCGCCGCCGCTCTTCCGTGTGGCCGAGCGATCATCCGTCCTGTATGTGGGCAGTCTTTCAAAGATTGTGGCGCCGGGCATGCGCGTCGGTTGGATCGCCGGGCCCAGAGCTATCCTTGCCCGCCTCGGCGAGATCCGACGACAAATTGACGCGGGGACCCCCGGACTCGTCCAAGCGCTTGCCGCGGGCCTCCTGACAAGCCCCGCTTGGTCAAGCCACGTCGAAGCCGTGTCAGAGGCCTTACGGGATCGCCGGGATGCCTTTCACCAGGCCCTTTCAGGCTTCGCTGGAATGGGAGCGACGTGGACACGGCCCGAGGGGGGGCTTCACTTCTGGTTGAACATGGGCGACGCGGTTCCCGATCACGTACGGCTCAAACGGGCGGTGAATGGGGGTGTGACTTACGCTCCGGGCCGGCTATATGGGGCTGACGACGGATTTGTGCGCCTCAATTATGCACGGCTATCTCCTGGAAAGGCAGCGTTGGGTCTCGCTCGGCTCAGGGACGCCATCAACACGGATCCGGTGCTGTAGGGAGAGGGCTTTCGGGAAGCGCAGCTTTTGCACACTCAGGGAACTCGACTCGGGACAAGATCATGTCGTAGGTCAGAAAGGTCCGGCGAACGGGATAGCGAGTACGGGGGTTAGGTAGCAGGAAAGTATGCGCCGCACGGAAATCGGCAAGAAAGCCTCGAATATGACCCGAGGTGAGAGTAGAATGCCGTGGTTAATGTCCTGACGACAGAAGGTCTCGGCCGTGAGAATCATGCCTGCACAGTGGGTGGTTAGAATTCGTGTGCTGGCTGTGCTTGTGGTGGCTACCACGTTACATCGTAAGGAACTGCGCCAGAAGTGGCTCTTCGGTACGGAGTGGACACCGATTCGTGAAACTGCCGATTCAGAGCCTCTCGACGCAAGCCCACCATCGATGGCACAGCGTGTGGCTCGAACCGTATTTCTTGTTCGAGACACCCGGCAATCAGGTGAAGCCGGAATGGTTGTTGCCACGGCCGTTTCGCCGCGCTCGAAGGCGAGTTATGCCATCCAAGCTTTCGAGAACCACTGAGAATATCGATGGGCATGCCACACGTCTCAGTCCTTCATGTGGCGAATCATCAACTCTCGGGGGCGAGAATGCACTAAGCGTTATGCGGTTCGTGGACAGAAATGCACAGTATGGACGATTCTAATTTAGTAGTATAGTAGAATTGCGTTTGTGAGTTGATCCCCAGTGTGGACACAAATGGGTACCCACATATGTCTGGCATAAATAAATTGGGCATGGTAGATCTGAAGCTAATTCGTAGGAGTGGTTCGATGAATCAAACGATTACGGTCGAAGAATATTCAAGCAAATATCAGCCACAGATAGTGAGTTTAATTCTTCAGATTCAGCAAGACGAGTACCATATTCCGATTACAAAAGCTGATCAACCGGATTTATTAGATGTGGAGGGATTTTATAAAAAAGGTTCCGGGAATTTTTGGGTTTCTCTCGATAAAGACAAGGTCGTCGGAACGATCGCATTGTTGGATATCGAGAATCACCGAGCCGCTTTAAGGAAGATGTTCGTTGCGAAGGATTATGGGGGACACGTCTACAAAACCGCACATTTATTGTTGAGCGCGGCTCTTGGATGGTCCAGCGAGAAGGGGATTCGGGAAATATTTCTCGGAACAACCGTACAGTTCTTGGCGGCTCATCGTTTTTACGAGAAGAACGGGTTTGAAGAAATCTCGAGTCACGAGTTACCTACGACGTTTCCGGTTATGGCGGTCGATAAGAAATTTTACAAATACACCATATAAAGTATTTAGCCTCGTAGAAGCCAGGCTTGTTGCGTGGCGGGGCAGTTCCGATATCGAACCGAATATAAGAAAGGCACGTGACCTGATGACACCAGGCCAGACGGCGGCGTTGCCTAAAGCTTGACCGTTTCAATGATCGATTGGGGGCGAGTGTCCCCGAAGGGTTCCAGACGACTTGGGCCGAATAGCGCATAATTCGTATCGTGAACTTTTGCCCGCTCCACGAACCCACGTCGGGGTTACCGCCGATGGTCTACAATACCATCTTGTCGGTCGGGTTCCCCACTATCGTAACCTTATTCTCCCTACGGTCGTTGTATAAGGACGGAGGGATGTAGTGCTGATGAAAAAGTGGGTGGTGAGTGGGGCCATCTTGTTAGTGGGAGCGGCCGCCTGGGCGGGGTGCGGCCAAGGTGCGGCCAAGGCATCGGGCACGCGCCTGTCTCGATAGATAAATCCACCCCGAAGTCGCTCGTGGCGAAAACCAAGCTCCCAAAAATGACGTTACAAGATATCCGTCCCGCGATGACGTCCATTGCGATGCAATCCACCACGATCGGTTGGGCGGTCCAGGCCGATGACCCGCGCGGGCTCCTGCGCACCATAAACGGCGGCAAAACCTGGTCGTCGGCCATGCCTTCATCGGGGGTATTGTCCAATCCCATGATTGAACCTCGGTTTCTTTCGGGATCGCTGGCCTTCGTAGCCGTTCAATCGCATGGGCGCGCTTTGTTGAAACGCACGAGCAACGGAGGGCACACGTGGATGCCCATGGGTCTCCTACCGAAGGACACCTTGTCCATCGATTTTCTCTCGGCCACGGAAGGCTGGGCTATCGAAACCTATGGAGGAGCGGCTGGAAGCGAAGCGTATGGTTTTTCTGTGACGCTCAACGGAGGAAAAACATGGACACCACGTTACCAGACGCCCGCCGCCGACGTTGGAGGAACAGGTGATGTCGGCCCGGCAGAATTTTCGTCTATGAGGGATGGGACCCTCGCATTATTCGGCCCTGCTGGCCCCGCGATTACCTCGACGACGGACGGCGGCCGCTCCTTTATGACCCTCTGGTCTCGGCGATTTTTCCCGAAAGGCATCCCGGCCGCTGCGGGACCTTGGCAACCGGTCGTCGCCGAGGTGTTCCATTCACAGGGACTCCTCGTCTTTTCGGGCTTTTCCCGCGTTGTGGGTCGTTCCCCCCAAGAGTTGCTGCTCTATCGGAACCGCGACGGGAAAGGATGGCAGTTGGAACGCCTTCATGGAACCATTAAGGCGAATGTCGGCGAAACGCCGGTATTGGACTTCATATCGACGATGACAGGATACCTCGTTACGAAATCGGAGCACGGCACTTATCTAGAACGAATCATCGGCGACAAACGAGAGCCGTTGCGCGTGCTTTCCGGCGCATGGCTCAATCACATCACCATGCTGGACTTTATCAATGCGGAGGAAGGCTGGGCGCTCGTGTCCCGGTCCCACGGGACCGCATTGAGTCACACAATGAACGGCGGCGCCACGTGGACCGTCGTGCCGCATTAACGGGGGCGGATATGCCTCAAGCCATGACGGTTTTACACACTCCGCTGGAGGATCCGGCTGCACGCATCGAAACAACTTCGGGATTCGCCGCGTTATGGGGATTAAAGGCCTCGGGTCCGAAAAGCATGACGGATGTGAGGGAAAGGCGATGGGTATGCCATGAAAACGGTGGGAATCGTTGGAACTCTGCTCGTCTTGATGGCACTAGCTGGTTGGAGAGCACAGCGTACGTGGATCGAGCTGTGGAGAGGCGAGGTATCTCCGGAGCCGTTTTATATTGTCGGGCGCATGACAGTGCCCTCCCATGCTATCGGTCGACTGTACAACGTCCTCGCTCCTGGCAATCACGCCGGACCCGACATGTCCAACCGACTGCCGGCGGGGACAAAGATTTATACAGTTCGTGGGAAAAACCCCGCCAAAGAACTGGCCGTCGAGATTCACCCCGATGACTTTGTTCGGGCCATGTACGCCGGAACTCGAAGGCCGTGGTAGGACGTCCACCGTTCGGGGCGAAGTGCTCTGGCTTTTGGTCTGTTGTGCGATATTTAGGGACGAGTGTCCCGAAGATTCTGCACGGTACGCTAGTGCGTATTCGGGGGCGTTAGTTCATTACCGTTTGTTGAGATTGTGAGCATTACACAAATTCACGGGACGACTACATCTTGTGGATATCAGGTTTTGTGATGGTACACAAATTATGGTATACCAGACTTAAAAAATGCTAGGATCACTTTAACTCATAACTAAAGTAATAACCTTTTGAAACAACAGGATCAGGATATAACACAGGTTGTATCCTGATCCTGTTTATTTGTAAATGAACACATGTGTATGTTGGGCTTATGCCTGACTATATGCTTCAATAGATCCAAGGAGTTGGTTAGCATGTTGGCCACCCTTGAATGGGTCACGATGCCGGAGGGAATGCGCTTTCGGACTATCTGCTGGAATGGAGTCCCGTGGATCGAACCTACACAGTTCTTGATGCGGTACAACCACATTGGGATGGGGTCCTCCCGAACTTTGGACACGTATGCGAAGCGCTTGTTGCCGTTCTGTTGATGGGGCGGCCGAGAGCCCAATCATCGCATCATTAATGGCAAAACGACGCAGCAACGGTTGCAAGAAGAACTGCAACGTCTGAAGGGAATCGCAAGAATCCGTAACGGTCGCCGAGTTTGCACGACGAGCCCAGGTCAGCTATGTGGCACTGACGCATCAGTACCAGACGATAGCCAATGAGGTTCGTGGATTGCGCGATCAAAAAGCGTCCCGCGGCCACGCGTCGCCGCACGGTGTGGATTAGAAAGAAAGGTACATCCTCATACTGCGCCATACGCTCGCTACCACTCTTCTTAACCAAGGGGCTCCTCTGGCCGCCGTGCAGTCTCTCTTGGGTCACGAAAAACCCGAGACCACGTAACTCTACGCAGTACTGAGCGGGGAGTCGCGTCATCAAGCGTATCAACGGTATTTCGTGCAGTAAGGCATATTCTTCGGTATACTAAACCCATATCAGGCACTAACGGGCAGGTTAGCGACGTAGCAGAAATTTCTGGTGTCAATTAGCTGCGGTTCGAGTCACCTAAGCAGAACGATGTTTCGCGCAGGAGAAACGCGCATGTGATCATGAGGAAAAAGGGGGTGTCGGCATGTCAACGCGCGTTCCGTGGCCGCCTTCCGGTTTTGATGAGCTGCCCACGAATGACAAGGTGGACTATGTCCAATCCTTGTGGGATCGTATCGCGGCGTCCGACGAGAACGTGGCCGTTCCGGATTGGCACAAAGCCATCATTCATCAACGTGTGCAAGAACAGCAAGCCGCGCCGGACAGTCTGGCTGATTGGGCTCAGGTTCGTCAGAAGATTGCTCGCGATTTGCTCAGCCCCAAGAGCGATCAATGAGGGTTCGCGTCCGCCTTGGAGTTGGTGCCCAACGCGATGTTCAGGACGCTGTCGCATGGTACGAAGAGAAACAACAAGGGCTCGGTGAGCGTTTCCTCGAAGCGCTCGATGATCTCTTTGAACGAATTGTCGACAATCCCCAACAGTTCCCCGCCGTTGAACGAGGGGTGAGCGAGCTCTCCTTCGTCGTTTCCCATACGGAGTGTATTTTGTTATTGCCATCGACCATATTCAGGTTATTGCCATCTTACATTTCCGGTATCCCAAGGAATGGTCCCGTCGAATTTGAGCCAGAACGGGACCCATGATGGTGTCATGCTGGGGGCCGTTTATCCGAGCAGACGCGGCGCTGGCGGATGCGACGATTCCCGTACGGGCTGATTGACCGCCCACAGGACGATGAGGATTAGCGCGGTTCCTTGAAAGCATTAAAGGGGGCATTTGCGCCGTAGCGTGGGTCATTAGGGGGAAGTAGTGTATTGGAGTTCGCCGGCACGGAAGCAATGAGGCCAAACTCTGTTGCATCCGCAACGTTTGGACGCAGGGACGAGGGCCGCGACATCGTCTTGATACGAACGAGAATACCAAAATAAGAAGACAGGGGTTATCGGCCCCTGTCTGTCGCATTCACTATCTCTTTTCTCTCACGGGAAACTCCCAGCGCAACATGTCCTCCCCAGCATCGTCCTGCTGCATGCCGATTTTCTGTAACACGCGAATGGATGCCCAATTATCGGGCAGGCATTCAGCCGTAATTCGCCGCACAGACGGCTGTTCAAGAGCCCACAGGACCAAAGCATGGGCCATCTCCGTGGCGTACCCATGCCCTTGATACGCCGGTACAACGTCGTACCCAATCTCGACCCAGCCGTCACGGTCGGGAGGCGCCTTGAATCCCATTGAACCAATCACCATGTTGTCAGCGATGTGAACGATGATACCCTCCATACCCCATGGTTTGGATCGGTTCGTAATTCGGCTGCCTCGGTGGGTAAAACAAAGTCGCGGACGGGTTGGCTCGGAAAGCCGTCCGGGATAGCCACGCCGAGCATTTGTTCGAGCCGGGCGGCGTTGTGCATGGCGGTCTCGGCCAGTTCAGCTGTCCACGACTCCATACGCAGACGTTTCGTTATCAGTTGTGCCAATATAATTCGTCCCCTCTATTGAGTCACGGGGACGTTTCTCGCTCGTCACCCTATGACTCTGTTTGTGCTCGAGTTTTGGTAGGTGCGAAGTTTGGCACACAGGCATTCTCCTTCGAACTTTGGAATGGAGCCAGCATACCGGGTGGAGGTACAGCGTGTCAATACAAAGCATGGGGAGGCTAAATTCCTTTCTAGGCGGGGGCTCACACCCCACCGGAAATGGAGAGTCACGGGGTGCTGTCCACTACTGCACATCCGGGGGCAATAGTCACCATTACCCTTATGTGTCATGAAGGGCAGGGGGTGGGTCGCGGACGACAACGCGCCAGGAACTCTATGGCGCCTGCTAATCGGGCGCGATTATGTCATGGCCCATTATCGGGAGTCCATCACTATCCGGGAGGTGGCACAGGTAGCCGCCCTGTCGCCCAACCGGCTGATCCAGCACTACCGGGAGGCTTTCGGTAGGACTGCTATAAATCATGTGATCTTGGGTGATCCCATGATTCTTCCTGCCCCGAAGCCGCCAGCGTATAGCCAGTGGGTGTCGCTTCGTGTCTGACAGGCGTAACTTTCCCGACGATCCGGCCCTCTGACCGAACCGGCACATCCCTTGCGGGCCGTGTCGCCACAGGTAGGGCAGTTACGGTTGCCAGCCGTGCTAAATTTTGCGCCGCATTGACATCGCGATCGTGCCAGGTGCCACAGGCCGGGCAGGTCCATTCGCGATCTGCCCGGGTCAAGTCCTTCTTGAGATAACCACAGCCGGGGGCCGAGCAGAGCTTGCTACTGGGGAACCAGCGATCCGCCTCTTCCAAGTGTGTACCGTAGCGCTCCGCTTGATATTTCAGCATCGTGAAAAACTGTCCAAAGTTTAAACTGGCGCGATGGACAGCGGACCATGTTGACGGAGCGCACGACGAGTGCCTTTTTGGTGATAGAATCCATTGATCCGGAACGCTCCGGGCACTTGCGAGACGCCTTGGATATGCTGGCCGCATGGACGCAAAAGTGCTTGGGAGGAACGACGCGCATCGAAATCTTAAATCGAAATCATGTTGAAGTGGTCCTACATGGCCGGTGATGAGGCTTATCGAAATTTCTTCAACAATCGGGCGAGACTGTACATTTACATGGTCACGGCCCGAGCCGGCCACTGGTAGGGGATGTAGTACCCGCGCCGACCAGATCCGCAATCACGGCCGCGTCTTTGGGATCATTCTTGGCGGGGCTATTGTCCCGATTTTCTTTGTGGCGCTTCGTGGTCGCGGGGTTAACGAGGACGACCGCAATGTCTTGATCGGTCAGCCAGCGTGCTAGATTCAACCAATAATGCCCAGTCGATTCCATGCCGACGATGACGTCCGACAAGTGATAGGCGGCCTGCCACTGTAGGATAGTCTGGAGCAGTGCGCAAAGCCTGCGGCGGAAGTTGACACCCGCAAAGCATGCCGGAACAGCACCACACCCCGACAGGTGGCGGCCCGCGCTACATGAAAATATCGACGCCCACGACAAGGGTCTCATTGATGACACGTTTTACCCGTTGGTTGATGGCCAGTTGCGGATTACACTTCATACTCAGTGCCTCCTCAGTGAGGTGCTCAGGGCAAAACCCTGGCCGACTCCTAGCATACCGGAGACACTGTCAATCGCCAAATCTCGAAGTTAGCCGTAACAGGAATGTTTACTGTTGAGTAGGCTCAGTGTGCCGCGCGGCAGCATGATCCGTAGGGGAACTGAGTCGGGCCTGCCCTCATCGAGAAGGCAGATGCCAGCGGCTTTCATCTCATAGGTGAACCAAGGGGGTTTTCGCCGCTGTTTTATAAACTCAACTTTCTCAAGTAAAAACTGAGCCTTTTGCCTTGAGCTATGCCGCTTTGCGGGCTTTTTGATCGGGGCTTGACTTCTGGAGGCCGTCGATCCGGTCGCGGAGTGGGGCCGGGAGTTTTTGCAGAAACGCTTGATAGAGCGCCTCCACTTGGTCGGGTGTCAAATCGAGAGTGTCGTGTAGCGCCGCCTCGAAGGCGGCCATGATCTGATCCCAGACGATGGCCCAGGTTAAATCGACCAGTTCATCCACCATGACAAAAAACAAGGACCCGATGGAGCGCAGATCCTGTTCCGCGCGCGTTTCCTCGGTCGAGATAACGCCAACAGACTAAAGTCGTGTGTGCAATCCAGGCATCATAGGATCGACTCTGAAATTCCCGGGCCAGTCCCAAAAAGGATGTGCTGACTTTGAAGAATGTTTCAATGTCCCATCGTTTCCCATACAGCCGGACGATTTCGTCGTCGGGCAGACGGATCTCGGTGCACAGCAACGCCAGCCATTCCCGCGAATGACCGCGCCGATCGCGGATAAACACGAGTTTGACGGGCAGGAGTCCCCCCGGAGTGGGGAGGTGCACCACGACCGATTCTTGCAGTTCATGACGACTCCAGGAGCGACGCAAGGCCCGATAGATCTGCGACAACGTGAGGAGCCGTCCCTGCCATTCATATCGCAGGGAGCCATTTTTGAGCAGGCCAATGACCTCACACCCGGTCTCGTCCACGATGCGACGGATTAAAGTGGGCGTGGTAAACCAGCGGTCACAGACGACATACGCGGCATGCAATCCGTTCTTCAGAGCCTGTTGGATCAGCCCCACAGCTACCGTGGGGGCGGGCCACAGCGCTTCTCGGCGCCGGGACTCCCGGGCGGAATCCCAGCGTGGGCCGGTTGACGCTGGTCCGCTTTTTGCGTGGTCAATAAGGCAAAATCGGACGGAATAATCGTCTGGCCATCGGTCCAGACCAGCCCGGCGCATGCGCTGAGCGGCATGGTCAAAGACAGGCCCCATCAGTTCGACCACCTTGCTCCGGGAGCGATCATACAGGCTATCATTCAAGGCGAAGAAGGGCCGCACATGCCGATAGACCTCTCGGGCCACGTGACTTAAAACCCGGCGCCAATTCCAGCGGGGGTCATTGCGGAAACGGTAGACCACGTCTTTGCCGAATGGCACCTCGTCGGATTGGCGGGTTTCCAACCACCGCCAGAAATTCCGTTGGGTGAAGATCAGGCCGAGGAGACACGGCACCACGATACGGGGAGCGATCCCCACCGCAGCTTTATGGATGCCTGCCGCGTGGAGAATGCGGGCGAAGCCGATCGTCGCGAGGAACTGAGAAAGTCTTGAATCTGGATGATTTTGTGGTATCATTACATTGTCTCTTTCTGGCTAGCTTTTGGTTGACACCTAAATTATACCAGAAACGAGGCATTTTTTGTTGTCAAGCGGTCAGGTAAACGCCAAAAATCGGCGTCCTGACGTTTTCGGACACTTTTCTCCTGCGAAAGTTGAGTTATAAATTAGACGAGGAATGGCGCCGCGAACACCCTTTCCACGGGAATTTGTGACCGGAAGAGCGAAAAGACGCGCGCCATTTGGGTTACCATAACTGGGTCCGTTTGGACCCTTGTTCTATTATGCGGAACTAGTTCACACTGACAGAGGCAGAGAAACGCATTTTCTGCATCCAGAATGGCAAATTAGAGATCAAAGGAGATGATTTGATGCCCCATTGGCATCCACACCGCACGCACATGATGTTGCCTGATGAAGTCTCCGTCAATCCCTTATTTTCCCGCGATGGCGAAGAGGCGATACCCCGCTTCCGCTTGCGTGACGAAGGAATGCTGCCGGAAACCGCCTACCAGATTGTTCATGATGAAATTGCCATGGATGGGAATGCGCGGTTGAATTTGGCGACATTTGTCAGCACATGGATGGAGCCCCAGGCCGACCGTCTCTATGCAGAAGCCTTCGACAAAAACATGATTGACAAAGATGAGTATCCCCAGACGGCGGCCATTGAGGACCGTTGCGTACATATTTTGGCAGATCTGTGGCATTCACCCCATCCGCACAATACCCTGGGCGTCTCCACGACAGGATCTTCAGAGGCCTGCATGCTGGGAGGATTAGCTCTCAAACGCCGGTGGCAAAAAGCGCGTAAGGCGGCAGGGAAATCCGCTGACCATCCCAATATTGTTTTCAGTTCAGCTGTGCAGGTCGTGTGGGAGAAATTTGCAAACTACTGGGATGTGGAACCCCGCTATGTGAGCATTACCCCGGACAAGCCGTATCTCACCCCGGAAGGTGTGCTAGCTGCGGTGGACGAAAACACGATTGGCGTGGTGCCTATTTTGGGAGTCACGTATACGGGGCTGAATGAACCCGTAGCGGCGATAGCAGCGGCCTTGGATGACCTCCAAACGCGCACCGGGCTGGATATTCCCATCCATGTCGATGCTGCTTCCGGAGGATTTGTCGCACCTTTCTTGCAGCCTGATCTCCTCTGGGATTTCAAGATCCCGCGGGTGCAGTCTATCAATGCCTCGGGACACAAGTACGGGTTAGTGTACCCCGGACTCGGCTGGGTCGTGTGGCGCGAGGCGCAGGACTTGCCTGATGACCTGATTTTCCGGGTCTCATATTTAGGCGGCGACATGCCGACCTTCGCCTTGAATTTTTCCCGTCCGGGCGCGCAAGTGTTGCTGCAGTATTACAACTTTCTGCGACTGGGACGGGACGGATACTATAAAGTTCAAAAATCCTCACAGGAAGTGGCTCACTTTCTGAGCCGGGCCGTTAAGGATATGGGCCTGTTTGACCTCTTTACCGACGGCTCTGATATTCCTGTATTTGCATGGCGCCTGAAAGCGGGGCACACGGCGAACTGGGATCTCTATGATCTCTCCCGCAAACTGAGGGAATACGGTTGGCAAGTCCCGGCGTATCCACTGCCTGCGGACATGACGGATGTCACCATTATGCGTGTCGTTGTGCGCAATGGGTTTTCCATGGATCTCGCCCACCTGTTTTTGGAAGACCTCAAGCAGTCCGTGGCGTATTTGGAATCGCTGGATGGGCCAATGCCCCATACCAAAGAATCCCACGCATCTTTTCATCACTAAGAATCCCCTGCGTGAGGCAGGTTAAGGAGCAATCACATGGCAACAAAGAAAAAGGACACACTGGCGTCCAATGCGGCATCGGGAGGCGGGCACATCAGCTGGTTCTCGCTCAGTGTGCTGACCGTCGTGGCAGTAGCCAGACTGCGCAGCGATCCCGCCGATGCCTTTTATGGGCTCGGGTCCATTATCTACTATCTGGTGCCAGCCCTGCTGTTCTTTGTCCCCATGGCTCTAGTGGCTGCGGAATTGGCGACGGGGTGGCGCGGGGGTGTCTATGTCTGGGTTCGGGAAGCGCTCGGCAACCGCTGGGGTTTCATGGCCATTTGGCTGCAGTGGATCCAAAATGTATTCTGGTATCCATCTCAATTGGCCTTTGTCGCAGCCGCTTTGGCTTATGTGTTTCTCGACCCCAATGTGGCCAACTCCGGGTTCTACACAGCGGTAGTGATTATTGTCGCCTACTGGGCGTCGACTCTGATCACCCTGAAAGGCAAAAATCTGTTCGCGAAGGTTGGGTCCTGGAGCGGAATAATCGGAACCTTCGTGCCCGGATTAATCTTGATTATTTTGGGGGCATTTTGGATTGGCACGGGGCAGCACAGCGAAGTGCCGTTAGGGTGGCATTTTGTGATTCCACCCTATATGGGTCTCGCCAGTGTCGTGCTCATTGTCAGCAACTTCCTGGCCTATGCGGGTATGGAAGTGAATGCTGTGCATGTGGACCAGCTGAAAAATCCCGCGAAAGACTATCCCAAGGGGATTCTCGTCGCCTTCTTCATCGTGCTGTTCCCCCCACGCTGGCGATTGCGGTGGCAGTGCCGCCAAGCACGCTGGGTCTGACCAGCGGGATTACCGCAGCCTTCGAAGTCTTCTTCTTGCACTGGCACGTGAATTGGCTCACTCCCGTCCTGTCCCTTATGGTTGTGCTTGGAGCTCTGGCATCCGTGGTGACATGGATTGCTGGGCCGATTAAAGGGCTCTTGATCGCGGGACGCACGGGCCTGCTGCCGGTAGGACTCCAAAAGCGCAATGCAGCCGGCATGCAGCAGGGCATATTAGTTCCGCAAGGTCTGATTGTCACGGCCCTCGCGGCGATATTCGTGTTTGTGCCAAATTTTTCTTGCTGATTGCGGCTGCGGCTGAACTGTATCTCTTGATGTACGTACTGATGTTTGCGTCGGCGATCATCCTGCGCCATACGAAGCCCCACGTGCAACGGGCATACCGGGTGCCGGCGATGACCCTCGTCGCCGTGGTAGGGCTTTTGGCGTCTGTCGCGGGAATTGTCTTAGGGTTCATTCCTCCGAGTGAACTGGACGGACTTTCCAAAACGACTTACACGCTATTGGTGATCGGCATTACCGTGATTCTGGCGGCGGCCCCTCTCGTGTTCTATGCTATGCGGAAGGACAGTTGGCGCACCATTACGGACGCCGAATTCGCTCAGCTTATTGGCGAGCATGTGACACCCCCGTCGGCCCATGCCGTGACACCGAAAGCAGGCGGGTGAGCCAAGGGACCCAAATGCTTGTATCAAGAAAATAGACTTGCCACCCAACCGGGCCCGAAACGAGCAGAGCACCTCTGTCGCTCCGGGCCGGTTGGCTGTGCGTTATTGGCGGTCGCACGGCCTGTGGCTCGCGCCCGGTGAAGCTGAATTCTCTGTGCGAGTGGCTGCTGGGCGCAGACTTTTCATGCGGTATCAATGTGTCCACTTAGTGGCAACCCAATGAGACCGTTGCTCTACGAACATTCGGGCCGGAGGCGGGGGTTAGGGCGCTATTGTCTCCCACCCTCATTGAATTGTCACGTGCGCGGAGAATACCGGGGCCGCTAATCCGGTGGCGGCATGAGCAAGGGCAGCGCTTTAAGCCCCGCTCTGAGTTTTGCCAACCGGCCCGATGGGGTCATGGCCGCACGCAATCATGTGTTTATGACGGTAGACGGCGGGCGCAGATTTGTTCGGACGGTGGTCTTACGACACAGCTCCTGTTCAGCCGCCGCGCCCCACCGGTTCAGGTGAGGCGGGATGGAATGGACAGCAAGTTGTTTCAGACTTTCTTCCGGGGTGCGCGCCGGGTCTTTGCAGCGGGACCCTCGGTGACTGCCGGAGTGATGTCAATGGTCACTACAAAAGCGTCGTGAGGGTACGTTTCGATGAAGTCCGACAGGCCCCGGAGAAGATCCGCCGTCTGTTCACGGGTTAACCCGCGGTGGTCAATAGGTAAAATTGGAGTGGACATGAGTGCACCTCGCTAGCGAATAGAGAATCTCGGGCTGTCTTTCGAACGTTAGTTCGCCCCGATGACTGTATCATACCTTAAGATGTTCGCCAAGCTCACATACTCCCGGGGGCAAGCGCCCACCTGGGATTGTCGACAATCACGCCGTTGATGTCCCGGTCTATCCACAAGCGAGTTTGCTTGTCGTCGAGATCCCAGCAGGCCAGAGCATATCCCGCCTGCTGGTAGCTTTGCATGGTTTCCTCCCGCAGAAATGTTGAGGCCACGTGGATCGCGTCCACCTGCACAAGCCCAGAAAATTCACTGACATCCGGAAGCCAGCTGGCCCACAGCGCCGCCCGCGGCCATTGTGGGTGTTGGTCTGCGCAGAGGTCGAGTAGGGTCTTGCTGAAGGAAGATAGCAGCACGCGTTCTTCCCAATGATTCCGGACAATGATTTCGGAGGTCTTGTTCAGCAAAACCGGATTGAGTGCTCCTTGCTCTTTCAATTCGAGGTTAAGGAGCGTGCGGGCGGGGAGTTCGCTTAGAGATTCCAGCCGCGCCACCGGAGGACCGGACGGGATGCCGCAGGCGACATCGGACCAGAGAAGGTCGGCCCAGTTCAGCAGATGGCCCCCGCGACCCGCTACGGCGGAGTCGTGGGCAATAAGTACGACATGATCGCGGGTGAGCTGAAGATCGCACTCAATGCCGTGTGCTCCGGCATCCACGGCCTCAGAAAACGCGCGCAAACTGTTTTGCGGATAAATCGCCGAGAATCCCCTGTGTGCCCAGATCAATGGTTTAAAATTGTCATAGCCGGAAAACATTGCTTTTCCCCCTTGTTCAGCAGTTTACGGTTCTCTAGGGGATTTAGCCATGGCGCAGGGGGCCAACTTAGGAAATCCGGCAAGCCCATTATAACAGTCAGCGCGTCTTGCGGGAACTTAGCGGCTCCCGTGGGCAGTTGACGGGAAAGCAGCGTGCACAAACTATGCAGAGCTCCATAGCCGAACCCTCTTCGCGGCTGTTTAAGCGCATAAGAACCGTCTCCAGCTTAGGCATTGTCCTGGACGGGTATAACTTGTCTGTGATTGCTGTGGCACTGGTGCCGTTGGCCCGTGAGTTTCACCTCAGCGCGGCCCAAACTGGGCTGTTAGCCTCCGCGATGCTGATCGGATCAATCGGAGGAGGACTAGGCGCGGGAATTCTTGCTGACCGGCTGGGCCGCAAAACCTTGCTAATCTGGGACCTTGTGATTTTCATGATATTCTCCGCGGTCTCTGCGGTTCTCTTCAATTACGCGTGGCTGGTGGTAGCTCGGTTTATCGTAGGGATAGCAGTAGGGGCGGACTATGCCATCTCTCCCACTTACCTGGCCGAATTTGCACCCCGGGAATCCCGCGGGTTCCACCTTGGCTATATCTGGCTGGCCTGGTCGGTGGGCGCGGTTGTCAGTTTCGGCATCGGTGCTGCGGTCGTGGCGTGGTTTCCCGCCCAGCTGAGCTGGCGCGTACTCTTTGGCCTCGCACTGATTCCGGCGGCTTGGGGGTTGGTCCTGCGGCACAAACTGCCCGAGTCCCCCCATTGGCTGCAATTCGGCCGCACTTTCCGCCGGGCGGCTGGAGCCCGCCCGCGGGGCGCCTTGCCGCCCCGGCTGTGGCTGCTTGCCGCGGTTCCTTGGTTTCTCATGGACTTTTCCACTTATGGCCTGGGGCTTCTTCTGCCCCTGCTGCTGCGGTCCAATGGCCTGACTTCCACGACAGGAGCCATTTTGGGAACGGGCATGGCGGCACTGTTCGGAGGAGTGGGGTCAGTCTGGGCCATGCTGCGTCTGGACCGGTCCGGCCGCATTGGCTTGCAGGTGAGGGGATTCTTTCTGTCCGGGGCTGGGCTGTGGGTCTTGGCGGCGGCGTTATGGCTGGATATCCGCGTTTTTGCCTTTCTTTTGGGAGGGCTCATGATCGTCAACCTGTTCAACGGCAGCGGGCCGGGCACGACCTGCGGAATCATTCCTGCAGAAATATTTCCAACACCGGTGCGGGCCACGGCGTTGGGCATTTCGACCGCGGTCAGCCGCGTGGGAGCGATTGCCGGAGTCTTTATTCTGGGATTTGCGGAAGTGCGTTATGGTCTGGGAGCTGTGCTGGCCATTGCCGGGTCGGCATCTTTGCTGGGTTCGTGGCTCACATGGATATGGCGGATTGAACCCAATCAGACCGCACTCCCTGACATCCCGGGCGGGTAGACAAAGGGCCGGTGCAGCGATCTCAAACCCCGGGCGGCGGCGGCAAGTTCTGCTTCCCGCATGTTGTCAGGGAGTTGGCAAGATGGTGGGGATGGATTTTTTCAATAGAACGATTACACTGGATGCAAGGTATAAATGGACACGGGATAGGAGCACAAGCTATGGAATGGATAGCACTCATTACAGCGTTGGGTTTTTTAGGAATGATTGTATTTCTGCACCGCCGCCTCAAAAATATCGAACATCAGCAAAGAGCGCTGATGGCACTGTTGTGGGAGGTGTCACCGGATCAGTCCCCGCATGAGGAGGTGCGCACACTGTTGAACCAGGGGCACCGCATTGAGGCTATCCGCCTGGTCAAGAAGCGCTATCAATGCTCCTTGCTGCAGGCCAAAAATATTGTTGAGCAGATTGAGGGACTGCCCCGTTCCCGGTCCGTGCTCAAACCCAAATGAAGTACAGAATTTGCCGCTTCACAAATTTTCGCTGCCGCCTCCGTTCGTTAGGTTTTGACTACTGCCTCTGGTATTATAGTGACCATTGGCATGGGATAGCCCGGGTGTCATCACTCTGAGGCTGTGTCATGAACTATCCGGGTGGTGAGTGCCGTGGAATACCGCTATCGTCCTTCTTCGCGCACATTCATGCAAGAACGCATGAATCTGTCGCAGGCGCTGGCTACAATTAGAAAAAAAATTCAAACGCTATTAGAGAGCAAGGGCACGCCTGTCAGCGGGTACAACGACATTGCAGTGTACCGGGCAGTCGCCAGAGGCGAACAGATCTGGTATGAGGAGTGGGACCGCCACGGGGACAGCCCATACTATGGGCGCCTCGAGTATGTTGACCGCGGAGAACAGGATGAGCCGTCTGTCGTCTATGTCAGTAAAGCGCAGAGATCTTTGTCGTTTGAGGATTCCAAAGGCCGGATGACCGATATCATTCCGTGGAATGCCCCAGTGGCGCGCATGTACATTACTCACCGGTCCGTACCCGGAGTGTGGGAGCTGGAACGGGTTACGCGGGTGCTGATTGAGGAGGCCGAGCTGCAGGAGGTTGCGGATACGTTTCGCGGGCCGTCGCTGCCTGCCCTTCCGACCGGCGAAGGCGAAAATGTCACCGAGCAACTCTTTGAAAAGCGGGGCGGGGGGAAGCTGGCCGATATTGTGGCAACCCTTCAAGAAGAACAGTATGACCTCATCGTTCAGCCGCTGCGGGAGAACTTGGTCATTGAAGGAGGGCCTGGCAGCGGCAAAACCGAAATTGCACTGCACCGCATTGTGCATCTGCTTCACGCCGCGGCATTATCTCCCCAAAATATTCTGTATCTGGGCCCTTCAGGGCCCTTTCTCCGCTACGTCTCAGAGATTCTCCCCACTCTGGACGCCGGCGAAGTGGTGCTGCACGACATGACGTCATGGCTGTCCCGCGAGCTGGGACTTCCGGTCCGGAAAAAATCGGCTGGCCCCGATGACACTTTGCTGTATGACGAGCTGTATCCCGTCCGTCTTGCCCAATGGGTGCAGACGTATATTCACCAGTCTGTGGACCGCTTGGGGGACTTGCGCATGACACTGGACGTCGAGACAGTCAGCGGACGCCACCAGCGCACCTGCGAACTGCTTGCCAGCCAGGTTCGGGAGATCCTCACGGCGCACTCTCTACGCTCTCTGGCCGAAGGCTGGAGACTCCTCGAAGACCGTTGGGCCCAGGCCATCGATACCGTCCTGTCCGGGGCTGACAGCCGTGATTCCAGCCAGTACCGGAAACAAGGACGCCAGCGGTTTGAACGATGGCGGGAAGGGGCTGACATCATCGCCGACCTGCGGGGGCTGATTGCCGCCTACCCGGAGGCTCGAGCCGAGTCTGGCCTGGCATCGGCGTTCCTTCCCGACGCCGTCTGGAGCCTCGCAGATGCCTTGGCGCTGATGTACCTGTCTGGGAAATTTTTTGGCCACCCCCGCCACTATGCGCTTGTCGTCCTGGATGAGGCGCAGGATCTTCCCGCGGTAGGATTTGCGCTCGCCCGCCAGCTTTTGGCGCCGTCTGCCGGATCTCTGACGGTAGTAGGAGATCCTTACCAGCATTTGAATCCCTATACGGAGGTTGGGGACTGGACGGCGCTGGCAGATCAGTTGGGAGCGCAGCATATCGCCTTGAAGGACAATTACCGTTCCGGCGAAAACATTGTCAGATTGGCCAACGCTGCCCACCCGGCGGGGATCCGCCAGATTGCACGGCGTCCCGGAGGCATTGCGCATGCCGCGCGCCAAGCCAGCCGCCGGAATTTGGCGGAAGAGGTCCTGCGTGAGGTGCACAGAGGAACGGATCAGTATTTGGGTCAAGTCGCGGTGATTTTCGGAAATAAAATACCGCGCGATATCTTAGACCAGCTCTTTGCTGGCAAGCAAGACGGCGTGGAGATGGCCGTGGAGCCTGACAACCCCGAGCCCTATGAGGTCATTGTGGCCACTGTCGAATACGCTAAGGGGCTGGAATTTGACTTGGCTATCTTAGTCGCTGAAAGTCCGGATGCGTTCGAAGACACTTCGGCTGGACACTACAAGTTATATACCGCGATTTCCCGGGCACGGGAAGAAGTGATGATCATTGGGCTAGGACACACTCCAAAACTGTATGAGCGGTGCTACCGCCAGGCGACGCACCCTGGCAAGAAGCGACAATAACGGATAACATGGCGTCACAACAGGTGCTATTGGCCTCAGAAAGATCTATAATGCAAATAGTAAGCAGTACGAATATTTGATAACACGGAGGGAGTTTTGACAATGTGGTTTAGAAGACGTCCCCGCTTTCCGATTTTTCTCTGGCTGCTGGCGCTTTTGGGGATTGCACGGATAGCGCGCCGCCGGCGCTGGTCTGATATGCCGGAAGAGCGCCGTGAATCGTACAGGAAAAAGCGTCACCAATTTATTCAAAAACTGGATGATGCGTACCGTGTATGGGATGAACCTGATGAGACTGACATGGGGGATCCCGAGCAAGACTGATAGGGTACCCGCCGACAATAGGATGAGGGTGGAACGCTCACGTGGCTTCTCAACTGACGAGAACACTGTCAATATTTCGATTGGCGCTGTCGTACTGGGGTGACTACCGAGCCATTCAGCGAGCGGAGCGCACCCTGTCCAAAGATGCGGCTTCCCGGGCGGTCGATGCCATCTACCAACAAGGTGGCATCCGCTTCCGGAATGAAGCGCTGCGGCTGCAGGGTCTGATTATTAAAGTGGGGCAGTTTCTCAGTGCCCGTACGGACGTATTGCCCCTGACATTCACCAAAGAGCTGCAGCAGTTGCAAGACCAGGTGCCTGCGGCTTCCTTTGATGCCGTGCGCGGGATCATCGAAAGCGCGTTCCAAAAACCTTTGAATGAGATATTTCACGATTTCGAGCCACGACCGGTAGCGGCGGCTTCCCTTGGACAGGTGCACCGGGCTAGGCTAGCACATGGGGAAGAGATCGTAGCCGTCAAGGTTCAGCGGCCTAAAATCCGCGAGTTGGCAAAAACGGACCTGCGGGCTTTGTCGCGCATCATGGCCATCCTGAAACGGTGGACCAAGGCGGGCAGGCGTCTGGACACGGTGCGGCTATTTGAGGAATTTCGGCAATCAATCTACCGGGAACTGGATTATGTTCAGGAACAGGACCATTTGCTCCATTTTCAGCGGGATTTCGCCGACTGGCCTAGCGTGCAGGTGCCACGGGTTTATGAGCAGTACACCCATTCGACCGTCCTGGTGATGGAATTCGTGGAAGGCATTAAGCTGACCGAAGTCGATCAGCTTAATGCCAGTGGACTGCATCCCCAGGAGCTTGCCAGTGTCCTCGTGGAATCGTACCTCAAGCAAATTGTGCTGGATGGATTTGTACAGATTGACCCGCACCCTGGCAACTTCCTGGCAGGGATGGACGGACGGTTGATCTTTTTGGACTTCGGTATGATGGCAACGATTCCGCCGGACCATGTCGACGTCTTTGGCCGACTGGTGGAGTTTGGCCTGGCCCGCAATGCGCAAGGGGTGGTTGACAGCATGATCGCCCTGGGCTTTGTGCGGCCCTCAGCTAATGTGGAGGTTCTGGGGCGGGCGGTCAGTTTCATGCTGGACCGCATTGCCGGTGTGCCGTTGCAGGAAGGGGCGGCGCTGACAGGTCTCGTGCGGGACTTTCAGGACTTTCTGTACGAGGAGCCGCTGCAGTTCCCTGCGCAGTATATGTTCCTCGGACGGGCTATTGGGATGCTGTTTGGTCTGGTCGCCGTTTTGGATCCGGACTTGGACTGGATGGCCCTGCTCAAAGAGAAGGCCCTGCCGATGATAAACGAGCGGCGCGTTGTCTGGGATAACCGCTATTATCAGATGCTGCGCGACCAAGTGGGCAATTTGTTCGGCCCTGCCGGGAAAATGGTCTGGGACAAGGCTGCAGATAAAGTCAAAATCTGGGGACAAATTGGGTGGAGACTGCCGGAGGAGCTGGATCAGGCCCTCGTAAAAATCACCCATGGCTCCATAGCCACCCGCCCCGAGATGACCCCCGTTCTGCGGCGTCTGGACAAGATCGCTTTGCAGCTCTCAATCGTGGCCGCATGGATTTTGGCGGGGTTTTCTTCGCTGCTTGCCGTCTTCTGGCGAGGACGCTATGCCGGCTACTGGATTGGCGACATCTTTTACGGGATGGCGGGGGTGGCGTTTGTCTTTGGAGTCGCCCGGCTCGTGATGATCCGACGGGCAGACCGGAGAATCAAGCGCAGAGCGCCCTGATACCGGGAAGGCATTGAAGATGAAGAGGGGGAGACCGTGGGCTCCCCCTCTTCTGCATTTCGGCCGCGTATTACTTGAGTTGCAGTGTTACCGGCCGGCCGCCGGGATCACCCACCTTCTTGACGGCGGTGCCGGTCGCCACCACCTCCATCACGTCTTCTGAGCGGTGAATAATTTCGATCTGCACATTGATTACGGAGTCAGCGCCTAATGCGTCCGCTTCGGCCTTCATCCGCTGAAGAGAGAGTTCGCGGGCGGCATACATCAATTGGGTGAGCTGCTTCAGCTCACCCCGCTGCATTCCCTTGAATGCTGTGGCGATACCACCCGATACCCCCATGCTCATCACGGAATTGCCCAGGACAAATCCCAACGGTTTGTAGCCGGCGTCGGTGACCAGCCAGAAATCCATGGCGCTCAAGTTGCTGGTAGCCGCTCCCTGCTCCTGCTGCAGTTTTTGGATCTCTTCCTCCACTTCTCCCATGGAGGTCAATTGAGCATTGCTTCCGAACAGTGGCATCGCGCTTTTATCCCCTTTCTCATTTCACCTGCTGTGCCCATTGTAGCAGAAGGTCAGAACAGGCGGACGCCTCTTCTCGGCGTTGGCCCGTGCGGATTGCACGGGGTGGGACGGCTGTGCTAGGATGAGGCAAACGTACGTTTTTTGAAGAGGCAAGGGGATGGACCGCACCCCGGGGAGAACCGGACAGGCGGGGAGGGAGTTACTATATAGCTTGCGATAAGATGCACAATGATGCATAATAGTGGTATGGATAAGACATACACGATTACGGATGTCGCCAGGTTGTTGGGCGTCAAAGTTAAGACGGTCCAGCGGTGGGATCGGGAGGGGCGCTT
>DAIDDL010000047.1 GCA_027309085.1 Sulfobacillus sp.
AAGATGAGAAAAAACGAGCAATGGTATGAGAATCAACGAGATAGATCGCTCGTGTACAAAAATAGGGGGTTAAACCGTTCTTAGTGGTAGGTTCACACAATGTGTTGCTTTCCTTCTGTCCAAGCGTTAGCGCGGACGGGAGGCGGGAGAATCTTCCCGTTAGCATCAGTCTTCCGGAGCATCCGCCCGCGAAGGTTTGCTTTCTTTGGCGAAGAAGTTATTCTAAGGAGTAGTAGGTTAGTAGCCGGCCATGACGGATGGCGTCACCGACCTTCGCCTGTCGGCTTGGTCTCTCGTTCCACTCGTGACTCTCATCCTTGCCGAGTGCATTTACGGTGGGTTGTTTTACACACCCCCCCCCCGAGCCCTGATGGGCTGGGGGAAAGGAAAGGAGGAAGCCCCATGGCGCGTCCCAAAGGAGACCCCGCCGCTGTTCGGTCACTGACCATTGGTGTTCGGGTGACCGCGGCGGAATATGCGTTGCTGCAAGAGAAGGCGGCGACGATGGCCATCAGTCCGGCGCAATGGTTGCGGGACGCTGCGTTAAAGCGGCGATTGCCCTCGGCGCCCGTCCCTGCTATCCTTGAGTTCAAGCAACCGCGCATTTTGTGAAGATAGGCGGTGGCATGGACCGAAATTTGTTGGGCCGCATGACGCGGTCGTATAGCTCCCCCCACTCAAGTGCCGAAGCACTGCGCAGTGGTATTGCCACGGTGCTGGACCCATATGCGCCGCAGGTTGAGCTTCGGGGCCATGGTCATCTCCTCGGCCTGAGATGTGCGAGCGAAGGCGTGGCTGCAAAGTTGGCTCACGGACTTTTACAGCGGCAGGTTTTGACGGCTGTCGCGCGCGACTTCCGCACTCTGCGCCTCACACCACCTCTGGTATGGGGGCGCCTCGAAACCCAGTCGTTCGTGGCAAAATTGGAGGATGTCATGGCGCACATGGAGGAGGAATAATGTGGTGGTCACAACGGCGCCACTGGAGCGGCCGCACGCCAAATGTGTGTCCGAGATTCTGACCATTGCGGATTTGTCGAGCGCACCGGAATTCTTGGTAAACTGGTTTTTCTCTCACCGCGACGTGCGCTGGCTCGGTGCATTCGTGAACGCTACACTCGTGGGAACTGGGATGCTTACTGTGATCGGCAAGACCGCATGGCTGGGGAACATTGCAGTCTTGCCCGCGTGGCGAGGCCGTGGCTTAGGCCATCGCTTAACCGATGAACTGACCACACTCGCGCTTGAGTCCGGCGTGGAGGTCGTGCTGTTAATTGCGACGGCGGACGGCGAACCGCTTTACCGTTCGCTGGACTTCGAAGTCACCGATACTTATACCGAATGGCTCCTTCCGGCTCCGGAGGTCAATCTGCATCCGAGCATGGGTGCGATGGCGTCTACTGCGCCGGACCTGATGCTAGATCGCTGGGCTATAGGGGAGGACCGTCGTCGCCTTTGGGAGGCACTGCCCTCAACTCAGGGCTGGGCGTGGCACGACGCCAACGGACTTGCGGCGTTCTGGCATCCCACCCTCCTTCACCATGGCTTAATTGTTAGCCGAACGGTGTCCGCGTTGATGACCATTCTTAACCGCCAACAGGGTGCCTGGGTGATCCGCGATGGACTTGGGTTGACGGATTGGTGTGTGCGTCGAGGCGCACGAGCCGGAGAGCATACGAGCCGGATGGCCTGGCGAGGCGTGGACCCATTGCGACATGCTGGCGGTATCTCAGCGGGGTTGATAAGTTATGCCTGTGGCTGAGCGGAGTGTGAGGTTATCGCGCCACTTTTACCGTATTACTGTGGCCAACGGGATCTTTACCTTGGCCCAGAGTCTGTTTTCCTTGGTCGTGACGGTGTTGATTTATGAAACCACCGGCTCAGCTTTGAACGTAGGCTTGGCCTTTGCTATTTCTTTGATTCCCAATGGCATCGGTTTTTTGACTCGGGTCAATCGCAACATCCGCCTTATGCCCCAATACCGGCGTGTCACGTTACTCGCTGCCTTAACTACGGTATTGGCGGGCATGGCTTTGTTGATACGCCTGCACTGGGCCTTGTTTATCGTGGTATTTCTTCTCGGGAGCCTGATGGCCCTGGGAGAAGCGATTCAGATGGCCCTCATTCCGACCCTCACACCGGATCTGGACCGCGCAAATTCGGTCAATTATGGCGCGGCCACCATGGCGCAGGTGATTGGATTTAGTGGCGGCCCACTTCTTCTCAAGCAAATCCACCGCCTTCCAACGGTAGCCGTAACCCTTCTATTATACCTAATCACGTGGACTTTGCTTTGGCCGTCCAATTCTGACGGGTTCAAGCAGGAACCGACGCCCGATATTGGTGACGAAGCACACGCACCGCCGGCCAATGTATATCGCCTGGTCTGGGAGCATCCCGCATTGCGATACGTGACGTGGTGGATGGTTCCACATTACCTGGGCATTGGCATCTATAATGCACTCGCGGTTGTGCTAATATTTTTGGGCTATCACGGTCACGCATGGGCCTACGGCTTCTTGGGCACGGCGGAGGTTCTTGGCATGACGCTCGGCAGCGCCGTCACCACCGTCCGACCGCAGTGGCTGCTCCGCCGTGGCCTCGTGCTCATCTTGTCATTGGCTGGTACCGCTGTGGGTGTTTGGTTTGTTGCTCATAGCCCGACAATCTGGATCGCCATTTTATGGGGAGTTCCCGCCGGATTTATCAATGTGTTTAGCGTGGTGGTCGTCCGCGGGCTGGTTCAGGAAACGACACCCGCCGAGGTCCACGCTGCCGTCTTTAGCTTGCGGTTGGCAACCACACGCGTGGCCGAAGCTATCGGTGGCGTCCTTGGGGGACTGGTTGTGACCGAACATCTACTCGGGATTCGGGGCGTCTATACGCTGGGCGCGGTCGCGATTGCGTGTGCCGCAATCGTGGCGTTGGCAAATGTTTCGGTGTTCGCTCGGACGAGTCAATCTCAAACGGATAGGGGGTATGGCAACGATTCGTAAATTTTCCGCCATAAGCCAGTTTATGGTAAATACATCACGTTGATGGCGTCATTTTGAGGTATACCCTAACTGGACGTCAGGCACCCCTCGAAATTCCGTCAGACTAGGCTCCAAAAACGCATTCCTTGACATCTTCCCTGAAGGGTCATGGACTTCTTCTGACACCCTTCTCATTTCCCCATGTCCCAGCAGACGGCATGATGGCCGCCGGGATACCCTGTCCGCCTAGGTCTCTCATCCTTTTCCTGTGGATCAAAAAGGGAACCGCCTTACCACTCCACTATAACGCGGATCATCATGAATGGTCTGTTTGAATAGACAGCAACGGCCCCCCGAGCTGCGGAATGGTTATCCGCGCCAGAACGGGGCTCTATGAGAGTTTTCATAAAGTCGGAACCCCTTGAGGGTCAAGGAGTTCCGACTTTGTCTATCTGATGTTTTCTAACACCATAGAATGGTAAATAGGCGATGCGCTATTTTTCTTCCCTTTGGCGGCACTGTCCAGTAGTGCAGTATCACGTAGTAAATCCATGGACAAATATATTATTTTCGACACGAAAAGCCTTGACAGCAATCCGCAGGCCCCAAGAATTTTTTTGACTGGCATTATGTTGACAGTTAATCCATTCCCAAGGGGGCGTCATGTTACGAGAGAGTCTCACCGATGCACAAATTACGCAAGGCATTCAGCAAGATTTAGCGCAGTGGAATCCCGCATGGGGAGATCGCGAATCCTGGGCCCGGGAAACCCTGTGGAGTTTGACCACCGTCTTTGATACCCGTGCGACCCCATTACGGGCCCGTAACGGGGTCGCCCTGCCCGGGACCCCGTCTGTATGTTCCGGGCCTTCGGTCTGATGACGGTGCATCAAGTGTGTTTGGTCAATAGGAAATGGCTCTTCCGCACTTTTGGTGTAAGTCTGATCCGGTGTCGAAATTTAGCAGTATAGTGAGGACGGGTTCTCCACATATTCCCAGAGAAGGAAGGCCATGTCGCTCTCGATTTTACCCACAGTCCCGACTCAAGACCTCACCATCACCGACGATGGGTACCAGTTTTTTTTGACGGTGTGGACCCAGGCCGCATCCGCAGTGTGGTCAGGTCTCGTCCCGTTTTCACAGCATGTATTCGCGCCATGTGCATGATCTGCCATGGAGTGATGCGGCGGTTTCCGTGGAATTGGTGGTCCCAAAATGGTGGTGTGACAGTCCTGACTGTCTGCAACGCATTTTCTGTATGCGGTTGACGCCCTGGGTGTCCGCCTATGGCCGGCGGTCGACGCGTTTGACGGAGTGGGGTGCCGACTGGGCCTGGACGACGAGTGCCGAAGAAGTGGCCGCCACGGCTGCGCCATGGGGTTATCCTCAGTGCTTCCACGGTGGTGCGATTTTTGCGAGCGCAGCCGGACCCCACGTTTCCACTCCCGCGGGTGGTGGGCATTGATGACTGGGCGCTCGCCAAAGGGCAGCGCTATGCCACCGTGGTCGTGGATTTAGAGCGCCATAGTGTCCTCGGCATCCTGCCGGATCGCACGGCCGATACCGTGGCCGCGTGGTTGCGGGGACACCCGTCTATCGAGGTAGAGCCGCAATCGGGCCATCGGCTATGCGAACGCAGCGCAGGAGGGAGCCCCCAGGCGGAACAAGTAGCCGACGGTTGGCATCTTCTGAAAAACTTAGGAGAAACTATCGAACGTCTCTTACGATGTTTCCCCGTTTGCGAAGGGGCCGTCACCGTGTGGCCTTTTTTTACGGTGCCCCGCCGAACACGGTGTCATCGTGAGGGCTGCTGGGGAGCACTGCACCGCGGCGGGCATCTTACCACAATGTTCGTCATTTACAACAGCGCGAAAGTCTTTCACCAAAAGTGCGGAAGAGCCAGTGCTATTTGCGATTGGTTGGTATTTCCGCAGGAAGCTATCCTGCGGAAAAAGTGGGCGTTTGGGGAATTTGATAAACGGCACCAGGTAGTGGCAGAATGGCAGTGGAAGCCCCTTCTCCCCTGACTTCCGCAGAGTACGCTGAGGAAGCTATCCGGCTGTTCGACGCTGGCGCCTCCAAAATTATTGTGGAAGGACGCGGAGCACATTATTTTCGAAACACAGCCAGAAGTTTTCTTATTCTTGTCCCCAATGTCAACCGGACATTTTCAAGATGGGCTGTTTCTTGAAACCGACTGTGAGGCTTCCCTTCGATACCCGTCAATGACATCATGTGAAGGGAGATATACGTGATTCTCATATCCGAAGTCATGCATCCTGCCGGACTAAAGCTGCTCAATGCCTATGAGGTGCATTATGACCCTGACCTTTATGCCAGCCGTTCTGCTCTGTTGCACTGGGCGGCCAACGCAGACGCTCTCATTGTCCGCAATCAAACTCAAGTGGATTCGGCCCTTCTGTCCGCGGCCCCCCGTCTCGCCGCTGTAGGCCGATTGGGAGTTGGGCTGGACAATTTGGATATGGCACTGTTGGTGCAGAGGCAGATTCCGGTCATTGTCCCGTATGGAGCCAATGCTCCGGCCGTAGCGGAGTACGTGGTGGGCTCCATGATTGCTTTTCGCCGCCACGTGTTCTGTCTGGTTGACCAGGTCAGAAATGGATTGTGGATGCGCGATATGAGCGGGACCGAGGTAGGGGGAAAAACTCTCGGGGTCGTGGGGTACGGGGCGACAGGGAAAGCGGTGGCGCAAAGGGCTCATGCCCTGGGGATGGATGTCAGCGTCTATGACCCCGCCGCCGACGTCCCAGACACATGGCGCTCCCCTTCCCTGTCCTCTCTCTTTTCGCGGTCTGCCACGGTGAGTTTGCACACCCCCCTCACGGCTAAGACCCGTCACATGGTCAACCGAGACACCTTGGATGAGCTGCCCGAGGGAGCTCTGCTCATCAACACGGCCCGCGGTGAACTGATTGATGAACAGGCGCTGGCCTTGGCGTTGGCGTCTGGGCGTTTAGGCGGAGCCATTCTGGATGTTCGGGAACACGAACCGCCGCCGGCCAATGATGTGCTGCGAACCATCAAAAATGTCTGGCTCACACCCCATGTTGCCGGACTCACTCAGGATAGCCAAATCGCTATCGCCCAAATGGTTGCAGCCCGCATTGATGAGATTTTGAGGTCGGGGGCGGGACTCTTGTGATGTGAAGACCCCAGACCAGTGATGGCCCGGGGTCTTCGGCCCTGCGGCTGGGGTTAACGCTCGGCCGGGGTTTGAACGGGCGTCACCTGTGCCCTCTCCTTGTGTCCCACCGCAATCAGGGGATAGGTCAAGGCGGCGGCCGCGCCGCCGATCACCTGAGCAAGAATATACACCCAGACGCTGCCCCAGATATCAGGTCCGCCGAGTACCCAGTCGGCGAATGCCGGTCCGAGGGTGCGCGCCGGGTTGATGGCGGCACCGGACACATTTCCCAACAACACGATCAGCCCGGCGATATTCAGTGCAATAATCAGGCCCGCCCATCCTTGCGGCGCCTTTTTATTCAGCGCCAAACCATGCACGCCCAGGACCAGAGCGAATGTGCCGATAGCTTCTGCAATTCCCGCGCGCCATAAGGCGATACCTGGGAATGGAGCAGCAGCGCCCAGGCCGCCAACGAGCCACGCTTGCCGTCCGAAAACCAGAGCAATGGCGAAAGCCCCGAGAATGGCACCCGCAAACTGCGCAATCCAGTATCCCACCGCCTCTCCCGCCGACATTTGCTTTCTCATCAGGATAGATAGCGTCACCGCAGGATTGATATGGGCCCCGCTGACTGGGCCAAAAACGTAGATCATTGTCATAATGGCAAAGGCAAATGCCAAGCCGATGGCAAGCCAGTCCGCACTGCCGCCCAAGGCCCCAATGCCGATGTCGCTCGGGGTGTACCGCGGAGCGCCATGGCTGAGGATCAAGGTCATGGCAGCGGTTCCGGCACCGACAAACACTAAGAAGAAGATACCGATGCCTTCCGCCCACATCTTCTGCCATAAAGTGTATTCTTCCGTCATAATGTCTCCTCCCATGAGGTTGCTTTACTTGTGTGTCGCGCAAAATGCTATAGGAAAACAATGACGGCAGGGAACCGTTAAATCTCCCCTGCCGCCAATTTGGCGAGACTATATTAAGCGTTCGGGTGGATGAGTACTTTGGTGTATCCTTCAATACGTTTGTCAAACTTCTCGTACGCTGCGGGAGCTTCGTCAATGCGGATCTCGTGCGATACCACAAAACTAGGGGTGGCGCGGCCTGCGATTATCATGTCCCGTAGCTGGCGGTTGTAGTGCTTGACGTTGCACTGCCCAGTGCCAATGGACAAACCTTTCTCAAAGAATTTCCCGAAGGGAAACATCAGGTAGCCCTCTTTAGCATGCGGGTCCACGCCGCCTGGGTCCGACGGCACATAGAGTCCCGGCACGCCGATCCCGCCTGTTGCCCGCACTACCCGCACCATGGACACGAGAACGGTGTTGGGGACTTCCTTGCCCCCGCTGACCGCCTGGTATCCCACAGCATCAACGGCCCGGTCTACCATTTCGCCGTGACGCAACTGGAGGATTTGCTCTACGGCGTCTGCCTTGTCAAAGTTTATGGGGATGGCCCCGATGGACTGGGCCTTGGCGAGCCGCTCTGGAACCCGGTCAATGCTATAGACTTCTGACGCGCCGCGCAATATCGCACTATAGGCGGCCATGAGCCCTACTGGTCCCCCGCCAAAGATGGCGATGGACTCTCCCGGTTGAAATCCAGACAGACTGACGCCATGCCATCCGGTGGGAAAAATGTCCGCCAGCAGCGCAAAATCTGCTTCATGCTCGGTCCCGGGAGGCAAACTCAGCGCATTGAAATCTGCCCACGGCACCCGGAGATACTGAGCTTGCCCACCCGGGTAGGGTCCCATGGCTACGTACCCGTATGCCCCGCCAGCAAACCCGGGGTTGACTTCCGTGCAAAATGCTGTGTACCCCGCTTCGCAGTTGCGGCAGTGGCCGCAGCCGACGTTAAATGGCATGACTACCCGGTCGCCCACTTTGAGGCGGGAGACACCGGCGCCGATTTCGGTCACAATGCCCATGTTCTCGTGCCCGAAAATGATCCCCGGCTCCGCTGCCGTGCGGCCCTCATACATATGGAGGTCAGAACCGCATATGCATGTGGTGGTCACTTTGACAATGGCATCGTTAGGATGCAGGATCTTAGGCTCGGGGACAGTCTTCACGGTGACGGAAAATGGCTTTTCATAGACAACAGCTTTCACGCATAATCACCCTTTCCACAGGACTTGATAACGTTCCCAGCTATTTATGCTCTTGGAACTGTTCGGATAATTCGCCAGGGTCAGACAGGCTTCCTTGTTGCTGCGCAAAGATTGGACTGCATCACAGCCAATGGTGCTCGGATTTAGACCGGGCATAAAAAACGGCACAATTCCACAAGGGATTTGCGCCCCGGGGCAATCGCTTGCTGACCGCAGCCGCGTGAACGGTTACGAAATTACAGAGAAGGAGCCATATCCAATAAACTCAAAGCCTGCAAGGCAATCCAGATCTCTGCCACGCTATTTGTATCCTTAAAGTTCTGGTTCAAGATCTGCTCCGCCTGATGAATCCGGTAAATGACCGTATTTTTATGAACAAACAGGGACCCTGCAACTTTTGCCACCGACTGATGATATTCCAAGTATTTGTAAAGGGTCCGCAATGTGTCCTGGTGTTCCGGGTCTAAGAGGGGCCCGAGGGTGTCAACAACCAAACGCCGAAGGTTTTCGGGGCTGATATTGGCCAAATAACTCAGAAAGTGACGGTCAAAGCGTTGGTTCAACAGGCCCGAAACCTGCCCATGCGCTGCAAAGTCCATCAAGCGGTTGATATGATGCAGTTTGTTAACAAGAATGCTGGCATCTGGACACTGGTCCCAGTAAATAGCGATAGGCACAGCTGGATACAGAGCTGACCATTCCCGTAAAAGCGCCGACAGCTTTGTGGCCCAGACATCGCTGGCCGTCTCCGGCAACAGCGCCCACATCCCGTTGGGCCGCCACCCGAGGAACGGAAAAGATGGTTCATACCGCCACAAGTGGGCTAAAAGAAACTGGCGCAGCAGATGCATTTGCTGAAACGGCAGCGGCTGCACAATCTGCACCGCGGTGACCGTCCAGGGGGGATCGGAAAGATTGCACAACTGCATTAACAGATAGGTTTCGTCCTGGAGCCCTTCCGCCAGCAGGCGTGACACCTTCTCGCCGCGGCGCTCGCCTTCGGTCTCTCCCCACTTTTCCAACTGGGTGGCCGCGCCCGAAAGTTCCACGGCCAACTCGCGGGTCAAAGGCGTTGGCGACAGGGGACCTTGGGAATAAAGTGTGCCAAACCGCTCCTCGTAAAACGTCAGAGGCAGCGAGTAATGAATGGACGGCATGGGCCGGCCGGGCGTTTCATAGAACGCCACGCCGTAACGGTCCACTAACTTTATCCAGGTTCCGGGGAACAGTGCCTGCCATTTTTTACACACCGCCTGCAATATCGCCACCGCTCGCTCGCCTTGCAGCCGGCTATCATCGGAAGCGCTATAGATGTTAAGTTTTTTCTCGTGAGAGTCTGGAACAATCATCGAAAATCCCCTCTTTCTTGCGACGCAACCCGAATCAAAGCCGCTCATACCGATGTAGCCGTCTCAACCTTAGTGACTTTATTTTCTAAATTATAAATATTTGGGATGAATATCTCAAGGGTTGGCCTCTGAGACGGTGGTCATCGCCCGCTGAAAGCGGGAAAGTGTGCAGGGGCAATCGGCGGCGGTCAGACAGGTGCATCCAGGGGAGACAGAGTCTTTCCCCTGGCTGCTTCCGGAATTATTTTACTTGCCCGAGTTGCTTCTCTTCACTGCCCGGGGACGCTCGGCTACAATTTCATACTGCAGCATCGTGCCGTAGCGGAATGAGGCCCGCCCTAATTCCAGATAGCGGCGGAGGTCCCTGTAAGCCCCGGATTGCACGGACTCCACTGTGTCTCGCGTCCTGCGGAGCCGGATAAGCCACTCTTCCAGCGTCCGCACGTAGTCGGCCGTGGAATTTTCAACCCGGAGCACCCTGAGGCCAGCGTTTTCCATCGCCTGCAGCTCCTCGGACAGAGTCGTGGCATGGGAGTACCCGAAAATGTCCCGGAGAATGAAATGCGAGGCCCGGGTGTTCAAGCCCTCACCCGCATGATCAGGCAGATAGGTCTCGGAAATCACAAGCCGGCCCCCTGGCCGCAAAGCTTGGGCCACACGCTTCATAATTTCTTGGCGCTCTTCCATATGCACTATGCTACCGATGAAGCTGATGCCGTCCCAAGATTCATTATCAAGCGGATATTCCAGAAACGGACGCACCATCGTGCGGACGAGGGAATCCATTCCTTCTTCCTTGGCCCTGTTCATGCCGTACTGCGCTTGGTTGGGGCTTAAGGTGAGCCCCGTGACGTCGGCTCCTCTGTGCAATGCCAGGTAGAGAGCCAAAGAGCCCCACCCGCACCCGACGTCAAGTATCTTCGACTGCGGACCGGCCAGCAGCCACGAGGCATAGGCCTCCATTTTTGACTCTTGGGCTTGTTCGAGAGTCATTGCAGGTTCAGGAAAAAATGCCGCGCTATAATTCATCCATGAATCAAGAAAACAGGAAAAGAGTTCGGGCGGGGCATCATAATGCTCACGGACCAGCGCTTCACGGTCATGACGGTCATCATCCACTGTGTTGCCTCCTATCTCATGCCATTCACCGGCGGTCCTGAGTGCCGGAAAGTTCAAGGACTCATGCGGTTATTGACCTGTAAGTCCCTTAATACAATCTACCACATTAAGAAAGTTTTGGGGATGGATCGCATTCTGATTGGCTGGATCCGAGGTGCTGGCTGGCGGTTACAGCGCTTGGTCCACGGTGTGTGAGCCGGATAGCAATTTAAGATGACCCTGAACCAACGGCCCCGCGGGACTGTTCTTGCTTGTCATGGCGCGTGGCCTGGCGGCCGTGCGCTATCAGGTCCCGGGTGGCGGAGAGTCTTCGCGTATCCGTCGCAGCTTCCCGACAACTAGGCGAATCGCCAGAGCGTCATCCAGATACCCGATAGGAAAAAGGTAATCGGGAATGGCGTCGGCGGACAGGACGAAATAAAGCAAGGCGCTTCCAGCCACTGGGCGTTCTGGGGCAGCGGGCGGAAGCGCGAGGTAATGCTGGAACATCTCTTCCAGCTCAGAGATTAGCGGGCCAATGCCTGCCACCTGAGAAACCTTCCCCGGAAATTCCGTCCGGATAATCCTTTCCCCCTCGGGGGTCTGGGAAAACAGTTCGTATTTGTGCAGTTCGGCCACAATCTGACTTTCTAAACAGCTGATGTTCAGCGGGTCATAGCCAGAAGAAATTTCTCCTAGGAGCGGCGCCAAGGCACTCCAGCCTGGGCCGCTAGCGAGAGCGGGAGTCGCGGGGTCTTCCGGTAGTGCGATATATGGGGCCAATTTGCGCCGCTGCGCCGCTGTGGCCTGCCTCTTGCCATTGACCAGGCGTGACAGGGTGGAAACATGGACCCCGGAAATCATCGCAAACTGGCGCAGAGACAGTGAATGGTTGTGCAGATAGTCTGTGATGGCCTTGCCTAGTGGATTCGAAGCCGCACCTTCCATAACCGTTCTCCCCTTCCGCCAGTCTAGATTCTACCGGTGTTGCCACCCGCGGAAACATTGCATCAACAGGCGTCACCCTTGCCAACAGCCAGCCGTACTATGAACCGTAAGCGCAAGGTGCCTATCCCTTTATGCTATGACTTCGCACCAGCTGTGGCGCATGGACCTGCAGGAACTGCAGAGGGAGGATTTTCATGAGTTCGCATAACGAGTCGCCGCTGAATAAAGCATCCGGTCTGCCTGTGGATTTGCATGATGGAAAATTATCTAGGACGCTGCTGTCTTCTCCGGCGCCGGTAGGGTTTTGGCAATACGCTCTGGTCATCTGGGCGGCACTGGGCCCTGGGGTCCTGGCGATTATTGGCGACAACGACGCCGGCGGTGACATTGCCTATGCGGTGACAGGAGTCCGCTTCGGAATCAGCGGCTTTATTCCTCTTATCCTGTGTCTCGGCATTGTCACCTATACTGTTCAAGAAATGAGCATGCGTCTCAGTGCGGCATCCGCGACGGGGTTTGCCCAGCTGATTTTTTCCCACTGGGGGAGGTGGTGGGGTTATTACCATATTGTCACACTATTTCTTGAGAATCTTGTCACTCTGCTGACTGAATTCATCGGCATGACTGCGGGGTTGATGATGACCGGACTGTCCCTGCCTGCGAGTGACGCTATCGCGCTGGGGTTGGTGCTGGCGCTGCTGCTGGTCTCAGGCTATAAAACGAAGGAACGGCTGGTGCTCATTCTAGGATTCATCAATTTTGTCTTTTTGGGCATCGCCTACGTGACCCACCCGGACCTTGGAGCCATTGCCCGGGTGTTGGCCACATGGAGGATGCCGCCCATGACGCCTCTGGCCGTGGTCGCTTGGTACGTGATTGCCGCCGTGGGCAACTCCTTGGCTCCATGGATGGTTTTCTTCCAAGGGGATGCGACCCTCGACAAAGGGGTGACTCCCGGAGAAATCCGCATGGGCCGGGTTGATACCGCGGTGGGAACAGTCACCCAAATCATTGTGGCGGCAGCCATTATCGTCATTGGAGCCTCTCTGTACGGGCATATGAGCCACATTGAGTCTGCCGGACCTACCCAGCTAATCGCCGCCATCGCCCGCCGCTTCGGGCTGTGGCCCGCCTACCTGTTTGGCTTCGGTCTCTTTGACGCCGGGCTTTTAGCGGCCATTACAATTTCCCTGTCCAGCTCGTGGACGATCGCGGGCGCACTGAAATGGAACCACAGCCTGAATGCGCCCTTCTTCCGGGCTCCTAAATTTTACTCGATATATATCGGGAGTCTGATGGTGGCGGCAGGGCTGCTGCTGGTGCCCCGTCTTCCCCTGGATTTCCTGTCCGTGCTGGCGCAGGTGGTCGGGGGGGTGCTCATGGCCCCCGTACTCATTTTTCTGGTGATTCTGACCAGCGATGCCGGTCTCATGGGTCCGCACCGCAATGGGAAATGGGCTCGGCGCTGGAGCTGGGTCATTGTATCCCTCCTGATTGCCATGGCCCTTCTGACGCTGTGGAATGCCTTGATTTGATGGGCCGCCTGGGGCGGCCCATCATTCTGGTTCAGTTAGACTGGCGCTGCAGACGACCGGCCCAGGCTCGTGACGATATCCCGCGGAGCAATCGGCAAGCGCTCAAAACTCACGCCCCAAGGAGACAGAGCATCATTGACCGCCCCCGCGATTGCGGCCGGTGACGCGATGAGCGATCCTTCCCCCATTCCCTTGACGCCCAAGGCCCCATCGGATGGTGTCACCAAATGCTCGATGCGCATGCGCGGCACGAGCGGGGCCGATGGGAGCAGATAGTCCATGAGGGTGGTGGTCAGGAGTTGTCCCGAATCGTCATAGACCAGAGATTCCAACAGCGCGGCGCCCACGCCTTGGGCTACCCCTCCGTGGATCTGGCCCTCCACAATCAGAGGATTGATTAGGGTGCCGCAGTCATTGACCACCACATAATCCAAGACCGTAACCTGGCCCGTAGAGGGGTTCACTTCCACGACAGCCGCGTGGGTCCCGTTGGAAAATGACACGGGTCGGGGCGGCTGGTAGCGCTCAGTCACCTCGAGACCGATAGGCAAGCCGGATGGAATTTGGCGGACGTCGTTATACGCTATGCGCGCGATATCCCGCAGGCTGACGTGGCGGGCATAGACTCCACGGACATGCGCTCGCCCGTGTTCCCATGCGATATCTTCAACGGCCGCCTCGAGCATGTGGGCGGCGTACACATCCAGACGTTCCCGCATTTTGCGTCCCGCCTGCATGGCCGCTCCTCCCCCCAGCGGGCCAGAACGGCTGCCGCCGGTCCCTCCTCCCAGGGGCGCTGCGTCGGTATCGCCGTGCAGCACCACTATGTGCTCCAGATCTACCCCCAGTTGGTCGGCTAAGACTTGCGCCATAGTCGTTTCGTGCCCCTGACCGGACGGTCCCAGACCGAGCCAGGCCGTGACCGTCCCGCTGGGTTCCACGCGGACACTGCAGGATTCATAGCCAATCGACCCTGCTTCTGACGAGGCCATGGCCGTCGGCTCCACAAAATTGGAGAGTCCAATGCCTAAATACTTTCCCACCCGGCGGGCCTGCTCTTGTGTAGCTCTCCATCGGGTATAATCAAGCTGGGCCAACGCGTGTTCGAAGGACTCCGTGAAGGAACCGGAATCATAAAGCATCCCGGCCGCATTGCGGTAGGGCAACTGGTTCGGCTGCACCAGATTCGTCCGGCGGACTTCCGCGGCGTCTAGGTGCAGGAACTGGGCAATGCGGTCAACCATCCCCTCTTGCACAAATGACGCCACTGGGCCCCAAACCCCGCGGTACGCCCCCAGGGGCACTTTGTTGGAATAGGTGCAGTCAATCACCGTCGACAAATGGGCTATATCGTAGGGGCCAGTAATAACCTTGGCGGCCAGGGACGTTTCGCCTATGGCTCCAGAGAAGGGATAGGAGGCATAAGCGCCGCCATCAGCCATGAGATGATCTTTAACCGCAATAATCTGCCCGCGCTGATCAAAGGCCACCTCCAGATCGTGGATGTCGTCGCGGGCATGCACATCGGACAGGAATGATTCCACACGGTCCGCCGTCCACTTGACCGGTTGCCGCAGCAGCCTGGCAGCCTGGACAACCGCCAGATATTCTGGGTACGTTGCAGCCTTCATGCCAAAAGCGCCACCGACTTCGGGCACAATTACGCGGAGGAGATGTTCCTCCATCTGCAGCATTTCCGCCAGGTCTCCACGCAGACGGTGGGGCGACTGGGTACCGCAGTACACAGTCATCCTTCCTGAAAATGGGTCGGCCGCAGCGATAATGCCCCGCGTCTCCAGGCTGCAAGCCGTCTGCCGGGTGGTCTGAAACGTCATGGTCAGGCGGTGAGGTGCCGTATCAAAAGCTGCTTGGAACCCTTCGGTTTCGTATTCCTGGTGATAGAAGACATTTGGTGCAGCGTCGTGCACGCGCCGCGGGCGATCCTTTTGCGCTGCCTGCATGTCCAAAACCGGCTCTTCCGGCGTGTACGCCACATGCACCGCTTCGCAGGCGTCCTCAGCGATATAGCGGCTCTCGGCCACGACAGCAACAACGGCTTCCCCGGCATGGCGCACGCGCTCTCTGGCCAGAACTGGCTGGTCTATTGGGGACGGTCCATTTTGCGGCAGCACAAAAGGCATGTCCGCAAAAGTGAACACTGCCCGGACGCCTGGGATGTTCCAGGCCGCTGACGAATCCACCGACAGGATGCGCGCGGCGGCATAGGGGGAGCGCACAAACGCCATCTCCAGCAAGTTGGGAATCTGAATATCATCCAGATATTGGGCTTCCCCCCTCAGCAGGCGGGAATCTTCCGTGCGCGGAATCCGGGCCCCGACAAAATGCGGAGCCGAAGCAAACTCTTCAGCCATGGGACGCATCCCCCTCTCCCCCTCGTTCTGTCAAGCTGGATACCGCATCAATGATAAATTGATAGCCGGTGCACCGGCACAGATTGCCGCTGAGCGCTTCCCGGATCTGGCTTTCGCCGGCTTCCGGGTGAGCGCTTAGAAGGCAGTGGGCCGTAAGGAGCATGGCCGGAGTGCAGAACCCGCACTGGAGGGCATGGTGTTCCTGGAAAGAATCCCGCAGCTGCTCCGCGAGCGGATCGGACAGGCCCTCTGCTGTCGTGACTGAGCGCCCGTCTGCCATCACCGCCAGCATGAGACAGCTGCGGGCCGGAGCACCGTCCAGCAAAATCGTACAGACCCCGCAAACCCCCTGTTCACATCCCACGTGGGTGCTGGTCATTCCCAGATGGTGGCGCAAGGCATCTGACAGCAGCAGCCGCGGCTCCACGCTGAGTGATACCGGCCGGCCGTTCAATAAGAAAGCAATATCAACGGTTGTCATAGTCTCTCCCCTCGTCAGACTGGGCTTGCCGGCAGGCTTGGTCGGCACAGTATCCAAGGATCTGCAGCATGTAGTCATCATCCACCGCCAGCACTCGGCTGGCGGCATCCTCCCAGAAATGGGTGCCGTGGCCGGCCCCGCCTTCGGATTCGACAGTCACTGTACCCGGCCCGGAAAGATCCGCGCCAAACCAGGTGACGGTCGTGCGGGAATGGTGCCTGCGGCAGACAGCGCCTGCCAGCGCAAAGTCGCCAGGACGGCGCGCCACCTCCCAAAAGCCCCAACCGCCTTGGGCCAGAGGGATTTCTATCTTGACCAGCATTTCCCCGGGCCCCAGGGCCGTCTCCATAAACCCGGAACAGAAGGTATCGGCTGGTATCCGGCGGTACTTTTGCGGTCCTGCCACTACCATCTCGGCGCCGGCTGCCACCATGAATGCCGGCCATTCCGCCGCCGGGTCGGCATGGCAGAGACTGCCGCCCACAGATCCCCGGGAGCGTATGGCCCAGTGCCCAATGGAGAGCGCCACCGTCGCCATAAAAGGCAAATATCGCTGGACCAAGGGGCTCGTGGCAATTTGCTGGTGGCGGACAAGGGCGCCCACTTCCAAGATGTTCTCCGGCAAGCGCGCCACAAGCGGCTTCAGCTCCTCCAAGCCGTTGATGTCAATGAGTTGCGAGGGCCTCGCCACCCGGAAATTCATGGCGGGAATCAGACTCTGACCCCCAGCCAGCAGCCGTGCTTCAGGATCACCGCCGAGCTTGTCAACCGCCTCGCCAATCGTGGCGGCGCGGAAGTATTCAAAATGTGCCGGTTTCACTTTTCCATGCCTCCTCCCTACAATCTCTGCATAGCCTCAAGCAACTGGCTCGATGTGCGCCCTTTCACGAACCGCACGTAAGGTCTGGCCGCTTTCAGAGTCCTTGTCGCCGGGCGGAAGCCAGGGGTGCCCATCCACGGATTGATCCAGACAATGCGGGCGACCTGGGAGCGGATTCGGGCGAGTTCTCTCGCGGCTGTGGCGGGATCGCCCGCATCCCACCCGTCACTGATAATCCACAGGACGGTTCTCGGCCTGAGCCAGTCGCGTCCCCACCGCTGCTGCCACTGCCGCAGCGCTTCGCCTATCAGGGTGCCAGCCCCAACATCACTCTGAGCAATAATCCCCTGGGAATTGGCCGGAGAGTGCGTGGCCGAATCAATGCGGGTGCCGAAGGTGAATAATTCCGCAGGCTGGACTGAGGCAAGCACTGCCGCCAAGAAGGCACCGTAAAAATCCCAGTATTGCTGCATCGAGCCGGATACGTCGCACAAGATCACCCACGGCGCCTGTTTCTCCCGGGGCTTCTTCCAAATAAGCGGCCCGAAAGCCCCTCCGCGCCGTGATGCTCTGCGAAGCATACGCCGCCAGGCGATACCTGAAGGTCTCCGGAAATTCCCTGATTTGCGGTGGTTGGGCAAAGTCCACCAGGTTTTCACGGTCAATCCGCGGCCAACAAGAAAGTCGTCCGCCCGCGTCGTTCCCGCTCTAGGCGAAACCTTGGCTGGGGCTTCCCCCCGCGCCGCTTCCGGGGAAATCTGGTTCCGAGGGGGAGAGGATGCGGAGCGCATGTCAGTGTTCAGGGCATCCAGCCCATCCGGTGGAACCAGTCACTCCCTAAAAGCCAACAGGTCCTCAAGACGGCTCTGAACTACTTCAATATCCGCCCATTCCTTCAGCACGCACCCCAGTGTCTGCTGAAGGAATTCCAGTGTCCAGCCCGGATACCCCAAAACTCTCTGGCTGTCCAGCCAGTCCAGCGTCTCTCCAATTCCTGGAGACTTTACCAGTCCCCACTGCCTAAGGCACTGGACACCGCGCACGACCGCACCTCTCACGGCCTCATCGCACTCGGGAAGGTGCATCCGGACGATGGCTAATTCACGTTCCAGTGAAGGCCAAGGCACGACACTATAAAGACATCGGCGGCGCAGGGCATCGCTGAGCGGACGGGTGCGGTTCGACGTCAGGATAGTCACCGGGGCGCGGGGCGCCCTAACCGTGCCAAGTTCGGGGATACTGACCTGAAAATCTTGCAAAAACTCTAAAAGCAGTGCCTCAAAAGCTTCGTCAGCCCGGTCCACTTCGTCAATCAGCAAGACGGCGGAGGGTTGGCGGAGAACCTTCAGCAAGGGCCTGTCCAGCATGAATTCCTCGGTAAACACATTCTCGTCCCTACGGCCCTGCATTGCCGCCAACTGCTTGGCATAGTTCCATTCATAAAGGGCCTGCTCAGATCCCATCCCTTCATAACAGGACAAGCGAACCAATGGATACCCCAAAGCCTGAGCCAAGGCATAAGCCACTTGGGTTTTACCGCTGCCGGCGGGGCCCTCTAGCAGGAGCGGGCGGTCTAAATTGATCTGAAGATGCAACATCATCGCCAATTCGCTAGAAGCCACATAGCCAGCCTGTTTGAGACGGGAAACGATTTCTGGCAGGGTCATGGCAAAACTCCTCGCGGCGGAGACAGACAAGACCACAGGCAAGAAGGGTCTCGTCTGGCAAACTCTGGCATTATCGTCTGCTAATTTCAGAATATCACACAATTGCTTCCAACAGCACGGAATTTATGCCAGCAGGCTCGCCGTGTGCATCCGGCCACGAGCGGTCCCGCCGCATCCAAGGTGTGCGTCGTCTGGGCAGGCAGATGGAGAGCCCAGCGAATTCCCTGGCGAGCCGACATTTGTCCGTTCTGGCAGGAATCACAGAATGCACTGCAGATTTTCGGATGTTCCGCCACACCTTCAGATGGTGCCGGATGGGCTGACCGTCTTTAGGATGAGGCTCCAGTGGACGCCATGCAGAGGGCGAATCCGGTAACTTGCTCAATTCTTCGGTGGGAATTAGTGCCGGGAGAGTTCGTTAATACAAGAATTAGCGATCTCGGCTGCCAATGGACATCTGTGGCCTCAGAAGTTTCCCGGTTAGCGCACCGCCGCACTTTCGAACTGCCTCGACTAAAAAGTGACGGGCCGCTTCAGCCGTCACATTCTGTCCAGTGCCGAAGGTTAGACTCTCCCGGCATCGCGTCCTTTGGCCGACCCGTTTACGCGTACGGGTGCTATGCTACTATGGTAGTGCCTGTAACCAAGGGAGGAATTTCGATGACGATGGATGCAAGGAAAACGGTGGAGAAAACCCTGACAGTTGATGCTGACCTGCTGCTCGGACTCCATGATTTTATTACCCAGCCAGACACGCGACTGGCAGATGTCTTTGCTGAACAGAATTTCCAAGTATCCGCCACAGTGACCCTCAATTGGCTGATTAAGCATGACTTATTTGAAGGGGTCGTTATGCACGTGAGCCTGATTGATATGGAGGCGTACCAGCACCTTGGTGGTCAAGAGGTCAGCATTTCGGCGCCTGAAGACATTTACGGCGATTACCGCGTATCCTGGGGGGAGACCGACTATATCCTTCGTGTACTCCCCCACTGATTCCGGCGGCTCATGGCCTGCGATTCTTCATCCCTGTTTTAACGATACCGCAGCCGGTTAGGGGCGACAAGAAGATGGCGCCGTGTTATCCTGTGCTAGTGTACAAACATGAGGGGTGCAAATGCGCTGAGAGGCTTACCGCCAACCCTAGAACTTGGCCAGGCAATTCTGGCAAAGGACAATGTCCAGGCTGATCCGGAAGGGTCGCTTGCTGCCTGCAACGGTATCTTTTCCTATTCTGCTCTGCCCCCCTCGTGCTATTTGCGATGATCGTTAGCACACGGTCACAATAAATCCGCATAGAGGTGGAATCTATTGAGTTCACAGGAACGTTCCGAACCGAATGGCATTTGGCATGTCGAGCAAAACGGCATTAACCCTGTTGCCGGGTCTGGCCGGCACGGCTCGCCCCGGGATGTTTTCTGGGTGTGGTTTGCCGGAAATTTGTCGTTTACCTATATCGTCATAGGAGCCGTCGTCTGGAGCTATGGGCTGTCACTGGCACAGAGTTTGCTGGCGATAGCCACTGGCCTCGCATCTTTTGCAGCCATCGGCTATCTGGGCATTCCCGGAAAGGCTACGGGGTTGCCGACAATGGCCTATTCCGCCCGGTATTTCGGCCCCCGGGGCAACAGGCTTTTAGCGTTCGTCGCGTGGCTCAACATGCTGGGCTGGGAAACAGTCGTCCTCATCATTGCCAGCTATGCGGTCGCGACAATTTTTCATCTGGTGCTGGGCGTCCGCAGCACTGCCGGTTGGTTGGTAGTGTCCCTGGCCTTGACCGCCATGGCAGAACTCTCTTTGGCGTTTCTGGGGCATGCGACCATTGAGTATCTCCAGAAATGGGTGTCGTATATTTTCGGATTCCTGACTCTGGTTATTCTTCTCGCTCTCCTCCCGCATGTCGCTTGGCACGCCATATGGTTTCATGCGCGCGGCCCCTGGCTTAAGGGAGTTGTTCCGTCCATCACGGTTGTCGTGGCGGTCAGTGCCCTCTCCTGGGTCACCACGGCCTCCGACTACACCCGTTACCTGCCTGCGTCGGTCCGCAACGGACGCGTCGCTAGCGCGGCAGCCTGGGGCTCGATTATCCCTACCGCCTTATTGATGCTGGTGGGCCTGTTGCTGGCCGAAAGCGCGCCCTCGCTGGCGGATGCGGCCAATCCAGTGGAGTTCCTTCTGCACTGGCTCCCTGGCTGGGCTCAGGTTCCGTATCTCATTATCACCTTGGTGGGCATCCTAGCTGGCGGCGTGCTGTGCGCCTATTCATCGGGCTTAAGTCTGTTAGCAGCCGGGGTAAAAATACGGCGTTCCCGCACAATTGGAATTGATGCCCTGATTTCTATTGCTGCCAGCGCCTACATCCTCTTGATTTCCCAAGGATTTCTCGGCAATTTTGAGGGATTTCTTGACTTGATCGCTGCACTGCTGGCGCCGTGGGCCGCAATTGCTCTCTGGAACGTCCGGTCAGTCCGTCCTATTTCTGCTTCCCGGACCGTTGCCGCCTGGCTTATTGGCGCGGCACTGGCTGTCGCGACAACGTCGACCCCGGTATTCTCGGGTCCGTTGGCCCAAGGAATCTTCAGTGGCTCATCACTGGGATATTTTGCCGGGTTTTTGGCCACGTTCGCTCTCTATGGCGGTTTGCTCCTATTACACAGTTCCTGAGGCCCGGGCCCGGGACTTTCATTGGCGGGCCGTCACTGGCCCGCCCTTAATGTGCCCGATTTGCTGAACCCCCGCAAAACTCTTGCCTGATTCCAGACAGATTGAAAAAACTCATGACGTGGCAGCATGGGGCGGGGGAATAATCACAGTGGAATAGTGCCCGTGTGTCACCACCCACTTTGGAAAGCTGCCAAGAATTCCTTCGATCCAGTTCGGCCCGTGGTGCCGCCCAACAACCAGAAGCGATGCGGACCACCAGCAAGCAAAATCGAGAAATAAGGCCGCAGGACACGGTTGCTTCTGGCTCATTGAGAGTTCATGCCATTCGGCCGTCAACCCCTGTGCCGCTTGCACAGCCTGGTCGCGGACACGGTTGGCCGCTAGGTTCCATGAACTGGAGCTGGCACTGCCGGCTAAAAGCACCGAACGCGCCCCCCAATACGCCCCGGTTTCCCGGTCCTGCTCGTCATAAACTTCTGCCAAGGGTTTGATATCTACGAACGCGAGCACACTGGTTTTAGCGCAATTGGCGGCTACCCAGCGTACTGCCCCCATGCTCGCCGGGGACCCATCAACAGCTATGGCTATCCGGTCCACCTCGTCCACCTGCCTCTCTCTCTGGTGCTGTCCGTAACTATGGCATGTGGCGCTTTCCCTGATTTACTGGTGTCAGACTGCGTCAAAGAGGCGCCAGCCTCAGGAAAGCCGCTCGTGGCCAGCTAACCAACATTCAAAAGACTGACCCTATTATCGGCTGGGAGTCGGATGGAATCTACGACCAAATGACCCATTTCAGTGTGCCCTTTGCGCCTGGGAACTGTGATGCTGCCCGCCAATCGCGGTTGAGATGGAAAACAAGCGCCCATTGAGGATTCCTCGCCATGTTAGAGGCACCTGACGGTAAAGGCTTTGTCCACGCGCCACCGCAGCCCTCTTTGACTCCGTGGAACTCTGAGGCACCGGCTTTTCGATTGGACCGCGCTACGCCGGAAAATAGATCTTGACAATTGGGAGCGGGCGTTATAACTTGAGGTTGTAAGCGTAGTAATTATTTAAACTACTAACAGGAGGGGGCAGCAATCATGGTCAACGAAGGACGCACAGACCGCATTATCCGCGTAATTTTAGGTGTTGTATTGGGAATTTTGGCGATTGCTAAAACTGGTGGGGTCGCTGGCGAGTGGATTTTCGGCATTCTTGCCGTGGTGGCCATTGTCACTGGGCTGACTGGAGTATGCGGGCTTTACCGTCTGGTGGGCATTCGCACCTGCCCTATCCGCAAATAGCAGGGGCAAAGCACACCCGGAGCCTTCCCCAGACTCCGGGTGTGCTTTGGGTATGCTGGAAAATGAACTCCCCCGCCGCCACCTAACCCTGTCGGGTTGAAGCGGGGGTTTTCTGGGGTCGCCCCCAGAAGCTCAGGGTTTGGCGGTCGCTGGCTGGGCCGTTAGGCACCAGACGACTTATATTGGATCCGTTGCAGAAAACTTACCCAATCTTACTCAGCCTCGTTTTCCACTTCTTGTTCGCGGCAAAACAAACCTAAATCGGATTTACAAAAAACTCTTGACACTCCCGCACGGCATAAACCGGTAGCCCTGTGCCGCCACCGTAACCACATGTCGGGGACCCAGTACCTGGCGAATAAGGTGGACATGCACTTTGAGGAGATTTTCACTCCACGGAGGCCAGTGCCGTTGAGCAGCCAATCGGGTGGCTTGCCGCGAATCCCACATCAACCCGGGCTCCCTTGTCATTAGAAACAACAATTGGGTGACACGCCACGGGACTGTGAGCGGGGTTGCGGAATGGAAGACTTGGCGGCGGTCGAGATCCACAGTTGTACAGTTCCCAGACCATGGCCGGGCCAGACCCGCAGTCTCGGGCCGAGACGTGACACGGACCACCCATGGCGCGTGCCCAAGAAGGAACACCACGGAGATCTGCGAGGACGAGGCCTGCTCTAAAATAGCGGGAAGCCAAGTGAGATCCTCAAACCATGTTAGTTCCAGAGCGAGCACATCGACAGAGTTTTCCCGTATGGCATCAAAAATTTGACTCTCCGTGTGGAGATATCTAAACCGCAGGGGGTACGGCATCGATGACTGCCAGCGGGACAGATTATTGGCCACGATTCCCGCTGTGCGCAACATTTCCACCACTTTCACCTTCCAGCTCTCCATCTCTCAACTCTTGTTGTCATGGATTAATTCCCACCAGGCGGCCCGGGGATCACAGGTTGCTGTCGGCAGGGATGAAAAAAATAGCCAATACTCCGGACCGCCACCAAATGTCCCGGGAGAAGCTTGCGGGTAAAATGGGCCGCGACCCGGAACGTGTCGCGCGACCACTGAGGCCAGTCCTTGCTGGCGGCGGTTTGATTGCACTGGGCCAGGGTCCAAGCCTGGTCCGGCCGTTTTTCGAACAGGCTCAGCAAGCGCAGGATGTGCGGAATGTCTGCCCGTCTTCAGGCTCGACAGTCCACATTCGGAGCGTAAGATATTGACTCGCGAGACGTACTGGCTGCGGAGCCGGAAATAGTGGGCCGAGAGCGGCTGCTAAATCTTGCCCCCGGGCAAATCTTTCCAAGTGGACAACTACACCCGCGCCGTCCACAACGCGGGCACTATCCAGCGCAGCAGCGCGGCCCGTGCTGCCGGGGAATTCTGGCTTCATCCGCTGCTGCCTCCTCTTTTGGGCTGGGTGCTCGGGATTCCGGCGTCAGCCCTAGTGTCTTGAATCGTAGCAGACGTCGACGAAGTCTTGGAGATCACGGCATGAAGGTAGCATGAACGTTGCGTTAACAGCCGCAGACGCCGCTGTCGCTGCACTGTCCTAATTGTCTGGCACATCCAGGTAGGTTTCGTGATATTATTAAGATTATGTTATGGAAATATTATGTTCGTGTTAAGAGAAGGGCGGTGAGGGCATGTGGATTGATGGGGTCATCTTCACCCTCATTGCTGGGTTTACGGTGATTTCCGGAATCAACGACGGAGGGAATCTGATCGCCACGTTTCTGGCCAGCCGCACCATTCGGCCGGTATTGGTGCTGCCGCTGATCTTGGTCAGCATAGGATTGGGACCCTTGGTCTTCGGCACCGCCGTCTCTCATACGATCGCCGTCGAGGTGGTCGATTTCCGCCAGGCTGGATCGGGCGTGCTTATGGGAGCGCTAGCGGCCGCTCTTGTCACCCTGATGATTACCTGGAAGATGAAAATGCCCACCAGCACGACGGTGGCCCTGGGCGGTGGAATGGTTGGGGCCGCTCTGGTGAGCGGCCACGCGGCGGATATCCACGTTGTGGGCGTCATCAAACTGATCGTGGGACTGCTCGGATCGGTGGGATTGGGATTCATAGCCGCCTGGCTTATCACCCGCGGGGTCTGGTGGGTGCTCCGCCGTCTCAGCGTCGAGCAGATCAGCCGCATCGAGAAAGGGCAGTATGTCACGGCCTTCTGGCAGGGCCTTGCGTACGGTGCCAATGACCAGGAAAAGGCCATTGGGCTGATGACGATTTTCTTTATGACGATTCACCATCAAACCCAATATCGCGTGCCCGATATTGCTATCTTTTTGCCTCTGCTGTTCTGGGCCCTCGGCCTCCTGTTCGGCGGGATCCGCATTGCCCGCACTGTGGGCAACCATGTGATCCGCATCAACCCTATGAATGCGGTCAGCACGCAGTGGGCGGCGGCGATCACTGTCAGCGCCGCGGCCATCGCAGGATTCCCGGTCAGCACCACCCAGACCACTGATGGCGCTCTGTTCGGCACGGGCACGGCCCTGCGGCCCGGCGCCGTGCGCTGGGTGGTTGTGCGGAAAATTCTCGGCGTGTGGGCCCTGACGCTGCCCGTCGCCATCGTGCTCGGGGGATTCATGATGTTAGGGTTGGCGTTGGTCAGGTAAAATGGAGGAGGTTTTAGAGGTATGAGCTGGAAAGACATCTTTCTGATGTCCCGGCAGGTGCAGACTTTTGACCGGCTGCTGGCGGATCAGGCGCGCTGTGCGGTGCAGATGATTGCCCTGCTGCAGGAATATGTGGACAGCACTGACGAAACGAAGCGCGCCCAGATTGCTGAGGAGGCTTCAGATTTAGAGCATGCGGGAGACAAGGCGCGGATTACCATTGTCGAACAGCTGTACCGCACTTTTGTCACACCATTTGACCGGGAAGACATCAACGACCTGTCTCAGGCTTTGGATGATATCGTGGACTACGCTGAAAACACCATTAAGGAGTTGGTGCTGTACCGCGTGCCCATTTCGCCACCGCTTCAGGAAATGATTCCTGTGATGGCAGAAGGCACACAAGCGCTGGCCCATGCAGTCGAGCTCTTGCCGGCCTCTCTGCACAGCGCGGGAGACCATGCGGTTCATGCCAAAAGCTGCGAGAACAAGATGGAAGGAATTTACCGCCACGCCATTGCGGATTTAGGCAGCGAGGACGATATCCACACCCTTATCAAGATGCGCGAGATTTACCGCCATCTGAGCAACGCGGCCGACCGGATGGACCTCGCCGCCAACATCCTGATGCGGATTGCCATCAAGCAGGGGCATTAAAAATTTGAGGGACGGGTCAGCGGGCTGTGATCCGGGGAGCTTTCAGGGAAGAGCTCACGATGACGTAATCCCACATTCCCGAATCCGCCTGGCCATCCGGCACGGCGCTGATCAAGGCGTATTTTCCGGGCTTCGCAGCCACAAAACTGAAGTGCTGCAGCACCCCTTGGCTGACTCCCTGAGAAGGATGCGGGGTGCTAGCGCCGGGAAAGGCTGGAGAAAATGGCCCGCCCTTCACCAGTTGAGGATAGGGCACAATCATCGCGCTGTTGTTGACGAGGGCTTGCCGGTTGATAAACGCCACATGCACTGTCCAGTTCTCGGGCAGTTGGATGGTCATAAAGCCGTTGGCGTAGCCGTTGAAGGACAGACTGCCAAAGCGGTTCACCGTCGCCTCCGCCCGCAGTGTGACGGTTTTGGTGCTCGGGTTGACTTGCATCCATTCTTGGGGGCGGAAGACCCTAGGCACTGTGCTGACAGGACGCACGGGTTTTTGTGAGGAGGAAACGCTGTCGCCTTGGGCCTCGACAATTTGCGGTGTGACAAAGCCTAGCATCACGCACGCCATCATCACCAGCGTAGACCCGGCCCAGGCGGCCTGCCGCATGTTATACCGGCGGCTGGCGCGAAGAACTGTATGGCCCTCTTCTGCACGTTCAGAAATTCTGGACGGCGCGGCATACCACCACCCTCCTATGAGGATTAACGCCGCCAGAGGAGCCGCCTGGGGGTCGGTGCCCACCCCACCTACGATCCCAAAATCCTGCCCAAACCACCAGCTGAAAATAAGCCATGCCGACCCAATGACCCAAAAGGCCTTCCCCGCCCGGTTCAATAGCAACATCAGCCCCATGGTGGCCATGACGGCGACAAAGAGTCCATTCCAAACCGCGGCATGCGACTGCGTGCTGTGCATGACGAGGACGATGGGATCTAAAAGCCAGACCGGCTGGGGCGTGAGGGAGTTAAAGCGGAAGAGATTGTACAATCCCTGAGAGGACCAGAATCCATAGGCTGGCCATGCCTGAAAAAGAGCCAGCAACAGCCACAAGCCTCCCATAACATAGCGGGTCCAGCGGGAGACCTGTCCCGACACCCAGTACCGGTCCGGCAAAAGCAGCCAGACTGCGCCTAAGATGTAGAACAACACCGCACCCGGAGTGCCGCTAAGCCAGGTGGGCCCCGAGCCGAAAATTCCTCCCAGGCCCTCTCCGTAAATCCAGACGATGACGCTCCACCCGATGGAAACATAAAGGGCGGAACGTCCGAGCCGTTTCCCCCGTCCTGCAAGAATCCCGGCTCCAATAAGAATCTGTATGAGCACGGCGAAGACGGAAGAGCTGATCTGGTGGTTGGTCCACAGCTGGATCCCGGCCCCCAGCAGGCCAACCAGCCAGTGGGGCTGGTTGGCAAGGTTGGACGCGACGTCCATGTCCACAAACATGCTCGTAGCCATGGGTGGCTGAGCCTGCAGCAGTCCGTCGAATACCCATAGCAGCCCGAGACCCCACCACAGAATCTTGTAGCCCTGGGGATATGGCGCTGACCCTTTCTCGTGGGCGGCGCTAGGTTTTTCCGGCCGGCTCTTCAGAGCCGCCCACGCGAGAATAATGAACAGGACCACGGCGCTGGACTGAAAGAGGCGGATAAGGAATGTGTGGATGATCACGGGGCTGATATAATTCAACAGCGAATAAGGCATGCTATGCCCCCTTGGCAGTGTTTTTTTCTAACCTCTTAACGGGCTAGCTCGTCCTATTTAAGTTACTTGACATAATACTTCATTGTGTTCTCTAAGGATAGTTCGGCGGGGTCATGGCAGAATTGCTGGTGGCAGTCATCCCCACCGGAAGTCCTGACAGCGCACATTTCTGGCCGTTCACAGGATAACGCTCGTATTTATTGAACATAACGCCCGCGCATTCCCCTTCTTAGGCGATAGCCAAGAGGGGGTCAAGCGGGCCAGCCCGCAGGGCTAGACAGCCCTAAATTTTTGTTCTACTATAAGGGCATAGGGCCGGAACGGTCCGAATCGACGCCTGGGGAGATCCAGCATAAGACGCACGCAGCCTAACGGCTCGGCGCAGCGGTCGTAGAACCAGGAACTTCCGGGAGTGATCCCAGAAACCCCTGCCTCAACCCGTATGGGTTAGGCGGCGGGAGAGTTCATTCCGTGGTGTATTCTGAACCTGTTGAAAACATGCCACCGAAAAGAGGTTGGTTGATGGATATTATCAGTCCGCGCATCCATGAGGAACTGTACCGGGCCCGAGACTTGAACAATTATTGGGAGACTTGCGCCGAGCGTGTCCACTGGCAGCAGAGATGGCAGCAGGTATTGGAACCTGTCGAGTAGCCCGCAGGCGCCGTGGTGTAGGTGACGCTCGCTCCGTTGGCCGTCCCTTTCGGTTGACGGTGCCTCAGTGCGTCCCCCTGCCCGATTTCCTGCGGGCTCTCTAAAATTCCGTACGGTCGGTTGCCGGGTAGACCGGAGGAATTTCACCTCCAGTCCCCCACAGATCCGGACTTGAACCTCTCAGCTCATCCGGCTCGTGCAAACCCTCTTGCGGACGCGTTGCCGCGTCCGTCCGACGCCGAGACGCGCTGGCTCTTCCCCGAAGGTTGGCCAGGGCCTCTTTGAGTTCGCCCATCCCCTTCGCTCCATTCTCATTACAAGAACTTCATCACTACTACTGGATAGTCCGTCCCCTGCCGGTGCATCGCTACTTTCCCCCTTCGCGGGCTCCGCTTATAGGGTTTTCGCTTCGCATCACCGACAGGGTTCTCACGTTCTATGTCCAAGCCCAGACCAAGCTCGTGCCCACTATACGCCGGATGCCGCGAAGGCCGTCAGTAGGTATCGCCTTCGCTCGTCTGGAGAGTCGGGAAAGCCCTCCATTTTGACATCGTCCAACCGTATTTCGACGCTTACATGGGATAGCTCAACGCTCACCTTCTTGGTCTCCACCTGACATCTTTGACGATGCCTTTTCCGCCAACGCTCACGACCAAGGC
>DAIDDL010000048.1 GCA_027309085.1 Sulfobacillus sp.
GTGGGAGCGAGAGCCGATGAGAGTGTGACGGTAGAGGTTTTTAGAACCCCCCGGCTTTAGCCGTGGGGAGGTTCAGAGCCGAAATTTCCCGCGGGTGCTGGGTGCTGCCATCTCTGCCATGGCTCCCGCCGGAGTGTGGTGGATCCCCTTGGCGGATAACTTGTGGGACGAAGCGGGACGGGGAATTCCGGGAAAATCCCACGAAGAGCTGTATAAGACTTTTTTGCTTTCGGCCGATCCTCAATTGACGCTTGACGCCCAGGGCCTGCCGCCTGAGCCAATGTCCCCCCTATCAGCTGTGCCGCAGTATCCTTCAGGAGTTCCGCGCGCCGGGGGAACTCCGCATGATGCTGAGATAGGCAAGAATATCGCTGCGTCTGAGTTGGCCATGTACACAGGACTGCATCAGGAAATGGAGGCGATCCGTTCTTTGTAGACAGTCCACGCCTGTTGGTTCCGGCTGCTATGAGAGGATGAGTCGGGTTGGCTGGTGGCCCAGGCTCAAGACTCTGCGGGAGAATCAGCCTTTGGTGCAAGCGGCACCGCCCATGCGTTCTTTAGCAGAAATGCAATGATGCCAAGCACGACACATGCCGCCCCGCCGAATTCTACCGTGCCCGCTGGCCCTATCACTCCGACAAGCAGTCCGCCCAGAGCCTGCCCGACAGGCAGGCCAAGACCCGTCAGGCCGTTGATGGTGCCAAATACTTTGCCGCGCATGAAATCTGGGACCAGCTTCTGGCGCCATAAAGAGAAGAGGATCATATAGGGCGCGTAGGCAAGCCCGCCCAAAGCCAGCAGGCTTGCAGCAATCCACGCATGACTCGTCAATCCGACTGCTCCGCTGAACAGCCCCCAGAGAATAATAATGGCGGAAACGACCTCTCTTAGGGGCCACAAGGGATGCCACCGCCCCCACAGCAGCGTTCCCAGGATCGCGCCGGCGGCAAAGCCTGACCACAGCAACCCTAGAGTTTCCGGCCCTTGGTGGAATACTTGTTTGACCATGACTGGCAGCGCGGGTTCCAGAGGGCCGTAGGTTAAACTAAACATGAGGGTTACCACGACCAGGGTGAGCAGCAGAGGCGTCTGCCCAATAAATTTCCACCCGTGGAGCAAGTCGTGCTTGAACGACGCTGGGGTATTGAGCGGCTCGTTGCCAGAAAACGAAGCCGTTGGGATCAAGGTGAGAGTGGCAAAGTAAACAGCGAAGCATGCGGCCGTGATAATCAGTGTGGCACCCACCCCAATGCCTGCGACGAGCACGCCACCCAGGGCTGGTCCTAGCAACGTGACCATATTCATGTTCAACTGCATCACGGTATTGGCGCTCTCCCACTGGTCATGGGCAACCACGTTAGGCAGGATGATCATACGCCCGATATATGCCAGCGGCGAGAGGGCGCCAGCTGCCACCACCAACACGAGGAGCAGGACAAAGGGCAGCCGGTGCAGCATAAAGAGAGTGGCTAGGGTGGCAAAGATCAGACCTTGGACGATGTTGTCGCCATTCAGCAGGGCTTTTCTCGGCCACCTGTCCAGAAGGATTCCTACAAGCGGGCTGGCAAGCATATCCCCCGCGGCATAGACCGCCAGCACCACGCCAATCTTGGCGGCAGATCCTGTGGTGTCCAAGACGAGCCAAGTGAGGGACAGTACTCCAAACTGCACACCCAAGCGAACCATGAGGGTTCCAATCCATAGAGCCCGGAAGGGTTTGTTCTGATACAGTGTGCGGTAGGTGGCCATAATTCCTCTCTTTCGTTCGTGAGACCGCCGACCGGCGGAACTCTGGCGGCAAAGCATTCACCTATCATAGCCAGCATCGCGGCTGTCCACAAGAGGGCTCCGCGCCGTTCACGCTGACGGATCTCAAATGCCGTAGGAATTTGAGATCGGTTTCCGCAAACAGGCCTTGACAACAGTCAACACGCCGCATGGCCATAAAAATAGAAGAAAGGAGTGCAGCAGCCGCTGCATGGAGAAAAGAGTCTCCATGCAGCGGCTGCTCTCTGGGGAGATGTGCAACCGTGCCCATCTCGGAGAGTCCGACCATCTTTCAGTGGTATGGTATTATATGGAATGGGTAATTGCTACAAAATGAATGGCCACCTACGTTTGATGACTTTATCCAAGTGGCGGGAGACAACGTGCGGAGAGTTGCCACGCGGCAATTGCCAAAACTCCTGTGCGGGTCTCCGTCGTGTTTTACGTATGAACCGGATAATTCTAATTAGAGGAGAATTGATAAATGGGTACGCCAGTGCATACAGTGTCCTCTGCTTCACCTGGCTTGACACGGCAACTCACGTGGTGGATTTTGCTGCTGCCGGGGATCGCTGCGGTAGGAATTGTGCGGGAAACGTTTGGCCTCATTCTGTTTGCGCATGTGATGAGCGCAAGCTTGTGGACAGGAGCTGACATATTCTTGGGATTCATCCTAGGGCCGGTGTGGAAACATTAAATCCCCCGCAAAGAAAGGCCGTGCTAGACTGGCTGGTTCCCAAAAAACTGCTGTACCTGCCCATCATCGCGATTACCACGGGGACTACCGGATGGTACTTGGCCAGGGATGACAGCTTTTTACATCTCAGCAGTCCGGTGTTTCCATGGGTAGTGGCGGCGGGTGTGGTGATTGTGATATTGTCAGTCATCGGACTGGGGTTTTTGACGCCCAATGACTGGCGGGTGTACAAAGAGATTCAACGCGCACACCCTGACCCCGACCGGATTTTCCGGCTCACGCGCTTTAACCGTCAGGCTGCGGCTATCCTTGGCCTCCTGCAAGTCGTAATTATCATCATTATGGTGCATCTGGCGATGGCACCGGCGTCTCCATTTCCCTGAGCACGTAGCCGGGGGACTCAATGGCAACAACCGGACTGACTTCCGTCGGTCCGGTTGTTGATTTTACGATGTCTGAGATGCTGTTATGAGAACCACCAGTGGTTGGGCAAGAACAGAGCTCCGGCCGGGTCAAAGTTGGCTGCCACACCGTGAAGTGTCTTGGAGTGGACCAGTATCTCGGCCGGGTCAGGGATGAACAGCACAGGCAAGTGATTGGCTGCATAGGTTTCGTACGCGTAGAGATTATGCAAGGTTTCTGCGGTCGTCCCCGGAGCATAACTGGCCTGAATCAGCTGGTTCATGTGCGTGCTGTCGTAGCTGCCCATGTTCTCGGATCCATTGGACGCGAATAATCCTCCGCCACTGGGGTAGCCAGTGCCATAGGTCCAGCCTCCCACCGATTGATCCCAGTCGATCATAGCCCAAGTGGAAGCATTGGAAGCTCCGTGGGTCACAACTTCATCGAACGGCTGTGCGTAGAGACTGACATCAACACCTTCCTCGGCCCAGTCGCTTTTCAGAAGCTCAGCCAAATCAGTGCCTGCCGTGCTCCCCGAGGCATAGATCAAAGTGAATTTGAGGGGGACCCCGTGTTTGGTCATGACCCCACCCACTTCGTGCCATCCATTTTTCTCTAGCAGTGCCTTTCCACGGGCAGGATTGAAGGAATAGGGACTTTTCTTGAGGGACGGATTGAAAAATGCCGTCTGGGGCAGAGGGGCCAGCGTCGTGTCGTCTTCTACGGCATATCCATGATAGAAATCCTGGATGATGGCTTTCTGGTCAATGCCCATTTGCAGAGCCTGACGGACGGGAAGTTCTTGAAATGCCTTGCCGATCCCGCCAGGGGCTTGGGAATTTTGGTTGGGGACAATATAGTTGAAGCCGATAGCGTATTCGGGAACTTCTGTGTCGGCACTGAGCTGCGCCTTGGACGCCATGAGGGAGGGAGGCAGGGAACCCGCGTTGATGGTGCCGGTTTTTAATGCGGCAAATTCGCTCGCCGGGGACGATTCATATTGGTACATGACCTTGCTTAAAATAGATCGGTGCCCGTCGTAGGCTTTGTTGGGCACGAATGTCCAGTAGCTGTCCGGAGACATGGCGCTCAATTTATAAGGGCCGTCAACTACATTAAAAACTGGACTTTCTGGAGAATTCGCCAAAGAATCGATATAATGCAGTTCCTCTGTCATATTTCCCGGATATTTATTCCACACCGAGGCCGGGGCGGGGATAATCTGACCTAAACCATTGCGTACAAACCAGGCGGGGTTGCGTGGAGAGGTGATTTTTACAACCACCGTATCCGGCCCGTCAGCTGTGACGCTCTGCCACAAGCTGGGGAACCCTCCAAATCCTTCTCCCCAAAATGTCCATGGAGCGTTTGCGGCACTGGCGGCCTTCATCACATTCCACGAAAAAACCACATCGGCCGATGTCACCTGCTGACCATTCGACCAGTGCCACTTGGGATTCAGATGAATGGTGTAGATGTCGCCGGACGCATTCCACGTGATGGACTGGGCCAGTGAACGGGCATAATCCAGCTGGTCATGGCCGTTCACCGCGATCAGCGGCTTGTACATCATCAGCTCGACCTGTTCATTGGTGACCGTATCGGTCACCGCGGAGCGCAGCGGAAAGAACCAGTTTGGAGACTGCTGGCTGGTGAGGGCGATGACTGCTGTGCCGCCCCGGACAGGCGCGGCGGAGGTGCTGCGGGCACTTGGCGATGCAGTGGACCCGCATCCCGCCAGAACTCCACTCATTAAGACGGATGCCGTCAGCAGAACGTGTGTTTTTCGCATGTGTCAAGCTCCTTTAGAGGTGTTGTGCAAGGCAGTGTTGTTAAACGGTCAGACAGGTAAACAGATCCTACTCCACGGCGCCGATGCCAATCGGGAATGTTTTGTAAGGGTTTCGTATTTATACCATGATTTCTGGCCTTATTCAAGATCTCCGCATGAGGGAAAGCCAAAATTCGACATAAATTGGGTAAAGACCTAAAGAATTTGCGGGTTCCGGGTGTTGTTGTCGGGACGTGCCCTCGAATTCATATGACGGCGCTCTTGACCAAATGGGCCGATGATTCCTTTATTTGCCAAGTGGCGTTAGACTCTGACCACGGAACGATGGTTCCCTGGGTCATGGTCAGGTATTTCGAGTCAGGCTTAGAGGGTCAGGAGGTGCGGGACAGTTCAAACCTGTGCCCATCTTAGCGGGCACGGGTTTGAACTGGGACACAGGATTACTAACCCCAAAACCGGTGGAATTTTCTCCGCCCCGAGGCCTCAGGTGTGCCCGCAAGGTGCCGAGGCTGCCGTCTTGATCTTGGTCACGCAACGCGTTTGAAAAATTGGCGAAACCACACGGTGCAAGATGTACTGGAGCCATGAGTATCACGCGGTTTGTGTGGGGCAGCCAGAAGGGCTGTGCAGGAATTTTTATATTTTCATCTTGGGGCGGGGTTCTGTGAAGTAGCTTGCAGAAGGGCTCGCGAATGGATGGTATCGTCAGATTTGGAGGTGGAATTTTATATGACAACGACGCAGAGCAACGCATTTCCATTAGGACGGGCGATTGTGGGGGGATTAAGTGGATCTATCGTCATGGCTATGTGGGCGATGATGGTTTCTCTATTCAGTGGCATGGGATTTTGGACTCCCGTTCAGTTGATTGCAGCCACATGGATGGGATCGCAGGCCATGATGCACGTGACGGTTGTGGTGATTTTGACTGGCCTGATGACCCATATGATGATGGGAGTCATGTTGGGAGTTGTTCTTGCCGGCGCATTTGCGGTATTGCGGATTCCGACAGGTTCTTCCCGTCTGCTTTGGGGGATAGGCTACGCCATTGTGGTATGGATTGTGAATCAGTATGCAGTATTGCCGATTGTCGATCCCTTGATGGCATCGCACATGCCGCCGTGGGCCTTCACATTAGGCCATATGATGTTTGGGGTCGTGGCCGCCGCATTTCTATTGCACTCGTCTATGGCTAACCAAAGAAAAGTTGTGCTCCGGGAGGTGGCCAAATAACGACGCCGTGGCGTGGCGCTTCTTCTCCAAAGAGGGTGTTAGATAGAGTACCAAGCGAGGATGGGAATCCTCGCTTGGCGCGTTGGTGAATGATACGGTAACGGCAACCGAGTTGAATGAGGAGGCGTGGACGTGAAGATATCATTGCTGGCATTCATGGGGCGCGCCGGCGTTCATGACGTCGCCCTGCTGTTCGCGCTGACGATATATTTCGTCGGTGCCCGCCATCTTTGGAGATTCCGAGGGTGGCTGGCGCGCGCAATGTATGTTCTGGGCGGCCTGTTGTTGGGATACTATGAGATACATATGCAGCTGTTATGGTTGGCGCTGGGAGTGGCTGCAACCGCACTCGCGTGGATGTGGTCAGGACGCCGGATTGAGCATACGACATCGGGTGGGTGACGGCTTGCCACAATGCTATTGCTATGAGGACTTGACAACGCCCGCGCACCCCATGCGCAAACGAGGGGTAATGCGCGGGCCCTCTTGCGTCTTTTGGGCCTCGACATAGCATTTCAGCGTGGTATCAGCAGTTGCCATATTTCCTAATCAAATAGGAACATCCGCCATGCGTCTGACCTGTGTCTCCCTCCGAAGAAGGGAGAGTCCTTGAGAATGGGGACTCTTCTCGGCGTGTGCAGCGCGTCCCTCTGGGCGCGAGCCCTAACTCGGAAGTCGAAGCTTCAGAACATCCCGTACCACGCGGGCGCTCCAGCCCAGCATCGCTTCCAGGGGTTAGCTCGGCTGGAGGCCTCGGTTGTCATCCGGCGCCTGCCGTCAGAGGTTTTAGTTCATCGCCCGCGTTCCAGCGGAAAACGTAAAGGCTTTCGTCCATTTTTTATAACGGTTCACCATGCCGACATAATCGGCATCGGCGTGGTCGGGGTGAGCGGGCTTCTGCCCGAGATAATGATGCCATGGCCGTGGGCCCAACGTGGTGCACTGCGGACATATTGGCGAAGTCCAGACAGGATAGCGTTCGACGGTTAACATCCCGTCATGAAAAGCCATGTTCCGCACCCCGCGCAGGATTTTGCCGCACAGCCCGCCCGTTTGTGGTTCTTGCGCTCGGCCCGACTCATTTTGTCTTGGGGCGGGTGAGAGTGCCGCAGATCTCGAAGACAATGATGGGAGCCTGGTGTGCTTGCGCAAAACGGACGATTGGCCCGGCAACCTGCCGTGCGGCATTCTCGTCAAGATTTTCCACCGTCTGCCAGAGATCCCCCTTATCGGGGACGCCTTGTGGCCGTGGTCCACTCTGCTGGCGTTTGCGAAAATCGTCGTGAGGAGACTGTGGCGGTGGTGATTGAAGGCGCCTCCCGGAAGACGCTGGGTGGCGGCTAACTGGCCTCGCTTAAATACCCCGATGACGGCTAAACGGCTGACCCCGAGATCGACGGGACCACGGGCACATCAGGCTGGAGCGCCCGCTGCCCTTCCCCTTTCGGCGGGGTGTCCACCCATTTTCTCAAGGGGATAGGCAGGCTGACAGCACGGTGCCAAAGGCTGCTAATAAAACTTGCGTAAGTGGTCAGCCAAGCCAATCGGGCGCGAACGGGTTGTTGATCACGGTGGAGATATGGAATGCAGGGTGGATCCCCACGAGCAGATGGACATGATCGGCTTCTCCCCGTATCCGCCGTGCCTCTCCGTAATGCGAGAAAATGCCCTCATCTGTCGTGATCCCAACCCTGAGTTTTTCTTGCGGCGGGCTGCCGGGAAGGCATTCTGGCGATGTTGCCAACAAAGAGTGGGACGAAAGTGCCCAACCATTAAAATCGCCCCCCTGCGAGCGCGGCCAGGGGAGGCGGTTTCACAGATTTTAGGGCGTGACAACCCACCGGTTGCTAGCGAAATGAGGCAATGTTTTTAGAATGGATCCATGGGATAAATTGACTACGACGCTTTCTTTCAGGTTTTCTACCGTAACCAGGGCGTCGTTTCCTCCAGGAAGAACGGCTAAACCACTCAGTTGATTTTCGGTAGTTCCCAAATTGGCATTCACGGACACTTCTCCAAGATATCTGTCTTGAGAGGCTGAAAATTTAAGAATGTGACCGGAAAATCCTGCCGCATACACGGTATTATGATGGGGCCCAACGGCTAACTGCATAAAGCCTGCAGTGGCTGCAGGGATATCGCTGTAACTAAAGGAGGAGTCGACCTCTGGAGTGGCCATCGTGACGATGGTGCCGGTGCGCGGGTCCAATGCCGTCATGACCCCAGTTTTTATGTCAGCCGCGAATATCTGGCCGTGGGCCCAGACCATGTCGCCGATTTGGGGGACGGAATAGGTGTGGAGAATCGCTCCAGTGCGCACATTAATGGCCGTGATGACGGAATCCATATTGCCGCCTACATACGCGATTTGGCCATCAGGGCTGGTGATTAAGGCATTGCCGCCAAGTGAATCCTCAAAAAGTTTGTGGTGAGTATTAAGTCCATAAGCGGCCAGGCTATTGCCAGCAAGGACCAGTAACAGATGGCGATTGGGTACCACGCGCGCAATGCGGCCTCCGGCAATGGAGGAGAACTGTCCTGTGGTCCGCAGTGTAGTACTGTTGAGGATATAGGTGATGCCTCCATACGTTGGCGCATAGATGCTGTGATTTGCCGCCGAATATCCTAAATAAAAGCTATTTCCTGTGGTCGTACTCGGTTTCCCAAAGTATCCCATACGAGTATTGAAGGGATGCAGAGACCCTGCAGCTAATGTTCCGGGACCGGCTCCTATGGGGGGAGCGGGAAAAGCCCCTACGACTTGTGGTCCCGATGCGACTCTGTGGTGAGTGGCAGGAGCCATGAGCGATACGGCAGACAGCGCGAGTAGTGAAGCAGTTAGCGAACGTCCCAGAAACATCGACAATCCTCCCTAAGATCAATAGTCAGATTTAGTACTTAATAAGCAACTGATCTTGTAAACTACAGTTAGTAGTGTAATATCTGTGCTGGGGCCTGTCAATGTTTATCTGGTGACTCTCTGACATCAGCCGTAGTTTCTAAATTATTTTCTGAATTGACTATTTTGGTAACAAGGCCTTGCGCCAGTTCATCTATAGCTGGTTTTGCGCTTATTTCAGACATTCGTGATCCCGCCCTTTAATCATTTTCGCAAACAGGCCTCCTCACGCCCGTTGACCGAGCCGGGCCAAGCAACCGCGAGACTTCAACTAGCAGTGCGCGAATCATGTCCTCGTGGATGGTCACTGAGCGGCCTTCGTGGGCTAACCGTACCAATTGGTTAAAATTGGCGCTTACCCGTGCAAATTTGCCGTATTCCGCGCTGTTGATAGCCGGACCAGTGGGCGACGGCAGGCGGCGTGCGCTGCCTGCCGCAACCATTGCGCCGGACTCATGGCCATCGTCGCCCCCCTTCTCTTGAAGCAACGCATATTCCGCTTCCGTCACCCGAACACCAATGGTCAGTGACCGAACAGCGGCGGGGTCTCCTTTGTGGGCCACGGGACTGCCTCCTTTCCCCCAGCCCGACAGGGCTCGGGGTGGATAAAAAACGGGCGAATCCCAGTATGCTACGGGCAGACGAGTGGCAATGAGAGACCGAGCCGACAGGCGCAGGGCGGCATGCCTAGCATTGTCGATTCTCACGTTATTTGGCCGGAAATGCACGTCGATTTCTCAACATCCTCGACCGCATGTAAACTCTCTGTGGACGCTCTCTCTTGAGGATACCGCCCCGGGGCAGTCGGCGGTCCAGAGTCCGCCGAGCCGCACCCATGCGCTCTGGACCGCCGTTACCGCGGGCAAAAATGCTCGTCAAGAGCCTCCACCGACTTGCCTAGCGACCAAAGACCCGCCACCCATACCCGGCCAAGTTGAGACTTCGGTGGCCAAATAGCGTAAGAACAGCATCCCGGGGCCATGACGGCAACCGGGGGAGGGGTTCGGGGGGCAATCTCCGGCAAGCTGTTTGAGCGTTAGCGAAAACATGGCTTTGGGGCATGCATGACATAAAACAGAGATCTAAGAATCAAAAACTCGATGGCGTGAAACACGCGGTGGTGGATGCATCGCCATGATTCTCGCGTACAAAGTGCCCTCGAGCCCAACGATGTGCAGGAAAGGGGGACGACCAGGAAGTTGGCTCCAATGTGCTCAATTGCTTAACGATGATGACACTTGGATAAATCCAACAGAACATCCAGGAGATACACGCCCGCCCTTGACCTTAAGACGCGGAAGCAGCAGGCAGATGTTGGTGAAGCGCTTGGACTAATGCCGCCCATGGAATTAGCCCTTGATGATACCATAGAATGTGCCCAGATGAGGACACCAGGACCTGGGTAGGGATGCCGGACACGCCATACATGTCAGCAATCTTGCCATGATTGTCGAGGGCGACCGGAAAGGAAAGTTTTAGCTTGTGCGCGTACTGGACAACATGGCTTGTGGACGACTCTGACATTCTCAAGTCGACGGCGACGACTTGAGGATAGCGGTCATGTGTGGCATCCCATTGCTCTAAACGCGACAGTGCGGGCATCTCTTCCTGACAATCCGGACACCACGTGGCGAAAAACGCCAAAAGACGCAGAGGGGATCCATTGCCTACAGCTACCGTGCCGGTCTTGCCTCCTGGCATGATAGCCGGCAGCTGGAACGACCGGTTCATCGCTGATGAGGGACCAATCGCGGTGGCATAGTATGCGAGTTCTCTTGCGGGGGGAATCGTCACCGCAGGGTGGGGAGGCAGCAGCGAAACCACATGGACTAAGATATTGTGGACCTGAGCCCCAATAGCGGGCGCCGACGTGCTGGGTGAGTTGAGATAGACCCAATGCTCGTGCCCGCGGGGCCCTATCACGAAGATCCCAGGCGTATGTTCAATCAACGGTCCGTGAATGACGGTGGTTTGCATGAAGTATTGGTGCCACACATTTTTCAATTGAGACACAGAACCCGTGAGAAATGTCCATGCATGGAGCATGTGATGCACTTGGGACCATTGATAGACCGTATGGGACGAAGTCATGACAGGATTGGCGTTAATAGCCACAATCCGTATTGCGTTTTTGTGGGATCCTAGGTCATAGAGGACATTGCGCAACACAACGGCCATTAGCGGACTGACTGTGTTGCCCTGACTGTTGATAAAGGCCAGGACCACCACGTGCCCACGTAAGGAACGCAGGGACACAGTGTGCCCAAATTGACTGGTCAATGTGAAGTCTGGGGCCAATTTGCCGCCGAGCGGGGCACCAGGATCCACCGAAGACGGTGTTGGGGAGGATGTTGGTGGGGACGAAGACGCGGTCTGGGCTATGTGGACGGATGAAACCCCCCTCCACACGCCATACCCGGCTCCGAACAATAGGACCATCACCCCCATGGTGACTGCCCATAAACCTGCTTTATGCATAAGAACGACTCCTTCATAGGCTTATTGCAAATCCTGCGGAAATTCTTAAGGAAATACCGTGGAGAAACCCGGACCCAAAAGCCAATACCCTGCCAAATATAACGCAGCACCGAAAATAAGCACCGCACTGGCCTTTTGGATCATGGGCATAATCTGCTGAATCAGCCGTTCGACCACACTGCGGGCCACGGCCGTGATTGTCGATAAGCCTACCACCACGGTAGCAATTCCCAGCGCATAAGCCCCAAACAGGAGGATTTCTGTCGTCCAGTCCCGCATGAGCCCTTCCCCCACGACGACCATAAAAACCGGCAAACTGCATGTCAGTGAAACCATCCCATAACTTAATCCGTAGACCACAAAGGCCTGCGGACTGCCTCGCTCAAAGGTCTTCTGCAACGCCGAGAAGAATGCAGTGCCGGGCAACGAAACCATCGTTAGCGAACCGCGCCATGTAAAGAAGGCGAGAATCACCAGCAACATGGCCATAAAGAGAGAGAAAATCGGCACCGCCTCAAATAATCTGTGGCCTAAAGCCGACAGGACCAGGCTTGCCACGCCAAAGACCACTACCATGCCGAGCGTGGTCAGGACGCCAGCGACCATCCCGTTGACCCACTGCCAATGGTTTTTTTGCACCCGGCCCGACAGCAGGTACAGAAGATACGATGGCAACAAGGCAATCCCGCAGGGATTGAATGCGGTCACTAATCCGGCAGAATAGGCGAGCAACTCAGGTATCGACACGAAACAACCAAATCCCTTCTTGAGTCGCGATAGACAAGCGCAAGGATATCGTTCCACTTGCAGGAGCATCCAATCTATTCATAATACCTGTATTTTCCCGCGGGTGAAGCAGCAGCGCAAGGGGTTTCGTGAAAGGTGGAGCGGTGCGGCCACACCGCGACTTACCTCAACGGTATTTCGCGAGGACGTCTCAGCACGCCAGCAGTCTCTATGGAGTTTCAATGGCATGGATGTCATGAAAGAACAGCGGCATACTGTGTCTAGCACTTTGTAACCAAGGCGTGAAACTATCCGGCGTACATTTAGAATACCTCGGACACGACGTTCCCCCGCGCGAAATGGAAGGTTCGGATCGGAGACAGTACCATTTGCCTGCGGGGTACTGTCCGCTGTTTGCTGTTGCCTTTCCACCTGTTCGCCCAGCGTCATTGACGGTATACTGCAAGAAAACAAAGTTTTCGGCCAAGGAAAAAGGCCGCCAACCTCGAGACAGACCGTTCTGTGAAGCGGGAAACATTAATGGAAGAGAGGGATCAACTTTGACATGGTTGGAAGAATTGAGAGAGATTTTGGGAGAGGACCAAGTACTGACGGGGTCGTCAGTGCTGGATCAGCATTCTCATGATTTTTCCTATCACACTGCGCATAGGCCGGATGCTGTCGTGTATCCGGCGAACACTCAGCAGGTGAGCCGCATCGTCCAGTGCGCCCAGAGCCACCGCGTTCCCGTGATTGCTTTCGGACAGGGGACTGGCGTTGAGGGCCACATTATTCCGGCTGCGGGGGGCATTACCATAGATTTTACCAACATGGACCGCATCATTGCCATCCGCCCGGAAGACTTTGTGGTGCAGGTGGAACCGGGAATAACGCGGCGGGCATTAAACAAAGCGCTGGGACCATATGGGCTGTTCTTTCCCGTGGACCCTGGTGCGGACGCCTCCCTCGGGGGAATGGCGGCTACCAATGCGGCAGGCACAGAAGCTCTCCGCTACGGAGCTATGCGCCAGCAAGTACTCGGGCTTGAGGCTGTGCTTGCGGATGGGCGCGTGGTACGGGTGGGCGGGGCGACCATGAAGTCCTCGGCCGGGTACCAGCTGACTAGCCTCTTTGTAGGATCGGAAGGCACTTTGGGCCTCTTAACAGAACTGACGCTTAAAGTTTATGGGATTTCCGCACTGACGGTAGCAGCCCGGTCGGTATTTGACTCGGTGGAGGACGCCGGCCGGGCCGCTACCGGCATGATGATGCAAGGAGCGGCTGTGAGCAGGATGGAGCTGATGGATGAACAGAGCATAGCGGCTGTGAACCGGGTGGAAGGCACGTCGTTTCCCGTGCGGGCGACTCTCTTCATGGAGTTTGCGGGAAACCACCGGTCGGCTCTGCTTGAGGACTTGGCGACGTGCCGGGATGTGGCGGAGGAGAGCGGGGGCCAGGAGTGGACGGCCGAATGGGATGCGGACCGGCGGAATGCACTATGGCATGCGCGCCACCGGGCAGCGCTGGATATTCTCGCTGCGTCAGCAGGAACGCACCCTTTTACAACGGATACGGCGGTTCCGTTGTCGGCGCTTCCCGCCGCTCTGCGCCATGCGCGCGACACCCTGACCCGCTACGGCGTGCAAGGGGCCGTACTGGGGCACGTGGGGGACGGCAATTATCACATTGTCATGGGCATCGACCCGAACAATCCGGAACAGGTCGCTCAAGCCCGAGCGGTCAACGAAGCCGTGATCCACTATGCTTGGGAGCAAGGCGGCACATGCACCGGGGAGCATGGTATCGGCATGGGCAAGACCCGCTTTCTGCGGGAAGAAAAGGGAGAATCCAGCCAGCTTTACTGGACAATAAAAGACGCATTGGACCCGAATCACCTGCTCAATCCTGGGAAAACGGTGCCCATGAGGGACTGAGCGGAAGAGGGCTGCGCCCGGCAAGCGCAGCCCTGAATTTTTTTAGCACTGCGAGGATCTTGCAAAGCTGTCTCTTAGGAACTTGATGCTAGCACACGGTCGACATGGGCGAGAAATTCCGCGGCTTCGGCTCCATCCACGGCACGGTGGTCAAATGTTAAGGAAACGGGGAACGCCGTGTCGCCGGCCCCAATCCCCAAAATGGCTATGGTCGGGGTCACTAGCCGCGGGGTAAAGTATTCGATACCCCAAGGGCCCAAGTTGCTCAGGACAAACGAAGGGCGAGAAAAGTCCAGTGTACCTGTGGCCTGCGTCTTCAGTGCGTTGCGAAGATCGGCGAGGGCAAGGACCCAACTGTTTATATCGGGCTGCGCGTGAAGAACCGGTACCATCAGCCCGCTAGGAGTTTCGGATGCGATGCCCAAGACCAGCTTGTGCGCCGCTACTGTCCCCTCGGAGCTGGCCCAGCCGTGTATGCGGGGATAGTGGGGCAGGGCTTCGCTCACGGCCCAAGCTATGCGGGCCAGAGGGGCCACCGCAGCGGGTCCCGAAGCAATGCGCCGGTGAAGGGTGGTGGGCAAAGCTGCGGGATCGGTCAAATGCTGGATCAAGGAGCGTCGGAAGGCAGGGTACGGCACAGTCTCACCCAGGGACTGCCGCCGGATCCATGCGTCGACATCAGCAACCGTCAGGCGCCTTCCTGAAGCGCCACGCGCCACATCCGCCAGATCCACGCCTTTTTCTTGGGCATAGCGCCGGACAGCGGGCGGTGCCGGCACAAATACGGGACTGGCCGCACTTTGCTCCGGGGACGCCTCAACGTTTGGGCCGTCTGAGTTGGCCGGGGCCGGCGGGTTTACGGAAATCCGGGCGACGGCCTGGCCGGAATGAAAGACGTCGTTGGCAGCCACCACGGGGATCAAGTAGCCATCCGCTGGGGCTTCAATCGCCAAAGTGACCTTGTCCACCATCGCCTCGGCCACCACGTCGCCCATGCGCACTTTGGCTCCTTGGTCATAGACCCAGTGCACCAGAACCGCCTCCGCCTCCGCCTCGTCACTGAAATTTACCGTAAGTTCCATGTCATCCATGCTGTCTGGCCCGCCTTTCTGATGTCTGTTCTCAGGGGTTGCACTTAGTCCATCATCCCGCGGATGGTCTGTGCAATCTTATCCGCCGACGGGATGGTGGCTTGTTCCAGCACACGGCTGTAAGGGATGGGGATATCCGGAACGGCCAGCCGCTTTACAGGAAATTCAAGATAATCGAGGGCATCTTCCGCCAGAATGGCTGCAACTTCACCACTCATTCCAAACGAACGGTAGTCTTCGTCGACAATCAGGACGCGGTGAGTCTTTTTCACCGTATCCACAATGGCTTGCTTGTCGAGAGGAACCAGGGTGCGCAAGTCAATCACTTCGACAGAAATGCCTTCCTGTTGGAGCTGCTCGCGCACTCGGGCCGCTTTGGGCACCATCGCGCCGATGGTGATGACGCTGATATCCGTGCCTTCTCCGGCTACACGGGCTTTGCCAAACGGCACCTCATAACTCTCTTCCGGCACATGAACCTCAGCCCAGTCATCAGAGGGCATCCAACCCAGACCCAGGAGCCCTTTATGGAAAAAATACATAACGGGATTGTCGTCGCGAATCGCGCTGACCATGAGCCCTTTGGCGTCATATGCGTTCGATGGCACCACCACCTTCAACCCAGGCACATGGGCAAATAGGCTGTAGAGGGTTTGGCTGTGCTGGGCGGCATCGCTGTAGCCTCCACCAATCGCTGTCATCAAGACCACTGGGTGAGAGACACTGCCGCCAGACATATAATGGTTTTTGGCCAGCTGATTATAAATTTGGTCCATTGCCACGCCAAAAAAGTCGACGAACATGAGTTCGACGATAGGGCGCAGTCCCTCGGTGCTGGCGCCAACAGCCGCGCCGATGAACCCACTTTCCGAGATGGGGGTGTCAATCACGCGGTCATGTCCAAACTGCTGGTAGAGACCTTGGGTTGCGCCAAAAATCCCGCCGTACGCCCCCACATCCTCTCCCCATACCATGACACTGGGATCCCGGTCCATTTCCTGCGCAATGGCCTCGCTAATCGCGCGCGCCATGGTGAGCTTCCGTATCGTTGTGGTTGACATGTCATTTGCCTCCTAAGCTTGGCGCGAATACATCGGTTAAGGCGTCGGCCGGTTGCGGCTCGGGTGACTGGCGTGCGTAGGCAATGGCGTCCTCGACCAGTTCAGCCACTTCAGTTTGAATAGCGGCATCATCGTCCGGAGTGAGGAGATGATGGGCGAGAAGATAGTCGCGAAATTGGGGAATGGGGTCGCTTTGGCGCCACTTCTCCTTTTCTTCCGCGCCCAGATAGGTTTCCGCATCCCCTTGGAAATGCCCGTAGAATCTCGTCGTCTCAATCTCCAAAAGAGTCGGCCCCTTTCCGGCGCGGGCCCGGGCCACAGCCTCGCTTGCCGCCTCTGAGACGGCGAGCACGTCGTTTCCGCGGACAAAAACTCCGGGAATCCCGTAAGCCTGTGCGCGGTCGCTGTTGTTGGCAATGGCGGTCGACTGCTCTTTCGGCACGGAAATGGCATAGTGATTGTCCTCAATCACGAAAATGACAGGCGCTTTCCATAAAGCTGCCAGATTCAGACTCTCATGGAAGGTGCCTTGGTTGGCGGCGCCTTCGCCCGCAAATGCCACTGCGACGCTGTCGCGGTGCTGGCGGCGGAAAGCGAACGCTGCGCCTACGGCAGGGGGGAACCCGGCGCCGACAATCCCAGAGCAGCTGAAATGCACAGCGGGGTCAAAAAGGTGCATGTGTCCTCCCTTGCCGTGGGACAGCCCTGCGGTGCGGCCAAAAATTTCTGCGGTCATGCGGCGCAGGTCAATCCCCTTGGCGATAGCAAAGTGATGGGGCCTGTGAGGCGCTGTCACCACATCATCACGGCGAAGGTGGCGTATGACCCCGACGGCTACTGGCTCTTGCCCTGCGGCCAGGTGCATTTCACCAGGGACCGGACCGGCGGCGATACTGAACAGAGGGCTTTTTCCTTCGGCATAGACTTCTGCCATCCGGTTCTCATAGAACCGAATCAGGCACATCATGCGGTACATGTCGGCGTATGAATCCATAAAATGGGCCTCCTTTGACTCATGAACTGGCTAGAGCGTCTCTGACGCCCGTGATCTTTTTATTCCGGGAAAAATGTTTGCGCCTGCTAATGACTGTCCGCGCGCTGCTGAGCGTTGCCAGAGGATGGAAAGCCCAGGTGCTCCGACATCAGGCGGGCTTGGCCCTGAATATAGCGGGGCACGTTGAGGGTTGCCGGGTCGTAGCGGCTTTCCGGCATGGAGACGGCAACTGCGCCCCAGATCTGCCCATCGTACTGGAAAATGGGAGCGGCCACACAGCAGACGCCTAGTTCCCATTCCTGAAGATCGCAACTGTACCCGCGCTCCCTAGTGAGCCGGAGTTCACGTTCCATGTGCTCTGGGTCTACCCGGGAATGGGCTGTGCGCGGGGACGGCGGGTGCAGGCGGCGGTAACTGATCAAATCCCGGGAGGGGAGGTGGGCGAGGATTGTCTTGCCCAAAGCATGCACAAATGCGTGTTCCCGGTAGCCCACATAAAGGGTCCGCACCTTGACTGCTTGATTGCCTTCTGTGATGTGCTGGATAATGACTTCGCCGTGCTCCCACCGTGCGACATAGGTTGTTTCCTGAAGCGCCGTGACTATGTCCTGGGAAATGATTTTTAGGGGGGCCGGCACTGAGAAATCCGGTCGCATCTGGTTATGCAGGTACGCGATTTTGTAAGAGAGCTTGTACAGCTGGCTGGTCTTGTCCTTCTCCACGTAACCTTCTTCAACGAGGGTCTTAACAAGATGGTAGCACGTGCCAAGAGGGATATCTGACGCGGCGCTCAGCCATTTTACTGTGATTCCCCCGGATTGCTGGGCAATGATATCCAGAAGGCGCAATCCACGGGACAGGCTGTGAATGGTCCATGAATTCGCCATCTGGCACCTCTTTCTTTATACTCAGCCACAAATATCTGAAGAGAACAAAATCGCTAATGGTTCTGGCTTCATTATACAAATGGCTTTTGCCATTACAAGACACAAATTTTCAGATGATGAGAAAATGCCGGGAAGTGAGGACTGGCAAGGCGCTTGACTGGTTCATATGCCCTGAGTATTCGAGCTGGGCGGCGTTTCCCCAAATGCTGTGCCCATAATTCGGAAAGCATTCTGGATGATTTTAGCACGGATCCGGTTTGTGTCTCTTGGGCAGAGAAAACTGCTAAGTAATTCGCCATAGGGCGGGGCGCCTCTTACGAGCCTCCCCCCGTAAACATGCTGTCTTAGGAGAGAGATACGTATGGATATTTACACGCAAGTTGTCGAGCCTACAACTATTCGCACTCCGCCGAACGCTGCCTCTTTTCCCATCTACCAAACGTCTGCCTACACCTTTGCCGATGTCGATGAAGTGGACCAGTTGCTCGCAGGAAAGCGGGAAGGCTATTCTTACACCAGAGGCGGCAATCCCAATACAGATGCCCTGGCTCAGTTTGCAGCTGGGCTTGAAGGCGCCGAGGCAGGAGTGGTCACCTCTTCGGGAACGGCGGCGCTAATGGCCGGAATTCTCACCCTGCTTCCCCGTCCTGGCCGCATCCTGTTGGCACAGGAAATTTATGGGGGAACGGTAGGAATCGCCCGCACTATACTGGCTCCGATGGGGTATCAGATGCAGTGGGTGGACACGCATGATCTGGCGGCCGTCCGAGAGGCTCTCGCCGGCACGCCTGCGGTGCTGGTTGTGGAGACCATATCGAATCCCCTGGGACGGGCGTGTGAACTTGACCGCATTATCGCCATGGCTCACCGGCATGGTGTGCGGGTGCTGGTGGATAACACCTTTGCCACCCCGTTTCATGCTACTCCGCTTAGTTGGGGAGCCGACCTGGTTGTGCATTCCGTAACGAAATTCATTGGGGGGCACAGCGACTTGATTCTTGGCGCCGCGGTGGGTTCCAAAGACCTCATTGCCAGGGCAGCCGCGGTCGTGGATTCGGCTGACTTTACCCCCGATCCGTTTGCGGCGTGGCTGGCGTTGAGGGGCGGCCGCACACTGGCCCTGCGGATGAGAAAGCCCGCGTGGGGATTGACGACAGCGTGGTCAGGATTTCCGTCGGCATCGAGTCCAGCGGCGACCTCATCGAAGATTTCACTCAGGCCCTGCGAGGGGAATAGGGATGTCGGGGTGCAGAGGCTGGGGTGTGAACGGAGGAGCATTTAAAGAACAACGGAGAAGATTTAGGGGGGGATTTCGTGATTCAGGCAGGGCAGGAGTTTCGGTGGCAACGTAGCTTTACGGATCAGGACTTGGAGCAGTTCACCCAGTTATCCGGGGACCGGGGAATGCATCACATCGTTCCTGACGAGCTCGGTAAGACAATGATTCAGGGACTGTTAACGGCGACTCTTCCCACTAAAATCGGGGGAGATCTCAATTATGTGGCCCGTGAAATGGTCTTTGACTTTCACCGTCCGGTCTATGTGGGAGACACGGTGACAGCAGTGGTGACGGTGAAAAAAGTTGAGCGGAAGAAAGCGGACCGGCTTCATGTGGAAATACTGTGGGAATGTATGAATCAGGATGGCCGTGTGGTGCTGTCCGGTTCCAGCCACGGAGTGATTTTTGACCCCTGACCAGGTCGTGTTGATGGGGCTCGATCGGAAGAATCCCAACCAATCCTTGTAGCGATTGACCGTACTCGTATGAGGATGGCGCCTGTCAAGAATTCTCGACCAACTGTGCCATAGGCCACAAATCCGATGCCCAGTTCGTCTATTGTGGGGGAGGTGGATTCCGGTTTCACGACGAGTACTCCGTTTGCAGCGCCGAGATGCGGTGTCCCCTGTCAAGCGCCGGGGAGCGGATGGAGATGCTCTGACAGTTGGAGACACCGGTCTTTGCGCTCATGTACCACTTCGGCTATGGCACCGACGGTCTCCTCAACAGTGCAGTGCAAGTAAATGGATGGTGGCAGCGCCGCAGGCCGTGGCGACTGACAGGAAAAACCGGAAAGCACTCGAAGGTTGCCTTCCGGTTTTCTCATGGGGCTCAATGTGCCTCATAGCTGGCTGTCGAGCACGTGGTGAAGTTTGGGCGGCTCGCTGACATCTTGCGCATTGCTGCTGTTCCACCACAGCCCATTGTGCCCTGCCGTGACGCTGACGTCTGTTGGCAGCACTGACGAGGGCACGGCTTGCCACTGGGTGGCCTTGGGCGGCAGGAGGAACCAGCCGCTCCCCGTATTCTGGATAACCATGGCCAAAAGGGAGCCGTTCGGGAGAATCTGAAGAGTCTGATAGGGGCTTTGCTGGGTGGTGGCGTGGGGCGGGGTGGGAATGCTCACGTACTGCCAGCGAGCCCCGCCTGACGTGCTAAGCTCTACGGGATAAGGGGAACTGCTGGAGATCAAAAGCGCCTGCCCGTGGGATAGCAGAGCGATATTGCTGGGTCCTTGCAAGAGCCCCACAGTAGCCGTGGACATCCACTTTTCGCCCGCATTCTTGTACAAAACAGGCTGGGGAACGAAGCCGCCCATCTGGCCGTTGTTCTGGTTGGGGACCGGTCCCCAAGTGAGGGAAGTATTGGGGGCAGCCTGCGTAAGGGGCAGGGTCTTCCAGCTCTGGCCGCCGTCAGAAGTTTGTTCGGTGGTTGTCACTCCGTTGTGGGCAAAATAGGCGAAAACTCCGTGCTGGTTTCGGACAAATCCGCCGAAATCACCCAGATTCATTCCGGAAGGCGCCGGCACAACGTGCCAGGTGGCCCCATCATTGCTGGAATAGGAAGGCAGATTATAAATAGGCGGGGCTTCCCCGTACTTCTTCAAGACCCCGCTGACAGCTACGAACAAACTGTGCGGGTAAGAAGGATCCAGGGTTATGGACGTGGCCTGCGGCGCGGTTTGACCATTTGACCACAGAGAGGGAAATCCGGCGGCGCTGGTTAAGGGGGCCAGCGCATGGAGGGACAGGGCGCGCCAAGTGGAACCGCCGTTGGTGGACTGCCACAGCGGTCCCTGGTAAGCGCTTTGGGTCAGGATTTCCTGCCCCGAGACGGCAATCGGCGTCGGCGCCCCAAATGAGAGAGCGTTGGCGTTGCTGTCAATCTCCGAGGGGGCAAAACTGAAATTGGACCACTTTGCCGAAGATTCGTAGTGAAACGATGTCGGGGCCAACAGGATCTCCCCGGCCCCTTTGCCATTGTGGATGGGGGCCAATTTGGATTGTTGCGGCGCCAGGAAAATATAGCTCAGACCTATGTGCACCTGGCCCGGAGCCAGAATGCCCCATGGCGGCATGGACGCAGGCACTTTGAACGTCCCGTCAAGATCCCCGTTGAGTTGCTGCCTGATCCCGCCAAGCTGGCCGTAGGAAGAATTTAAGCCATTTTGAGACCATTCCAATTGGTAACCGAAAGGCTGACCAATGACGGTGGTTAGTGGAGCCCATCCAGTCACGCGCACGGTGTCTCCCGCTTTTGCCTGATCGGGGCTGAAGTGCAGAAACGGCACGGGCGGCGCAGCAGCGATGGGCCCAGTGATGTCGAAGGCTGCATGAATGGAAGGCGCCTTTAAGGCGCAGCCTTGGACTGGCTGGCCCATGCACTGAATTCCCAGGCTGACAGGGCCGGTGGAAAGAGGGTGGGATCCTGTGGGAGTTAGCCAGGCCGTGAGCGGGATGCGGGAGGTCATGGTGAAAAATCCGGGGTGCGCCTGGGACCACGACACCGGTACGGCCTGATCAGTGAAGCCATGACTCATGGAACCCAGCACAATATTGCCCGTCAGGGTTTGGAGCTTAGGATTCCCTGCCACGCTAGGCAGATAACCCCTGACCGTCACTACTGTTCCCGGGGGCCCTTGGTCAGGAGACAGCACAATATGGTTAGCCGCGGGAAGCTTTTCGGCAGTGGGAGTTGGGCTTGCCTTGGGTGCAGCCGGCGCTGGGGGCGCTGTCCCGCACCCCATCATGAATCCCGCAAGCAGTAAGGGAGCGGTCCACTGGACTACCGGTTTCATAGCTACAGATCCTCTCTCAAATCTTCTTTAGCACTAATACAACGCTAAAGGAGCGGCCTGCGTTACCGGAAGGGCAACCCAAAACATGCAGTGCGTTTCCCTGCTACTGCTACTTGACTTATCTGGGGATGCATGTCACGGGATAGGACCAATCTCTCGGGATAAGGCTCCCCGATTCTTTCATGATAAAGCCCGTTCCCCATGAAATAGAGATTGGGCAAGCGCCACAAAGGAGTTGCGGATGTCGCCTCGTTGATAAAGGGGCAACGGAGACCTAAATATCGCCACATCGTCGGTTGCAGGTTTTTCACCAGGATATGGGGTGTCGTATCCGGCAATGACAGATCTGGAACAATAGTGATACCCAACCCCTCGCCGACCATATTCAAGATCGTGTCCATATCGCGTACCGCAAATTTGATGGAGGGGCGGCATTGAGACCGCCCAAACGACTCCTCAATGAGGGGTTCACAGCCTCCCGTGGACATAATGAATGGATAGTCGACCAACGACCCGATGGATACGATGTCATTGTCCCCCAGCACATGGCCTTTCGGAAGAACCGCCACCATTTTGTCCTTTGTCAGGGGAATCATATCGGGGCCCGGGGTGCTCTGGGCGGCAAATCCCACATCGATGACCCGATCCTGCAACCATTCGGTCACCTCCTGATCGGTGCCAGTTGCTTCTCGAAGACACTTACAATTTTTGGAAGCAGTCGGGCGAACGTACTGGGAAAGCTTCCGACCCGAATGGTTCCCGCTTCAAGCCCTTGTGCGGCGGCCGCTTCTTGTTCAATCTGCGCCACCCGATTTAAGATGACTCGCATGGGGTCCAGGACACGCCGCCCAAAGTCGGATACCACGATGCCGTGCTTTCTGTCGCGAATCAGCAGGGGCACGCCGAACTCCGTCTCGAGTCCGGCGATGGCATGACTCACTGCCGATTGGCTCATATGGAGAACTTCGGCGGCTCTGGTGAAACTGCCCATTTCCACGACTTTGGAAAACACGGCCAGTTGGGTCCACGTCATGAGTATCCCCTCATGTGATTAATGACAAAGACGAATTTTACTCATTCTATATCGGGTCGTATGCTGAACACAAGATCATCGGGAAAGAGCGAGGGGGGAATATTTTTTGCACCGAAAGATGGCGGTTTATTAGTTCTGTTGGCTTCCTTGTGGGGCGCATCCTTTCTTTTCATGCGCGTGGCGTCTGCGGTTCTCTGCCCCGTCGTGCTTATCGATCTCCGTGTTCTGATTGCTGATCTGGTTCTACTCCTAGTCGCTGGGGTTTTACGTCACCGTCTCCGGATCCTCCATCAATGGAAAGCCTATCTATTGCTGGGCGCGTTAAATGCGGCGATTCCCTTCTCCCTGATCGCCGCGGCCGAATTGAGTCTCGATGCCTCGTGGGCGGCCATTCTGAATGCCACGACCCCATTGTTCACAGCCCTCGTGGCCTATGGATGGACCCATGATCCCTTAACACCGAGGAAACTCGGAGGGCTGGCGCTCGGGATCGTGGGAGTCGCGGTACTCGTGGGGTGGAATGCCCATCCAATCACCGAGCATATGATCCGGGCTGTCGGTCTCTCGTTGACGGCTGCGTTGTTTTATGGCATTGTCGGCGTCTTCGCATCCCGACGGTTCCGCGGTGAAACGCCCCTCACCTTGGCCGTTGGCCAACAACTCGCGGCAGGAATCCTTTTGACCCCCGTGGCCGTATTTTTTCTGCCACATCGCCTGCCGGGGCCGAGCGTGATCGGGTCTGTCCTCGGGCTGGCCGTGCTCTCCACATCATTGGGATATTTGCTGTACTTCCGTCTTATACGCCAGGTCGGCCCCGTCAAGACCCTTGGTGTCACCTTTCTGGTACCCGTGTTCGGCGTTTTGTGGGGATGGCTGTTTCTGCACGAATCCGTATCGATCGGAACATTCATGGGATTGTTCGTGATTCTTTTCAGCGTCACCATGGTAACCAACATCCCCCTGAAATTTCGGCGCAAACGAGAACCCATGCCAGACTAACATGTATCGTGGACCCCAGAAACAAGACTAGTGGGGGTCTGTCTGGCGGGCCAATCGCGCCGCCCGGGTGACGCGATATCAGGAACACGGCAAACGACTGTTGTTTACCACCGACCTGACTGCCGACGAGATTTTAACCGCCTACAATCATGACAAACCGGGTGTGGAGGGTGCCTTTCAGCCATGGAAAGGGCCCGATTTGATCCGCATCCAGCCCATTCGCCATGGGACGGATAGCAAAATTCGCGTCTGTGCCTGAATTTGTGTGCTCGCCTTGCTGGTCCTCAAATTACTGGAACGGACCGCACGCCAAGCCGGGTTGGTCATGAGTCCCGCCGTGATGAAGACGGAACTCGAAGATCTTCAAGAAATCTACCTCGAAATAAACCGCACGACGATCCAACGCGTGCTCACGAGGCCATCGACGATCCAACAAACACTCTCTTTAAATTGTTTGATTTAGACCGCTATGTCCCCAAGGAATCCGGAGCCGTACCCATACACTTAGCCAGCGGCTAAACCCCTTACGGGGAAACGGATCGCAGGTTTCACGTTCTGCTATTGGCGAAACTCGAGTTAAACTGGGGGCCGGCCCTCGCCTTCCCCGGATTTGTGTTGACGGCGGTAGTGGCGGCGGCTCTTCTGGCGGTTGCCACAGCCTTCCATGGAGCACCATTTCCGCCGCCCGCTCTCGTTGACAAAATACGCCAGGCAGTTCGGGTTTTCACATCGCTTTAGCCGGTCCAGACTCTTGCTCCCTCCCAATCGCATCCAGTCGTAGGCCAGCAAGGTGATAATGCCGTCAGTGCCACCCTGTTCGGGCAAAGGCATGCATGTCCATCCTGCGGTCTCCTCATTTTGGATCTGGAAAGTCAAGGGGCGGCTGGCCAACTGCTCCGTTAGCCATGACCCGAGAGAACCGGGATCGGAGTGGTCGGCCAGAAAGTTACGACTGGTCGACCGGAACTGCTGCAAGGGGGACAGCAACAGGGGAGCAAGTTGCAGACGCTGGTATTGCTCGCCGGAAAGCCAGCCCGTCCGCACCATACATGCGCACCACCTTTCAACGTCTGTAGGCGTATCCAGCAGGTCTTGCACGTGGGAGCCCTCCATGCGGACGGTGTTTAAAAAATTGGCAAGCAAGGAGCCACCGAAATTTGTGAATGCCGGCAGTGCCACGTCTGCGCCTTCCTTTCCCTGATCAGGTTCTCCTAACAATGGCCGATAGCATCATAGCACAGCTCCATGATGTTCAGCACGCGAGTGGCCGGGGCATCACCGTGGATTGAGGGATTCCAATCAAGATCCTCTGATTCATGAATAACCGTTTGTACTAACACAATAGGTTATATTATTATCGTGGGTGGGACGGGTTACATGACTTAGACGTGCCCGTGCAGGTGATATGTCCCTGGTGACAGCCTCAGGGGGACAACAAAAACGTGTTTAGAGACGGGAGTCCTCTATGGAATCACTGGAAGCGGTAGCATTCGTAGTGTTGTGGTCCTCTGCCGCGGTGGCGGCCAAGATCGGGCTGCGTTCGGCGCCGCCCCTGACCCTCCTGACAGCCCGGTTTGCGGGGGCCGGGCTGTTGCTGTTGGCGGGTCTGGCCATCTTTCGCCGGCCGCTGTGGCCCGGTCGCTGGTGGAAAGCATTGGCGTTGCTGGGCTTTTTAAATACCGCTTTGTATCTTGGGGCATCCTTTGTGGCGCTTACTGTCGTGCCTGCTGGGCTGTTCAATTTGTTTGTCGCCACCAACCCGTTTCTGGTTCTGATTTTCAGTCGCTTCTGGCTCAAGACTCCCGTGACCAGAACACAGTGGACTGGATTTTTTGTGGCGTCGGCGGGACTTCTGGCGGGGTCTTGGAGCGGGGCGGTTAAGACCCAGGCGCCCTTATGGGGTATCGGACTCATCGTTCTGGGGATGGCAGCGATGGCAGCAGGAAGCCTCTACTTTCAGCATCTCCATATTTCTCTGCCGGGCGTGGTGGTCAATGCCTGGCAATTGCTGTTCGGTGCGGCATTTCTAGGCCCTGTAGCCATTTTGGCATCTGGTGGCCATTTGGTGGATTGGAATCTGGCGTGGTGGGGATCTTTGGCTTGGCTCGTGGGCGCAGTATCGATTGGGGCCATGCTTCTGTGGTTTCATCTATTGCAGCGCGGAGCGGCTAAAGCGAGCATGTGGCTGCTGCTGACCCCTATTATTGGATACGGACTGGCCGCGGCGATCCTGCACGAACCATTCACGGTGGCAGACGGCGCAGCTAGTGCGTTGGTCATTGCTGGGCTGGCTGTTTCCGAGCACCGAACTCCGCTGGCCGCTGCGGGCCGGTCACATTCTGGCTCTCCCCACCAGCAAGGGAAGCGGGAGAAATCATGAGAGGGCAGTGGAGTTAGGACCCCACCATTTGGAAAATCGGCAGCTGGTGCCAAGAAACGGTGCCGGTTGCTGTGGCCTGGCGGGCCACTCCTGCATTCCTCCACAAAAATCTGCTGCAGCGCCCCAGCTGATCGTGTGCGCGCACAAACGGTACAAACGGTCCCCGCCTCATGGGTCATCCGGCGGTAGGGGATTGAAATCCTCAGGCGTAAAGTTGAATGCGTGGGTCGTATATCTTCTTAAACAGCGGGCAGCAGTGTTTCGGCGCATTTAAGAAGAGCATCCGGCCAGAGCAGGGGTGAGGAGAGCAAGATGGCGCTCCTCACGGGAAGAATCGACGACGCAGGGGGGAAACAGCCGTGGGAGAGACGCCAGAACTGTTTAATGAAATTGCGACCAATTATGACCGGTGGAGCAATCTTCTGTCCGGAGAAGGGATTCGGGCATGGCACCACTTCGCGGTGGACCGGATGAACTTGTGGCCTGGCCTGAAAATTTTGGATGTCGGCTGCGGCACGGGCACGACTACGCGCATTATCGCCAAACGGGCCGGGCCGCAGGCCGCGGTGGTTGGGCTGGATCCGGCCGAAGCCATGCTTACGGTAGGCAGGAACGCTGAACTTGATCCAGACAGTGCGCCCATTGACTGGGTGCTGGGTTCGGGGGAGCACTTGCCCTTTGACGACCACGAATTTGACCGGATCACCGCCCAGTTTTCCTTGCGAAACATGACGGACTGGACGCAAGGACTTAGGGAGATGATCCGGGTGCTGAAAGTGGGTGGGGAACTCACGATTTTGGAGATGGTGCAGCCAGTGACGTCATTGGGTTCTTTGGCACGCAGCGGACTTGACGCCATCACGGCAAATATTTCCAATGAGGCTCTGACGCCATATCAGTGGCTGGGTGTCTCGCTGCAGCATGCGCCCACCACAGAGGAACTCCGCAGTGAAGCGGAGCGTCTGGGTGTTAAGCGGCTCTTCATTCACCACTGGCTAGGGGATTTGGTGGTGGTGTTGACAGGGGTCAAAGCCTCAGCAGTGAAGAGCCAGGAGCCGCATTTGAATGCCGGGCCTGTTGTGTGGGCTATTGATGGGTCAGTCACGGCCTTTCGGGGAGCGCAGTGGATTAATCAGTTTGTCAGCCCAGGGGCCGTTGTCCATCTAGTGACGGTCATCCCTGAAAAGCAGCGGGCGGATCAAGTCGAAGAGACGGACAAGCTTTTTTGGCACCGTCAGCACCACACTGCCGAATCTCTCCTGGTTCCCGACAAATTTCATGTGGAAACCACCATGCTGGAAGGGAACCCCGGCCCGGTGCTCATTGAATATGTCCAACAGGCCCGTGCGGGAATGCTGATCATGGGGAAAAAACACAGGAGCGGGCCCGCGGATTTCTGGATGGGCAGCGCAGCTCGGTATGTCTTCGCCCACGCGTCGTGTCCTGTGCTCTTCGTCCCCACCAATGTGGCCCCGGCTTAAGACAGAGCCGGAACCCGATGCTGCAAGATGGTCTGACGCCGAATAATCATTCCAAGCAAGGATGCTACAGCAAATTTTCCGGTGAAAGGAGCAGCCCTTTATGACCTATGACTTGGTGCTGCTACACGCCCCCAGTGTGTATGATTTTCGAAAGACCGTGCAGTTAACCGGTCCTGTAGCCGACGTCATCCCGTCAACCGCGGTGGTTGAGATGTATCCTGTGGGATTCACCAGCATGGCGGGGTATCTCGAAAGATATGGGTACACCGTACTCATCGTCAATCTGGCAAACCGCATGGTGGCAGACCCGCGTTTTGATGTGGAGAAAAAATTAAAGGACTCCATGCCAGAGCCTTTGGCATCGATTTGCACTGGATGCCGCACGCCCACGGCGGCGTCGAAATTGCAAAATTGGTCAAGCAGCACCATCCGGATGTTCCTGTCATATTTGGCGGCCTCTCCTCCACGTATTTTCATAAGGAACTGATGGAATACAGCGCCATTGACTTCGTGATGAGGGGAGACTCCACGGAACCTCCCCTGCTGAGCCTCGTTCAACATATCAAGGCAGGAGCCACAGACTTTTCTGGTGTGCCCAATCTAACCTGGCACTGGGACGGACAAACCATCGTCAACCCTCTGAGCTATGTGCCCAGAACGCTCGATGAGGTGGATGTTCCGGATTACCGGTACGCCATGCGGTCTGCGATGAACTCTCCCGCCACCTAACCCTGTCGGGTTGAGGTGGGGGTTTCTCGGATCACTCCGAGAGGTTCCTGGTTCCG
>DAIDDL010000049.1 GCA_027309085.1 Sulfobacillus sp.
AAGCCTACGGCTTCCACGCACAAGTCGCGGAACCAGGAACCTCTCGGAGTGATCCGAGAAACCCCCACCTCAACCCGGCAGGGTTAGGTGGCGGGAGAGTTCATTGCCTTATCATCACCGCCAATTCCAACTCCGTGAATTTCGCCTGGTCTTGCTGTCCGGCCCCGGCCGCACTCGGATGTGCGGACCGGGATTCATTTCTGCTGGCCGGATGTTGGGGATCGGTACCGATCCCCCGAGGTCGGCACGGGCGGGCTTCTCGGACCGAGTACTGTTGCCAAGCGAAAGTCGGGCGAACCGCTATGGCCAGGAGCCTGTCGCGGGAAGCGGCTTCCTACCGTTGCGATTCAGTCACTGACATCCCAAGTAGCTCTTGATCTCTTGACGTTGAAGGATGGGGGAGCTTCTTGGGAGGAGGGTTGCCGGTGCGTGCTCGTCGCGGCTCGCCATGGGTTTCCGAAGGGCAAGTCACGGCAAGGATAGCCAATTCACCCCGGAATCATGGGTAAAGAACAGTTGTCCCATTCCGCTTTCTAACCAGCCATCTTCGACATTGAGGAAATCTAGTGTGCCGATCCCGCCCTGAACAGTCGCGGGAAGGGTATGCTCGGTCCACTCGGTGCCGCCGTTGGTCGTGATGGCCCATGTTTCATTTTCAAAGACGGTCCAGTATACCGGGCCCGACGAGCCGGCAGCCAACAGATTTTGTCCTATCTGGTTGGCTTCTAGATTGATGACACGGTTGACGTCCGCCAAGGCTTGGGACGAATTCTCGCGCTGTGCGCGGTTCCATGTCTGGCCGGCATTGACTGTCCACCAGCAGGTGTCTGATGATGGGGATCCAACCACACCGTCACCTCCGACGAATGACACCGCATTTACCGCATCCTCGGCAGTCCATTTGGGAAGCGGTATTGGCTTCCATTTTTTCCCGCCGTCTGCCGTGTGCCACAGATGGTTGTTGCGGACCAGCCATCCTGTTTCAGAATGGGTAAACACTATGGTCGACCCCGGTGTATCAAATTGCCAGTCGTGAGACGCCGGAACGGCGCTCAGGGGGGACCACCGCTGTCCCCCGTCACGTGTCATCATCACGGCGTTGGGATGCCCGGGTTCGCCGAGTCCGTATCCCGTTGAGGGGCTGACAAAACTTACGCCCCGCATGGGAGCGGGCGAGGGGGGAAAGACTTGGTGCCAGCTGGCGCCGCCCGTGGTGGTTTCAAAGACTTGAGTGGCATTGAGCCCCGAGACCAGCCAGCCTTGTTTGGCGCTGACAAAACTTAGGGACTCGGGTCCGGGTGTTCCGTTCACACCGTAAATGGTTGGGTAGGCAGTCCACTGGGCTCCGCCGCTCTGTGTCCGCCAGACGGCCGTAGCCCCGAGGTTCACCGCTGAACTTTCGCCAGCCAAAAAGGCCGTAGTCGCATTGACGACCGCGAGGGGACCCGGGGCCAATCCAGGAGCCCCGGGAGCTGTTGCGGGAGCGTCGGGGGCAGGGCCAGCTCCGGCAGTAGACTTTGCTGCCGCCACACGCCAGCCATGGGCAGGACTGTAGTGAAGAACTGTGTAAGATGTCTGGCTCATGCCGGATGCTCCTTGCAACAGCACCCATACGGTGTCATTGCCTGCAAGGCGGAGCTCTGCGCGCATGGGTAGGGTCGTGCCGTATAGGTAGACGGGCATCCATTCTCTTCCGGCGTCTGTGGTGCGCCAAATTTGGCTGTCTCCCACAGCCCAGCCGTCTTGAGAGTTGGCAAAGGCAATGGCCATCGGGTGAAACGGCGTGCCTAAAACCTGCCATTTTTCCCCGCCGTCGTTGGTGACATAGAGTGCATTACCAGGTCCGCCTGGCGAAAAAGGCGCGGATGGCGTGCTCAGGATTGCATATCCTGTGCGCTGAGAAATCATGCTGAACGAGATAATCGGCTGGACACCGCGGTATTGCTGGTGCCAGATTTTTCCTCCATCCGTGGTGGCGGTCAGGGTCCGGTCACTCCACGCCCATCCTGTCCGGGGATTGACGAACTGAATGCCGTGGAAGTTGGCTGACCCTTGATACACTTGGTTCCACTGAGCGCCTCCGTCGGTGGTCATCCAAATCCGCCCGTTGCCAGCCAGCCACCCGCGGCTCTTTGAGACAAAATGTATCACGGACATCGTGGTGGCATCCGCCATAGACGCTGAGACCTGCTGCGCCCGGGGAGTAACTGGTTCGGCGCGTCTGGCCGTAGCAGGCCCCTGGCTGCGGCCCGGGGATGAACCCAGCGGTGGTGCTGCTGATGGGCTCGGAACTGAGCCGCAACCAGCCAACGCGGCGCACAGGGCTGTTAAAACCGTGACAGTTCCCAATGATTTCATCGACCGGCCTCCATGTACTCAAAATCACACTGCTCTATGTCTATAACGCTGAAAAACCCCAGGGGTTACCGCACGGATTCCATGATGGGTCTTGGCGTGCCCCAGGTTATACAGACCCATCCAAGATGACTGCTGTGGTTCGCTTAATGTTAAGCGGGCACGGGCGGAACCTTGTAATGGGCCTAGCGGCCCTGCCGCAGATCGCCCATAATGTTCCACATAGTCGCAATTGACGGCTTTTACCCGCGCTTGACGGGGCGGGAGGTTGGGGCCGCTGTCCTTAACCGCAGGCATGGAGAGGAGCCATAGGGTGAAGTGGCGCGGAGTATGGAAATTGGCAAGGCCATTGCCTCTGGCAATCTGGAGTGTGCCTACGGTGTTTATGGGATTTCTGCTGCAGACACATTCTGCAGCCAAAGCCATGGGTCTGGTATTGGGCCTGACCCTGTTGGCTGCCATGATTTTGCAAGGAGTGGTGACTCATGGGCTCAATGACTTGTATGACTGGGATTCAGGCACCGATAAGGAGACTACAGGCATCATCTCTGGAGGGTCAAGGGTACTAGCGCAGGGTCTCTTGGGTGTACGGCAGATTTGGATGTTGGTGATCGTGGGAAGCTTCATTTATGCAGCAATTTCCTGGTACATTTTTACCGTCAGGGGATGGGGAGTCTTGCTATGGGCCGGACTGGGATTATTCGGCGCTGTCTCTTACAGTTTGCCTCCTCTGCGCTTTTCTTACCGGCCGTTTGCCGGAGAGTGGGGCGCTTTGTTTCCGACGATGGCGTCTGGTGTCCTCTTGGGCGCCATAGCTAAAAATGCCAGCATGTCGGCCCAGATATATGTGGGCGCTGCGATCTATGGCATCTATTGCGTGGCGTCTGTCATGCAGCATCACCTGGCGGATATGGAGGCGGACTGGAATGCGCACCCCAGAAAACGCACGACCCCAGCCTATTGGTGGCTCCAGCGCCACCGATCGCCGCTGCAAATCATCACGGGCTATGAAGCCGTTGCCATGGCGGTTGCCTTGGGAGCGGCAATGTGGATTTCCTCTGTGTTTGTGCCGTGGATTGCCGTCGCAGCAGTGGCCCTGGCCATCACTTACACGACGCCTCTGCACGGAGGCCCATGGCCCTTGACCAGGCGAGATTTAGCTCTCAAGCTTCTGGCTGTCGCTGGAGTCCTCAGTATTATTCGATAGATAGAAAGGTTTGGCAGGAGGTGGAACAATGCCCAAAAAGAAACACCCGAGAAGCTAAGCACTTTTAGGATGGGGGAGCGTATGGTGGGAAACGCAACCCGACTAAAAGGTGCGAGGTGGGCAAAACAATGGATGTGGACTGGGCGTTGCTTGGCCAGGAATTTTATATGGAGGCAGTGATTTACACGGCAGTGGCCACGGGACTGCATGCGCTGCTGGCAGACGGCGCGGACGACAGTGCAGTCGGACGGCTGGGGGAACAATGCCGCTTTCCGGCGAAAGCTATTGTAGAAGTGCTGGGGACAGCAGGGCTTGTGCAAAAAGACGCAGCTGGGCGCTGGCGGTGGGAGCGGGGAGCGCCTTCCGCCGAGATGGTCAACCGTATGGATGCCGTGCGCCGCTGGGTTACCCTCAGCACACCGCGCGCGGAGCACCTCGCTTCATGGAAGCGCGACGCGGACGACGAGCGGCTGTCTTCCTCGGGGGCTGCTATCAATAACTTCGTCATGTCAGTGATGCACCCCCAGGCGGGCTGCCGGTGGCTGGATATCGGCGGAGGCACCGCAGAACTGGCGGGTACGCTCGCCCGCTCCGGGGTGCAAGTCACGGTGATGGACACGCCACCGGTCATTTCGCGGATGCGTTCTCAAGCTGTGCCGGGGCTGACGCTGTACGCGGGAGACGCCCTAAAGGGTCTGCCCCGAGGGAAATTCGGGGTGATAAGCGCAGTGCGCTTCATTGAGGACTTTACTTCGTCCCAAGTGCGCCAACTGCTGAAGACCATGCGAAGTTCTTTGGCTCATGGCGGCTCCATCTGCCTGGTCTCCTCTTTGGACGATGACACGCTGTGGGCGAAACTGTTTGCCGTGGAGATTTCCAGCATAAACCCTAATGGCCGCATTTACAGCGAGCGCCTGCTGAGGGTTTTAGCGGCAAGAGAACGGCTTGCGGTCGCCTTGCAGGCGCACTGTGGCCCCTACGCCCTAATGGTTCTCCGTCCTGCACGGGTGGCCAGAAGAAGCCGGTGCGTCCGGGTAGCGCCGCGGGCCGTCTCGCCGCGGGTCCTCGTCAATGCCTTGTTATAGGCAGGCGCCAAGCCCCCCGTGGCCAGCCAAGGTCCACGGGGGGGATCTTCCTCCTTATAAAACTTTGCGGCCATGGGGCCTGGTATAAAACGGAGAAGGTGCGGCTGCGGCAGTGTCAGCCGTCGCCCCCTAAAGACAGTGTGGCCTTTTAGACTACAAGGCCACACCGGTGGGAGGGGGGAGGGAGTCGGGCAGGGACCGGTTCCCTCCCCGGATTATTCGTCTCGGGCTCTTCAGGCAGGCAATTGTTCGGGGCTAATCTTAGCCCGGTCCACCGAGAGCCTGCTCCAGGTCCGCCCACAGGTCTTCCGCGTTTTCCAAACCGACAGACAACCGGATCAAGTCACCTCCAGCTCCGGCCAGTTCCTGTTCCTGAGCGCTTAGCTGCTGGTGCGTGGTGGACGCAGGGTGGATGGCCATCGAGCGAGCATCCCCCACATTGGCGACAATGAGCCATAGTTTCAAGCGGTTCATGACCTCTTCCGCTTGCGGACGCCCGCCTTTGATCCCGAAATTGAGCATGGTGCCGTAAAGATTGCTGCGCAGGTATGTGGCCGCGAGCTGGTGAGCGCCATCTCCTTCCAGGCCCGGGTAGTTGACCCAACTGACACGGGGGTGGCGGGACAGCCGCGCTGCTAGCCGCCCGGCTGTCCCGCAGGCCTCTTTCATGCGCAGAGCTAGCGTTTCCAACCCTAGCAAAATCAGGAAGGCATTGAAAGGTGCCAGTGCGGCGCCTGTATCGCGCAGGGTCTTAACCCGCAGGCGCAGCGCATAGGCTCCTTGCTGCTGGCCAAATACGATTCCGTGGTAACTCGCGTCCGGCTGGGAAAATTGGGGAAATTTGTCAGTATTGTAGTCAAATGTCCCGGAGTCTACCACAATTCCTCCTAGAGACGTTCCGTGGCCACCCATCCATTTTGTCAGGGAGTGAATGACGATATCGGCTCCGTGGTGAAGGGGCTGCTCCAGGTACGCGGTGGCAAACGTATTGTCCACCAGCAGAGGGATCCCGTGCTGGTGCGCAAATTCGGCCCACGCAGCGATATCTGTGACGTTAAGCCGCGGATTCCCAATGGACTCGACGAAAACCCCACGGGTCCGGTCATTGATGAGGGCATGAGCCTCGGGCAGGTCTGCGTCCGCTACGAAATGCACGGTGATGCCGAAGTCCTGAATCGTTGAGGAAAAGAGCGTCCAAGTCCCGCCATACAGTGACGTTGAGGCAATAATTTCGTCTCCCGCACGGCATAAGTTCAACACAGCGGCCGTAATGGCGGCCATTCCCGATGAAAATGCCACAGCGGCATACCCTCCTTCGAGAGCAGCGACCCGCTGTTCCAAAACATCTGTGGTGGGATTCATGATGCGCGTATAAATATTGCCTGGCTCGTCGAGATTAAACAGGCGGGCCGCATGACCGCTATCTTTGAAAGCGTACCCGACCGTCTGATAAATCGGGGCGGCTACCGCAGAGGTTGCGGTGTCGGGTGAGTAGCCCCCCCGTACCGCGGTGGTTTCGAATTGCCAGTGATCGTGCTTATCCATTAAGATAAATCCTCCTTCCGGGATAACGCAAAAAAACACCAGTAAGAGCCGGCTCTTCTGGTGTCGGCCTCTCATTTCTCAGCGTGCGCTGCAGGAATTGGCACCATGACCATTTGGCCGGTTGCCGGGCATCATCGGGCCAGTCCCTCCGCCGCTCTCCATAAGAGGTTTGCAATTGATTAAAAGAATAAAGAATAGACCGTATTTCGTCAATAGAATTAGTTAGTTTTCCTCATTGTAATCCGGCGAATGGTAGCGGGCGAAATGGGCTGCGGCTTCAGAACGCCGGGTATAGCCTAATTTGCTGAGAATATTGCTGACATAATGCTTGACAGTTTTGTCGCTCAGAAAGATCAGCTGGCCGATTTCTTTGTTGGTGCGTCCTTGTGCAATTAGCTCCAGCACTTTCTTTTCTTGAGCCGTCAGGGTTTCCACTGCGTCTTCAGACACCTTGGGGTTTCTCAGCCGGTCGAGCAGCTGCGACGTGACTTCGGGGCCAAACAGCGCTCCTCCTTGGGCCACTGTGCGGATTCCGTCAATCACAGCCCTCCCGCGCGACTCTTTGAGAAGATATCCTGAGGCCCCGGCATTGACGGCGTCGACCACCAAGTCCTGGCTGCCGAACGATGTCAGCATGATAATGCGCAGGTGGGGATCTTGTTCTTTCAATTTCCTGCAAACTTCCATGCCGTTGATATCAGGCAACCGGACATCAAGCACCACCACATCCACATTGTCTGGAATGTGGTCGACGGCTTCCTGGCCAGTTTCCCATTCTTGGGCCATAATCATATCGGACTGCCGTTCAATCATGTTGCGCAGACCGATGCGCACGACTTCGTGGTCGTCTACAATAGCTACCCGTATGGCATTGTCTTCGGCCATCATTTGGCCCTCCTTAGCATCGAGTCTCACACTTATTATAGCCAGGGCGCTGTCAGGGTGACAGTGGTTCCCTCATGCAGCCGGCTCTGGATGTCCATGCTCCCATTCCACTTGTCCATGCGCTTGGAGATGTTGCGGACGCCGAAGTGCGTGTGGGTGGCGTCTGGTTGGGGGACAAAGCCCTCGCCGTCGTCAGTGACCTGCACCTGATAACACTCACTGGTGCTGTGCCAGTGGACCAAAATATGGCTGGCATGGCCGTGGCTGCGGGCGTTGGAGACCGCTTCCTGGATGCTGAGGAGAAGATCGTGAATGCGTTCAGGGTGGAGGTCAAGGTATTGGGTGTCGTCGAACTCCATCGCGATATCATCCATTGGTCCCTGTCTCCGCAACATATCCGTAAGAGCAATTTTGAAATCGATCGAGGTGGACTCCAAGCTCTGAATGAAAAATCTGATCTCCGTCATCAGCAGCCCCAGTGTTTCGCTAATGCGCACCAGTTCCTTGGTCGTGAAAGCGTCGAGGGTTTCGACAGAGTCCACCAGATTGTCGATAGACAGGGTCGTGCCGTACAGGGTCTGCAGAACGCCGTCGTGCAGGTCGCGGCCAATCCGCTCCCGCTCCTTCAGCGTGGCGAACGATTCCCTGTCCTGGTAGAAGCGGGCATTGGCAATCACGGCGGCCGCCTGGCGGGCAAAAAGTTCCACGATAGCTTGATCGTCCGTGGTAAACCCGCCCTCTTTTTCAGTGAGGTAGAGATGGCCCATCACTTGATTTTGATAGAGCAAAGGCAATCCCAGAAAACTCTCCATTTTCGGGTGATTAGGTGGAAACCCAACAGACGCGGGATGGTCTTGCAGCCTCTTCAGCCGGATGGGACGGCGGTGGCGGATCACTTCGCCCAATAGACCCCGTCCTGTAGGAAAAGGCCCCATGGTTGCCATTTCTTCCGCGCTGATGCCGGAGGTGAAGAATTGGCTGATGGTATAGGAATCATCTACTTCCAGAACAGCGAGCGCAGCGTAGCGGGCCCCGGTCAGTTTGCGGGCTACATCCACGACGTTTTGCACAATGTCGTGCCAGTCGCCCACCGTGGTCATCGCATACGAGGCTTCCCGCAAGGCCGTCAAGCCGTCGCGCTGGCGCTCAAGGCGCTGGTTGGCAAGAGTCACCGCCTTTTGCTGCTGGGACAAAATGCCAAAGACGAAATAGGAAAAGAAGCCCGTACCGATGATCAGAATCACGGCCAAAGCTAAATCGTGCCAGCCCTGGGGAAGGTACGGGGCCGCGGCATAATGAAAGAGCACCATGGCGCCGCCCACTCCCGCCATGGCCATTATGGTGGCGATCCACCGCCATGGCTTAACGGGAGATCTATTCGAATCATGGTGGTCGATGGATGGTGGCATCTCTAACCTCTCTAGCTCAATATCGATGTATATTGACTATAGCATTAAACTGGAGTGGTGTCTTTTTATGCGTTTTTTCCATTCCGGAGCAGCTTTTTACGGATTTATTTGTGGGAGCCTTGATATACTAGTGACGCTGAAGGAACCTGTATCTGGAAGGGGAGCGACCATATGGCAGACGCGGAAATGGTAGGGCTCATCCTTGTGTTGTTTGCCGCGCTGACGGGGTTGTTTCACTCGCTCAGCCGGCTGTCGTAGCGCGGACGGTGTGTTGCGCCTAGGAGGACTGTATGGACTGGATATTGCTTGGCATCTCCATTCTCGTCATGATTTACCTGGTTTATGTGATTGTCCATCCTGAGAAATTTTAACTCCGTGCCCGCATATTGCGAATAATGGCATAATGAGGAGGGAAATCGTTGTCGATCCAAACGGCTGTCACATGGCTTGTGGTGATTGCGGTATTTGCTCTCACCGTTAAACCTCTGGGCACCTATATTGCCAAAGTCTTCACCTTTCAGCCCACTGTGCTCGACAAGCCCCTGCGTCCGGTGGAGAATGCCATATTCCACTGGATGGGACTCAGCCGCGACAGCACCATGACAGCCAAACAGTATGGACTCGCGCTGGTGCTCACCAATCTGGCATGGATGCTCGGGGCGTATGCGCTGCTGAGAGTTCAGGGCGCTTTGCCCTTTAACCCCGCCCATCTCAAAGATATCAGCCCCCGGCTGGCGTTCAACACCGCAGCCAGTTTCACGACCAATACCAACTGGCAGGCCTATTCCGGCGAATTGACCATGTCCTATTTCTCGCAATTTGCAGTGCTGTCCTACCTTCAATTTGTCACGCCGGCCACGGGGGCAGCGGCGGCCATGGCCTTTTTGAGAATGCTGTCCGGGAGAAAAATGGGGAATTTCTTTGTGGACTTGACGCTGGTTGTGACACGGCTGCTGTTGCCATTGGCCATTATCGTTGCGTTGGTGCTGGTCGGACAGGGTGTGCCGCAGTCTCTGGGCCCGTATCTTCATATCCACACGATCACCGGCCAGACGCAAGTGGTGCCCCGGGGTCCCATGGCTACATGGGAAGCGATTGAGCATCTGGGACAAAATGGCGGCGGGGTGACCAATGTCAACAGCGCGAATCCCCTCGAAAATCCCACGGCGTTCTCCAATCTTGTGGAAACGATTGCCATGGGACTGTTGCCCGTAGCATTTTTTTACGCTTTCGGTGTGATGACGGGGAAGAGAAAACTAGGGTGGACCCTCATCGGGGTGGCGGCCGTCTTCTATCTCATTATGTTGGCGCTGCTGTATTTTCCGGAAGCGGCTGGGAATCCGGTCATTAATGCGCTAGGGCTGCATACCCACGCCAACATGGTGGGCAAGGAAGTGCGCTTTGGGCTAGGGGGCACGTCCATCTTCGAGACGTCGACCATGTCCTTCACTACGGGGTCCGTCGTCAGTGCCCATGACAGCTACCTTCCCCTCTCCTCCCTCTCTTTCTTTTTAGGAATGTTTTTGAATATGGTTTTCGGCGGATCAGGCACCGGACTGCTCAATATGCTGATGTTTGTGATTATCACCATCTTCCTTATGGGACTCATGGTGGGCCGGACTCCGGAATTTCTGGGCAAGAAGATTGAGGCCAAAGAAGTGTCCCTCGCCTCCATTGCATTTTTAATCCACCCTCTGTTGATTCTGGCCGGCACGGCTGTCGCCGTGGCCGACCCAGCGGGAGTGAGCGGCATTTTGAATCCCGGGCCGCACGGGCTGTCGGAAATCCTCTACGCGTTTACCTCGGCCGCGGCTAACAACGGCTCAGCGTTTGCTGGATTGAAGGCTGCTCTGCCATTTTATGAGGTGGCTATCGGCGTGGTTATGGTTCTCGGGCGGTATGCCTCCATCCTGGTAATGCTTCTGGTGGGGGAGTCGCTCGCTAAAAAGAGGACGGTGCCCGAAACGTCGGGCACCATGCACACGGATACCGTTCTCTTTGGTGGGATTTTATTTGGTGCAGTAGTTGTGCTCAATGCGCTGACATTTTTCCCCGTGATGGCTCTGGGACCTATCGCAGAGCAGTACTTAATGATGGCGCACCATCTCTTTTGATGCACATGCGCCAGAAAGGAGTGTGAATTCTTGGCAACGCAAGAAGTATCAGGGCAGCGGAGCTACACGGCCAGTGTCATAAAGGCAACATTTCGCAAGCTGGACCCGCGGGAAATGATTCATAATCCGGTGATGTTCGTCGTGGAAATCGGTACGGCCGTCGTGATATGGCTGACCTTTACCGACAAAGGGGCAGCCAACCGCAGTTATGACCTGATTGTCGCCATCATTCTTCTGCTCACGATTTTATTCGCCAATTTTGCGGAGTCGTTTGCTGAAGCGCGGGGGCGTGCTCAGGCAGACTTTCTGCGGCGCGCCAAGTCTTCCACACGGGCCAAGGTTCTTCTGCCCGATGGCAACACTTCATGGGTGGATGCCGCCCAACTTGGTAAAGGAGCAAAAGTCCTGGTTGAAGCCGGTGACGTGATTCCCGGGGATGGAGTGGTGGTGGAGGGGGTCGGTTCTGTGGACGAGTCCGCCATCACCGGAGAATCGGCGCCGGTTGTCAAGGCTGCTGACGACGGGGTGACTGGAGGCACGGTCCTGCTGTCAGACCGACTGGTCATAGAAATTACTGTGAATGCTGGAGAGACTTTCCTGGACCGGATGATCGCCTTGGTGGAAGGTGCAGAACGGCAAAAAACTCCCAATGAGATTGCCCTGTCAGCTTTGCTGGGGGTTTTGACGCTGATTTTTGTCTTGGTCGTGGTGACTTTGGTGCCCATTGCCCGCTATTTCGGGCCGCACGCGGCCAATATCACGACGATGGTGGCCCTCCTGGTCTGTCTCATTCCCACCACCATCGGCGCGCTGCTTTCAGCCATCGGCATTGCCGGCATGAACCGGGTGTCCCTGGTGAACGTCGTGGCCAAAAGCGGGCGGGCTGTCGAAGCGGCTGGAGATATCGACACGATCATTTTGGACAAGACGGGAACTATTACCATCGGCAACAGGATGGCCACAGAATTTTTGCCGGTGCCGGGTGTGACGTTGGAGGAACTAGCTGAGGCTTCTTTAATCTCCTCGCTGGCCGATACCACACCGGAAGGGCGCTCTGTCGTGGAACTGGCAGAAAGCCTGCTGAAGTTGCCGCAGACCCCGCACTATGACGGAGAGGCTGTGCCTTTTTCCGCCCATACGCGAATGAGCGGGATCGACCTGGCGGACGGACGGCAGGTCCGCAAGGGGGCTGTCAGCGCGATCAGGGATATCGTCCAGAATGCGCCAGACGCCTTGGAGCAGAACGCGGAGATTGTGGCCAAGGATGGCGGCACGCCTCTGGCCGTGGAGGTTGACGGCCGGGCGCTGGGAATCATCCGCCTCAAGGATATCGTGAAATCCGGCTTGAAGGAACGGTTCAATGACTTTCGGGCCATGGGCATCCGCACGGTGATGGCGACTGGGGACAATAAGATTACAGCGGCGGTGATCGCGCAAGAAGCGGGCGTCGATGACTTTATCGCGGAGGCGAAACCCGAAGACAAAATTGAACTGATCAAGAAAGAGCAAAACGAGGGCAAGCTGGTCGCCATGACCGGCGACGGGACCAACGACGCGCCGGCCTTGGCGCAGGCAGACGTGGGGCTGGCGATGAACAGCGGGACGATGGCAGCTAAGGAGGCCGGCAATATGATTGACTTGGACTCCAATCCGACCAAGCTGCTGGATGTGGTGATGGTGGGCAAGCAGCTGCTTATTACGCGGGGGGCGCTGACGACCTTTTCCATTTCCAATGACATCGCTAAGTATTTTGCCATCATCCCGGCAATGTTTGCGGCCGTGCCCGAACTGTCGGGGCTGAAGGCCCTCAACATCATGGGGCTCAAAACGCCGCATGGGGCCATTTTGTCCGCATTGATATTCAACGCGCTGATTATTCCGGCCTTGATCCCCTTCGCCATCCGCGGGGTGAAGTACCGTGCGGAAAACGCGGATGCCATGCTTGCCCGAAATATCTTCAATTGGGGAGTCTTAGGGGTGATCATTCCGTTCATTGCAATTTGGGGCATTGACCACATTCTGGGAATTTTCGGGATGGCGTAAGGAGGAGAGCGACGATGAAATTATTAAGACCGATTATTGTGGGAACCGTTGCCACCTGGCTGCTGGCCGGTGTTGCCTATCCCCTAGTCATGACCGGGGTGAGCCAGCTGCTGTTTCCCTCTCAGGCCAACGGCAGTCCCGTGCGCGTGGGAGATACAGTCGTCGCATCGCGTCATATTGGCCAGTACTTTAGCCAGAATCAGTACTTTTGGGGCCGTCCCTCGGCTACAGTGCCGCCTTACAATGCCGAGGCGTCTGCTGCCAGCAATTTGGGGCCGACGAACCGCCTGTTAATCGCCCATATCAAGAACCGCATTCGTGCCCTGACAGCGGTGACACCCGGGCTCCATGTTGATCAGATCCCCGCCAGTTTGGTAGAGAGTTCGGCATCGGGGCTTGATCCCGACATTTCTGTGCAATCCGCCCTGATACAGATTCCCCGGGTGTCCAAGGCGACCGGGCTCAGTGCCGGAGAGCTGAAGAGAATGGTTCAAGAAAACGTGCTGAGCCCGCAATTTGGCATCTTTGGACGGGACCGTGTGAATGTGGTGCAACTGAACCTCGACCTGTACAAAGTCGCCCACCTTCTGCCGTGAAAACCGCGGCCTGAAAGAAAGTCCCCTAAGGGGCGCTGGCCCTTAGGGGACTGTTTCCGGGGCTCAGCCCCGTTCAATGGGGTGGCGGCCGCCAGCCCACAGTGACATGCCTCCGACTACGTTGGAGACATCGTAACCCAATTGCGAAAGCCATGCAGCGACCGATGAACTGCGACCGCCTGAGGCGCAGACAATGGCATACATTTTGCTCTTGTCCAGGTCGTTGACACGGGTTTGCAACTGTCCCATAGGGATATGAACGGCTCCCGGGATCTTTCCGCCGCGCAGCTCATAAGCCTCCCGCACATCAATGACCACATAATCTCCCAGGCTTTTCGCCAGCTGTTCCGGTGTCACGTCTTTGACGCGTTCTACGGGCAGTTTTTCTTTCTCCCACGCAATCAGGCCGTGTGCGAAGGTGAACACGACCGATAGGCCGGCTTCCTCCAAGCTCTTGGTGGCATCTTCGATGGTAGCGGAGTCTGAGCCAAACAGACCGATGGGAGGATTTTGTCCATTGAGCGCCCGCTTGACGTCATGGCCCCAGTTTCGGCGGTGAAATGGAAAATTGTACGTGCCTGCCGGATGCCCGTTGGAGAAAACCTCCGGAGGATTAACATCCAGAAAGAGTGCAACACCCCGTCCCACGTCCGACACAAATTCCTCCGCTGTTATCTCTGCCATATTTATGCCATCTCCTTCGTTTCGTCAATACCCACTGCTCCTAGGTGAACTCCTCGGCCAGACCGCAAGCTACGGAACCTAGCCGGGAAGGTATACCGCATAGGGTATATTGTGGCGATTTTCTATCACTTGTCAACTACACTTGTGTATAAAAAACAATTGACTTTATGGCTAATAATGAAGGCTCCGTCATAGCTGGTGGTAAAATTGCGCGCTGTTTGACGGACTATTCGGCAGCTAAATGATACGGGACGACTCTCATGCCGCCGGAACGGGTGTCTGGTAGCGCCGCGCTGTCAGCCGGTTTGCGCCCTTGCAGTGCTGACGATCGGCAGGCTCATGCAAATCTGCGCGGCGGTGCCGCAACCCAAAATTAATCGCGCCTTAACTCCCTGGTCACCATACGATCGTCTGCCCTCTTTACAATAAGGGATGTGGCGGAGATCTTGTATGACATCTGACTACAGGAGATGAGAAGAGAGGGCGGTGAGGCTTTGTGACAAATGTGGATGAGTTGTTGGATTCTGGCAAGTTGGGGGCCTTTCTTCGCAGACTGGCGACACTGTCGGCTGCGGGAATGTTTCTGGATGGATTTGACCTGACCGTTATTGCTGTCGCGCTGCCTTTACTGGTAAAGCAGTGGCATATTGGGGCGGCGATGACCGGATTGGTTGCGGCGTCTGCCGTTGTCGGAATGCTGGTGGGATCTCTCTTTCTGGGGCACTGGACTGACCGTCTCGGGCGCCGCACCATGTACCTGTTTGACCTGATTTTCTTTGTGGTTTTCGCAATATTGACGGCCGTATCGCAAAACGTTTGGCAATTGCTGGCCTTCCGTTTTTTTCTCGGGCTGGGCATCGGCGCCGACTATCCCATTTCTTCGACGCTCTTGTCGGAGTTTAGTCCCAAAAAAACACGGGGGCGCCTGGTGACCTTGCTGTCTGTCACGTGGTTTGTGGGGTCTGTCGCGGCGTATCTTGTGGGGATTGCGCTGTTGCCCTTGGGGTCGGAAGCTTGGCGGTGGATGCTGGTGATCGGTGCGGTGATTGCGTTTGTGGTGATTTTATTCCGCTCATCCATACCTGAGTCACCGCGCTGGCTTGTTAGCCAGGGCCGCAACCGCGAGGCCTCCGCCGTGCTCGCCAATTTGTCTGGAGAGCGTGTCGACTTAGCCGGACAATCGCGGCAGACGCACTCCTGGCTCCAGCTATTCTCGAAGACGCTGTGGAAGAGCACCCTCTTTGTCTGCGGGTTCTGGTTTGCTTATGATGTTGCCTATTATGGCATTTCCATTTATGCTCCGACGATTCTCAAACCCTTTGTGCACGGCTCGCAGTCAGGAGCCGATCTGGGAGCCGCTGTCATCAGCCTGGTTGGCGTCGCGGGGGCGGTGCTGGGTGTTGTGTTGGTGGACCGGTGGGGCCGCCGGCCTTTGATTCTCTTAGGGTTCGGAGGCCTCACGGCCGCGTTGGTGATTTTGGCGCTGACGCATGCGCCGGTCTTTGGCTTGTTGATTGTGCTGTTTTCAGGAGCGATCCTATTTGGCAACTTTGCAGGCATTTTGGATTTCGTGTATGCCACGGAGCTCTTCCCCACGGAATTGCGTGCCGGAGCGTCTGGATTGGGCACTGCGGTGAGCCGTGTAGGCGCGATTTTAAGCATTGTGGTGTTTCCTTCCCTGGTAAAGTCATGGGGTCTCCAGCACGCCCTCTGGCTGTTTGCTGGGGCGGGGCTGCTGGGGTTTGTTGTATCTCTCATTATGGCCCCAGAAACTAAAGGCAGGAGCCTTGAGGACATCTCAGCGGGTCAAGAGGGCGACGGCAGGGCAAGAGAAGCATCGGCTGTGCAGCCGTAACGGTGAGGGCAACGAAGGCAGAGAGCTAAGGGAAAAAATGTCCGGGCCGTATAGGCCGGGACATTTTTTCCCTTAGCTGCTGACAGGCAACGGCACAAGCTGCCGTGCGGAGTCTTTTGGCACGCTAGTGAGGGACGGATAGGGATGAGCTGTGTGAAGGCGTCAGCGCAATTCGGCCTGTCCGGATCTCTCCCCAATTGTAGAGACACGGGTCCGCGCCAGCGAGATCCTCCCCGTTCCAAAATAAGGGCGGGCCTTCAGCCAGCATGGAAAAGAATGCGAGGTCAGCAGACGTGATTTTGTAAAGCCAAAATTGGCTGGGGCCGGGACCGAGTCCGCCTGCGGAAATTTGCGCCAGAGACGGGGTGATGGCCATAACAGACGCCGCGTGTACGTGGCCGCAACCGTACAGCCGCACCTGCGGGGTGGACTTCAAGATGCGCCGAAATTCCGGCAGGGTCCCGGGAATATATTGTGTCCAACCAAATGCAGACAGGACACCTTGTGTCCGCACGGTGCGCAATGGGTAATGGCCAAAGACCAGAACGGGCCCTGGCGCGGCGGCGAGAGCGGACTGTAAACCCGTTAAAGCTCCGTCTGGATCGCCTTCTCTGAGGGCTAAGCCTATGACGGAGACGGGGCCTAGGGTCCGGGCCACGGCTGGAGACTGCGAGAACACCTGGCAAAACCTGGTGTGTTCCCACGGGACATTTTCATAGCATTCGTCGGCGCGGACGTCGGCGGAAGGAGACAAGTCGTGATTGCCGGGAATCACTAGATAGTCAACCCCAATGCTGTCTAGGAACTCGCGTGCCTGGTAGAGGTGCTCGATATGGCAACTGCCATGGGTTGTCAGGTCTCCTGTCACGACCACTAAATCGGGATGCAAACGCCGCAGTGCATCCGCCATGGCCTGCCAGCCCTGAGTAGACATCTGGCGGTTTGACCAGAGTCCGTCGATGTGGAGGTCGGATATATGAATAATAGTCGTCTCATCAGAAATCATTGCCGTTTCACATCCTTAGATGGGATCAGAATTCAAGTGTCCAAGAGTGAACAGCCTTAAGAATGGCATACGGAAATGATGCCCCGATGATCATCTGATTACGGCCACATTAATGTGAGGTTCCCCACGGGCCCAACGCGCCGGAATATCCTCTAAATTGATATATTCCTTTTTAGCAGAATTGAATGTATAATGAAATCGGTTTCGGATATCGGTTTCGTTCTCGGAGGTGCGCATGAAATCCAAAGGCATCACCATTGCAGACGTCGCGCTCAAGGCAGAAGTGTCTCCGGCTAGTGTGTCGCGCTACCTCAACGGCGTGGAGGGGAATCTGGCTCCGCAGACCGCGGAGCGCATTGCCCGGGTCATTGAAGAGCTGGATTACCGTCCGAATGCCTGGGCGCGCTCGTTAAAAACGCGTAAGAGCGGGCTTGTGGCGGCGGTCGTTGCGGATTTGACCAATGCTTACGTGCCGGCGGTCCTGGATGGGATGGAAACCCAGATCAACCAGGCGGGGTACAGTCTGATGATTGGCAATACGCAAAATGACTCCCATCTGGAAAGCTTGCTGATTGAGCGTCTGCTGAATCAGCGTGTCGAAGGCATTCTGATTCAGCCCAGTTCAATGCGGGTCACGCCGGCGTTGACGGCGGTTTTAAACCGCCAGGTGCCGGTTGTACTGGTTGACAGGCTGCTCTCCGGGGTTTCTGAGCTGGACCGGGTGGGACTGGACAACTACGGGGCTGTGGATACGGCCTTGGATCATCTTTTTGCTCAAGGCTACCGCGACCTGCTATACGTTACCGAAGCTGTCGAAGATGTGAGCTCGCGCTGGGAACGCAAGAAAGCGGTGGAGCAGAGTACGCTGCCATGGCGGGACGTGCGCATCTTCATTCGCGAGAGTGCCGACCCTGCCGGTTTGATTGGGACCCTGCACCGCGCGCGGGAGAACCGCGATGGTATTCCGGCGGCTGTGCTGTGCGGCAACAGCGTCGCGGCCCTGCTGGCGGTTCAGGCTATCACGCAAGCGGGATACCGCGTGCCCGGGGACTTCGGGTTGATGACCATTGACGATCCGCCGTGGGCGCCGTTTGTCTTGGGTGGCATCAGCGCCGTTGAACAGCCCACGATTGAATTGGGGCGGCAGGCTGCCCAGCGTCTTTTGCAGAGAATCGCCAATCCTGAATCACACGCGCCAGTTCACAGCCGGTTACCGGGAGTATTGAAAGCGCGCCATTCTACACAACGATCATAAGGTCGCACGCGGTAGGCTTAGGAGAGGAGTGAGCTTTGATGAATTCCACAGGAGCCCGCCAGCGGTGGGCACGGCTTATCCCAATCGTCTTTATTGTATACAGTCTGGCATATGTAGACCGCGCGAATTTTGGATTCGGCGCGGCGGCGGGGTTGTCGAAAACACTGCATATCACGGCTGGCACCACCGCGCTGCTCGGAGCCATGTTCTTTCTCGGGTACTTTCTATTTCAGATTCCCGGCGCCCATTATGCTGAAACGAAGAGCGCCAAGCGGATCATTTTTTGGGGAATGATTTTCTGGGGAATTCTCGCGTCCCTCACCGGATTGCTTCCCAACATCACCCTGCTGATTATTGACCGCCTCCTGCTGGGCGCGGTCGAGAGTGTGCTGTTTCCTGCGCTGCTGGTCTTCAACACCCATTGGTTTTTAAAACCCGAACGCGCACGGGCCAATACCTTTCTCATTCTCGGAAATCCGGTCACGGTGCTGTGGATGTCGGTGGTGTCGGGATTTTTGATTGGAGCCATCGGATGGCAAGCCATGTTTGTGCTGGAAGGGATTCCCTCAATTATCATGGCCTTTGTGTGGTGGGGTCTGATTCAGGACCGGCCTCAGGATGTCGGCTGGCTCAGTGAGGCGCAAAAGAAGGAGTTCGGCCAGGAACTGGCCGGGGAGCAAAAGGCGTTTGCCAAACCCCAGCAGTTTTGGACGGCCCTGAAGTCGCGCGATGTTTTGCTGCTGGCCGGCCAGTATTTCTTGTGGAGCGCAGGAATCTACGGTTTCATTCTTTGGCTGCCTTCGATAGTGAAAGCCGCTTCCGGACTGGGCATTGGCATGACCGGACTGATCAGCGCCCTGCCGTATCTACTGGCGATTGTGCTGATGATCGGGGCCTCCTATTTTGCTGACAAGAGTCTCAACCGCAAAATCTTTGTATGGCCATTTCTCATTATCGGCAGCATTGCGATGTATGCGTCCTTTGCCATTGGCGTGCATAACTTCGTTCTGGCGATGCTTTTGCTGGTGATTGCGGGGGGATGCATGTATGCTCCCTACGGTCCGTATTTTGCGATTATTCCCGATATCATTCCCCGCAGCGCTTCGGGAGAATCTATGGCTATGATTAACAGCATGGGGGCTCTGGGGTCGTTTGTCGGGGTCTACTTTGTTGGCTACCTGGCGGCCGTGACCGGAAAACCCAACGACGGATTTCTCTTTATGTCTCTGTGTCTGATTGTCTCCGCCATTCTCACCATGCTGGTAAGAAGTCACCGGGAGCCCGCAGCCAGCGCACCCCGTGAGTCTGGGAAAGCCCGCCTGTCATAGACCCGTTATAATCTGGTTAGGCCCGTGCAGGCGAAAGCTGCACGGGCCAAGAGGAGGCATCATGGTTCAAGAATATGCGTGTCAGGCGGTTGCGCCATTGGTGGGGTGGGAACAGCTGCCTGCCCCACAAGAGAAATGGGCATTTGGCATTCCTGATTCGGAGCAGAGCCAACATCTCCACGGGCTCATCACCAAACCGGAATATCCCTTAGGACGGGAACAATTGGAGTCGATGCCGGCCTTGATGGTCGTGTCGTCATACGGTACGGGCTATGATTACATTGATGTGGAAGCCGCATCGGACCTCGGGATCTTGGTCACTCATACCCCGGAGGCCGTGGTGGATGCGACGGCTGAACTGGGACTGACGATGGTTTTGGCACTGCTCCGGCACGTGGTGCCGCACACGGTGGCCATGCGCCAGCAAAACCGCGAGGGCGAAGCCAACCCGGTATTTGCCAGCCCTTCCATGGCGCATGATATTCATGGCCAGAAAGTGGGGCTGGTGGGATATGGGCGGGTGGGCAAGCGCTTGGCGGACCTGCTCCGGCTGGTGGGCTTTGAAGTTTTCTATACGCGCCCGCATGGCCCCGTGCCCGGCGACGGCGGGTTTACCTCACTGGACGGGCTGCTCGCGGTATCCGACTTCATTGTGGTAATGACTCCGCTGAGCCCATCCACGCGTCATCTGATTGGCAGGGAGGCTCTGGCGCAGTGCAAGCCGACGGCATCGCTGATTAACATCAGCCGGGGTCCCTGTGTGGACGAGGCCGCCCTCATAGAAGCCCTCTTGGGGGGGCAGATTGCTGCCGCAGCTTTGGATGTCTTCGAGTATGAACCGCGGATTTCTCAGGAGCTTATGGCGATGCCCCAGGTGATCTTATCTCCCCATGTCGGCACGACGACGTGGGAGACCCGGATGCGAATGACGCAAGATGCGGTGGGCAACATCACCGAGGCTCTGAGAGGGCACGCGGTCAATGCGGTCAATGAACCGGAGTGGCGGCGCCGCCCGTAACCCGAGGGCCGTGGAAGGGGAATGGAGGGACAAAAAGTCTCTCCATTCCCCTTTGCTATGAACAAGTCGGTGCCCAGCAGTTGGAACTTTTTGGGGAAAATGCCTCTCTATCTTCTGTGGTTTGGCAAGCCCACTGAAGTACAATGAAGGAACGGATGGCCAGTAGAAGTCATCAAGCACGGAGAGCGGGTGCCATGGGCTTCGGGGCAGGAAATGGGAATTCATATTGAATGGCCATTCAGATATCACCAAAAGGGGAATGAATATGGCTGGCGTGGTATTGCAGCACGTGACCAAACGGTACGGAACGGTGGAAGCGGTCCGTGATGTCAATCTGGACATTCATGGCAAGGAATTTCTGGTGTTTTTAGGGCCATCCGGCTGCGGCAAGAGCACCATTCTGCGAATGATCGCCGGCCTTGAGGAGCTAACGTCCGGTGAGATTTTCATCGGAGATGAAGACGTCACCCACAAGCCTCCTAAAGACCGCGACATTGCCATGGTGTTTCAAAACTATGCCTTGTACCCGCACATGACGGTCTATGAGAACATGGCTTTTGGCCTGGAACTGCGGAAGAGCCCCAAAAAGGATATCGACCAGCATGTACAGGCAGCAGCAGAGATCTTGGGTCTCGACCAGCTCCTCTCCCGTAAACCCAAAGAGCTGTCAGGTGGTCAGAGGCAGCGGGTGGCATTGGGGCGGGCCATTGTGCGCGAACCGAAAGTGTTCCTGATGGACGAGCCGCTGTCCAATCTTGATGCCAAGCTGCGGACACAAACCCGGGTCGAGCTAAAGAACTTGCATCAGAGGCTTGAGGCCACCATTATTTATGTCACACATGACCAGACTGAAGCGATGACCATGGGGACCCGCATTGCGGTGATACGCGAGGGTGTCGTGCAGCAGGTGGATACACCGGACAGAGTGTACAACAATCCGGCCAACCAGTTCGTAGCGACCTTCGTGGGCACCCCCGCAATGAATCTTATCAAAGGGACTGTGGTGGCCCATGGCGACCGGAGCGCGCTTCAAGTCGGCTCCCAGTCCTTCGAATTGCCCGACCGCATCCACCAGTCTCTCTCCCGCTTGAGCACCGATGCGCTGACCTTGGGGCTGCGGCCTGAAGATATCTTTCTAGGCAAGGGACTGGATAGTGAACCTGTTTTAAATGCGACAATCCAGGCCATTGAATCGATGGGGAATGAGCACATTGTTTACCTCACCGTGGAAGGGCAGTCGATGATTGCCCGTGCTGACAATGCCTGGAACGGTCATGTGGGGGACACTATCGCCATGAAACTGAACGTGCAGCGGCTGTACGCTTTTGATCCTTCAACGGAACTTTCCCTCCTGCACGAGTAAAAGAAAAAGCCGCGGTTTTTCGCGGCTTTTCAGACATCGTACGCCATCCGCGAACAAGCGGGCAGGGGAGACCAGATTCCGCTGCCGGGCGTCTTACACTCCATCGTGCGCAGAAGCCCCCGCCCTTGGCGGACAGCGTATAGTGTGACCACCTCCACAGCAAAATTGCGGCCCCACGGACAATTCCCTATGACAGCTCTCCGGTACCCTCTGTTCGCCAGTTCGGACTCCCGAAAACATGGTGTACCGCAAATTTTCCCGGTGACTGTCCACGAGCTCCTGGCTGCACTAAGGCTTCGGTGCTGACAGGGTTCACATGCGAATCATGGTGCGGTATCTGATCCTACGCGGTGCAATCCGGATTCACAGGAAGTGGAGGCTAGAGACTTGCGCCATCAACGAAACAGTGTTATGTTACGAGCGGAGGTTGTGATGGAAGACTTAATCAGCAAAAAGAATTTGTTAATCGAAACAGATATCTCTTATGGACAGCTCTACCGCTGGAAACGGAAAGGTCTGATTCCTGAGTCGTGGTTTATCCGGCGGTCCACCTTCACTGGGCAGGAGACTTTTTTTCCCCGGGACGCAATACTGGAGCGCATCCGCTGGATTCAAGACATGAAGAGCGATGCGGCCCTGGATGCCCTGGCCGACAAAATCCGGGATCCCGGGCAGTGGGAGAAACGCTTGCCCCAGGATATCGTGTGGGGCAAGGCTGGGCTTCCCATTCACGGGCAGACTGCAAAGCAGCATGGTGAGGTCACGCGGCTTGAATTGTTTTGGGAGATGGTCTCCCTGTTGCTGGAGCAGTCGGGCCATCCATTGGCGGGTCAGGCTGTGGTGCCTTTCCTGCAGAGCGTGCCGCCCAGTTGGCTGGAGTATCCAGATATGGTGCTCTACGGACAGAGGGCAGGAGAGGGATGGCGGTTTATGATTGCCCAAACGGATGGGGTGGTCTGGTTTGGCGCGGATAGACCCGATCTGTCGATATCGCTCGCCCATGTGTGGAAAGAGGCCAAGGCCGTATGGGAACAGGCGTCTCACGGGATTCATGGTGGCTAGCGGAACAGGGGAGGCAAGATGGAATGAGAGGGGCGGGGACAGTGGCGGATGACGGGTTGAAGTCGATGAAGGTGTCGGGAAGAGGGGTAGTGGCCGGGGGCCACTACGACGTGGTAAAGGGGTCAGGCTCGGTCCGCATTGACGGAGATTTGGTTGCACGCAGCGTAGATATCAGCGGGTCAGTGACAACTGACGGTGGACTGAGGTCAGCAAGGGTGAAGATTTCCGGCAAGGCAGCGGTCAATGGCGACGTGGATGTTCTCGAGGGGCGGGCTAGTGGTTCGTTCAGGATTGGGAGGAGCTTGAACGTAAAAAACGAAGCGCAATTCTCGGGAGCCTTGACAGTGGGAGGAGACCTGACCGGCACACGCATCCATGGCAGCGGGTCCTTGCGGGTAGGAGGGGAGATTGCGCTGGACCGCCTGGAATGGTCCGGTTCAGTGAACTGTCCGGGGTTGGTCTCAGCGGATGCGGTGGACATTCGGCTATCAGGTTCCAGTGTGGTGGGAGAATTAGCGGGTTCCGTCATTCAGATTGGGACGTCTCCGAGTTCCGAATCATGGTGGGCATGGATAAATTTGTCGCGAAAGCGGAAGATGTCGGCTGGTGAGATTTCCGGGGACGATATCAAGCTGGAATATACCGATGCCCGCCTGGTGCGGGGAGACCGCGTAATAATCGGCAGAGAGTGCCGGATTCAACGGGTGGAATACCGGCAGAGCTTGGACATTCACGAGGACAGTTCGGTGGGAGAGCGGACCAAAGTGGGGGACCCCGACTGACAGCAATGGGACACACTACCGGGGGCGGACCGGTGCGTGCGGGAAAGTTGTGGCACGTGTCTCGGCAACATTATATTTATCCAATGTCACATACAGTGGGTCTACCCCTCCATTTTTGACGGGGGCGGTGCTCAATGCCTAGTGTGAGTCATAAAACAGGTTCCGTTCATTTTGAATCGTCGTGGCCCATAAGCGGGTATCCGTCGTCTGAGGTGCTAACGGTTCATCCATCGACTGCCCAATAGCTAAGCGTGTATATGCCAATAAACGCCAAGCATAGTGTGATGGGCCCCCAAACCGGAGTCCTTGTCAACTAGTTCCGCCAGGGTCTGTTGATTGGTTGGCATAAAGATCTTTCCGCTACGTAGCCATTTTTGCCCTCGATCATCGCTGAGGGTAGAGCGTCTACGGCTTGAATATCTCGGCTATTGTGAGTGGCGCGTCTGAAAAGAGGGCACTGTGAATCGACTCGGTCCGGCGAAATGGGCCAGCGACTTCGTAGCCATCAGGCGTTAAGTGATAAATCGCGAGAGTTTCGACCTCGGGGTCAACAATCCAATATTCTTGTACCCCAAACCGAGCATAGAGGTGAGCCTTTACGCCGAGATCCCGCTCGCGGGTGCTGGGGGATAAGACCTCGACTACAAGGTCCGGCGCTCCTTGAATATGGGCCTCCTTAATAATATGCAGATGTTCGGTCAGGATAAACAGCAGATCCGGTTCGGTGACGTTGCTGTCATCAAACACCACGTCCAAGGGCGCCACATAAACCTGCCCGCTTCCCACACTCTCGCGTTCGGTCAACCAAATGTGTAATCGATGTACAATCTGCTGATGTTTGGGCTTTCGTGATGGACTCACGGCTAAGTCTGCTATAAATCATGTGATCTTTGGTGATCTCATGATTCTTCCTGCCCCGAAGCCGCCAGCATATAGCCAGCGGGTGTCGCTTCGTGTCTGACAGGCGTAACTTTCCCGTCGGTTCGGCCCTTCGACCGAACCGGCACATCCCTTGCGGGCCGTGTCGCCACAGGTAGGGCAGTTTCGGTACACCACTCTCTGAAGGTGTAATGGGAGTCCGGCTGTTACATCGGGTCATTCTCTCGCCCCACGCAATAAAGGAATGGCGATGAGCACCCCGAAGAACGCCGCCACCAGTCCCAAGACCAGCGGACTCGGAATGACAGGTGGCAAGTGAACCTGCCTCCATGGGGCTGCCGCCGACGTGAGAATAGCCCCGGTGATTGCTCCCACGATAAGAGCCAAGATATTGATTCGTAGACGCTTGATGCGACCCCCTACCGCCCGAGATGGAACCGCCCAATCTCTCGCGATAGCCCGTGGCACTTGCCGGATGTGGGCGTAGACATGTACCGCAAGCATCGGCACCCAGAGCGCGGCAGTACCCGCGTGAAGTAAAAACAGTAATCGGTTGCTGGGCGAACCCGCAAGCGCCAAGGCAAGTCCACTGATAAAGAGGGCCAGTGTGTCCGCGATGAAAAACGGCGCCAATAACCGCATCCACACGTTCGGTGGACCTTTTGCGACAAACGCCGGGGATTTGGTGTAATAGCCGTGAAACCGATAGCCGACACTGGTCAGCTTAACAACCAGCGGGCCCACCAGCAGCGTTCCAATAAAAATGTGGACCATAATGAGTCGGCTGAGATTGGCCGTGACCACCAGATCAACGATGAACCCCATCAGCAGCACCGCCGCGGTGATTGCCGTCAATCGTTCGTTCCGGACCACTACCCGTAATTGTCTGTCCATGGTTCTTCGCTGTTTCATGATGTCACTCCGTTCGCTGTCGAATTCGTCTGGCCCCCCGGGGGCGTCACTGCACTTCTTGTAACGCGCGCTGCCCGTCCCGTCGCTCCCAACATTAACGAATACCAAAGCGCGTTTACATCGCACGCATGATGCTCCCTGTAGAGCAACTCCCATGGAGTTTGGTGCCTCACACCGTGCAGACCGAGCCCTCTCGCATGATTCGCACCGAAGTCAACATCTAGGCCCGCGGACACTGCATAGGCTCCAAACGCGACGGTCATGCGCGCATCCTCAAGCGCCAACTGAGGGTTATCCTGCCCCTTTAGTGCCTAATATTGCAATGCGCTTAGTATACCGAAGAATAGCCGTACTGCATAAAATACCGTTGATACGACTGGATGACGCGACTATCCACAGTACAGCATAGAGTTGCGGCGGCCAGAGGAGCACCTTGGTTGAGAAGGATGGTAGCGAGCGTAGGCGCATGATATGCATAGGCACTTTCTTCGCTAATCCACACCGCACGGCCACACTTACACGCCTTGAATGCCGTGAATCTAAAGCCGGTGCGGAGCCCGCAGGGTGACAAACACGGCGTCATCGGGAGACTGTACAATGTTTGTGTATAATCCCCGCAGCACACTATAATGGTGGATACGCATTCTCCTTGGGGGTGGGTAGAAGTGTGGCCCGTCGCGTGGGTCTGGGGCAAGGGCGGCCGTCGGCCGGCCTTGCCCCAGACCCACGCGACGGGCGTCAGGAATTTTTGCCCCCCAGAAGATATGGAGAGTCCCGGTAAGCCACCATCATTAAGGAGGACTTCGCATCATGTCGTTACTGACCCCGGCTCACAAATCAAACAGTTCATCGCGGAGAATCAACTTCGCACGCCCGAAGATGTGCAAGACGCGCTGAAAGCGGTCTTGGGCGACACCTTGCAGGCCATGCTCGACAGCGAATTGGACACGCATCTGGGCTACGACAAGTACGCCATTCAGCAGAAGCAGACCACGAACAGCCGCAACCGCCACAGCCGGAAATTCCAATACGGGGACGTAGAATTAGCGGTTCCCCGGGACCGCGAGGGCACGTTTACCCCGATCGTGGTACCCAAGCATCAAACCGCGATGGTGGGGATCGAAGATCAGATTATCGCCCTGCCATCACCAAGAGGGGCTAAGCGGGCATCGGCTTTCCGAGTGCTGAGACGGCGTAATAATCGGCAGACAGTGCCGGATTCAACGGGTGGAATGCCGACAGAGCTAGGGCACTCACGAGGACAGGTGGGAGAGCGGGTCAATGTGGGAGACCCCGACTGAGAGCAATATCGGGGGCGGATGTATACGGGAAAACTGTGGCCCGACGGGCTCCCTTGCCATTTGGGGCGCAAAGGGCCTTTGCCAGGGGGATGGGCTAGTGCCTTATTCCTGATTCTTCATCTCCTTGCCGTGGCGGTGATATGCGAATATATCACGGGCCAGGGCTGAATTTGGTGCTGCTTACCAGGTGGCCTGAGAGCCTGGCGCAGAGCAGTGAGTAGAAATGGATGCTGCCTTCCATCAGTGGTCCAGCCAGTGAACATCCGGCAGACGGCGGTCAAGCTACAACCGTCATAGCCTTCACAACCCAGATCCACGGACTCCGCAATACAAGCCGGACAACCGCGTGTACTGCCGTTGTCCATATGTTGGAAAAAGGGGGATTGCCATGAGTTCACAGGGCGACTAGCCCGTTTTTCCAATCTTTTGGATAGGAATCCTCCTTCAGAAAGTTGCTATGCTGGGGGCACCGCATCCGAAAGGTGTGGAAATTGGCTGGGGGAGGCCACCGTGTGAAATTATGGGTGATGACGCAGGGAAACAGGATCAAGACATGGCTGAGCGCCAAAGAGGGAAACGTCTTCATCGAAAACGGCATCTGGAGTGTCATTGGGTGATCGCGTAAGGCTCGGCGGGAATTTAGCCGGTGCAACACTACCAATAAATACCGATTGGTAGGCCATGTCTAACACGATACTATCTTACCATTCGACAACGAAATGAGGTACTTGATGCCAACTGTGGCGCTAAATATTCCTCCCGTGCGAAATTTTATGGAAAGTCGTGAGTGGAGCGAAAGGGAAATGGCAGGGCATATAGATATTGCATATTCCTATCTCAAACTCGCCAATACGGCCAAGCTCCGAGGCTCCCATTACCTACCTCGCGGCCCAAGAGAAATTCGCTAAAAACAGCCAAGCCTCGAGGCCGCGTTCTACCTACTCGGTTCACCATTTGCCATGACCGAGCCAAAATAATTTGCGGCAATATTCCGACATGTGTCAATCAAAAATCCTGTCTCGCGAAGTCCACCTGCGAAATACGTGGCCTGACGTAAGGTCGCCGTGATTTTGGGACTGCCGTAACGTCCCCGACTCCGGTCAAAAAGCTCATGAATTTGTGCGAGACGTTCCGCGCGCCGAACGGCCCGCGGGCTCGGGGGACGGTCTCGCCATGCATAATAGCCGCTCCGGGATACCTGTAAGACTTGGCACATCTTCGCGACACGAAAGGTGGAGCGGTACTCCGCAATGCGTTATTTCACTTCCGGTTGTTGTTGGCGATGATGCGCATCGCTTTCATCTTAAATTCCGTATCGTACTGTGTACTCATGACGATCACCTCGTTCGATTAGATTAGCATCAGCGAATTCACGGTGTCCATGGAATAGACTAACATCCACGTCGATATTGTCTGTACTGTCATTGCCGGAGTCGAGCCGCAACAGAATCCGGGGCTTCTGGGCGGAATCGATCCGTTGGGTGATCAGTGCCTGCGCATCACGCAGGCACTGAACGAGAAAGGCGGTCGTGTCCTTTTGGCAGTGTTGCTTCCCTTCGCGCAGCTCGAAGGCCAACGCATACCCTCCTTGGCCCAGATATCTCATCATGGGGGCATATCCATCCGTGCCCTTATAGATCTTTGGAGCGAAGATAAACGTGTGACAGGTTGTCACATGCCTTACTGGAGGTACTCAAGATAAACGTATCCCCG
>DAIDDL010000004.1:0-68047 GCA_027309085.1 Sulfobacillus sp.
GACGTCTGGATGAGTCGGCGGCACGCGGACCAGCCCTTTGAGCGCTATGCTGATGATGCTGTGGTGCATTGTCGCACGTACGCGGCGGCCATCCAACTCCGTGAGGATTTGGCGCAACGCCTGTCTCAATGTGGTTTGGAACTGCACCCTACGAAAACACGGATTGTCTATTGCGCCGATGACAACCGCCAAGGGGCGTATCCCGACACGAGCTTCGATTTCCTCGGATACACGTTTCGCCCGAGAGCGGCGGTGAATCAGCGGGATGGCCGCTACTTCATTAGCATCCTGCCCGCCGTCAGTCGCACAGCACTGACCGCCATGCGCCAAGTCATTCATGGCTGGCGCGTACACCTTCAGGGCCACCGTAGCCTGTCGGACCTCGCCGAGGAATACAACCCCGTCATTCGCGGGTGGTTGCAGTACTACGGACGGTTTTATCCGTCGGCGCTACATGCCCTTCGGGAGCATCTCGATCGGGTGCTGGTACGCTGGGCGCGCCGGAAATATAAGCGGCTACAACGCCACCACCGGCGCGCGGCACAGTGGCTCCGGGGAATAGCGCAGCGGGATCCGCAGCTATTCGCACACTGGCAAGGAATGGGACAAACGGTGAGATAGGGGAGCCGGATGAGTCGAGAGACTCACGTCCGGTTCTGGGAGGGCCTCGGGGTGTAACCCCCCGGGGCTACTCGCTTACCAGCGCTTCTTTAAGAAACTGGGCGGACGTCCGAAGCTGAAGAGAAAATCCGGCCGGCAGGCCGTCTGGCTGACCTCCGAGTTGTTTCAGTTCCTCCCGCAAATCCACCAGCAGATCGGCACCGTCGAATCCTACCAGCTTACTGTGGGGACGGAGAAATTTCCCGTGGGGGTCATCTCGTATCTGGCACATCGGGCGCATACCGTCCCGTCGTCCATTCACGTCGCGGTCGAGGGCGGTCGCTGGTGGCTGTCCTTTGCGGCCAACGATACGGACGTAATCCTGCCAGGGAATACGGTGGACGTGGCGACGGAGCAGATCGCCGAGGATTTGCGGCATATGTCGCCGGATCACCTCGCGGAGCGCACACTCGGCGGGGATCGAGGCGTCGCGAAGCCTCTCACCACTTCAGATAGACAGGTTTTTGATCTCCTGTCCGTGCAGAAGACGCGGATCAAACCCAGTCGCCACCACAGCCAACGCTGGCAGCGGAGGGCGGCTCGCCGCCAGAAAAGCTCGAAAAACCAAAAGAAAGCGTATCGCAAAGTCGCCCGCTACCAACAGTATGAAAGGAATGTGCGTCAAGAGTATGCGCATCAGACGAGCCATGCGCTCGTGGCCAACGCCGCGTACGATCTGTATGTCTTCGAAGATTTACGCATTAAAAATATGACCCAACGCCCCAAGGCGCAACGCGATGCCCAAGGCCGGTTTCTGCCGAATGGCCGCAAAGCGAAGGCGGGCCTGAACCGGGCGATTCTTGCCTCTGGGTGGGGGCAGGTCGTGGCATTCACCCGCTATAAAGCCTTACGGGCGAAGAAGTTAGTGATTCTGGTTCCGCCCGCGTATAGTTCGCAGGAATGTGCCGTGTGCACCTTCACTTCCCCGGACAACCGGCCATCACAGGCCGAGTTTGTCTGTCAACGCTGCGGACACACGGATAATGCGGACCACAATGCCGCCTGCGTCATCGCGCAACGCGGCATCAGGAAACTGCTGTCGGGAGAGCCGCTGACCAAGGCGCACAAACGGACGCGGATTTTTCGGACACTAGGGCCGGAACGGTCCGAAGTCACGCCTGGGGAGATCAGCGTAAGACGTTTGGGGCCAACGGCCCCGGCGCAGAGATCAATGAGCCAGGAACTTCCGGGAGCGATTCCGGAAACCCCCGCCTTAACCCGTGAGGGTTAGGCGGCGGGAGAGTTCATCCATCCAGCGTGCAACTCCCGCAGGCCCGGATGGAACAGCGAGGCTTTTTTGCCTGCCAGCAACGATCTTGACGTCAAAGTCTTCCGAGAGATCTTGGGGCTTCTCCCCGCTGGCGACAAGATCTGGATCTGCGCTCCCCGACTAGAGAATTACGCCTATTTTCCGCGCCCTGCCTGTGATGTTACAGGTACCGTCTGAAACGCTGCGCCATTTGCTTTTTGCACCAACATTGGCCTCCTCAAGAAAATAGTACATGAAGCGCCGTAAAAACATCTCCAACACTCTCTCTTCCGGGTTGACCGATTCGCCATATTACTATACATTCTATAGTATTGGAATTTGACGATCTGACAGCACCAAATGTTAGACGAAGATAGGAGATAGGGAAAATGGCCAGAAGCGCGAGGGCATTCCAAAAAGGGGACATTCAGGAGAGACCGCCAGCGTCCCGGTGGAATGCCCTGGCATGGATTACAGTAGCCGAGCTTCTGGCCATGAGCGTCTGGTTCAGCGCATCGGCGGTAACGGGAGCCCTGACACGCCAGTGGAACTTGTCTGGCACTGCGGTGGTATGGCTGACTTCGTCAGTCCAGCTGGGATTTGTGGGAGGTGCTTTGGTAAGCGCCACGCTCGGTCTGGCTGACCGCTTCCGGCCCCACATGCTGATGGGGTGGGGGGCGATGGGAGCCGCTGTGACCACAGGAGCGCTGGTGGCATTTTCCCATGGGGGCTGGGAGCCTTTTGCCCTGCGCGTGTTAACCGGAGCCTCCCTCGCCGTAGTCTATCCGGTGGCGGTGCAGTGGGTAGCGCGCTGGTTCCCCCACCAGCGGGGACTGGCCGTGGGCATCCTCATCGGCGGTCTGACAGTGGGGTCGGCTCTGCCCCACCTGCTGGTCGGCTTGCCCCTCCTGCAGCACTGGCAGGGAGTGCTGGCTGGCAGCGCCGCCTTGGCGGTCGTCTCCTGGGCGCTGGTGCTGTGGGTGGTTCCGGAACATCCGGGCCCTTTCAAACCTCCGGCCTTCCGGTGGGACCGTGTGGGAGCCGTGCTGCGCGACCACCCTGTCATGTGGGCGAATCTGGGGTATTGGGGCCACATGTGGGAGCTGTATGCCATGTGGGCCTGGCTGCCGGCATTTTTTCTGGCGAGCTTGGCCTCCCGCTGGCACGGGAGCGCCCTTCTCGGCATCGCCGGAGCCGCCAGTTTCGCCGCGATCGGACTCGCAGGATTCGCCGGGGCTTTGGCAGGGGGCTGGGCTGCGGACCGCTGGGGGCGCACCCGCGCCACCATAGGGGCGATGAGCGTCAGCGGTGCCATGGCCCTCGTCATCGGCTTCACTTTCCAGTCCGCTCCGTGGGTCACCCTGCTGGTGGCCCTCGTCTGGGGATTCAGCGTGATTGCCGACTCGGCCCAGTTTTCTGCTGCGGTGACAGAACTGGCTCCCACCAGCCTTCAGGGCAGCGCGCTGACTTTGCAAATGGCCGTGGGCTTTCTCATCACCATCGGCTCCATCAACCTGGTGGGAAGCCTGGAGCCCATCTACGGCTGGTCTCACGTCCTGATGGTGCTGGCAGCAGGCCCAGCCATAGGCGTGTGGGCCATGGCGCGGCTGCGCCGCCTGCCGGAGTCTCTCAAACTGGCTCACGGCCGTCGCTGAGAATCCGCTCCCGCCCTATCCCGAAAGTAACCGGATCTAATGCAGGAGCCCTGGTCTAGTCCTCATCCATTTAGCAAGACGGCCATAACAGGGTGCGCTGCCGGGGAGTGTACAGTGTCTTGGGGCAAAGCCCCCTGCGGAAAATTCCGTGAGAATTCCCTGGCGGCAGAACACCGCCCGAATGGTGATGGAGCCGCGAACAAGTTCAAACCGTTCCGGCTCCATGTCTTTGTGACCATCAACTTTAGGGGAAGATCCGGCTTAGCGGGTACGTGCTGGCGTCTCGCGGTCGCTCCATGCCGGTTCGCGTTTGGACAAGAATGCATCCATGCCTTCTTTGGCATCCACATCGCCGGCCTGCCGCGAAATCACTTCTGTCGCAAAGCTTAGCGCTTGGTCATCATTCATCTGCCACTGGGCATGCAAAGTCCGCTTGCCGACTTCCAGTGTGGTCAGGGAGTACTGCGCCACGGTGCGGGCCAGCCGCCACGCCTCTTCTTCCAAGGCTTCGTCCTCCACTACGCGGTTGACGAGGCCGTAGGTCAGCGCATCGGCCGCCGACATGAACTCCCCGGTAAACAAGAGCTCCGCCGCCTTCTTGCGTCCCAGGTTGCGGCTGACATGCACAGCCGGGGTGCTGCAGAACAGTCCGATTTTCACTCCTGGGGTGGCATAGCGCGCCGATCTGGCCGACACGGCCAGATCGCAAGCTGCAACCAGCTGGCAGCCCGCGGCCGTGGCAATGCCCTGAACCTGGGCAATATAGACCTGGGGCGCGCCAGCCACCGCGCGCATGGCCTGCCCGCAGGCCAGAAACAGGGCATGCACATCTTCTGACGGCTGGTTCAAAACTTCCGTCAGGTCATGCCCTGAACTGAATGCCGGCCCCGCCGACTGGATAATCACCACATTGACCTCGCGCTGTGCCGCAATTTCTTTCACGGAGGCTTCCAGCTCATTCAGCAGCGCATGGGACAGCGCATTGCGGCGCCGGGGATTGTTCAAGCCGATTGTCGCCACCCGCTCATCTTTAAAAACCTTAACCTCTACCAAACTCATTGTGCTGCCTCCTCCTCATTTCCCCTATCGGGTCCCGTGCCGCCAGGCACGCAGATCATTTCTTGGACAAAATAATGGTACTGGCCCCTTTGCTTGCGTCACAGCTCGAAGAGAACCAGTCTACAATGATAAACGGCACTTTCCCGCGGAGTCCAAATTCCCCGTCCAGCTTATAGACCGCCTTTCCCCAGTATAGTATATTATCCATTAAGACGGTATTTTCTGATATATGGGGAATCATTTCGCGGGTGTTTCACACTCGCGTTCTTCCCCGTCAGGAAGCCTCTCTACGAACGGACTTATCCTAAGAAAAGAGGAGATTTTGCATGATTACACCGCTTACCCCGCTGGAATTTGGACGCCGGGCGTTTAAACTGTACCCGTCGCGCCTGGCGGTGATTGATGGGGAATACCGCGCCACCTACCAGACCCTGGCCACCCGCGTCTACCAGCTTGCCCGCGCTGTCCGCGCGGCCGGCATAAACCCTGGCGACCGTGTCGCAGTGCTGGCTCCCAACAGCCATGTCATGCTCGAAGCCTTTTATGGCGTGCCCTGGGCTGGCGCCGTGATGGTGCCGCTCAACACCCGGCTGAATACGGAAGAATACGCCTACATCCTGGAACATTCCGGCACCCGGCTGCTGATTGCCGACAGTGAGCTGATAGAACCCGTGCGGGGTTTGCTGCCCGGATTGGAAAAAGTGGTCATTGCAGGCTCGGGAGAGCCGGACTGGGAGAACTACGAGGACTGGATTGGGCAGGAGGACACCTCGCCCCTGCCTCTGCCGGACATCGACGAGAACGCCATGATCACCCTGAACTATACCAGCGGCACCACGGCCCGGCCCAAAGGGGTGATGCTGACCCACCGCAATACCTACATCAACGCCGTGGACTTTTTGCTGCACATGCGCATGCAGACTCAAGACCGCTATTTGCATGTGCTGCCCATGTTTCACGCCAATGGCTGGGGAGACGTATGGGCTGTCAGCGCCGTAGGCGCTGTGCACTCGGCGCTGCGCAAAGTGGCCGGACCCCAGTTATGGGACGCCATTGAGAGTCAGGGCATTACCGCACTGTGCGGCGCGCCAGCGGTGCTCAATATGCTCGCCACCACGCCCCACCAGCCCCTAAATCACCCGGTGCGGGTGGCCACGGCGGGAGCGCCCCCGCCGTCCCGCCTCATTGCCGACCTGAGCGCCGAGCATATCGAGGTCATCCACGTGTACGGTCTCACCGAAGTCTCCCCCTGGATTACCATTTCGGAATCCCTTCCAGAGGATGACGAACTGTCTGCGGAGGCCCGCGCGGAGAAAATGGCGTGCCAGGGAGTTGAGCAGCTCCTGTCCGGCGAAGTGCGCGTCGTGAGGCCGGACGGCACCGATGTGGTTTCCAACGGAGAAGAGGTGGGGGAGATTGTCTGCCGGGGGAACGTGGTGATGGCTGGCTATTACCACCAGCCTGAGGAAACCGCCAAGGCGATGGAGAACGGGTGGTTCCACACGGGCGATTTGGCGGTCATTCATCCCAGCGGCTACGTGCAGATCAAGGACCGCTCCAAAGACATGATTATCTCTGGCGGCGAAAACATCTCCTCCGTGGAGGTGGAGGACCTGCTCTATAGGCACCCGGCCGTCTATGAAGCCGCCGTCGTGGCCGTGCCCGACCCGCAGTGGGGGGAAACTCCCAAAGCTTTCATCGTCACCAACCCCGGCCAGGAGGTCAGCTCTGAAGAGTTGAGACGGTTCTGCCGGGACCATTTAACCCACTACAAAGTCCCCTCGTCCTTTGAGTTTGTCGACGCCCTGCCCCGCACGGCCAGCGGCAAAATCCAGAAGTTTGTGCTGCGCCAGCCGTATTGGGCGGATCGCGGCAGCGGTGTCAACTAGAAAAACAGAGCAACCGTCCATGCGAGACGCCGCTTAAACATCCCCCGGCGGCGACCGCAAAAGTGGGAGAAGGCCGCCCTCATCTCAGGCGGCCTTCTCTTGCATTAAGCGTGCACAGCTATTTATTCAAACCGCAGCGCATCGATGGGGTTCAGGTTTGCCGCTTTCCTGGCGGGATACACCCCGAACACCACGCCGACCACAACGGCAAAGCCAAAAGCGAGGAAGACGGCATTCATGCCGACCAGTCCGGACAAGTGAAAAATGGACCCGCCAGCGAGGGCGCCCAGTACCCCGATCACGACACCGATGATCCCGCCTATCACGCTCACCAGAACGGCCTCCACCACAAACTGGGCCAGAATCAGTCCTTTGGAAGCCCCGATAGCCTTGCGGATCCCAATCTCCCGGGTCCGTTCAGTGACTGAGACCAGCATAATGTTCATAATCCCGATGCCGCCGACTACCAGGGAAATGCCTGCCACCCCTGCCAGCAAGTCGGTGAGAATCCCGGTGATCGAGGTCAGTGTGCTGAGAAACGATGCCGAGTTCAGCAGAGTGAAGTTGTTCGCCTGCCCCGGCAGAATCTGATTAGCCACTCGCAGAGTAGAGGTGATTTCCGCCTCCGCCATCGCCATATCGGCCGGGGACTTGGCGGCGGCGTAGATGCCGGTCAGATAGGTCGTACCGTCCAGCAGGTTCATGTCGGTCGTCACCGGTATGACAATCCGGTCATCCTCATTGACGAAGCCGTTGGTGCCTACCGCCTTCAGCACGCCGATGACACTGAAGGGAATGCCATTGACGTCAATGATCTGGCCGAGCGGATTCATCCCTGCCGGAAACAGGTCGGTCTCGACGGTCGTGCCGATAATGGCGACGGTGGCATTGTTCTTGACTTCCTGATTGGTGAAATTGCGGCCGCTACCTAACGGCATGTTCTCAATCTCCGGATAGTTGGTCGTGGTGCCCTGAACGGAAGTCGAGTAGTTGTTTGCCCGCCACACCACCTGGCCCTGGGTGCTGATCAAGGGCGCCACGGCCTTGACGGCGGTGTCTTGCTGCGCTATGGCCTGCACGTCCGCCATGGTCAGGGTGGGGGCGCTGCCCTGGCCTTTGCTGACCCCGCCGACGCTGGTGGAGGAGGACATGACTTGAATCAGGTTGGTGCCCAGCGACTCCACTTTGCTCGTCACCATGTCAGTGGCGCCGCGGCCTACGGCCGTGAGCAGAATCACGGCGGACACCCCGATGATGATGCCGAGCATGGTCAGCAGGGAGCGCATTTTGTTCGCCCGGATGCTGCGCAGGGCAATCCGCAAGATTTCGATTCCTGGCATCAGTATCCGCCTCCTTCCAATTGCTGCGCGGCGGGTGCGGGACGGCGCAGGAAGTCGGGATTGGGGACATCGGACTGCACCACGCCGTCTTTAAAGCTGATGATGCGGTGGGCATGATGTGCCACGTCTAACTCGTGGGTCACCATGACAATGGCGTTGCCCTGATCGTGCAGATTCTGGAACAGCCCCATAATCTCCTCGGTCGACTGGCTGTCCAACGCGCCAGTAGGCTCGTCGGCCAGAATGAGGGCGGGGTGGGTCACCAGAGCTCTGGCGATGGCCACCCGCTGCTGCTGTCCTCCGGACAGCTCATTCGGCTTGTGGTGCATCCGGCTTTCGAGGCCGACCTGCACCAAAGCATCCTGTGCCCGCTGGTGGCGGACCTTCGCGGGCACCCCCGCATAAAGCATGGGCAGCTCCACATTCTCAATGGCGGAGGTGCGGCTCAGCAAGTTGAAGCTCTGAAACACAAACCCGATTTTCTGATTGCGCAAAAGCGCCAGATCATCATCAGAGAGCTTTGACACGTCGTACCCGTCCAACTGGTAGAGACCCGCACTTGGGGTGTCCAGACACCCCATGATGTGCATGGTCGTGGACTTGCCTGACCCCGAGGGGCCGATAATGGCAACGTACTCGCCAGCCGCCACCGACAGTGACACATCCCGCAGAGCGGGAAACGCCTGCTGTCCCATCCAGTATGTCTTTTGGATATGCTCCATGAAGACGATGGGCTGACTCGGCGTGGGGACCATCTGTGAACTCATTTAGCTCCTCCGCCGCCTGCCCCACCTGCAGCTCCACCGCCGTGGCCGCCGAACGCGCCGTGATGGGCTCCAGCTCCGCCTCCTCCACCGAAGTGGAAGCCTTTGCTGACGGGGAGTTTCAGCGAGGCGGGGTCAACCAGCAAGATCTTCTCTCCGGCATAGACTCCTTTAGTGACCTGGACCGAGGTGGATCCAAACAGCCCGACGGTAACTGGCACGAAGATCACTCCGGAGCTGGCTTTGGCTGCCGCTTGGGCAAATTTTCCGGACAACTTTTTCTTGGCCGCCGTAAACTTCTTGTTGTTTTTTAATTTGGCGCTGTTGAATTCGGGGTGAATGTACACGCCCTCTTCGGTCCCTACGGTCTGCAGCGCCACCGCCGGAATCATGAGCACGTGGCTGGCCGAGGCGGTCTGAATGGTCACACTGGTCGTCATCCCCGGGAGCAGATCCCCTGAGGAATTGTTGACGGAAGTGAGCACGGTGTACTCGGTGACGTTATTGACCACGGTCGGGGTCGGCTCCACTTCCAGCACCGTCCCGTGAAAGGTCGCATTAGGAAACGACGGCGCGTTGACGGTGACTTTCTCTCCCGGTTTGACCTGCGCAATATCCGCTTCGCTGACTTGCACGTTGTCCTGCAGGTCCGATTTCAGGCTGCCATCGAGCACGAACACCGGGCTCGAGGCACTGAAAGTGTCGCCGGGAAGGTAATTGGAGGCGACGATCACGCCGCTGACAGGAGCTGTCAGCACGGTGTCGCTCTGCGCCACTTTAGCTGACGCCAGCTGCGCTTCAGCGGACTGCAAAGACGCTTTAGCCGATGCAATCTGCGCAGGGGTTGAGACAGCTTCGGTCTCAGCCAAAGACGCTTCTGCTGACGTCACCCCGTTTTTTGCGGAGGCAATGTTGTTCTGGTCCGCGTCCAGAGCCTGCTGCTGGGTCGTCGTGTTGTCTTCCACGTTCTTGGTCGCCTGCAAAGACGCTTCCGCACTCTTATACGAGCTCTCAGCGTTCGCCAGAGTAGTCTGCGCCTGCTGCAGGGAGACTTGGGCCGCGCTCACGCTCAGGGGATTGTTGGTCTGGTCACTGGCCTGCTGATCCTGATCGCTGGTCAGCTGGGCCTGGTCATTGGCCACCGCCGCCTTGGCGCTTTGAATCGTGGCCTCGTCATCCTGGACATTCTTGGTGGCCGTCTGCACGGCGGTTTGGTCATTTTGAACCGTCGTCGTCGCTGACTGAATGGTGTTATAGGCCGACTCGGCGGCACTGGCTGCCTGCGAGGTGGTGCTGACCTCCGAGCTGTAGGGATTGGACCCGTATCCGTGCCAGGAATTGTAGTCGTTCATGGCATTTTGGTACGCCGTTTCATCGGCTGGGTACTGGCCAGCCAAGGTGCCGTACAGCGTCTGATCCTGCGCCAAAGTGGCCTGGTCGGCGGTCAAGGTCTGCTGTGCCAAGGTCAAACTCTTTTGGTCATTGGATAAGGCTGTCGTATCAGCGGTTTCCTGTTTTTGAGCCGCGGTTACCGCGGCCTCGGCCGCGGTAATAGTTGCCGGCAGGCTATTGACCGTTGAGGTGCTGACGGCCGCCTGAGCCTGCTGAAGCTTCACTTGCGCAGCGCTCACGGCCGCCTGGTCCGATGCGACCGTGCCTTGCGCCTGCTGCACAGTATTCTCCGCATTGAGAATGGCCTGCTGTGCGGATGCATGGTTGCTGTCGACGGCCTCTTGGTCCTTGTACTGCTGCTCAGCACCGGCTAGCGCCACTTGCGCCTTCTGCACGGAGGCTTGCGCCACCGCAATTTCTTGCGGGGTAGCCCCGGCCTCATCTTGCAGCAAAGTCGCTTGCGCGGCAGCTACGCCCGCTTGCGCGGACTGCACGGCCGGAATATCCGTCGAGTCATTTAGTGTCGCCAGCACCTGCCCGGCCTGGACATGCTGTCCCAGCGATGCATTGACCGTCGCCAGCACCCCGCTGGCACCAGAAAAGTTGAGACTGATGGACTGCAGAGGCTGTATGGTGCCAGCAGCCGAGATTGTCTCCACCACGTTGCCGTAGCTGACGGTGGCATAGTCGCCAGCGGGAATGTTCACTGCCGGGTGGGTAAAGAACTTCACGTAAGCGCCGACTCCCAGCGCAATGACAACCGCGCCGCCCAAAAGATACCACCAGGTGCGCTTGCGGGGCCGCTTGAGACCCAAAGGTTTCGATGATGGCGGGACTTCTACAGACATGCGTCAATTCTCCTTCTTGATGCGAGTTTATGCGCTTGCAAACTTTGTGAACCGATCCTAATATTTCGCACCGCTAATGACAAATATCATGGCACCTATGCTGGGCCTCAAATGAGTTCACCCCTCTTGAAGGCGACTGGGTCTGTTCCCTCAATGTCCATCTAAACCATCAAATTAGTCCTAAAAGGGTAAAAAGTTAAGCATCACGCCCGTGCCACTCTCGGTTGACCGACACTGGCCAGTCTAAGGCAAAAACAAATTTCTCGGGAGGAATTAAGAATCCATTTCTGAGCCTCCTGCCAAGCAGTCACCCTAGTGTCGTTAAAGACACTCGATAACACGTCACGTTTATTGTAGGGGTCCAGTCCTCCACTTACAATGGTTCGGTAACTAAGTTAATGAAATATTAAGGATACTTTCAGTATTGGCTGGCAAACCGCTCTTCTAGAAATCCGTCTCCGCCGTGGTTTGGCTCCCCTATCTTGAGGCAAGACCACCCAAGATTTTTCATTCATTATGATTAAATCCTGACAGTGTTACCAAATTGTTACCAAACTAAATTAATCAGGCGCATTCCACAACAAAATCCTCTTCACGGGGACAGCCAGATCCTTCCGGGAAGAGGCATTTAGACAATCCTTGTGGGCGACTCAGCCGCCTCATTCTCACAGGGTATAGTGTTCCGAAACGAGATTCCACAGACCTTTTGATTCCAGCACCCGACGCGGCACTTGCAGGCTCAGTTGGACCACGCCGGGAAGCCGCGAAATCTGCACTTCCCCACTGACAGTGCCCCGGTTCAAGATTTCATCCTCACTCATGTTCATAAACCTCGCGGCCCGCGTTACCGCATTGTTGGTGGCCGTGTTGAGATCCTTGCCCGTTCCGATGAATTGGACAGGCAGCATATCCAGTTCGGGCACCACTCCCAGGTCTTGGCTCAGTTCAGCGAACTGCTTGCGTTCTTCCTCAGAAAATGGCCGAACAATGCGGGGAAGATCTTCAGCATTGGGCAATAGCAACGGGCCGTCAATGTCCAATCCCTTTATCACTTCGACTCTTACCGCAATATCTGCCGTAATGTCTATGCTGTGCCCGGCAATTTCTCCGCGTCCCATGATGGAGTGCGCGTCGCCCATGTACACCCCCGCCCCGTCCACTTTTTCAAGACGGCGCCTGGGCGTACATCACGGCAGTCCAGGTGGGCGTCGGTTCGTGCCGCGTCTAATTCCTCTTCCGTCACCCTCCACTCATGGTGAGCCCCAATAAGGAAAGAGCCGAAATCCCCGGCATTATGCGAGTCCGGTAAGGTCCGGGAGGGGATCGTGCCAATATTCCCGATGCAGGGTTCGACTCGGACGGGAAGTTCCGCCAAAGCGTGGGCGGCATAGACCAAAATAGAGTATTGCTGGCTGCTCGTCGGCAATTCTGCCATAGCCCGTGCATCATGCGCATAGTCTTCGGCACGGTCTTGGCCGACCGCCATGGATAAGTGGTGGTCTTTATCAAACGCCACCGTGTACCCTTGTCCAAAATGAAAGGGACTAGCCTCGCTGCCACAGTGGCGGCACCGGATACTGCCTTCCCCTATCCCCCGCAGTTCACTCTGAGGCCAAGGCGTTCCACAATGAGGACACTTTTTGGCCACAAACGGATCCTCGATGAAGGCCGAGGCATTGGTCTGCATCGTGCCGGAACTGGACGCCCGAGACACGACGTTGACGGTCTCGATATAAATGGCGACAGCATCACCAATTTTGGCCCCGTCAATATACACCGGCTGGGTCACTTCGTGGCCTCCACGAAAGTCCGGGGTAATCATGGGTCCCCAACATCCCGGCGGCGTAATCGCGCGGATACGAGCTCCACTCCCCACGCGGGCGAAAAACCCCGTTTCCGGTCCGATCAGTCCGTGAGTGAACTGGGTAACCAAAACATCATTCTCCAGCTTAGCCAATTTGCTCGCCTCCTTGTATATTGCAAACGCTATCTCAAATGCAGAGTATGGCACATCGGCCTCCGGCTGATGCTGCAACTTTTAAGGAGAATGTGAACTTCTGTTGCGCTAATAAGCAACCCGCGCCACGAGCAGAAAAAATAGCGATTAAATGATATCATAGGCCGTGGCGGCTACTGGAATACCACCATAATTCCCGTAAAATGGCGGAACGCAACACAAGATCCATCAAAAACCCTTTTGCGTACCGACCTCTGGTACACTGGTAATGTCACCGCCAAACATGCAATTGCAGTAATGCTGACTTTTGGTTGCGCTGTTTTCTGTGTCTAGTGTCTCAGTGGGGTTCGGATAACCTCTGGCGCCCTCGCAATGCGCGTATCCCCATTATTTCTGGATTACAGGAGGACAAGTCATTATGCCGTTTATCGCATCATGGATGTTGGCATCAGCGTTGCAGCGTGCAGGCCTTCAGCAAAACCTCTTAACATTCAGCCAGCGCCAGCACGGGGTCTTTATATCGGCCCCGGCCTCTGTCACGACTGGGCAGACCGTCGACGTCACCGCTACACCAGTGCATTTTTACGATCCGGTTTTTCAGTACTGGGTTGAACTGCCTAATGGCCAGTTTGAATCGAGCGGGCCTTATAGCCCGAACCCTCACTTTTCGTTTACGGCTACGAGTCCAGGATCTTTTCAGGTTAAAGTCTATGCCAGAGAATCCAATGCTCCCAGCAACGAAACTTCTGCCCAGCAGAAAATATACGAGGTCAATTCCAGCAGTGCCCCCATAGTGGTCAGCCCTTCCACGCAATATCCGGTGCAGTTGACAGCCAACGAGCCAATCGTTCGCTCCGGGCAACCCGTCACATTGACAGCCGACCCCACCTCTAGCTTGGCCGCTGGTGATTCGCTGGTGATTATGGATTCCACCACGAACACGGTCATCAACCGGACGACGGCGCCTGGACCCTTCCAAGTATCGGTTTCCTTTAACGCGACGCACAGCTTCCTGGCGGAAATCGTCAACGGCAGCAACCAAGTCGTGGGAAAAAGCGAACCCCTGACCATTTCCTGGGAAACCCAAGCGACGGGAACGAACGAAGGCCATAAGAATGCGGCGGGGCAAACGGTGTCGCTGTCGTTTTCCCCCACCGGAGTGGTCGGCCAGCCCTTTACCGTTCAGGCCATCCCTATTGGGTTCAGCAACCCCGTGGTGCAGTTTTGGATATTGGCGCCAGGCGGATCCTATACACCCAACGGCCCTTACCAGCCTTCCATTACTTACACCTTCACACCAAAAATCGCGGGGACCTGGCAGGTAATGGTTTACGCCCGGGAGAGTACGGCGCCCCCAAACGAAACATCAGCGCAATCGGCTATCTATGAAGCAAAATCCAATACCCACCTGATCACTATCCTCCCCTCAGGCTCGTGATCGCACGTAATGGCTGAGGCCAATATTATAAAAAACCGCCGGCGGAGGGTCTTCCCACACGCCGGCGGTTCATCCACTGGTACATCCTCAATGCGATTATGAGCGCTGTAGAATCTGCTTGGACTGCCCTTCCAGATACTTGATTTGCATCTCCACTTCAGGAGAACCAGGATGCGCTTCGAGGGCCTGTTTGTATAGCTGCACCGCCTCAGAAAACCGTCCTTGCAGCTTGGCGACATCGGCCATGCCCACCACGGCCCGGAACGTGGGAATCGTCGTGTCATAGGACACAATACCGCGGTAAGAGGGCGCGCGGTTTTTTGACTCGGCAAAAGAGTTTTTAGATTCCTCCAGCATCTTCACCGCCATGGTCAGTTCCACTCGGCCCTTGAGGTACCAGCCGCCGGGGAACTGCGGCATATCACGGACCATCCGTTTGGTGACCTGCAGCGCTTCTTCCATCCGTTCCAGACGGATAAGGGCTTCGGTCAAGAATGACCGGACTTCCGCGACCCTTCCGTAGTTAGGATTGCCAGCCGCCAAAGCTTCGGCCTGGTATAATGCGCGCACGGATTCTTCCAGTTGTCCAATCAGATAGTACTCTCTCCCCAGAAATCCCCACGCCGCTACATCTTTAGGATCGTCCTCCACCGTTTGCCGGAGTAGACTGATGTTCCGTTCCAGTTTTTTCTTCTGCAGCATCACGTCGGGTTCATAGCCATTGTGGTGCAAGCGAATGCGCACGACGGGGCGGGCATATATGGTGGCAAACACTCCACCTTCGGGAGGGCCCACCTGCTCGTGAATCCGTCCCCACCACCTCAATCCGAACCGCCTAGAGAATAGCCGCGACATATCATAATTGGGTTCGACATTTCCGGAAATGTGATTGACCTGCACAATGCGAAAGATCGCCGGAGGGTCCTGCTCGTCAAACAACCCTGCAACGGTGCGCGGCACGGCGATATCCTCTTCGTCGAGTACCTCGTCTCCGTCCACAAACAGCACCCAATCTCCCGTCGCGTGAGCTAAGGCCTCGTTGCGGGCTGCGGCGAAGTCATCCTGCCATTCAAAAGAAAAAACTTTTGCTCCCGCCTGTTCCGCCAAATCTTTGGTGCCGTCATCGCTTCCCGTATCGACCACAATGACTTCATCGACGGCTTTTAGCAACTGTGTCACGGCTTCGCCAATGCGCTCTGCTTCATTTTTGACGATCATTGCGCCCGAAACAGAAACCTGAGGAACTTTCAGCAAAGATTGCAGCCATTTCGGTATCCGTCCTGCCGTATAAGCACTAAGTCTCTGCTGAGCGGCTGGCGCCCAGCCAGCCGCCGGGTCCAAAATCCACGCCCGCTCAAAACAGCGCCACGCTTCTGCCTTTTTCCCCAAATGCTCCAGTGCTTCCGCCAGAAATACCCACAGCTGCGCGACATTGGGATAGTCTTTCAACAGCTCCACAGTAGCCTCTTGAACCCGTGGATACTGCTGAGCCTTAAGCATATTGGAAATATCCTGCATTGTTTCGTTAGTCAGCGGCGATGCCTGCACTGCCATATTCACTGATACCCCTCTCATCCAGTACTTCGAAAATATTATGCGGTAAGCCTCACGCTAAGGAAATCCCGCAAAGTCTTCCCTCATCTTTTCTCAACGCCTATACTAACAGATCGCAATATTGACCCGCCAGACCTCGGCTCTCAATCTGTGAGCCCCGTGACTGCGCCACTGACATCATCAGGCGAATCACTGGCGTTGACGGCGCCGTTTGAGAACGCTGGAGACTGGTCCGTCACAACCGTAAACTGCGCGCTGCTTTCTCCAGCCCCTATAGCCACACTGCTGATAGGAACTCCAGAGCCATTCTCGATGGTCATTCCGCTGGATGCCGACAGGGTGACTGTTTGACTGGCAGAAGCTACCACCGGATTGCCGCCGCCGTCCACAAGGGTAACGGTGACAGGATAGGGTGTCGCGGCACTCAGACTCTCGCCGTTGTTTAACCCCGTGAATGCCAATTGCGTGGGCGCGGTCCCGGGAACAATATCAATGGCTGCCGATCCTTGGGCCCCCGTGCTGTGATCCACCAGCGCTACCGTGGTTTCGCCAGCAATTCCCGCCGTGAGGGTTGTTGATGACAGCAGCGTGCTCACCTGGTTCAAAGTCCCTGTCAGCGTCTCCGTTCCGTTGCTATTCGCAGACACCTCTACCCCATCTGTTGAGGAGGTCGGCAGCCCTAGCAGTCCCGGCGCGTGCGTTATTGTCGCCGTCACCTGGTCTGTCCCGTCCACACTCGCAGACACCGGATTGCTGTTGGCATCAATCCCGGCAGAGACTAAAGAGGGGGTCAGCGTAACCACATCTCCCGCTTGCGCATACTGCGTGTTGTCGTCGTAAGTCCCCGTGCTGACATCTTCCAAGCTAAAATCGTAGCTCGCGGCAGGGTCATTTTGCACGTAGAGAGTTACAGATTTAGTGTCTTGCAAAGACCCCGACGCGATATCCCCCGCCGCCACTGTACCGGTAATCGTCCATTGTCCCGTGTAGTCTTGTGCGCTGAAGAGCACTTCAACGGCCCCAGAGGCGTTGGTGTAGACCGTAGTTGCCGGACTTGCTGAATAAGATCCCCCGTTCAAGGATGCCGCCCCTGAAGATCCCGCCGCGGATACGCTGACCGGGACGGCATTGTCAAGCACTGGGTTGCCGTAGGCATCCGTCACCTGCAAGCTCAATTCCGTGCTCAGGTGCGCTGGGGTCAGCACATTGGTGACCGGCGACATGGTGAAGGTGCTGGGACTGCCGGGCAGTTCTGTAACGGTCAAGGTCGCCGGGGCCAATGGCGCTGTGCTCTCGCCGTTGCGGATGGCCACTGTGTAATCCCCTGCGTCAGGTTGCCCGCTGCTGTCCGTAATAGCAAAAGAGGAGGTGCCCGCAGGAAAATCATAGGTGGAGCCGCTAACCGCAGCGACCTCGCCGGATCCGCTGATCAGCGTCATGCCCGTCACCGCAACCCCGGAAGTGTTGGTAATAGTCACTTGCGGCACAACAGTGGAAGGCAGGGCAACCGTATTGCCGCTGGCGTCTGCTGCGCCCAACGTCACTGTGGTTCCCGACGCCGCCCCTTCGGTGAAGCTCGGTGCACTGTCGGATGCCGTCAAGTCTGTGGGAACCCCCGTGATAATGGCATCAATATTGGCCGTACCGGTGGTCAGCCCTGACCCGGACACCGTGACCACATAGGTCCCCATCACTCCTTCGGCTCCGTACACAGTTACGGAAGTGGCAGCGGGATCCCCGGACGCATAGACGGTCTGCGAGACGGAGGAACCGGTAAAAGAGGCTCCCCCGGACACCACAGCACTCAGCGTGTAAGTGCCCCCCAGCATCGGATATCCCGCCTGGTCATCGACCGTAACGCTCACACTGTCTGGTTCCGCATTCTGGTTGACAGACACCGTGCTGGATTGCGGGACGACCGCTATGCTCGTAGCTGACTGGGGAACCGTAGATAGACTTACCGTGCCGTAGCTGACAGAAGATGACTGGGTGTTGCCCGCCTCAGGGGTGAGCCCCGACAGGGTGACAGTTGCGCTCGCCCCTGGAATCTGCCCGGCTTGGACCACAAACGTCGCGACCCCGTGGGAAAAAGTGACCGTGTTCCCAGACACATCGCTCGCCTGATGCGGTGAGGCGGCGAGGGTGACCGCCGTCCCTGTGATATGCACAGTAGCGGTGCCGCTGTAAGTCGCCACGGCATTGCCGAGGGAATCCGTGGCCGTGGCGGTGATGGTATCCGTGTCCATGCCGTCCGCAACGACGGTCGGGGCAGATGCAGTCTCACGAATGGCTGCTGTTTCCCCGTAAGCCACGACGGCATAGGGAGCCGACGGCACGCCGTCGACGGTGGCCGTCACCTCGTAGGTGCCAGGATCATCAGCAGGAACCGTGACCGCAGTGCTCAAGCTGTCTGGACTAGTGAATGATACCCCAGAGGCCGTGCCATTGCTCGAGGTGACTGTCCAACTGACACTGGCTGGGCTTGTCACCGCCGCCCCGCTTTCCGTGGCCAGCGCCGTCAATTGCGCGGATGCGCCAGCCGCAATGAAACTACTTCCGGAAATAGTCACGGCGGTCACCCCGGTTCCCACGCTCTGCGACAATTCGTTGCTGTAGAGCGCGCCTTCCGGATCATTGACCGCAAGTGGCGATTTCGCATAGGCGATAAGATGGTATGTTCCGGTCTCAGCAGCGGTAAAACTAAAAGTGCCTGATGAAGAATAATTGCCACTCTGCTCCCAGACGCCGGAAGGCGTCTCATACCAGAACTGGTACAAGGGGTTGTAAATATGGGTAGAGGTCGCGGTCACCGTGACTTTTTGCCCCTTAACCACGGTAGCACTGGGAGCGCTGAGGGTTACTGTGCTGTTGACAAAGACTCCGTCGGCTAACGGTGTGAGGGCATCCTGCCACAAGCCATGCTGCACCTGGTATTGGGTCAGCACCTCAACGGCCACCAGATAATTTCCGGACTGGACATTGGACAAGGTGAAAGTATTCGTAGAGGAATAATTTTGTGCATCGACCCATTTGCCGCTGGGGTTTTCGACCCAGAACTGATATTCGGGGTCGGTGACATTGGTGGTCGCTGCAGTGAACGTCACCGAACTGCCCGGGTGAGCAATGATGGTTGAGGCCGATAGTGTAGCGGTCGGCGGGCTCTGGGCAAATACGGCTGCCGCTGGCGTCATGGACAGCAAAAGCATCGAAGAACTCATCGCCAAGCCCAAAAGACCTCTTCCCAATTTCTTCGCAATCAAATGAGGGACCCTCCCAAAAGAATCAGCAATTTTTCCCTGGAAAACTGAAGTCTACTTCGCCTTCTTATTCAAAGAATTAGAGACGATTGGCATGTCTGGTCCCGATCCTTCCTGCGGATCCGGCCAGGGAAACTCCATGTGATCAAAATAGTATTCTAACGCCGCATTCACAATGGCCGCCTGGCTCAAGCCCAGATGATAGGCCCGCGTTTCCAAACGCTGCTTTAGAACGGGGGCCAAGCGCGCTTGCATCAGCACAAAAGCTCGGGAACGGCCATAAAAATATCCCATCTGCTGCCACCGCCTTTCTTAATCAACTCCCTCTGCTTAGTGGAATATGCAGTTCAACTGCTGCCGAAGGATCCTGTGACAAAATCGAAAATCTCTAAACCCCTCATGATGCGTTCTTCCATGCTTTAGTTGGGGCATTTGCCACAGGGTCTCTAGATGGGATCTTCCAAACTTTCTCAAGTCCCATGAATGAATGATACCAACCACAATACCAGTATACACAACTTGTCCCAAAAGGCAGTCGATACTTGGCAAGATTTCTAGAAATATATTGGAGTTCCGTATTGCTAAACTATCCCAACCTATGGGACCGCTCCAATTGTAAGTAGTACGTCATGCTAAACGCGTCAGTTCTGCCGGATCCCTTGTCGCATGGATGCCCGGCATGTTCTCGTTCGCCATGAAGTACGGATCAGCCCGACTCAATAGCCTGCACGGTAATTGGAAAGATGACTTGGGCCGAATAAATCTTTATAACACCGCCCGGGATGTGGGCGCCGACGCTTGGGCCTGCAGATATTCGTGATGGCATGGACGACACAAGTCTGCGTCAAATCGCCACTGGGCATCATCGGGCTCCCACGTTATGGTCACATTCATCCACTCCGCTCCATCCTGGATCTTCACCACCGAGCGCACATGGATGCCAAATCCGTTAATTTCCTTCCCGCAACGTCCGCAAATCATGCCGCCAATCACCCGCTTGATTTGTAATTTTTGCCTTCATATTTTATGTTACATCTGTTTCGCAAGATAGGCATCGAGTGGACATATGATCCAGTGACCCATTGATCCAGTGACCCATTGATCCAGTGATCCAGTGATCCAGTGATCCAGTGATCCAAAGAATCCCCTCACGGGTCGAAATTCGCTGTATGAGTATGAGAAAGAACAGCCAATATCATCGTATTTACGGCTGATCTGACGATGGTCGTTCCTCCCGTGTGAGTCTGTTCGACTATCTCCTCTCTTTACGCATTATTAATGGCGTCCTTGCCTAATCCCAAACAATTTGTGGATCACGTGCAGGCAAAAAGATCGTGTATCTTCCACGCTCCCCAGCAATTACCCTCCGTTGTTCTTAGAGAGTTTGTCCAAATACGAACTGAGGTCAAGGCACGTAGCGCACCGCGACGGTCGGTGAATATCCATAGGGATACGAATCCTGGCTACTGACTAAGTTGGCTTCATAGTAGACCGGATTGCCCTGGGGATTCAGATCGCGCACGGTAAACTGGGCAATCCCGTCGCCATTAGTGAGTGCGCTCACGGGCGTTTCCCCCACATATCCGTGATTAATGGCGCTTTGCGCCATTTGGGCACCATGTTGAGCATAAACCACTTGCCCCATGTAAATGGGAATACCGCTCACATGCACCGGTTGGTCCCAGCGATTTAAAATCTCTAGGGTAAAATGCACGGGGGTGCCCTTTACCACGAAACGATTGACGGCGTCAGGTGTAATGGCCAAGTGCCATGCCGTGGGAATTACGATCGGAGTCCTGCTCATCGTTTCACTCTTTGGTGTAAACAGCATCATCTGAAACCCGCTAGAAATCGTAGGCATCGCTCCTACGTTAGGCGCCGCCAAAACGTAGGTTGCTGTCTGATGTGGGGACAACGAGGCCGGGCCGCTCAGAGGATGCCAAAATGCTGTCAAGTCCCCCCCGATGTCGGCGGTAAAAGTCGGATGGACCACGGTACCCCCAGTATTTGTCGCCTTAACGGTGACTCGGTCCACCATAGCAAACTCTCCACTGGTGTGAATTCCGGTTAATTGCAAACGCACAGATCCAGGCAGCAACAGAGCAGCCAATGCCGCTACACCGCTGGCGATTCCTCCTGCCCAAACCACGTATCGGCTAGACCGAACCAGTGACTCCACCTTCCGAGCAGGTCGAGTGGTGGCAACCGCCACCACTGTTGCGGGAATCAGCATGAGCAGGTAGCTGGCAAAAGAGCGGCTGGCAAAGAACAGAGCCACCGAAGGCAACAAAAAGGTCGCTGCCTTGAGTCGTGGGTAGGTCAACGGATAGAGAATCAGTAACGTCACAAGGACAACAAAACTCAATATTGTATACGATTCTAGTGACCCGCTTCCCCACGGCTCAAATAAGCTGACCGTGATTAATCCCTGCCCATCAGGAACTGTCTTGCTGATAAGAGGAGCGAGGATTCCACGAAGCCAGGATCCGGGATTAGCCAACAAAAATGGCAAGTTGGGCAACAGAAAGATTCCCCCGCTGATTAGTGTATAACGGGCGACCATGCGTTTAATGGTCTGACCGCCCATGCCCTGCCTCCGACCTTCGCCGATAAATCCCATGACTAGAAACGGCCAAAGTATCCATGGTGTTTGCTTGATGCCCAAAGCCAAACCCATCCAAATGGCAGGCCATACCGCAGCCCATCCTTGTTTCAACGGATAGCGATCCCACTGCCGTGCCGCCAATACCAAAAATGGAACATAGAGGGCATCTGTCACTCCACCTTCGGCAAACCCCACGTACACACTGAAACTGCCGAGAATCAGAATCCAAGGCCGAATGCGTCGGGGAACAGCGTAATAGGCCAGCGCTATTCCTAAAGCCCATGCGGTCACATTGAGCCAGACAGCGACTTGGTTACTCCAGCCCAATGCAATGGCCGGAGCGTAGAGTTCAAAAGCTAGCGCAGGGTAGGACAACAGAGTCACTGGCGTACCAGTCAGGGTCCAAGTGAACTTGTCTGGAGAAACTTGATAAGCGGAAAAGGCGGCCGCCAACGAACGGCCATAGGGATTAATGCCGTGGACCCACAACACGGCAGCCCATTGATCAAAAGCCATCTCGTCAGTCATGTAGCTAGGATCAGCATAAATCTGCGTATAAGCCCAGACAAACAGCGCACCGATGACTAACACGAGCAGGAAACTTTCCCAGATCCTCCATGCGCGCTTCCGTCGTAAGAATGACGGAACCACCATGCTCGCCATACCCCCGGCGGCTAAGATAACGGAGGGCACAGGGGCCACTGCCGTCATGGTCCCAGAAGTCCATAAACGTAGTCCCCACATTATCAGAGAAACTGCCACTACCAGCCAACTGACCACCAATACACGCGAAGATGGCACAAATTCCGCGGACACATGAGAAGATGAGGAGCTCCGCGAAGAAGTTTTCAAAAAGTTCATGGCAATGATCCTCCGAGTCCCGTGACGGTCTGTACGTTTCCCATGGCCGATGTACCTACCACAAAATACAAGGACCCGTCATGGCTGATAAGAAGCTGAATACTGTTAGCAGGAGCCGGCAAGACTTCAGTCACCCTTTCCGTAGAAATAGAGCTCACAGCAACATTCCTGACCGTTCCTTGACCCTTGAGTGCATATAGTCCCGTGCCAATCGGATTCACCGCCAAATCTCGTCCTGATGTTCCTATGATAAACTCACTGAGAGCCTGATGGCTGGCAATCATCCACTCAGTGACATGGTTCGGCGTCGTCAACGCTTACAAATGACTACCATGGTGTCGAGCCGCCAAATCCACTGTATTACGCGGAACAGCTCACTGATTCACGACCTTCGCGGGGTTTACGCGAACCTCTCCTACTGCTACCTCCAAAAAGTTCCCCTCAAGGCGCAAATATGACTGCCTAAGACTGCCAGTATAATAACCGATCCCGCTAAAGACAGCGAACTGGTCAATTTCCCCTCTTGCACTATACGCCACTGCACTATTCCCGGCATCCTCGCAAACCCACAGCCAGAGCTCCGTTTGGCACCAGCGCCATACGGTTCGCCAATGCAGGCACAGCAACCGCTGAATCTACGGTATGCTGAATCAAATGGACCGGATAAAGTGCTCATATCCAATTGGATCGTCTAGCACCCAAAGTACGCCATTGCTTTCAGGTCCGCCCGCAGACTCCGTTTCAATTGGCGTCGGATAGATAAGTGCAACGGCACCATGTCTAGCCCTTGGTACCCCGCGACGTGATTGGGAATGACCGCAGACCAAGTAATACGCTGACACACATTCCCCATAACACCAATGATAACGCATAATGTCTGTGGTGCAATTCACGATTCCTCTTTTAAATTCTTTGCTCTGTTGACAACACCACGAAACATGACGAATTGTCGTAGCATACCTCTTAGTCATTCCTGTGTGTTCTTTAGCCTGATAATAGTTACCCGACCGAACCCGCCGCATAAAAAAATAGGGCCAAAAAATCAGGCCCTATTTTCAAAGACACTTTACCAATTAATCGAACTGATAGCCGCACCGTTGGCCGGCGCATACTGAGTACCTGTACCCGTAAAGTACAGTTGCCCGTAATTAGACTCGCTGTAGCCAGTACCGTTATACGTGTACGCCGTAGAACTACCGGACGGAACCGCTCCAGTGGAAGGCTTCTCTGTGTACGCCGGTGCCGATGTATTACCATTCCACACGTCCAATGGACCACGTTGCAGTGTTAATGTCACTACACCGCTACTGTTGGAGTATACGGTGGTGCTGCTGGAACTAGCTCCACCCCACAAAACAACTCCAGGCACGGATACATTATACAAAACTGAAGCACTGGACAAGGGAATTGGAGTCGCATATGCTACTCCAGACTGCGTGGTTGACAAGGCAATACCGTTAACCTGTGTAATCCACAGGCCCTCAGGCATGCTACCTTCGTTGATGGTGCTAGGCGCATCTCCAACAGGGTTACCATTTACGTCTTCAACAGTGTAGCTTACGGTTTGCGCTTGACCATTGGTCAGATCAACCACAGGAGCAAAATTCGCCGCCTGTGCAGCACTGTCACTCAAGACATTGACGGTCGCACTCGCTGGCGTCAAATTGCCAGATCCAACGGTCAAAACAGTATTGCCAATTGCGCTGTCGTTTAATACCTCTACAGACAGTATCGGCGTAGCGGCAGACGGAGCCGTACCAGAGAAACCACCCGGCACCGACAACGTATAGGTTCCATTGTTGTCGTTAAGTGTAACGGTCAAGTCAGAAACCTGACTGTTCAACGGTACGGGTGCCGAACTCCCCACTCCCAGGGCATACACTACACCACTGTTGCCGACGGAAAGATTGTAAGTTACAGTCCCAGTGGCTAAGCTCGTCGATGTGACGGTCCCAAAGTAGAGTGGAGCTGACGCTGTATCATATCCATCCTGAATGCCGGTTAGCGAAGTGACACCGCTCGTGTCAGTCGCTGCGTCTGCTTCGGTCGGAAAAGCATTGACAGCTGTTGCAACGCTAGAGGTGCCAAACACTGCTGTAGCGCTGGTTATGAATCCAGCGGAAACAAAACCATTTTGAACAGGATATAGGTAGTAATTCACGTTACCCGTTGACGTGTCCGTGACCTCAGCCGTGAATTGTCCCGCCGCGTTCGTTTGGATAGGGTCGCCGTAAGTTGTAGTTGCAGGTGCTCCAGCTGATCCAGTAGCCGGCCCTAATCCCGAGGCATTAACATCTGGAAAGTCAGTTGATGTTCCGCTCACAACATAGGCCCCGGTAGTCGCTGCAAGTAGCAGCTGTGCATTCGGCAGTGGATTCCCCTGGACATCCTCCACTACTCCAGACATCTCCACATCGGTCGCGGCTGCAACTGGTGAGGTAGCCGTAGAACTCGGAGTAATGGTGAAGTTGCTAATCGTTGACGCGATTCCGGGTTGAGACCACTCAACGTATGTGTCTAAACCAGATACGGATGGATCAGCCGTTGTTGCGCTAGCTGTCACTTTAACCGTTGACGGAGTAGCTGCATCTACGTATACCGTTGCCTGGCCAGCGCTAGTAGTATACACCGTCGCAACTGAGCCCAAGTTAGTGGTCCCAGACGCGTTCGTGAAGTAGCCACCGGTGGTGACGTCGAACGTAACGGGTAAATTAACCTGTGCCGTCGTGTTGACGGGAGGAAGAGTTACTGTAACGGGCACCACGCCACTGGTTCCAAGGGAAGCTTGGAACGCAGCACTTCCTGATGCCGGGTTATAAGGGGTAATTCCCGCCTGCCCGGCAGTAACAAATTCTGCATTGATAACCGGAGTTTCCACAGGCTGGTTGTTTACCTGGTAAGGAGCCTGGGCGTAAAGAGTGTACCCAGCTGTTTGCCCCACAGGGCCTGTAATCGTGATGCCAGCCTGTCCAGCCGCGTTGGTGTAAACTGTATAATCGGCTCCTGTTGAAGCCGCGGTAGACGAAAGAGCAACACCATCACTCATAACAGTCACAGGATCTGTCGGAGGCGCATTGTCCTGCGCAATGACATACGTAATGGCCGCACCTGGCGCGGGGTTACCATTGGCGTCTAACAGCGTCGTGGAGACAGCCATGGAGCCATTGTTGGTCATTAGATAAGGAGAAGCAGTTGTACCTGCCCCGGTCGTCTCGCCAGTGACGGTTAGTCCACTAATCGTGGGCTGTCCCACTGCGCTTTGTGCCGTTTCAGTTGGGCTATAAGATGCACCTTCTGGATTGTTTAGAGCCAAGGGAGACTTAGCGTATGCAATGAAAGTATAAGTTCCAGTCTCAGTTGGTGTGAATGTGAAGGTGCTTGAGCTCTGGTAATCGCCACTCTGGATCCACTGCCCATCAGGCGTTTTGTACCAGAACTGATACAGGGGATTGTAAATATTTGCAGCCGTGGCCGTAACAGTCATAGTCTGACCGGCCGTTGCTGCAGCGGTCGGCGTGGATAGGGTTACGGTCGAGTCAACGAAAACACCTTCAACATCCTGCAGGCCATTGGCTTCTGCGTTAGTCGCTGCAGAATAGTCTCCGGCTTTGAGGTTGGCTGCGCTCAGAACATATGCAGTTACCAAGTAATCACCGCTGGCAACATTGCTTAGAGTGTAGGTGTTGGTGCTCGAGTAGTTCTGGACATCTTTCCAAGAACCGTTTGGCTCTTCTACCCAGAATTGATACATAGGATCGGTGACGCCATTAGCGCTGGCGCTAAATGTTACACTGCCGCCGGGCTGTACTTTCGCGGCGATGTTGTTGTAGCCTTGTTCGGTCAATGTGATAGATGGTGCGGTTGCAGCAAATGCACTGGCTGCTGGCAGCATAGACAAGATCAACATTGAAGAACCGATGGCAAGACCACTGACTTTTTTCATAACGTGTGATTTCATCTAGTTCAACAAAACCCCCTCAATAAAACTTCGCCATTTGGCGACCTCTTTAATCACGGCCTCATCCGAGACAACGTGTCATTCCCTGAAGGTCTTGCTCTTGAACCTCGTTAGGACGGCCCATCCTTCTCGCGATCCCCTTGTGGTTTCTCGGGATCGTCATCATTTACGGGCACATGAGCCAGATAGTATTCCAAGGCCGCATTGATGATGGCAACTTGACTTAGTCCCGATTCAAAGGATCGTTGTTCGAGACGAACCTTCATCTCTGGAGAAAGTCGCACTTGGAACGATACGTAGGCTCGGGATCGCCCATAGTAATTTGCCACAACTGACCACCCCTCACCTCCTGAAACCCTGCCCTCCACGGAGGTCCACGGCCGTGTAAGGTGCTTAATCAATAAACCGCGGCATGGTATGTGATTCTTAGTAAAACTTAGTTTGTACTCCATTGCAATGTTCGATGAATGCAACATACCAACCGACGTCATTGTACCGCATTTTTTCCTCCTTAGCACAACCTTTCCATGGGATTTATTATCTATTTTTTTGTAGAATGATTCCCCATGGTTCGACATTCGAGACCGCGGCGAGAATGCATTGCCTTTCCCCCGCACAACTAGTCGAAATTCACTGCACGGTGAGAGTGTCCGTTGCCTTTACGGCATAGGCATTCGTGGCGGGCGCATCCGGATCTTTGGCGTACACGGTGACAGTGTAGGTGCCTGCTGAATCGGGGGTGAACGCGTACTGGGCGCTCCCGTAAGCGCCGCTTGAGCTCCACTGGCCTGAAGGGGACTGGATCCAGAACTGGTATACCGGATCCGTCAGACCGGTGGCTTTGGCCGTCAAGGCAAACGGCGTTCCGGTTGACCCAGTCTGCGGCACGGTGAGGGCGACATGGCTAGCCACGTTGACCACCGCGGTGGAGTAAAACGCCTGCGAGAAGTCGTGGTGCTGGTATTGCTGGGCGTCTAATGCATAGACGGCCACCACGTAGGACCCGGGCTGCAGGCTCTGCAAGGTCCATGCATTTTGAGTGGAGAAATTTTTCACCATGGCCCACTGATTATTCGTGCCACGCACCCAGAATTGATACAGCGGTGTGCCCTGCGGGTCGGTGGCCTGTGCCTCGAAGGCGGCCGACTGCCCTGCGGATTGGAAAACCGCGGGGGCTTTGAGGCTCAGAGCGGAGACCATCGGTACCCCAGATGGGGCAGCGACAGCCACAGTCTGGGATACTGAGACCGGTGATGTGCTCAGTCCTTGGACATACACCTTGACCTGGTAGGCGCCAGGGACGGATGGGGTGAAGTGAAACTGGTTGCTACTCGCATATCCGCCCTGGGAATCGGTCCAGACGCCTGTCTGGGGGCTGCGGATCCAAAACTGATAACGCAAGGAGCTTGTGGCTCCGGTCGCTTGCGCGGTGACGGTTACCGGCTGCCCCACCGTCGGCGCCTTAGATGCGCTGAGGGTTACCGGGGCCTGCACTGCCACTGGCGGGGACGTAACGGTCCATTCGGGGTTTTGCGTCACGGTGGCCGTGACCGTCTGGTTCCCAGCCGTGCCAAATGTCACCGCAAACTGCGCTTGGCCTTGGACCACGTTGACCGAGGCTGGGAGCTTGGCCAGAGGGTCCGAACTGGCCAGAGTGACGGGGCCGGAAAAGGTTGGCACGGGATTGCCTTGGGCATCGATAGCGTCAAGCGTCCATGAGACCGGTGTGCCCAGGGTGGCTTCGGTGGGTGCATGGATCCACTGCAGCTGGCTGACGGGCGCGGGTTGCCATGCTTGCGCGAGCTGGTCCCACAGCGGCGCGCCTAATCCTGTCACTGGATTCCACGTGCCCGCAGTGGAACTGGTGACCTGGTAAAATCCGTTGCTGCCCCATAAAGCCTGCAAGAAGTCTTGAGGCTGGGATTTCGCAGTCTGAAAGAGCAGGGGGTTGATGTTGCCCAGGCCGCCTTGGATCCCGTCGGCGCTTTCCAAGTCGTCCAGCCAGCCAGCGGTCAGTGGCGCGGCCAGGCTGGTGCCGCCGAAGTCTACGGCAGAGCCGCTTACGACACCCTGAAACGAGGGCAGGCCAGCGAGAGAAGAAATGTCAGGGGCTCCCAGCCCGGTCGCCTGGGCAGGAAGCAGGGCGGTTTGCCAACTGGGCACTGGCGTGGATCCGAATCCACCCGACGATGCGTTGTTTTCAGCCAGGTACGCCTCCAGTGTGGGTGTGGGCAAACCATTCAGATAGTCGCCTCCCCATGCTTTGAGCACAGCCGGACCAGACAGACTGGTCATGGTGCCGCTGTTGTCAAACGTGGCGGTGCCCGCCACGTTGAGACCTCCGACAGTCACCACCCCAGGCTGATCGTCGGGGGCGGGCAAGCCAAGGCTCGTGCCCGACACGCTCGCATAAGCGCCCCCGTCTCCGCTGGCAAAAACCAGCGTGATGCCTTCTGCAGTGCAGGCGTTCACCAGCGTGTTTAAGGTCGAGGCATTCTCCCCATAAAAGGCGTAGCTGACGGTCGCGATCTTTTGCGCATCATTTTGGGCCAGAAGCGCCAGAAATGCGGTCAGGGGGTCGGACGAATCACCCGTTGGATACACATAGTCCGCGATCGGAGCGCCAGGGGCTGACGATGCCAACGCCTGCAGGTCGAGGTTGGGCTCAAGGCTGTTTGGTAAAAAAGAAGCTACAGTAGCCCCAGAGCTGGAAGAGCTGGTATCTGGGAAGGTGACGTTCGGCGTGGGAAGAGATTCTTGAGTCATCAGTGTCGACAAGTCGGGCAGGCTGGGCGTGGTGCCGATGGTCAGCACGGCCACAGGCGCAGGAGTTGAGCCGAGAGCATCCTGATAGAGACTCCGGGCTCCCAATAACTGGCTAATCTGGAATCCGCCCAGCGGAAATAGGGCTGTTGCCGAACCAGTGAATTGCGGAAGCGGGAACGTAACTTTCTGCGTTGTGCCGTCCGTCAAGGTTACCGTGGCGGACAGGACATCCGGCTGGGAACTGGATCCAAAAGCCGCAAGCTCCAGTTGCCACAACGTGCCACTGCTGCCCGGAAAGGCTTGGCCATTGCCGTATGACCCGATGTTGTCCAACGTGTCCGTAACATCGGACACAGATTGTATCGCCAGCGGCTGACCGGCAGCCGTCTCGGCCGCCAAGACGATATTGAACGGGAGACCAGCCGCAAGGTGAGAGGTAATACCCGGATTAAAACTCATCGCGGTGAAAACATCTCCGTTGGACGCTGAAACGCTTTGTGCCAGCACTGGCGCCTGAGCGAAGGCATAGGGAGCTAAAGAGGATGCAGAAGTGGTCAGATCTGGACGGATGGTCGCATCCGCCTTGGGTAGTTTTTGCAGAGGGCGGAGCACTGACGTTTGCGGGGCCGTGATATGGACGGCTGATAGTCCATCTACCGCGTACAAAGCCGGGGCTACGGGGATTTTGACGGCAGATCCAGATGGCACCTGTGCCGTTATTGTCAGGGCTGTGTGTCCTAATATGCGCCATCCCGCCGCCTGCAAAGCCTGGCGCACCTGCGCCGCAGCTAAAGCAGAAGGGCCGAATTTACGGTCGAGTGCTGCGGGGCTCAAGAAGTGGTGATATAGAGGAGATCCTTGCGTGCTGACGGCGTCTGCATACTCTTGCAGCGCGGCGGCGCGCTTCGGCGTATCAACGACTACGGTGACCCGCCGGGATTTGAGCGTAAGGGCCGCGTGCTCGAAAGCTGGCAATTCGGTGCGGTAAAAAGGTGTGGACGGCATTTGGGTATGATTCAGTGCCTTTACGGATACGGCATAGGCCACCGGTGGTGAGGCGGCGCGGCTGATTCCTGAGCTCACTAGCGGCAACCCCAGAGCAACGGAAAACATAACGGACATCAGACGGATCTTCACGGGCACGCTCCTTTGCTAACCATAGAATCATCATCTATGACAAAAATACGAGGTAAAGGGCAACATTCCTTCAGCAACTTTTCGACTGGGGCATCCTCAATGCGCTCAATAACTCGCGCAAGCGTATAACTAATTTTGCCATTAACAGCACGGGTAGACAACCACTGGGGTTATACGGTAACATCACAGCGAAGCGATACATGATTCGCCGGATCTTATTACCTGGCGACAATCTAGCATGACTGAGTGGCTCAACGTTTGTTAAACAGTTCGTGCTGAGGTTGGTGTAGCCTACGGCTATGGACGGTGCATAATTTTTAGAACAGCTGTTTGATTAAATAATGAGCACGTTGGCGTCTATCCTTTCTTTTCTTGTGATGACCCTGGAGGTATATGATGAAGAGATTTCGTATTTTCCCTGTTGCTGTAGCCTCGTTCGCATTGTTTGTTGCCGGATGCGGTCAGTCCCAAGCTATCGGCCATTCAGCTCCTACCAAGCCAGCATCGAAGACGGTTGCCAGCAACAAGGCGACGCGAGTTTTGCGAATGGGCGCGACAGCCTATCAGGGCGCGTCCAACCTAAGCAAATATGAACAGCAGGCCAGCACCCATCAGCAAAGTTACGAGGCCCAAATCGCAGCCGGAACCGCAGCCGAGGTCAACAACGATCCCCAAAAAGCTATCCAGTACTGGCAGCAGGCCATAAAGATTGACCCCAAGAAGGGCAACCCATATGAGTATATTGGCAATATCTATCTTGAGGATTACAATAATCCGAAAGAAGCCATGACTTGGTATAAGAAATCCATTACCTATGGACCTTCCTACGATTACGGATGGTACCGTGTCGTGCAGCTGGAAGTGCAGTTTGGCGACATGCCCGCAGCCAAGAAGTATGCAGCGGAAGCGGCCAAAGTTCTCCCCAAGGGCAACAAAGTATTAGCCAATCTGGAAACCTTCGTGGCACCCAAGAAAGGCTGACAACGGGTAAAGGGCCTCCGTTTGATGGAGGGCCCTTTTCATTTTGACAGGTGTTGGACCGCAGCTGGTTGCGGTGCGATTTTGCCTGCTGTACGCCACTGAGCAGCCACTCCAGGTTCACTGTCACAACTCCCCGCTATGCAGCCATTTCAGTTGTCTAAAAATTCCTCTGCGGCACGTGCCGCACACACCAGCTTATTTTCCAGTCATGGTGCGTGGCCTCCCTAATCAGCACTGCTCACGCACCCTGCTTGCGGTTGCATTACCGGCAGGAGAATTGCGGCGATAGGCTGCGCGATATTAGGCGGATCAAGGCGGAAGCCGAATTTGGCTCCCGCCCTGACCGTCCCTACCGTGTGTTGGCAAAAATCTGTCCCGAGGCCATGCGCTGCTACCTTACGGCCCTTGATATGAAGCTAAACGGGAGGCAGCTGGGCCAGCCAAACCATGCAAATGATCGTACCGAGCTGCAGGAAAGTTTCGGCATTCACCGCGTAGCGAAATCGCGTCATTTTCCTGGCAAAATTGGCCGGAGGCGGTCCTTGTCGTTCACTCATTTTGAGGATCACATAATTGGTTGGCAATATAATGCCGAAACCGTTGACAGTCATCGCAGCGACAAATAAACCGGCGAGGACAAGCGGCAAAGGAAATGGTGTGAACAAATGTTCTCTTAATGCGATGAAGTAGCCCGACGTCAGGGTGCTGGCCGCTATAATCGGCATCATCCACAGGTTGCGTGGAAACAGATGGCGGACAAAAGGGATTCGGTCCTGCGCGGGAATTTTGTTTAAAGCGGGTCCCAGCATCAGTCCTAAAAACAAATCGGTCCCCGTCCAAATGATTGCGGACATGATGTGAGCAAAAAGCAATCCGCCCATCCACGGGATCAGTGTCATGAGAAGGGTCCATGCGAATAAGGCCCATGCCCACCAGACAGACAAAAGGGCACGGCGCCATTGAATTGGCTGCATTGGTATAATCCTTTCCACAGTGGTTTCATATGCTGGAGGCGGCCAACACTGCAGCTGACAGCAGCCCGTGCTTACCGTCCATAACCTATTCTATGCATCAGTCGCCGGCTCCCCAGTTTATCCTCGGGGAGACCGGTCTCTCCCGTTATTTTACTGGGGCGTGCAGAAATTGTCATTCATGGCAGGCCGCGCCTCCCTTCCCCCGGTTTGTCCCAAAGGGCTAGCCGGATCGGCCAGTCCCGCGGATCTCCGCTTGGATAGAGCCTCTCCGCATACTTGCTGCATCCCCGCCGCCGCGGTGCCAATCGGTGCACAAGCCCACAGGCAGAGTGCTGCCACTATTTAAGGCAGCTTCTTCGCTTCTATAGTCCAGCCTATTCCCGCATGACCTCACGCGATAGATTTTGTCCCGATCCCCGGCAGATGCTTTGCCGCGGCTGACCATCACTTGGCGGAGACTCTCTACAGGAAGGAAGAGGAGGGTCGCGGCAACAATTTATGACCCTCCTGACACCTCCTCTGGACTTCATTTTCCAGCCCTTCGTGGCTCTTCACAGTCCGGCCTCCACCACCTGATGGCTGAGCACAGAGTCAATTCCCACAAGTCTGGCTCTCTGGCCTGGGTTGACAGGTCTTGATCACAGGTTAGCCGTCCCAGGGCCCATGGGGACCCCGTGTGACGATTGGGCGGCGCTGCCGCTGCCTGCATTCCCGGCACCATGACAGCCTTAGGCACCATGATCCGGATGGCCGGACTCAATAGATCTCCACAGCCACAATCAGCAGACTGTGAAGAAGCGTCCAATGCAGAAAGTCATCCAGTACGGCATAGTGCTCTTCCGGGATGTACTCGCGCCAGCCATTTGCCCAATGCCGGATGATAGCGGCTTTCTCGGTCATGTGCAGACCCTGCCTCTCACCATGCTGGCCTGAAGCCGCCCACCGCGCGATGATACTATCCATTTCCTCTTCATTATCACGGTTGATGTAATAGGTATTTTTTGGCACATTAAACGAAATCGTCCACTGTTCCTTGTCCTCCACGGTGAGACTCTCCTTCATCTGTTTAATCATCGCCTGCCAATGCGCATCTGGCCGCAGGACAGTTCCGAAAATTCCCTATCTGCCGACACAGAGTTGCCATAGAAACTGGCGTGACCCGATAATATCCAATAGGCTTTTGCGTTTCTATTTAGCGTGGAGATATTTCACAGGTTTTATGTCGGATAAGTCCTGAGGCAAATTGTCGGAAAATGCGGCAGAGATAACACCGTGGCGCCAACATTTCGCAAATCACGCAGTACATATTTCCGGCACCGTCACACCACAGATTCTAGACACATACCTTAGCACGACCCCAAGGTCCTAAATCGGCAGATAGTGAATCCACCGTCTTTGCCATAATGCCAGCGGCCTGGCACCTCTTGCCCGATGGATCCATTTAGAGCCACCTGCGCCTGACGCGCCCTTCAGAATGCGGGGACGGTATCCAATACGACCGTTACGCCAATTCTCCCCACTTGATGCACCCCCTAAATATTCGGGGACATTTCCAAATTTGTATGACTTTCCCAGTCATGCAGGAAATATGGGAGCCCCTGTCGAAAAGGTAAATGTGTAAATCATTCACCAATTTATCGGCTATTCGTGAGATCACTAATGTTAATTGGGGGGCCTCTGGAGCAGCAGGCTGCACTTCCCGCCAGCCGTCGTGGCTGGAGCGATTCCCATTGAAAACATCATGAGAGGATGGACAGGTTATGCCGCAATTAGGCAGTATGGCGACGGCAACACTGGGCGCCCTTATCATCAGCACAGCCCTAGCCGGGTGCGGTCAGAGCGCTGCGCCCCCGCTCACCCGTGCCCCGGTCATCAAAAGCGCAATTCTCCACATTTATCCTACCCCGGCGGACACCGAATCGGCAGCGGGCCCGTCTCAGGGCATCCTGTGGGTGCTTGCGGGGTCGCCCCAAACCCTAGGCTCTGTTTTCCTTGCCTCTGGGACAGCGCACCGTAGGCCACGGCCTCCCGCTATCCGCAGCCAGCCGCACAGTGGCTCTGCTGAAAAATCAGACCTTGGCTGTCGGGTTAGCCACTGCCAAGACCGGAGCCGTCCAGTGGTTCAGTGCCCCGTACGCGAAGGTGCAGGCGCTTTGCCCACTGCCGGGTCCAGTGCTGGACGTGACAGCGGGGCCTCACGGACAGCATCTCTTTGTGCTGTACCAAACCCCCACCCAGGTCATGGCGGGAGTCGTGTCACTCCTCGCCACGAAGCCCACGGCCACATGGGCCGTGCCGTCTTCTACGGTGAGCTTGGCTCCCGGCCCCAAAGGCGCTCATGTCTACACGCTCACCAGCGCGGGACAGGTCACCGAGTGACCGGTGGCGTCTTTGCATCCGGCCTTAACGCAATTTGTGGTCGGACAGTCTGGGTACAGTCTGGCGCTCAACCCGCAAGGCACCCTCCTTTACGCGCTGAAGGGACGGGGACCGGTCCGCAATATTGCTGTCGTGTCGCTTGCTACAGAAAGCGTGCTGAGAGTACTGCCAGCGCCAGCTGCCAGCCGACAAATCCTCATGAACGCGAATGGCAAAGATCTGTATGCAGTCGTGGGCACCTCCGCTTACGGCAATATCCAGACGATCACCGGGCTTGGCGCTTAACCGCAAGAGCGGGCGCACCCGCTGCCTGAAGCACCTTTCCACCATTGAGGTCCGGAAAATCGGATGACACCCTGCAAAATAACAGGGGTGTCGCCCGCCTCTTGATTAAATGCGCCGGAACAGCCAGACAGGTCCCCGGTGGCGCAGTTCTTGCCACTGACTGGGACTGTCTTGGAGGCGGCGAATCGTCCCCAAGACCACAGCGGGAGCAGTCACCTGATTTATGGGGTTAACGCGCTCGTCTAAGAGCACGTAGGTGCCCGGGCGGATAGAGGCAGTCTTAGGCAGAGGCAGCAGATAGAGGTCATTACGCGTCGCCAGGGGTGCCAGTGTGCTGTTTTGCCCATATAGCGGAGCGGAGGGGGGAATGAGCTGGCTGACGCTCTTGAGTGCCGTTTCGGGGGTGCGGGCATACCAGGTTACAGGCTTCGCGAAATAGAACCAGCTCGCCAAGCAAAATGCGGCCAGTATCCATGGCAGAATGGCCGTGGCGGGGCCGCGCGGAAAGTGTGCGGCCACGATGACGAGCCCGATGAACAGAAAGGGGGCCACAGGGAGAGCATACTGGGTGAAGGGATTGGATTGGTGGCTGAAAGATGAGAGGACATTGAAGATCATGACGATCCAGACGGGCCATGCCCATCCCCCTTCAAAGAATGTCCAGACCGCTGGCAGAAAGCCCACCCCAGCCGTCAGCACAAAAAAGTTAAAGAGGGAGCGGGTATGCATCAGGGTTCTGGCAATAATCTGAGGATGCGTGAGAAGCTGCAGAACTCCCCCTCCCGGCGATGGGGAAATCCATCCGTAAAACGGTTGCCACAAAGCCATCTGGTGGCCTGTGATCAAGGGAAACAGCCATAAGACTTCTCCCAATCCCACCGCCAGCCCCACGGCGATGCTTATCAAGGCCGTGCGCCACTGCCGGCGCATAGCCCAAGGCCCCGCCAGTCCGATGACTACCAACCCAGCGGTGGTCTTAGTCAGCAGCATCAACAATACTGCGACCCAAAATTGTCGTACGTGCCGAGTTTCCACAGCCCAGGCCGCATAAAAAAATGCGGGAATGGCCAAGGTGTCCGGGTGCCAGTCAAACAGCGCGGACCCCAATATGGTAGGATAGACGCTATAGAGAATCCAAATCGCCCACCGCAGCTTCCATGGCAGCGAATAGCGCGCCATCCACCAGCCGAGAAACAACATCCCCGATGCCAAAGCAGCGGATTGCAAAATCAGCAGCCCTGCCGATCCCAACCACGGCGAGATCCATCCTACCGGGTATAGGATCCATGACCCCGCCACCGTTACCGCAGGCGGCCCCAAAGGCGCCGACCGCGCTGCCCAGTGTCCCTGTCCGATAAGCCACAAGACTTGGCGGTAGTAGCCAAAATCCCAGTAGGTGGCGCGTCCCGTGCGCAGCCGAATAATGGCCACGGTGCTATAAATCGCCGCGAGAAGAGTGGCGGCAATCCATGGCTGAACTACGGAAGACCGTATTGGCGTCTGAGGCTCGTTTTCGCTCGGCACATTGTAATCTCCTTTACCAAAACCTGTGAGAAAGGATACGCCATCGGCTTAAGAAATTCCTGCCGAGATTTGACAAATAGGGCGAAGGTTTGCAAAATGTGTGAAGAGAGATGGCATTTGGTATTCCCGTGGACGGTGCTAACACGGAGAAGTTTTTCTGCAAGTAAACTACCGGAAATGAAACAGAGTTTCACCGCATGACTGAAATACCTGCGTTGCCTCATCGCTATAACCTTGCACAATAGGCTATGCAAAATTTTACAGCAAATGGGGGCACGCATAATGCTGTACTGTTATGAAAGGAGGCCCTTGCTTCCATAGTGCAGATATGCTTCGCCGCAGTGGATCAAACAGGGAAAGGATTTTCTATCGCCACAATCCCAGCCCCCCTCGTGGCCTTGACGGGTTGGGGTTGCAACGAGGCCTTTTTGATACAGACCGAAGTCCCCTCCAAGGTTCTCCTTGACTTCAATTCGGTGCGGCTGGCAGCAAATATTAAAGAGATGACCGCCACCGTTTGACAGTTAACTTGCCACGCCCGTCAGCGTTTGAAGGTTGCCGAAAGCTGCGGTGCCCACCACGACGTAAAGGCTCTTGCCTGTGGCATTCATCAAGATTTGCCGACTGGCGGCCGGTGCGGGCAGCACTCGAAGCACGCTTTCAGTGGATAAGGACACGACGGCAATATTGCGGACGGGCCCTCCCCTTCAAAGCGTAGAGGAGGGTGCCTTGCGGATTGAGGGCCTGTACCCGGACTGTCCAACCACGAATTGCGTCAAGACCGGATGGGAGACGCTACAGGCCATTCGGTGACCTGCCCCACGCTGGTGAGCGTGTAGACATGAGCGCCTTTGGGGCCGGGGGCCACGCTTACCATAGAAGACGGCACGGCCCATGTGGCCGTGAGGGTCGTGCGCAGAAGTGGCACGACCCCCGCCATGACCTGGTCAGGTGCCTGGTACAGCACAAAAAGATGCTGTCCGTGGGGCCCCGCTGCCACAGCCAGAACCGGGCCGGCCAACGGGCAGAGTGCTTGCACTTTCGTAGAGGGGGCACTGAGCCACCGAATGGCCCCGACCTTGTTAGCAGCTCAGCCCACGGCCAAGGTTTGCCCTTTCAGCAGAGCCACCGTGCGACTGGCGGCGGATAGCGGGATCTCGTGGCCGATTGTATGCTGGCTCAGGGGCAAGGGGTAAAGAGCCTGGGCTTGTTGCGTTCCCGAAAGCACCCACAGGGTACCCTGGGAGGGGCCCACTGCCGCTTCGGTTCCTGCTGCGGTCGGATAAATTTGAGCAATAACACTTTTTTGACGGAAGGCCGGGTGACTGGGGAAATAGCGCTTTGGCCGCATCCGGCCACGGCGCTGCTGATAACGAGGACCCCTAACAGTCCTGTGGTGAGGCGCTTGACGCGCGGCATCGCCTTGTCCATCCTCTCATGAAGTTTTCATTGGGCCACATCATGACACAATCTGGTCCCGAACGCCATTCGATCTCAGCGTTCGTCACTGATCTCAATTAAGCGTCAATTGATTGCACATTGCACGTAGGTCGTCGACAGGCGCTGGCTCAATTCCTGCTTGACTGGAAATGTTGTGCAAATTTTGGACAAGATTATAGAGGAGTACGATGGCCGTTCGAATAGCCCATCGATACTTTGGCAATGTGCCGCCCTGGTGTGAAAGGCCGACCTCAGATTCGTAAACGATGCCATTCCCTTAGAGGTTACACGCCCCATATTGATGCGCGTAATAGTCCCGGTAACTCCCACTTTTAATGGCCTTCCACCAGTTTTGATGCGTTTGGTACCATGAGACGGTCTGCCGCAAGCCCTCCTGCCACGGAATGAGAGGTTCCCAACCGAGTTCCTTAGTAATCTTCTGGGAATCAATCGCATACCGCCGATCATGGCCTAGCCGGTCTTTTACGGCGACCATGACAGAAGAAGGCAATCCCAAGATACGCTGAAGTTCCTCGGCCACGGCGCGATTGGACTGCTCGTTATGTCCGCCGATATTGTAAATTTCTCCACGATGTCCTTCGGTTAAAACCATCCAGATCGCCCGCACATGGTCAGACACATGCAGCCAGTCTCGCACATTCAAGCCATCGCCGTACAGAGGCCATGGCTGCCCTTCCAGCCCGTTGGTCACGAACAGGGGGATCAGCTTTTCCGGAAACTGATAGGGGCCATAATTATTGGAGCACCGCGTAATCACGACATCTTGTTGATGGGTGCGAAAGGCGGCCAGCACGAGCATATCCGCTGCGGCTTTGCTCGCGGAATACGGACTGTTCGGATTCAGCGGAGTCGTTTCGCTGAACAAGCCTGTCGCCCCCAAACTGCCGTAGACCTCATCCGTCGAAACATGCAGAAAGCGCGGCACGTGGTATTTCCTCGCCAATTCCAGCAGGATCTGGGTTCCCAGAACATTCGTCGTCACAAAGGGAGCCCCCGACATGATGCTGCGGTCGACATGCGATTCCGCCGCGAAGTTGATGACCGCATCCACTGACCTGTCCGCAAAGAGAGGTTCCAGTGCATCATGGTCGGTGATGGAGACCGCCTCCCAGCGGTATCGCGGATCCTCGGAATACCCGGCCACATTGGCCGGGTTGCCGGCATACGTTAAGCTGTCGACATTGATAATCTGCACGTCCGGAACCGTGTCCAGAGCCCACCGAATCATTTGGGAGCCAATAAATCCTAGCCCACCCGTGACGATAATTTTCACCCTGTTCGCCTCACATTTATTTGTATTGGGTACTCCAGTCGAAACCAATCGTCGGATCATTCCAGGCAAAGCGCTTTTCATCCGGGTCGTCCGGTCGATAGGATTCCGTGGTAAAATACACAATCATCAAGGGCGTCTGACCGAGCACCCGGTATCCATGGACGACGCCGACAGGGATGACAACCAACAGCGGATTCATCTCACTGGGATACAAGACCTGTGTGACCCCATGCGTCGGAGAATCAATCCGCTGATCGTACAACACGACTTGAGCCGCACCGACAGGAAAAAACCATAAATCGTCCTGACGCTCATGATAATGAAAAGCTTTAATGACGCCGGGATAGCTCATGGACAGCGAAGCCTGTCCGAAATTTCTCAGGAGTGCATCGTCGTCCCGCAAGATTTCCTGGAAAAAACCCCGATCATCCGGGTGGCGCACCAATTTCTTCACCACGACCCCTTCAATCGATCCCAATTTGCTCATTAATATATCCTCCAATACTTGCTTTTTGTCATAACGTCACGATGCTTTGATCGCCTAGAACCAGCCGCACCGCCTTCGGCCGCTTATGGCCACCCTCCACCGTGACCCCCCGGCCAATCAACGACTGGTCGATCCGTTCAGGCACGCCGATAATGCGGCTGTCCGGCAAGACCACACTGTTCTCGATCTCTGTCTGCTCAATGATGACGCGGTCGCCTATGGCTGTATAGGGGCCGATATAGCTATTCGCAATAGACACGCCTTTTCCAATCACGACTGGTCCGCGAATCGTGCTGTGCGTAATACGGGACCCGTGCCCGACTTGAATGCGCCCAGCGATGTCGCTAACGGCATCAATGTCGCCTTCCACCGAGGATGAGATATCTTCCAGCACCAACCGATTCGCATCAATGACATCCTGCGGATGTCCCGTATCTTTCCACCATCCTTCGACGAAGGTGGCGTCCACAATGCGATTTTTGTCAATCAGCACTTGAATGGTATCGGTAATTTCATATTCACCACGCCCAGACGGAGTTAACGCCTTCACGATATCATGAATCTCCGGGCTAAAACAGTACGCGCCGACCAACGCCCAGTGGGAGGGGGGACCTTTCGGCTTTTCGACCAGGCGGGTCACTCGTCCTTGCTCGACGACAGCCACCCCAAATTGCCGGGGATCCTCGACCTCGGTGAGGAGAATGGAGGCGGCATAATTCCCGTTTTTAAACCGCTCCACGAGCTGCGTCAGCCCGCTTCGCAACAGATTGTCTCCCAGAAACATCAGGAAAGGATCGTTGCCCAAATAGGATGCCGCCGTCTTCACGGCATGAGCGAGACCTAATGGCGCGGATTGCGGAATATAGGTAAACTGGCAGCCAAACTGCCGCCCGTCTCCCAGATTGTCTTGAATGGTTTGCCCCGTCTCCCCAAGAATGACTCCAATATCCTCGATGCCGGCCTGCACCATGGCATCTACGGCATAAAACAAAATCGGCCGGTTGGCCACAGGAATTAACTGCTTAGCTCCTGTATAGGTTAGGGCGCAAGCGACTACCTGTGCCTCCTGCCAGAATTAACCCTTTTAACTTCATACATTAACTCCTTCACATATTAATAGGATATATTAACTTTTTGCTGATCTCAACTATGCATAATGGCCAGAATGTCGGCCCATGTCAAAAGACGCGTAATCACGGCAAGCCCTGCAAACACCGCTATTCCGATTCCTATAATGACCCACACGGAGGAATACGGCAGCAATTTATAAACAATACCAGGCATGAGAAGGCTGTTGAAGACGGCAATTTCTCCCGTTTTCCACGGGAATGCGATACGGCGAAATTTGCGACGCAGTGCCCACCCCGTGTAAATCAGTGACAAATCCTTGTCACCATGCTAATGCAAAAAACTTATGCTGCATTGGATATCCAAGGTTGGACTAAACCGCTTCGCGGTGGTTACAAAGCTTGTCTGTCCCGAAAACGAATAGAGGGTACTTCTTGAGGTTTCTAGATGGAAGATCGTATAATTGTTCATAAAAGGTTCCCTTTCTCTGTTTGGAGCATACCGCAAGGAGGTTGCAACTGTGAAGCATTCCAAAAATAGAGTATACCCCCTGCGGGTGCGTGAGCAAATGGTATGCTGTTCACCATACGGCGAGGCATACCCTTGGGGGTAGATCCGATTGATTTCCCATAGCACCACGGTTTAGTCTAAAAGAATTATCCCCAGTTTGGCGCTCCTGTTCTCCGACCGCTTGGGTGCTTGTATCCGACTGCGGATAATTCTCTATTTATTATGATCAGTAACTGTTCAGGTGCCCCTTCGTCTCGCCCGTTTTCTCCCGAGATTTCTCGCGTCTAGGCGATCCGTGTTGCTTGAGCGCCCTATCCTGGTAGGGCGCTCCGTTTGGCCATGGATTCTGTAGGTCCTTTATACTTTGTGGGTGCACCGTATTAATTGTGTTCTTCGAGAATAGTAGTCTTAGAAACCTATTAAGAGAAGGCTTACCCTTACGATAGCAGTGAATTAATTTCGCCATTTGGACATTTCACGAACGCATTCGCATAGCGTCCAATACCTCGTGCCACGGCATGGACCGAGTCAAAATCGTAAGAGTGCCGTACAATAGGATACCAACACCAATTGCCACCTCTACCGGAACTAACGTCCGAATTTCCCAAACACAAATTCCCATTACGACACTATTGATGATAATCTTAATGAACGGCTTGGCTTGACTTTTGATATCTATCGAATTTGGTAAGATCCTCTGGACAGCCCACACATTTGACACTAACAATAGTCCTTGCGTTATCACTAAAGCAGTCGCCGTTCCTATCGGCCCCCATCGAACTAACCACACCATCAATCCTACGTTCACGACAGCACCAATCGCGAATAATTTAGCAAATAGGATTTCGTGGTTGCTGGCTACTAAGGTAATGGAAAAGATATCCCGCAAAAGGCCTAGGCAATATGACCAAATTAATACCGCAAGTACTGCACCGCTCGCAGTATATTGATGTCCAAATGCATAGAGTATCAAAGGATTCGCGATTACATCGGTACCGACTCCTAAAGGAACTACCAATGCAAAAATTGATATGTTAGCCAACTGTAATACTTTCCGGGCTGTATTTGGTTCCCGAATCATCAATCGACTCAAAAGAGGAAAAGTTATGTTGAAGTATACCCCAGAAAAAGTCAGCAAGAATATGATCGGACGGTAAGCTGCAGAATAATATCCAACGGCACGCGCTCCCATGACCGCGTGCAAGATCCATGTGTCCAACCCAGAATACAAAATGCTGACTAAAGAGGTGACCCCGAGAGGCAACCCTTCGCGAATCGTTTTCCATCCCTGCCGTAAAGAAATACACGTCAGTCGAAAAGGCACCAACCAACGGAGCCAGATGATCTCACCAATCGCAGGAATCATGATGGATATTACTGTTACTTCCACAGCCTGGCTCAAATTCGTTGGAGAGTGAACAAATAAGACAGTCAATACAAGTCGCATAACTGCCCCCAAGAGATCGCCCAGGCTCGGAATCCATAATCGTTGTAAGCCGCTAAAAATCCACCGCGGATTAACTCCGTTTATCCACACGGTGATGCCCCACAAATCAAAGAGCATCTGATATTGATTCAAACTAGGAATGATGTAGACGCCTACAATAAAACCAGTCGTCACGATCAGACTAACTAAACCCGTTAACGAAATACCATAGCCGATTATCGGCGAAAAGTTATCCGTACGGCTCAGTTGGCGAGTTAAGAGTGGAGGGATACCCAAATAGGTCACCGCCCCAATCATCCCAATAATCGCCCACGTATAGCTAAATATGCCGTAATTAACAGGATCCAGTATACGTGCCATGTATACCACAGTTATTAAATTAGCGATGCCTTGAATGGCAGTCGCTATGGAACTCAATGCCGTATTTCGCCAAATCGACGACAGTCCTGTCATGCTTCCCGACTGGAGTGCTCATGTCTGCCGACCTGAGACATGGTTTGCTCACAAATAGCAAGGAAGCTGTCGACCACATCGTCGACCTGGCAGTACGCAACCGTAGCGCATACTTCATCCGAAGAGGGCAATGCTATCTCGCCTCGAACAAGGCGACTCAGTTGCTCCGCAAATGCAACATTGTCTCGAGCTACCAACCAACCATTAACTCCTTCTCGCATAAGAGCACGGGGTCCAAATTCACAGTCAGTCGCCAAGACCGGAAGACCACGCGCTAGTGCCTCAACCATGGCAACACTAAAACCTTCGTAGTCGGATGGGAACCCAAGGATAGAGGCTGAATCTACGACATCCCAAGGGTTCTCGTGCCATCCCATCCAGACACAGTAATTGCTAATGCCCAATTCGTCCGCCAATGTCGTCAAAAGAGTTCGATCAGGGCCATCACCCACTATTGTCAATTCCCAGTTAATCGTTCTCGGTAATTGCGCACAAGCCTTCAGCAAGCGATCTAATCTTTTCTGTTTCTGAAATCGCCCGACAAATAGTATACGAAAGACATCGGGTGACGGGCGAGGAATTCGTGGCACGGATGTCTCGATAGGTGACCCAACGGCTGAAGCCAAAACTTTTAACTTCTTACGAAACACATCCGCAGCATCTTCACCTCCGACGACCACATGATCGCATGAGGATATGCCCCGAGACGTAGCCCAACGATAGAGTAAAGATTTTCCGTCTGCCCATCCTTGACCTATTCCACCTGGTTCATAAGCAATTATGGCCGTAGTCGATTTGAGAAGTCCCAGTTTTTTGAACAAATGTGTTATAATCCCCAACGGCCCCCAATTTATTAGAACCACGTCCGGCTGCTCCTTTGAAAATATGGCAAAAATAAAGCGAACGTATCTCACAAGATTTTTGGGAAGCGATCGCAGGCTAAGCGATGAAATTGGACCCACGACAACATTTGAAAGATGATTCTCCCACGATCGGTCATTATACGATGGACCAGGCAATACACACACAAATCGATGGCCTTTTTGCTCCAATGCAACACTTAACCGCAACGTAAGATTTTCGGTTCCACCGCGTCCACTTGGTCTATCATAAAGTGATACAATGTTCATAATGTAATTAGCCTCCCAAAGTTTGTTGGTCTTTACCTTATCATCGATGGCGCTTCATGGATAACGCTTAAAACTAACAATTGTCGTGGCCATGAGTTTTTGCGGTTCTCCAAGTTTTGGTTCCGCCTTTTCACGCCTTTCATGGTTTACCTCGAAGCTAATAAAACAAGGCATTATTCGTTAGATTATATCCGTGTGTTAAAACTCTTTAAATTTATGATATGTTTTTAATAGTTGATTTCGCATCGTCGCACTCGGGATCACAATATTTAACAGTTTTCTCGCAGCATACATTCGATAAGCTACCTGGCTACGCCTTTTCAAAAATTTAATGGCCATGGCCGTTTCGCCACTATCTGTGCGTTCAGAAGACAGAAGTTTAACATAATAATTTGCGGATTGGTGGATACCATAATAGAGTTCCACACTGTTCTGACTCAGACTACCAGGACGAAGAGCACGATAATGATAGAGTGCCTCCGGAGACATCCCGATGATTGCACCGGACCATGCCATCTCAAGCAAGAATCCAAAATCCTCACTATAGCGCCAATCTCTCCATTTTACACCAGAGCGGTCTAGGTATTGCTTGCGGACAATCACCTTCAAAAAAGCAATAGGTGTTTTACAAATATCGGTTATTTCAATTAGTAGTCCTTTGTACGGTTCAATAGTTGAACTGACTTCACTCCATTTACGAGGAGCACTATCTGGCTTATGAAGCCATAGGTCGTCTAAAACGACATCAAGACCATTTGCTTCGGCATAGCTAATAAGATTCGCTAACCGCTCATTCTCCCACCAATCATCACTGTCGAGAATCGCAATCCACTCACCTTTAGCGCACGACAAAGCTCGGTTTCTGGCTTTGCCAGGTCCCGAGTTGTTACTACTTTGCAGAATGGTAATGCGATCGTCAATGCATTTAAAGCGGTCAACGTGTTCCAGTGTTGCATCCCTGGACGCATCATCACTTACTATTAACTCCCAATCTGTTAGAGTCTGGTGCGTGACCGATTGGAGAGCTATATCAATATATTCTTGTGCATTATACGTCGGTATGATAACAGTTACTTTAGGCATCCTGCTTCTCCATTAACTGTTCAAAAAGAACATCAACACTATGCACAGATTGATTCCAGTTATACCCTGCTATGGTTTCGATGCCTTTGTTGGCAAGACGTTGGCGTAGCTCATCATCGTTTAAAAGATGACTTACATGCTGCTCAAGAAAGCTTGGATGCCGCACTGGACTAATCAATGCATTAACATCATGAGTTGCATAGGCAGCTGCTCCTCCATTACTCGTGGAAACCAAGGCAGCGCCGCATGCCATCGCTTCCATCCCTGGTAAGCCCCATCCTTCAAAATGGGAACCCACTACGAAAATTTTCGTGTGGTTATACAGTGCACTCAACTCGCAATCCGAAGGATGTCTGTGATAATCGATCCAAGGCGGCAAATTCGGATGAGGCGCGGAACCGAATGTCCACACTTTTCCCAGCAAGTTGTAAGGCTCGATGAGACCTGATAAAGCTGCCACGACATCCGGCGTTCCCTTATAGGATTCGAGACGATAAGGAAATCCAATGGTGTCACGGTCTTCTCCCGCGATGGGATTGTCTAGATGATAAATTTTATCATCTAGAGCATTGGGAATCATCGTAGACTCAACATGGTTTATGGACAACAACTCTTGCAATACGGGCGAGATAACGATCACCGTAAATGGGCCATGATATGTAGCCATCATACGCTTACGAACAGTGTCCGAGGCAGTCATCAAATGCTCATAATCTTGAACAAAATATACCTTACGTCCCTTAGACTCTGGATAATTTGCCACCCATTCTGCTGTTGTCCATGCTGTTGCTACTACTATATCACTGTTTGGAATATAGCGGGGATGTAGAGTAGGAACTGTTAGCATCCGGACTCGGGGATCGATAGAAAACCATTCTCCCGGACCATAGCTGACCTTTGCTTGACGCAACATCCATCCTCCCAATCGCACGGGATACTCACGCCACGGCACTCCATTGAGGAGAAGGTCAGGGTGAACCACCGTGACCTCATGATGCTTCGCTAAGCGATTAGCGTATTCATAAACGACCTTAAAACCTCCAGTAGGATATTGGGCATAACCTGGCATACAAAATAAAATTCTAATTGGAGCATCCTCCTCGAAACCTTTGTTGTTTACAGTATTTGTTGATGTACTGCAAATCATAAGAGCAACCACATTCCTAGAAGTGTCTGCCACGAGTTCCCAAAAAATCCATAGTGCATGCCGATTCTTCGTCGTTGGACAAAAGAGTGGGGCCGTAATCCAACGTATTCATTCAGCATGCGGATAGTGGGATCATCTAGTTGAGGCGCATATTGATCCAAGAACGCCTCAGCCTGCCGTTGGGTTCGGTCCAACCGGCGAACCATCGTCTGCTGGAGAACATGCCAAGTTGTCCAGAGTGCACTGATCCGGTGTTGCGCTGGTTGAAGTTGCACTTTCTGCGCGCCCACCATATTCGCTCCATGCTGGCGGTAGCGAATGGTGGGCTGAGGAACCGGTACCAAAGAACCAAAAGCGGCGGCCACTAACGCCATCCACCAATCATACATGAAAATTTCTGATGGAAAAGGCATCGCCCTTTCTAACAAGGAACGATTCATCATCATGGTACACCCCGTGACGACATTTTGAAACAATAATTGCGGTAATCTCTGGGTAGGCTTGAGATGAGAGTAATGCCAATACGAGGGATCCATTTGCATCAATCCCGCATCGACCACTTCTAGGTCTGTATGAACCAGACAAGGTCTTTGCGGACAATCTCCTTCAGCCTTTATCATGGCATCCATTGTCAGGCCAACCTTCTGGGACAGCCAAACGTCGTCGTGATCAGCAATCATAACATAGGGAGTCGTAGTCTGACCGAGGAGATATTCCACATTGCGCGAGACATTATGAAACGGTTCGGTCGGCGTCACATTCACAATCTGTCCGGTATGCTGATCTTGATAGTCTCGGATGATATCCATTGTGCCATCCGTAGATCCATCATCCGAAATCAACAGGGTCCAGTGAGAATATTGCTGTCCCACAATGGACTCCAGTTGTTCGCGGAGAAACTCAGCCGCATTATAGGTGGTCATGACAATTTCCACTGGGGGTTCCATGGCGTATCTCCTCAACCTCCCGTACAGTCGTGCAACCGCAACACCTAATATGTCAGCCGCCAGCGCTGATACACTAACCGGACCATGGTCCGGAATACCGCTGCCGAAGAACACTGATGCGCCTCCAATGTTTCCAGCGCTTGCGAGGATATCCCAAATTCGCTCGGACGCCACGGTTCTCGCAATAGATGAAACAAGGTCACACTCCACTGCAACGCATGGATCCGCTGCCATGCTGCAACCCGCTGCTCTGAAGACAATAGTTCGGCAACAACCGGGTCGTCAAGCAATCGCTCCAATGTTTCACTTTCATAATAGACTAACCGTCCACTCCGTAAGAAAGCCGTGGTCTGCGTGGACTGGTCCACATGCTGGTAAACTTCAGCTTCGGGCACAAACACCACAGGATGCCGTGCGGCGATTTTGACAAATGCCTCGTAATCCCCCGCCCATGGGTTGTCAGCCCGAATGCCGCCTACCTCGGTGAGCGCTTGTCGACGGATCACCACCGACGAATAGAGTCCGTACAAATTGCCATTTGCCACAGCCCGCGCAATCGTCGTGCCCGCCTTCCAATAGCCGGTGAGCGGGGTCGCATAAGGCCTTAGACGTTGGTGAGCGTCAGACAGTACACGGCGACCGCAGACTAATCCAGCATCGGGATAGGCGGCGAGACCCTCCCAGACCTTTTCCAAAAATCCCGGCGTTAATTGGTCATCCGCCGCCAACATCAATACATAAGGGGCGGTGCCCTGACTCCCGCATTCGCGAAAATTGGCCGCCAGCCCTTGGTTCGCTGTGTGCCGAAAGGCACGAAATCGGGCATCTTCTGACGCGACCATCTGCGCCACATCCCACGCACTGTCCGTTGACTGATCATCGATAATGACACATTCCCAGTCAGATATGGTTTGCTCTTGCAGGGCCCGTACTGTTCTGAGCAACAGAGGAGCCCGGTTGTACGACGGAATGGCAATGGCAATCCATGGCGACTGCATCTCTGTTCTATCCTTCCCCGGAGATTTTCTGTGATCGGGGAAGAAGAGGTGCTGTCACAGGCAAGGACGGGTCGTCAAAATTCCATGCTCTCGAAATGACATAGAGTGGCCGCTGCCGCACCTGGTCCACCACATGAGCCATGTACTCTCCAATGATCCCAATGGCCCCGAGCTGCAGGGCGCCTAGCCACAAGATGGTCACCATTACTGACGTCCACCCCAGGATCAAACTGTGAGGATAGAGTAACTTCTGGCGGATCAACAACACACTGGCAATCAACGCCACAAAAGCGACCGTCAAGGCCCCCCGACGCACCCACCGCAAAGGGGCTACGGAAAAACTGGTCACCGCATCGAGCGACAGATGCCACATCTTCCGCCAAGGATACTTGCTCTCGCCCGCTGCCCGTGCCGCCCGGCGGTACGACACCCCGGTTTGCCGGAATCCCGCCCATGCTGTCATCCCTCGGACAAATCGGTGGCTTTCCGGCATGGCATTGATGACATTGACGACAGGCCGGGACAATAACCGAAAGTCGCCGGAATCCACAGGAATATCAACATCGCTAACGGACCGCAGAAATCGATAAAAAACATAGGCCGTAATTTTCTTACTCCAGCTTTCTCCCTCACGGTCCTGCCGCACACCGTAGACGACATCATACCCGTCTTCCCACGCGGAGACCATTGCGGGGATCACTTCCGGTGGATCTTGCAGATCGGCATCGATGAGGACGACCGCGTCCCCTTTCGCAAAATGAAGACCTGCGGACACGGCCGGCTGATGTCCGAAATTGCGAGAAAAGGCCAGCACTTTGACCCGATTGTTAAGAGAGGCCCAATGCTGAAGCAGAGACAGGGAAGCATCTTGAGAACCATCATCAACAAAAATCAATTCATAGTCATAAGTTTCCATGACGGCCAACAACCGCGCATAAGTCTGCGGTAACACCGCGACCTCATTGTAAACTGGAATCACAATGCTTAGGTGATACGGGGTAGCCATCTTCCGGCTCCTTTCTTAACCCATTCATTATTCCATAAGTTCAGGCAACGAACCCCATTACGTCTTTTCCATTCCACGTTGCATTAAAGTTCTTGTGCTTTGACCATGCCTCACAGAATATCTTATCATTCCCCAGTAATCCCCACGGTATAGACGGAAACTTTTTCATGGCCGGGTGTCCAAACACGCACTTCGACGTTGTTATCCAGCGTTGGCACTACTGGCTGGTACCGAAATGGCCCAATTCCAGAATAAATATTTCGCGGAAATTGGTGGGCAATGACAAAAGGAATATTCAAAGTTTCTATCCCATGAGTTGCTGGGATGGTCCGCCGAGCCAAAAGCAGATTTCCGGTGTCGTTCCACACTTCCACGTTTACAGAACCCGTCGCCTGTAATTTGACGGAAGCTTGGTAACTTCCCATACCGAGACGCCAATAGTCTCCATCCATGACGTAGCCTGCAACTGTATTGTCGGCTGAAAGGTGCCATCGGGCGACGGGTCCCGTCAGGATGTGATGCCCCACCGATGACTTTAGAGTCCATGCGGGAATGTGGTTTAGCATCCCAGGCCATATCACTCTATGCACGGATAGCGGCGCTACCCATTTATAAACCCACACATTATTCGTATGAGTCAGTACCGAAACGTGCAAGGTATCTACCAAGTAGGCCATACGAGAAAAAATGGCTTGTTGAGGCATTGGATTGATACCTTGATATGGGGAAATCACAAAGTAAACAGGGCGCGTAACCACGGGGGTACTCGAAAATCCCCAAATATAGGCGTGGGAGCGATTAGCAAACCGTCCGATGACGCTCTGTGATGCAATAACCTCAGAATTTTGGGGAACCGCGTGAAGAGTTTTGGTGAGAACACGTGCCCCTTGATTAGACACCATGGTATATTTCAGAGGCAGCGCAGTATATCCCATCACAGCCCAACCCACTGCAGAGAGGCTCACAAGACCGGTAACCACTCCGGCTAACCACCTGTTCTTACGAGAGAGCCAATAAAGCATCATGACCGTGCCGACGGTTGCGATAGCCCAAATGGCAATGGTGTTTTCTCCCGGTTCCGTGAAAAGTGGGCCACCAGCCAGAGCGGTTTCGACAACAATGAGGCCGGGCACCAGAAGCCCCCACAGAGACAGCACCCCCAGATAGCCCGTTGGACCAAAATTGGCTAACAGGTTCCCTCGCACACCCCAAATGGATGCCAGAATGTGTCCAGGATGGCTTATAAGGCCGAGCAATCCCGAGGTTGGCCGAACAAATGCCGATGATTGTGTGGCAGAAGTCTGCGGTGCTCCGGTTCCTGCCACAAATCCTAGGCCGTTCACTCCCAAATGTTCTGTAAGAAAAAACCACCCGAGACCTAATACGACCACAATAACCCCATCCATGCGCCGTTTTCGATTCATAAAAAAAATCAGAACGCCCATCGGCACCAAATAAGTCGTAGACACCTGACTCGCTAACAGCGTCAGTCCCGCAACGATATAGCCCGTGAAGCGACGATTCGTATAAAATGCCCACAATGTAGCCATAACTAAACACGCCTCAATGGCATGAAAGTGAAAGTCAAAGCTGTTGGCCCAAAATACCCATGGATTCATAACCATAAGACCAATAGTTACAATGCTGAGAACCCTTTCCCTTTTACCTAAAACAAAATTTTGGCGATGAAAGGCATGCCAGAGAATCAAAAAACCAAACCATTCCGCACCGACCGAAGCAAGATCTTGCACAATCAACAAAGTTGGTCCGTTCGGCCATAACCAATATAATAACGCCAACGGCCACATTAAAAGTTCCAAATGTACTTTCCAAAACGGCGTCCCGACGACGGTTAATTGAGGATTGAGATGACCATGCGCAATGAACCACCATGCCTGAGTAAAAATCCCATAGTCAATAGTCAACCCAAAATGCAGGAACTGCCAGATACTCAGTCCTATCAGCACCAGCGCCTGGACTCCGAAGACAATCATGGCCCCACGGTAAATCCAGTGATCTTGTTTCATTTGAATCTCTGAATTGTTTACAAAATCCGAATGGTGGCTATCATCATTTGAAACCTGCATGCACCGTCTGTCCTCCTACTGCTAATCCCACGTCTCAATTTAAATCGCCCAATGGAAAATCACTATGGCTTATTTACGATGGAAGCTATCTCTCCATCTCCTCAATATATAAGGGAGCCCTATATTGCCCCATAGAAATCTCATAGAAACAACGAATGCAGTTCAGGAAGCATCAACCCGCATTTCATCCATATCGAGTTCGCCATCGATCCTCAGCCGACTCTATCTCCCCACTTGCCCTAAGGACAGTTGCCGATTACGGGATGCATGTAGCTATTACAATATCTGCCTACTTGAACGCAACTCCATGACAATCATCTCATGAGCAAATCACCAAATACACCCGATATTATCCATCATGTATTGTGTCTTAATCGGGGCGTTACTGTCAACGGGCTCTTCGTTTGCCGAAATGTTCGGTACAGTGTGCGGGTCTCTTGTCGAAGAAAAGCAGGCCTGAGAAATTATTGGAATCTCTCTCGAATTCCTTGGCTCCTCGCCTACTCTTGAAATAGATCGGACCTCCAAAACAATCACATTTACGGAGCTCGCCTAATGGTTAAGGAGTAGCTCATTCACCGCAGGCTGCTACGTCTTGATGGTCTCTGGACTTGGGTGGGAGTATCTCGGTCACCACTTCTTGGCATAATGATGACCGCATTACTGAAAATCGCCTTGTTCCGGCCCCTTACTTCTTCACTCCCTCTTGTCTCCGTCCCACCGCATGAAAAGTCCACTGCGGAGGCATATCCGTGGCCTTCACCCTTCTGCCGTCTGAAGACAGCGTAAATGCCAGTCCCGGGGTCAAGGGAATCGTTTCAATCGTAAAGGCCCCTAACGAGTCTGGGGGGGTGGCCAGGCAGCGGATGGTGCGCTGCCTGGCATCGATCTCCAAGCCTAGCAGAGTCTGCACCAAGTGCAGCGGAGCTGCCGAGGCCCAGGCCTGCGGCGCGCAGGCTTCCGGATAGGGGACGGGTTCTTGCTGGGCGCTGCTCTCGCCGGCAAATAGCTCGGGCAGGCGGAACCAGGGAAAGCGGGACGCCGCCCGCATCAGGGACAGGGCCAGTTCCAGAGCCTGAGAGGTGGCGCCTGCGGCTTGCAGCCCGGCTGCCACCAGACTGGTGTCATGGGGCCAGACACTGCCGCGGTGATAGCTGTAGGGATCGTAAGCGCTCTGGCTGGCCGCGAGAGTCCTGATGCCCCAGCCTGAATACAAATCCGGCGATAGCAAGGCATCCGCCACCATTTGGGTCTTGGCCTGCGGCACAATGCCTGACCACAGGCACTGTCCGGGATCAGAAGTCATAGCATCGACTGCCCGGCCCTGGCCGTCCACCGCCAGGGCGTAATACTGCTGGTCCGGCATCCAAAAGAGCGCGTCAAACTGCTTTTTCAGCTTGGCAGCCCGGCGCTCCAGCGCCTTCGCTTCCGGAGCATTGCCTGCAGCGCGGTAGTATTCCGCCATCGCCCGAAAAGCCCGGTAGACATACCCTTGCACCTCCGCCACCGCCAGAGGCGGGGCGGCGTGGTCGCCATTGGCAAACACCATGGAATCCGAAGAATCTTTCCACGACTGCACGGCCAGACCTTGGGAGGAGCGCGGAGAGAAGCTGATAAGCCCCCAGCGGTTGCGGTCTTGAGCTTGAATCAGCCAGCCGAGCGCCCGCTCGGCGGACGGCAAAAGACGCGCCATCAGCCCATCGTCCCCCGTGCGCCGCCAGGTATCCACCAGCAAGCCCAAAAACAGCGGGGTCACATCCACTGAGCCGTAGTAGCGGGCAAAGGGCACCTCTCCCGTGCGGGCCATTTCTCCGAGACGGATTTCGTGAACCATTTTTCCGGGTTCTTCCTCGGTTTCTGCGATATCCTGCGTCCCCTGCCACGCCGCCAGCGTACTGAGCGTATGATACGCCCAGGCCGGGGCCCACGCCAGCACCTGATAGGAGGCGATGATGGCGTCACGGCCGAAGAACGTGCCGAACCACGGGATCCCCGCCATGGGCACCACGCCGTGGCCGTAATTGGTGGCCAGCATTTCCATGTCCGCGCACGAACGGTCCGTGACATTTTGCCAGGGCTGGTGCGCCCACTCAAAGCGGGGGAAGGACATCGTCTCTTCGCGCACTGATGGTATGTTCAACTCCGGCACAGGGTTGTCCCACACCGCCTTAAGAGTAATGCTCCCCGCTCCTTCTTCCTCCCCTATGGGCCATTCCCACTGTCCGCTGGCGTTGTCTTCAGCTGGACGGGAAGACTGCAGAACCACCTGCCTTGCCACTCCGTCCAGTCCCTCGTACCGGTAGCGCGCTTCTGTGGCGCTGCGGCTGACGGTTTTGCTTCCCGCCCGCCTGCGCACCGATCCCCGCAGCTCAAAGATGTCGGTGAAATCCGCGTCAAAAGCTAAAGACAGCGTCCACGGCTCCGCCGTCCCGTAATGGCGCCAAGACCAGTGGTCCTCCAGCCCCTGGGGCGACAGCCGCAGCGTGCGCATGACGAACCGGGTCATCCCGGAATGCTGGAAGACGTAGCGCGCACTCAGAGAATTCGCCGTCACCCGCATCGCCAGAGGCGCTGGCACCGCGCTGTCAATCCGCCACTGATAGGTCGACACCATCCGGGTATCGTACAGGTAGATCCCCTGGCGCAGCGAATCCGCTTCAATGCGGCCGGCCGTTGACAGCACCGCAAAAGCCGCCCCCGCCTTGAGCACTGGCTCCTGGGGATTCGTCCTCGGCGTCTGGTACACCGCCGGCACCCCGGTGGACTCCCTCACCCGCAGCACCGGGCGCACCCGCTCGCACAGCACATCCTCGCCGGTGATGCGGCTGATCAGCATGGCGGCCAGGCGCTCTCCCGCCTGCACCAAATCATGCTCCACCGTCGTCAGTGGAGGAGACGCATGCCTGCCGGCCACCTCGTTGCCAAACCCGACCACAGAAAGCTGGCGGGGCACGTGAATACCGATGTCGCCCGCGCACTGCAAAGCCCCCATCGCCACGGCGTCGCTGACCGCGAAAATAGCGGAAGGGCGCCCCGGCGCCGTCAACAGACTATACGTCCGCTCATAGCCGCTCTGCACGGTCATAGGACCCAAGACCGCCCACGGTTCAATCTGGTGAGCCGCCAGCACCTCTTCGTAGCCCTCACGTCTCTGGTGTGCGGCCAGACACATGTCCGGTCCGGCCAAGTGGACAATGCGCTGGTGGCCCAGCTCCACCAGGTGCTCAGTGGCCAGCACGGCCCCCCTTTTGTTGTCCGTGTTGTACCACGTGCAGGCCTCCGGCTCCGCCCCGTAAACCACGCAAGGCACCCGCTCGTCCTGCAGGATCTGGACCGCTCCTTCCAGATCCGCATCATAAATCAGCACCACCCCGTCGACGCGGTGTGAGCGGGCAATGCCCTCCAGATAGGCACCGATATCCTGGGAGCCTTCCGGGGCCAGCACCATCAGGTGGTAGCCGGCGTGCTGGCACGCCGCAATCAGCCCCGACAGCAGAGGCGAGGGCAGCGTACCCGCCCGCGCCATGGACTCGGGCACCACCACCCCAATGGTTTCGGACTGCCCCCGCACCAGAAACCGTCCTTGGGCGCTCGCATGGTAGTGCAGAGTTTTCGCAGCCTGGCGAACCCGCTCCGCTGTTTCAAATGAAATGTTGCCGCGGTTGTTGAGAACGTATGAGACCGTGGCCGTCGACACCCCCGCCAGTTTGGCCACATCGCCAATGCGGCTGGGACGGAATTTCTCCGGCAAATCTTTTCACCTCTTTGGTTAATCGCTTCACTTAAACGATTGAATTATAATGAACACCATGCCATAATACTAGGAGTTTTCAGTATTCACTATGTAATCACACACATCCATCCGACTGCGGGCGGCAAGACATCTTTCCGCCCGCAGCCGCCAGCGCGCAGATTCGGCAGCCATTGTCCATCAATTCCATTATACTGCCGCGCTCTTGAGAAGATAGGAGGTACCATTTGACTATGCCAAGACAGGTTCGCCGCCGCTCTCTCGCCTTGCTCAGCGGGGCCGGTTTGCTCCTGACCATCGCGGGCTGCGGTTCCGCACCCGCCGCATCCGGTCCGCACAATGTGACCATCGTCTTTGCCAGCCAGGGCCTGGGCACTGAAGCGCAGGCCACTCAAGCCGCCGTCAACTCTTTTGAGAAGCTCCACCCCCATATTCATGTGCAAATAGAAACCTTATCCGCTTCCTCCAATGATGCCTACCAGACCCTGATTACCGACCTGACTTCCGGTTCCGGCACCCCCGACGTGATTACCGCCGACGTCATCTGGCCAGCCACGTTTGCCGCCGCGAAATGGATCCTGCCCCTCAACCAGTTCCATCCGGACACCAGCCGCTTCTACCAGGGGATGGTCAAGTCCGGGGAATACCAGGGCAAGCTCTACGCCATGCCCTGGTTCATCAACGTGGAAGGGCTGTATTACCGCACCGACCTGGTGAAAACTCCCCCGGCCACTTTTGCCCAGCTCACCTCCGATGCCAAGTCTGCGATGAAGAATAATTCCAAGCTTACCGGTCTGGCCTTTGAGGGCAACAAATACGAAGGGGCGGTCACCGTCTTCCAGGACATCTCCGGCGGATTTGGCGGGGAATTCCTCAATGCCCAGGGCAAGCCTGTGCTCAATTCTCCCCAAAACATCAAAGCCCTGACCTGGCTCAACAACGCCATCAAAACCGGGATATCACCCGCAGCCGTGACAGGCTGGGAAGAAGGCAATGTGCAGCAGGCCTTCCTGTCCGGGGACGCTGTCTTTGCCACCAACTGGCCATATCTGTACCCACTGGCCGAAGCTTCCGGATCCGCCGTGAAGGGAAAAGTCGCGTTTGTGCCCACCCCCGTCGACGGCGGACAGGCCACGGCCTCTTTAGGGGGAGATGACCTCGTCATCAACAAGAACACCAAATACCCCAAGCAGTCGTGGGAACTGGTGCAGTATCTCACGTCCGCCAAGACCATGACGGCCCGGGCGCTGATTTCGGGAGACCCTCCTGCCCGCACCGATGCGTATACCCCTGCACTGTTGCAAAAAGCGCCCTGGTTCAAGCAGGAGGAAGCCGTTTACGCCGACGCCACCCCACGCCCGGTGACGCCCCTGTACCCGCAGATCTCGGCGCAGATCCAAGAAGCGCTGTCCGCGACCTACTCCGGCCAGCTCACTCCCACCAAGGCGCTGGACCAGGCGCAGAAGGCCGTGGAGGCCATTGTGAGCGGCCATGGCAGCTAAACCTCAGATAGGGCCGTCCCTCGGGACGGCCTCCCCCCGTCCCCGCCGCCGCCGTTCGTATATGGCTTCGCGGTCCCGGGTCGGATATCTGCTGGTTTTGCCCGCGGTGGCGGCCCTGGCCGCCATCGCCATCTATCCCCTGATTTACAACATTGTCCTGTCCTCCCGGTTCGACGTTCTGACCGAACCGGGCACAGGGCATTTCACGGGACTGGCCAACTACCGGCAGATGCTGACCGACCCTAATTTCTGGGGGGATTTGGGCCGCACAGGCATTTTCATGGTCATCTCCGTCACCTTGGAGTTCGCCGCAGGGCTGATTCTCGCCCTTATTGTGCACCGGGAGTTCAAAGCCCGGGGACTGGTGCGAGCCTCCATCCTGATTCCCTGGGCTATTCCCACAGCGGTGTCAGCCCTCTTGTGGAAAATGTTCTTTGACATCCGCTCCGGCTTCGTCGATTTTGCCCTCAAGGCCCTGCACCTGCCGGGGGCCAATCTGGTCTGGTTCAATTCCCCGGTGCTGGCCTGGGTCCCCATCATCCTGAGTGACATGTGGAAGAACACCCCGTTCATCGCGCTCCTTTTGCTGGCGGGACTGCAGACCATCCCCCAGGAGATTTATGAGAGCGCGCGCATTGACGGGGCCACCGGCTGGCAGGCATTCTGGTCCATCACCCTGCCCCTTTTGCGCCCGGCGGTCATGGTGGCCTTAATCTTCCGCACATTAAGCGCCATGCTCGTCTTTGACACCATCTTCGTCATGACCGGGGGCGGTCCCGGCCAGAGCACCGAAGTCGTGGCCTACTACGACTGGTACAAATATATGGTGTCCTTGAACTTTGGATTTGGAGCGGCCGTGGCCGTGGCCATTACCGTGCTAGCCCTGATCCTGGCGACCGTCTATGTCAGGCTGCTGCGCCAGCGGGGAGGATTCATGACATGAGACAACGCATGGGTCGCACCGGATTCAATGCCTTAGTCGCCATCATCATCTTGTATTCCCTGTTTCCCTTCTACTGGGTCTTCAAATCCTCGGTCGAGTCTTCGATTGCCCTCAACCGGCAAACCTCGAGTCTGTGGCCGACCAACTGGACCTTTGTGCATTACGAGGCCATTTTCGCTGTGGAGAACTTTCTGCGGCCGCTGTTGAACAGCATGTTTGTGGCGGGCATGGCCACCCTCATCTCAGTGGTGCTGGGCTCGATGGCGGCTTACGGCCTGTCCCGCATGCCGATCAAGGGCAAGGTCCCCATTTTGGGCTTCATTCTCTTGGTCTCCTTCTTCCCCCAGATTGCCATGGTCGGGCCGCTGTTTCTGGTCTTCCGCCACCTGCACTGGCTGAACACGTATCAGAGCCTGATTTTTCCCTATCTGATCTTGTCCCTGCCCATCACCACCTGGATTCTGACCGCATTCTTCAGCCAGATTCCCGCAGACATTGAAGAAGCCGCCATGATGGACGGGGCCACCATCACCCAGACCATCACCCGGGTGTTTGCCCCCATTGCCATGCCCGGGATCTTCACGGCGGCGATCCTCGGATTTCTGCTGTCCTGGAATGACTTTCTGTTCGCGCTCTCCTTCATCCAAACGCCCAACATGGATACGGTGCCGCTGGCCTTGGTCAATTTCCGCAATGCGTACTACGTCCACTACGGGCAAATCTATGCCGGCGTGGTCATCGCCTCCTTGCCGATTGCGCTGATTGTGCTTTTCTTGCAAAAGCGCATCGAGTCGGGACTGACAGCCGGCAGCGTCAAAGGGTAGAGCAAATGCCCGCCCGTTTCATCTGGACCACGGCCACATGCCGTGGTCCAGCCATCTTCCTAGAGGAACCCGGAAAAATATTCCACAGCAGAAAGGCAGGATGCACCATTACGATGAAACCGTTCTATGCCCTCTTGGGAAATGGAGTGACGTCCGCCTTAGCCGGTCCCACAGGCGCGGTCGACTGGTGGCCCGTGCCGCGGTTTGACGGGCCCACCATCTTCAGCCGCTTGCTGGATCACCATGCCGGAGGCTACTTGAGCCTGGAGCCGGAGCACTGGACAGCGGTCACCCAGCGCTACCGTCCCGAAGGGCTGTTCCTGGAAACTGCGTTTGCCTGCGACCAAGGCGCGGCCACTGTCACCGTAGGGCTCGAAGTCGGCCGCAACGCCCTGTGGCTGACAGCCAGCAGCACCGCGCCCCTCATCCTGACATGCCGCCCCAGCTTCGATTACGGGGTGGTGCGCCCGTCTTTTGTGCCGGTGCCCCACGGCATGCGCTACATCAATCCCCTAGGGCCGGGGCAGGCCTCTCTTTTGATCCAGGGACCGGCCGATCTGATCGACCGGATGGACCAGTGGCGCTGCGGTCCGGGGTCCATCACCGTGGTCTTCCGGGTATTGATGGAATCCAAACCCGACCTGCGCTGGCTGTCCGCCCCCATCGGGGCCGACGCTGCGCGCATCTGGGCCAAGTCGGCCCCATTCTGGACCGTGTCCAAAACCTCAGAAGCGGCGGGCGAGCCTGTCCGCCGCAGTCTGCAGATTATCAAAGGGCTCACCTTCCGGCCGACCGGCGCCCCGGTGGCGGCCGCCACCACATCCCTGCCGGAGGCGCCCGGGGAGGCCCGGCAGTGGGACTACCGCTATGTGTGGGTCCGCGACAGCGCTTACAGCGGGGAATCCTTGCTGTTGGCCGGCAATGTGGTGGATGCCAGGCGGATTGCCGAATTCCTGCTCAACAGCGTCATGCTGAACGGGCGCGTGTACTCCGCTCCCTTTCTGCGGGTGGACGGCACCGTGCCCGAGCGCGAACAGGACCTGCTGTGGCTCAGAGGCTATGAGCAGACCCGTCCCGCCCGCGCCGGCAACGGCGCGATTTCCCAACGGCAGCTGGACCTGGTGGGCAGCGTGCTCTGGCTCGTGTACCGCATCTGGCAGGAGACGCACGATGACGCTTTTATCGACACCTACTGGTGGGCCATCGCCGCTTTAGGCGACTGGGCCCAGAAAACTTGGCACCAGCTCGATGCGTCGCTGTGGGAATACCGGACTATCCGCGGCCAGCATACCCATTCCCGCATGATGAACTGGCTGGGACTGAAAGTCGCGTCCGAAATGGCTGGCCGCGCCAGGCATGATGACGTCACCGCCAGGCGCTGGAGTGAGGCCGCCGCGAAAATCGCCAGCGTCTTGTGGGGCGAGGCCCAGCTGGCGGGGTCATTTCTGCCCCGCTCCACAGGGGGCATCCCCGATGCCGCCCTCCTCACCCTGCCCCTTTACGGCTTCGTGTCCGTGCATGATCCCTATTTTGCCACGACGCTGCAGACCATTGAGCGGGACCTGGTCGACGACGGCCTGGTGTACCGCTACCGCGCCGATGACCTGGGCAAGGCCCGGTACCCTTTCCTGCTGGTGGGATTCTGGTACGCCCGCATACTGCTGCGGCAAGGGCGGCACCAGGAAGCTCAGAGAGTGATTCAGCGCCACCTGGACCAAGCTACCCCGCTCGGACTCTACGGCGAGCACACCGACGAGAAGATGGGCACCGTGCGCGGCAATTTCCCCCAGCTCTTTTCCCACAGCGCCCTCGTCACCACCCTGATGGAACAGCAGCGGATCGAAAAAGGCCTGCCGCTGGCCGAACAGGACTTTCTGGCATCCCCCGGCCGATTTGCCGCTGGAACGTAATTCTGCTGACTGAACTGAAAGACCCTACACTCCCCGGGGCAGCCGCTCTTGCCACACACCGGCTGCCCCGGGCGTCTTTTCTGAATGACCGGAGCGCGTGCTGACAAGCCACGGTCTCTGCGCCCAAGCCCCCCTTGAATCTCTGCAGAATAACAGCCGTATCCGCCTAAGCCCCCTTGATGCGTTACCCTAACCAAATTTGACCCGAAGCGCTCTCATTCATGGCCGGGCGGCTGTGCTGCATCCGCTGTGGTTGGTGGACGTTGCGGGCCCGCCGGGATTACCGCATTTTTGAATACTTGCCAATCGGGATACCACACCTTTCCTGTGCTTGGCATTATTTGATCCAACCGAACAAAAAGGTCATAGAACGCCGGCCGGAGGTGTTGGCGGCGGTACAGCAGCGCCCGTTTATAAAGAACTTTGCACTCTTTTGGCAGATAGTCAGGGGGAATACGGTCGATGATCTCCGCGATGCTGGATTCGGGCAAGGTTTCGATTTTCTCCAGATACGGCAAGCAATGTTCCCATTTCACCCGATTGAATACTTGGTTGACGGTTTGGTGTACGAAAACCTGGCGCCAGGTACTTGAATTGCCCGTCCAGCGCATGCTTTGGTCAAAATCGTAAAAATACACATGGTCCAATCGCCCTGGTGAATATCCGACCATGATATTGCGGTCCGTGCGGTCACGGTTTTGAATCCATGTATCGAATACCCACATGCCCGCAGTGACTGCAATGTCACCGGCAAAGTAGTCGATGACCTCGGCGATGACGCGGGATTCAAGGTTTTGCCGTTGCAGGCGGAACCAGCTTAAATGGTTCCGCGATAGCGAACATTTGGATAAGGCCACTGGCTGCGTGGATCCGTCCGGCTTGGTGACTTTGCACAGCAATACCGATACCACGGGCAATCTCAGCAAACGGCCCAAGTCCGCGCTGATTTTCTCACGGGCCGGCACCGCGCTGTCCTTTCGCCGTGGTTTGACCCAGGCTTTTTCTAGGGGCCGGGTGCGGCAATATGCCGGGCATCCGTTTGTATCGGACCGTTCCGACCATAAAATCTCCCACTCTGATGAAGACGCCTCTACGCAATTAAACCATTGGCTTGATTGATACGTTGCGGTGTGTTTCACGACAAACTCCTTTGGGTGGCAAAAGAGGTTCTAGGGTGCTTACGTTTCCATTTGGCGAAAATTGCTCCGGAGAGCACGCTGAGCTCACAATTGGGGACACCTCTCATGACATCATGTTCTCAAAAAATACATAGGCCGGTCACTGCGGTTTGCTTCTTGACTGGAGGAATGGCTGCCAAATTACAGGTCTGTCGACAAATCACGTCCCACGCCCTGTTAATTGGGCACCACTTCATTAAAGTATGTCGTGAGTCCAGAAGCGGCCGCCACGGCCGCGCGGCATGGGGCCCCCTCTGCTCCTCCACGGTGCTGCGCATTCGAACAATTCCTCCTCCACGGATTGTGGGCATTGATAACTGGGCGCCCGCCCAAGGGCACCGCTATATGGCCCCGGCGGCCGCTGTCAAGCGCCATTGCGCCATCAACATCCTGCCGGTTCGCACGGCCTACACCGCTTGGAGGACGTGCCGACAAGGGCGGTTGTTTGCTATGGCATTCCCTAAATTCTGCACGAGCTGATCTTTAATTGATCCTGAGCGGCACGCTCACCGGCCTCAACGGCTATTGGAAAGCCTAAGTGCAAAGTTTATCACGCCGTGCTCCATCGTCCCCTCGGCCCCACGCCGCTCGCAGCGTGGGAGCATTCCCCAGCGCAAGACGGCGCCCGCGCCACATCGCGCCAGCCGCGCCGCAGCAGATTTTTCTCTGGCAGGGCCAACGGATAAAACCGGGGTCATTGCCCTGGCGAGCCATCGCTCTGAAGTGGATGTAGCCGTCACCGTACACCGCATCCTGCGTCGCTATGATCCTTCCTTATGCACTGCGCGCCACTCATGTCAGCTATCAGGGTCATGCCTGTGCCGGCGCCGCGCCGTTAGTCTTGCGTCATCATCGCCAGCGCGAGGTCCGGCTTGCCACCCCGGGCTCCGGCTGGTTGGCATTTAGCCCAGTTGGCCCAAGACCATCAAGGGGCAGACACAAAACAAGACTGGTACAGGGCTGCGATTTTTTCTGCCATGTCGCTGGCCCGCAAATGGGTTTGGGCGTACTGCTGGGCACGGGTGGCCAGCGCATGCCTCGCATTCGCATCGTGGATCAGCAAGATAAGTTTTTCTGCCAATTGCTGCGCGTTTCCCGGATCCACAATGAATCCGGTCTCGTTATTGCGGATAATCTCCGGGATGCCATTGACCTGGGTCGTAATGATGGCTTGGCCGCCAAACATGGCCTCGATAACGGAAATCGGCAGCATATCACTGGTCGTGGAATGGACGTAGATATCCGAACGTCCCAATATTTCTGCGATATCTGTCCGGTGCCCACAAAACACTACATGGGGCAGCTCAAGGTCTTTGGCCAATGTTTCCGCAGCATGCCTCGCTTCGCCATCACCGACTATGAGTACTTCGACCCCTTCCAAGTGCTCTTTGATCATGCTGAGCGCTTCCAGCAAGTACCTATGCCCTTTGCGCGGGGTCATTCTCGAGATGCTGGTAATCACGAGTTTGTTCTTCTCCTGGCCCGAACTCTCCGGTACGCGAAGATCGCTCCCGGTGTACACCGTATGCAATTGACCGGGAAACGCCCCTAACCCCCTCAACGGCTCATGAAAGGCATTGCAGATCGTAATGATTTTGTAGGCGTAGCGGATCGCAGCTTTGTCAATTTCGCGGAAAAATGCTTCTTCCACCGAGCCCTGTGCAATTTCTTTCAGCAACAGGCTGCGGTTTATCCCGAGTTGGTGCGGGGTATAAAACAGCGGGGTGTGATAGTAGAGGTTCTGCCTTCCCAGCACATTGGCGGCAAACCTGTCCTGGGCATGAAAAATGTCATAGCTGCCGAGATCCCACTGCCGTCTCAGCTGAATTTCGTAACCGTAAAGCTTGTAGAGCACGTTTACAATCTTCTCGACCTTATGGCCGTACCGCCCTATGAGGCACTTCTCCACGGAGGCCTTTGTCTCACCGGCTGTGTCCCCATGACTCTGATAATCCGCCACATCGACATGATGCCCAGCCTTTTCCAGACCTGTTTTCAGTGTCTCGATATACTTAGACAATCCTCCGGCTTGCGGATATTTCCAAAATGTCGCCAGCAGCACGCGCAATGCCCTCGGGGTAGCGGAACCTTGGTTGTAGCCATAGTGTCGGTCCATAGCCGCAAGGACATCAGGATACGGTGCGTACGTCATGTGTTGCCCTCCCTCATCTCATTGCCACGCCCTATTCCGGATGTGAATGCGGTGCGTCACTGGAACTGCCCGTGCCGCTGCCTGCGTGACGCCAGCGCGCCGGAGATCACCCCAAGTGGACCCCCGGTCGCCAAGCCGCGTAAGGGGGCCTATGAGCTTGGCGGTTGCCGCTCCTGGGAAGATCTTCCGCACGGCGGCGGAAGATCTTCCCATCCTGTTCCGCTAATTTTCCCCTTCTGCGTTCGGGCCGGTGAATTGAGGCGCCAGCCTGCCGCAGCGAAGAGCGCCCCCCATGCTTCTGCCAAGCTCTTGGCCGTGGCGGTCACCTTCCCCTCCGGTCATCCGGATTGGACGCTTTCGGGCCGCCTCGCCTCCGAATTCACAGCTGTCTCATTCCCGATAAGCGGAAGATCAGGGCACACCCCTTCCCTATGAATGCCCTGGCTGACGAATGTCACCGCCGATTTTTCCAGGCGTTCTTCAAATGCGAGATGAGGCTGCGAATAGACGGCATGGGATCATTCCAGACGAACAACGCATACTCTTTTGGTCCTGACAGATCTGTAAGCCACTCGCGAACCGTCATATTACCGTCTTTTCTCTTTTGCCAAAATGCGATGAGATCGCGAACAAAATAGACCCATTTGATTCCCTCCGTCTGAGTCGTCACGGGCTGTGGATCCTGGCCGGTAAGCGAAAGGTAGTACAGGTAGCTCAAATCGACTCCGGACCGGGCGGCTAAACTATTCCAGAACCAGGTTCTCGCATTAATTTCGATGAATTTGAGCTGACCGTCGCGCACGTCCCGCTTGTACTCAATCTTGGCCAGGCCCTTCAACTGCAGAGACGTGAAAAAGGACAGCGTCTCTTGGATGGCTGCTTCGTCCCGCCGGCTGACAGCCACAGTGCCCGACCCGAAATATGGCGGATATTGATGAATTTTTTGGCCGCTGAACACCCCCAGCAAATTCATGTGTCCGTCAAATAAGGTCCCGACCCCGACGAGACAGGTCTCGTCGCCTGGAATCCACTCCTGTAACAGGATGGCGCCGAACTGCCGGTAATAAGGGTAGTCCCGGCGCAGCTGTTGAGCATCCTCCACCACAATGGCTTTCTTATTCAGTCGCTTGCGGTAGTCGCTGGAAAAGACAGGCTTCAGAATGCAGGGGAATATCACATGGGGAATGGCCTCTTCCACCTGCCTGGCATCCTCGACAACAAAAGTTTTCGGACAGGGAATCCCGTGGCGGACAGCCAGCTGGTACGTCAGCCTCTTATCTAAGACCGCTTCAATTAGCGAGTGCTCCGGGAGCAAGAAAGAATAGGAAGCGGACAAGCGCTCACGGTGGCGGGAGACAAATTCAACGTAGTCATCGGCTCCGGCATACAGCACGGCTTTCTGAGAGAACGTCTGGCCCATGGCCAGCAGGAACCGCAGCAATTGTTCTTCTTCATAGACGGGATGAGGACACATGCCACATACCGCCACCCGGTTTTTGCCGATCTGATATTTCGGTTCCGTATCGAACGCGTAGACCGCAATGCCTTGCCGCCGCAGGCTCCGAATAATCCCCAGCCCATTGGCGCTTAAATCCAGGACGACCGCAGGATGACCCTGGCCCAGACTGCTAGCGGACCGCCGGGTCACTTCCACACCTTCCTGACCACTTCAAAAGCCTCGGCATACTCCAGCCCCACGGTCATCCCCCTCACCCTGGCCAGGTAGGTGAGCCCCTCATAGGAGCGGGGATGGGGAAACGGCCGCATTTCCACGTGATAGTGGCGAAGGGCTTCGATCTTGTCATTGATCGTGCCACTGATCTCGACATAGTAATTGGGTTTAAACGCCTTGTCATCCGTAGACTGGGTCCATTCCGTTGAGGATACGATTTCAAAGCACACCAGTTCGGCCGGGTCTTTGCCAGGCAAAGGCCGCGCCGCCGTTATAACCGCCTGAAAGGTGATCTGATGGTCCCGGTTCAAATCCCCGTAATGATGGGTGAACACGGTGCCCGGCTCATATTTGACGAAGAGGTCCTCGATATTTTTGGCTAACAGGTGCAGGGGATAAGATTCCAATTCCAAATTGTTCCGACCAAGAAACACCACTTCTTGAATTCCCAGCCGCTGATTCGCCTTGATGGCAAACTCCCGCATGTGGTGGTCCTCTTCCGGCCGGCCATTGGCCATAATGACGGTCACGACACGGTATCCATGATTGATTAATTTTGCTAGTGTCCCGCCTGCGCCGAGCAGTTCATCATCCGGGTGAGCCGCCACGATTACTATGTTTTTATTCATCGTCTTTCACTCTCCTTCCCTGTGGACCTTATTACGAGATTCCAGAAAAAGGATTGCCGCAGCATCACTCGGGTGATGCTCCCAACAAAACTCAGCCTGACCGCCGCTCGGCACTGCGGCATATCTATGGCGCTTTGGCCCCGTAGCGCCCCGTATACGACACGTTATATCGATTCCTATGTCCTCGCCGTTACATTGTATGGGTTCTATATTTTTATGTGCCATACCCCTCCTCTCAGCACTGGTTCGAACGCAGTGGGGCAATTTATTGCGGGGGGTGGGGACAAGTGCCCATTCCGAAAAATGTTAAGAACCGACGTCTATTTCCATTACTTTCAACCCGTGCCGTTGGCCCGGCTGCGTGAAGTCTTTCGCGACCTCTGGGGCATCTCGCTCAGTTCTGTCCCCTTGCTGCGCAGCATCCGCTTCGTGGCCGAGCAGCTCGCCCCCGTCACGGAATCCATCCGGGTGGCCTTGCAAACCGAACCGGTGGTCAGCACCGATGAAACCGGCATGCGGGTGATGCGCCACCTGTACGGGTTTCACACGGTCTCAACGCCGTTGCTCACCTGTTTGTTTGCCCACCCCAAGCGGGGACGGGACGCCATCGACGCAATGGACATCCTCCCGCATCGCACCGGCACCACCGTCCATGATGGGTTGCCGACCTATGATGCCTATCCCGGCACCCAAGCCCGGTGCAATGCCCATCATGGCCGGGAACTGACAGCGGTCACGGAGGCCACGGATACCGCCCGCAGCGCGGGCGCAGCCCAAGCCCGGCAGGACGCTCTGCGCGCACGCTATGACCTCTTGATCCGCACGGGTCTGGCCGAAAACCCCGCGGTAGACCTCCCGCCCGGCCGCCGGCGATGGCCGGCTCCAAGCTTTACCCGCAATTTGCTGGAACGTCTCGATACGAAGCGGGACGAGGTGCTCTGCTTCCTCACCGATCTCACGATCCCTTTCGACAACAACCTGGCCGAAAGAGATTTGCGGATGGCCAAGGTGCGGCAAAAGGTTTCCGGCACGTTCCGCACGGAGGAAGGGGCCACCCGTTTCGCCGCGGTCCGCGGATATTTGTCGACAGCCCGCAAGCAAGGCCAATCGATGTTCGCCGTATTGCGATCGCCCATCGAGGGGGAGCCGTGGCAACCTCTCAGGTAATCCAGCTCGGGTACCTCCAGAAGGACAACGGAGATGGCCGAGGGCCATCTCCGTTGTCCCACATGCCGCGGACCGGAATACTGCCAAGGTCCTCAACCGCCTTTTCTGGGGGTACGTGAACAGTTACCAATCTTCTCAGGTAAAACCCGAGCCTTTTGCCTTGGGCTATGCCGCTTTGCGGGCTTTTTGATCGGGGCTTGACTTCTGGAGGCCGTCGATCCGGTCGCGGAGTGGGGCCGGAAGCTTTCGCAGAAACGCTTGATGGGGTGCCTCCACTTGGTCGGGTGTCAAATCGAGAGTGTCGTGCAGCGCCGCCTCGAAGGCGGCCATGATCTGACCCCAGACGGATACTTCTCTCCTGCGCAAACTAAGTAATTGACTCAACTTTCTCAGGTAAAACCTGAGCCTTTTGCCTTGGGCTATGCCGCTTTGCGGGCTTTTTGATCGGGGCTTGACTTTTGGAGGCCATCGATCCGGTCGCGGAGTGGGGCCGGGAGTCGCCTCCACTTGGTCGGGTGTCAAATCGAGAGTGTCGTGCAGCGCCGCCTCGAGGGCGGCCATGATCTGATCCCAGACGATGGCCCAGGTTAAATCGACCAGCTCATCCACCATGACAAAAAACAAGGACCCGATGGAGCGCAGATCCTGTTCCGCGCGCGTTTCCTCGGTCAAAAAGAGATAACGCCAACA
>DAIDDL010000004.1:68864-162069 GCA_027309085.1 Sulfobacillus sp.
AGGAAACGGTAGACCACGTCTTTGCCGAATGGCACCTCGTCGGATTGGCGGGTTTCCAACCACCGCCAGAAATTCCATTGGGTGAAGATCAGGCCGAGGAGACACGGCACCACGATACGGGGAGCGATCCCCACCGCAGCTTTATGGATGCCTGCCGCGTGGAGAATGCGGGCGAAGCCGATCGTCGCGAGGAACTGAGAAAGTCTTGAATCCGGATGATTTTATGGTACCTCTTTCTGGCTAGTTTTTGGTTGACACCTAAATTATACCAGAAACGAGGCATTTTTTGTTGTCAAGCGGTCAGGTAATCGCCAAAAATCGGCGTCCTGACAACGTTTTCGGACACTTTTCTCCTGCGAAAGTTGAGTCATTATACGCATCTCTTTTCGTGGGATTGGAACGCGCTGAAAGGCTGGAATGCCCTGATGCGGTTGGCGCACTTATTGAATACCCTCATCCTGCACCAAGTCGCCCTATGGGCGACCGTGTTGAACTTAGGCATCCCAGCGACGATTCGCTGGCTGCGCGCGACCATGTCGGGCCATTGGTTGGATCTCCACCATGTGGCCGTCCAACGCACCCGCCCCCCAGTTGCGACTGATCTGGTGAATCTTGGTCACCCCCTCGATATCCGTGTCACGAAGCACAGAACCTGGGGAGTCGTGGTATTTCCGCATGGGTTCCACCGGAACGCCATGGACCGCTGACAGAACCACCCTCCCGAATTTCGGAGAAACCGAACTGTAGCGGGGATGACAACGGTTCTTCCAACAATTCCAGAGCTGTCCCGCCCTGCGCAAGGGTTAGGCGCGCGATCGTGTTCCTGGTATACTGGAGGGGAATGATGGCCGACGCGAAAGGACTGAACCCCATGAGCGATGCCCCGAAAGCTCCCGCTGAGCCGACCCCTGTCATCGAGATGCCGTGGGTGCTCATCAGCAATCAGATTCAGCAACTCAACGATAACATGAATCAGCGTTTTAACGATGAACGCATGCGCATGGATGACCGGTTTGCGGCGCAAGAGCGGCAAATTAATGATCGGTTTGTGGCCCAAGAACGGAGCTTCGCGGATCGGTTTGCCGCGATTGATCAACGGTTTGTCGGCATTGATCAGCGCCTCGATAAAATGGATCAGCGCCTCGATAAAATGGATCAGCGATTCGATAAAATAGAGCACCGCCTCGAATTTCGGGTCAGCACGTGGCTCGCCATTATTCTGGCGGCGCTGACGCTCATTATTGGAGTGTTGCTGGGTCATTCCTCGTTATAGTAACCATGAACCCCCTCGGATGTGTTGCCTGCGGCCTCCCGCAGGCTTTTGTGTTGCCTGACATTTTTCCTTCACAAAAAAACTGACCAGCGGTCAGCGGCTTTCATCTCCACAGGTAAACCCCGGAGGTTTTCGCCGCGACTTTCTAAACGGCCCGACACCTCACTCACGGGCGCGGTTTGTTTCACGTTACCCCACTGCCGATGAAGCGACCCGTGCCGGCTTAACGATTCGGGTGCATTCCTGATTCCCCAGCGGCCACGCGTTTCATAAGGTTCTGGATCGTCTCTGCCGCGCCCTGACCGGGCGCAGTGTGTCGGTTGTGTGATGAACTCTCCCGCCGCCTAACCCATACGGGTTGAGGCAGGGATTTCTGGGATCACTCCCGGAAGTTCCTGGTTCTACGACCGCTGCGCCGAGCCGTTAGGCTGCGTGCGTCTTATGCTGGATCTCCCCAGGCGTCGATTCGGACCGTTCCGGCCCTATGCCCTTATAGTAGAACAAAAATTTAGGGCTGTCTAGCCCTGCGGGCTGGCCCGCTTGACCCCCTCTTGGCTATCGCCTAAGAAGGGGAATGCGCGGGCGTTATGTTCAACGAAATCATCCTCATTGGCCGTCTGACCCGGGATCCCGAATTACGGTATCTCCCCAACGGCACCCCCGTCGCGAACTTTGCCGTGGCCGTTTACCGGCCCTTCACGACTCAGCAAGGCCAAAAAGAAACGGACTTCATTGACTGCCTAGCGTGGAGCAAACTGGGAGAAACCGCCGCCAACCACCTCCAAAAAGACCGGTGACGGTAGGCCTGAAGGTAATGGGAGATGGTCGCCAAGGACCGGCCGATAATCTGGCTCACTTGGGCATACGGATAGCCTTGGAGGACCAGCGCGACCGCTTGATAGCGCTGTAACACCCACCGACTCGGAGCGTGCTTCATGGCCACGTATACCATGCCTAAATTCTTCTGGCGGGAGTTGTCGAGCACCGACGGGCGCCGCCAAGTCATTGGGGACCATGCACATGGGACATTCCTGCATTATATGAACAGATGAAGGTACCATAGCGCATTACCGAGGGACAAAATTTTCCAGACGATGCGGCGCCTGGCATTTATAAATCTTTATGGCCGAATATATAGACATAGACCAGTAGCACCGTCAGTCTATGGCACAGCTGCCGGGACGCCGGGGGTCCGGTAAGCGGGCAAACCGCTCCGTCAGAGGCGGCAGCAGGGACCAGAGTCCTTCCAGCAGACTGTCGGCGTCCGTTTGGCGGGCGCTCTGCTCGTCCGCAATCGTCTGATAGGCACTTTTGCGGTGAGGAAGCGTGTTGGGGTGCAATTTGTCGGGGTGGGCCATAAACTCTGAAACCTCCTTGCTGGAGTGGCCGACAGTTCCGCCGGCCACTCCAGCAAGGAGGCAACGACAGCCGGAGATCTCCCCCGTCGCCCACGGCCCGATCAACGGGCGGACTGTGGGAGATCCTCTCACGCTATGGTCGCACGACGACTTGTGCGAGGTTCAGCCCCTTTTGCAACGAAATTTTCTTGGTCATCCCCTCGAACGCACCCGTGCCAACGGTTCCATCACTCATGCTTCAGAACTGCTTGACCACGGACAGTCGCGCCGGAAATATGGCAGCAGCACAAATCTCACAATGCGTCCCTATCTACATCTCCGCAGGCTCAAAAGGCCGTTTGTGATCATGCCCAAATGCTTGCCAACAGGGAGTTTGTCCGGTATCCGCCCATCCTTATAGCTCTTTCGGATCACGCCCCCAGGACCGCATGGTCGGCGTATTTTACGACAAACGTCCGTTCTCCGCGCATCTCTCCGATTTTATCCTTAGGTTACCGGCTAGTCATAGGCCGTGAAGAGGAGGATTTTTATGGACCAGTTGGGGTTTGCGCGGCTGCAATTTGGCGTCACAACGGTGTATCATTTCTTTTTTGTGCCGATCACCATCGGCCTGGCACTGCTGATTGCGATCTTGGAAAGTATCTATGTCCGGACGGGCAATGAGGATTACCGTCCGCTCATCCAGTTTTGGGGACGGCTGTTTCTGATTAACTTTGCCGTCGGAGTCGTTACCGGATTATTGCAAGAATTCCAATTTGGACTGGACTGGGCCAACTATTCCCGGTTCGTGGGAGACATCTTCGGCGCCCCGCTGGCTGTCGAAGCCCTGCTGGCGTTCTTCATGGAATCCACGTTCATCGGAGTCTGGAACTTCGGTTGGGACCGGATCTCCAAGAAGCTGCACCTGACAGCCATCTGGCTGGTGGCCGCCGGCACCATGATTTCGGGATTCTGGATTCTCACCGCGAACTCCTTTATGCAGGAGCCGGTGGGATATCAGATGGTCAATGGCCACGCGCAGATGAACAGTTTCGGCGCCCTCCTGACCAATCCGCAGCTCTGGGTCGAGTTCCCCCACACCATTTTGGCGGCGTATTTGAGCGCGTCATTTTTCATGCTGGCTATCAGCGCCTTTCAGCTGTTGCGCCACCATCATGTTGAGAGCTTCAAGAAGTCCTTCCGGGTGGCTGCGGTTGTCGGGCTGATCTCGGCGGTGCTGGTCATTTTTGTCGGGGATATGCAAGCCAGCCACCTTGTCAAGTCACAGCCCATGAAACTCGCAGCGGCGGAGGCGCTGTGGAACACGAGTTCGGTCCACGCTCCGTGGAGCGCATTCAGCATTGTCAACACCAAGGCTCAAAAAGATGAACTGTCTATTAAGATTCCGGATATGCTGACGATTTTGGCTTACAAGCGTCTGAGCGGGTCCGTGCAGGGCATCCACCAGGTGCAGGCGGAATATGTTAAGAAATACGGGCCCGGCAATTATATCCCTCCTGTGGCCCCAACCTATTACGCCTTTCGCACCATGATCTTCGCCGGCACACTCATGCTGGTGTTCGCGGCCTACGCCGTCTACCTGCTGCGCCGCTCACGGTATGCCGACAAGCGCTGGTTTCTGAAAGTGTTGGAATGGAGCCTGATCCTGCCCTACCTAGCGAACGCCGCGGGGTGGATTATGACCGAAGTCGGTCGGCAGCCCTGGGTAGTGTACGGACTGCTCCGCACAGCCAATGGAGTATCCTCACCCGCTAGCGTGTCAGAGACTGATATTATCCTGTCGCTGACGACGTTTGCCGTGGTGTATGGCTTCATGGCCGTATCCGCTATCTACCTGTTCCGGAAGTACACCATAATCGGGCTCGATCCGACGAACGAACCCCAGTCTGCCGACAGCGCGTCCCCGATGATGTTTATCGGGTCCTGAGCGGAATGAGGCTTGGACACATTGGAGGGATTGTCTTATGTTACCGACTATATGGTTTATTCTCATCGGCGTCTTGTTTACGGGCTATTTCATTTTGGAAGGATTCGACTATGGGGTCGGCATGCTGTACTCCTTTATCAGCCACAATGATACCGAGCGGCGGATGGCGCTCAACACCATCGGGCCCCTGTGGTCAGGCAACGAGGTGTGGCTGGTGACGGCCGGCGGCGCCTTGTTCGCCGCGTTCCCCTTTTGGTACGCGACATTGTTCAGCGGGTTTTATCTGGCCCTGGTGCTGATGCTGGTCGGCCTCATCTTCCGGGGGGTAGCCATCGAGTACCGCAGCAAGGACCAGAGTCCCGCATGGCGCAAACGGTGGGACATCATCATGACTGTGGGCAGCTTTCTGCCAGCGCTGCTCTGGGGGGTGGCCTTCGCCAACTTTCTGGAAGGCGTCCCCATCAACGCGCAAATGAACGACATTGGCGGGTTCTTCAGCCTGCTGCGGCCCTATACGGTCTGGGGCGGCTTACTGAGCCTGACCCTGTTTCTCGCTCAAGGCGCCACATTTCTCACCTTGAAAACGGCGGGTCCGTTGCGCGATTCGGCGCTGCGAGTTGCCAAGCCTTTGCTGAACGCCGCCATTGTCCTGTCCGCAGTCTTCGTCCTGTGGACGATGGCCATGCCCGCTCTGGGCCACCGGGACTGGTATCTGGTGGTGAGCCTTTTGGGATGGGTCAGTCTGACTGCCGCACGCATGGTCGTCTCCCAAAAGCAGGGCACGGCTTTTCTCCTGCAGTCGCTCATGATTGCGCTGAGCACCGGGGCCTTTTTCCTCGGGCTGTTCCCGCACGTGATGGTCTCGACGCTCGGCGCCCAATACGACCTGACCGTTTCATCTGCCGCGGCCAATCCCTACACGCTGCATGTGATGACGATTGTGGCGCTGACCATGGTGCCCATTGTACTGGCCTACCAGGCCTGGACTTACTGGGTGTTCCGCAAGCGGATTACTCCTGACCAGCACTTGGAATACTGAGCCAAACCGGGCCCCGACCAAAGGACCCCAAGCGCAGTCGGCAGAGGTCCTTTGGTCTTCTTAAGCGGCTTTGGCGTGGCGGGGCTTTCGCACCATCGTGCTCGCGAACATCAAGTTCATCGTCCCCATCAGCAGATTCAGTTCCATATCGTGGGGTTCTTTAAATCCCAGCGTCAGGAAAAATATGAGGTTTAGGAGAGCCAACACCAGTGGGGGAATCCGCCCGCCCCATGACAGCAGCAGGAGGGCGCCGCAGATCAGTTCGATAATGCCCACCGTCAGACCAAACGCCGCCACATGCGGAAAAATATCGGTGCGGATAATAGAAGCCAGGGGTGTCGTCGGCAATGCCGCTGTCACGCGGGGCACCAGCCAAACACTGGTTGGGGTGTACAGCTTGAAAATTCCCCGCCAAAGAAAGTACAATCCGTCAAAAATTCGCAGCACTGTAATCCAGCGGCTGCTGGCCTGGTATCTGATCATAACCCCACCTCCTTGCATATCTTCTTGACTGGATCTTAACGCAGTTTGGCACTTTCGACCGCATTGCCGCCAAAATAGTCCCAACAGACTACGGTTCCAAAGCCGGCACCCCACGACAAAACCGATCAATTTAGCCATAATGAGTGTATAAAGGAGCTGACGCAGTGATACGAATAAACCCAGACATGTCCGATGACCAATTGTTAAGACTGTTTGACAAGGGGACACTGAACCAGTGGACACCCGACGCCATTGAGTGGGGGGATTTGGACCGCATCACACCTGAACTGCGCCACGCCATTGCCCAGGTTCTGACCCCCGTCTATTTGGGAGAGCAAACGGCCATGTACGGGGTCAGCGCGGTCTTGCCCGACATGCTGAGCCATGGCCACCATGAGGAAGCTCTGTATTTAAGCAGTATGGGAATGGATGAAGCCCGGCACTTCCGCAATTTGCACAAGCTGTATCACGTTTTTCAAGAGGAGCCTGTGACCCGCCACCGGATACCAGAAATGTTCCGCTACCATGCGCGTCTGCTGAGCCACAAGGACTCGACGGAGTGGATCTGGGGTATTTTGATCAGTGATTTATTCGCCAAACATTTTTACGGGGGACTCTACCAGCGCTATCCTGACACCATTGTCGGCCGCCTATCCCGGAGGACCCTCAAAGACGAGGCGCGGCATCAGGCCTTTTCAGAACGCTATCTTGAGAAGGTACTGCCCACGATGGACAGCGAGCACAAGGCGCAGTTGATTGGTCTGCGCGACGACTTGTTCCGCACGATGGACTCTATTGGCACTAGGCTCAATGATTCCATGCTGATGCTGGACTGGGAGCCAGAAAAGTTTCTGCACGATTTGTACCTGGATACAGAGAGATGGGTTCAGCGCCTGGGAATTGAGCCCGGAAATTAATCCGGGCTCTCCCGAGCCTTCTCTTTCCCGGCACCGGTGCAATTCCGCAGGGCGCTCGGTGGGAATTGGATCGCCTTCCGCGTGGACGCATTAATCTTGTGCGGGCCGTAGAATTGCATGCCCGAAAACTGGCTGACTCCAGCCAGAGATGGGTCAATAATCTCTCCCGCCCGTCGTTGTGGCAGGCAATCCTCTTCTCTCTCGGTCCCGTGCACGAACCTTGCGGAAATGTTTGCGCCATATTCACACTCCCCTGCCCGTGTGACGCCGCCATCCCTCCCCTACATACTTGTTGATGTCAAGATTATGCTGTATTTCGGCTGCCCAAAGATGCCGTGATATACTGAAAATAAAGGAGGCTGCCTATGCACGAGGATGTTCTTCCTGCCGGCGTCTTACCGGTCGCACAGAAATTGGGCCAGTTGCCGCAACTTACACATTTTTACCTTTCTGGAGGCACCGCCTTGGCCCTTCAACTGGGACACCGGCAGTCACGCTACCTTGATTTTTTCAGCCAGGAACCCACCGAGACCCTTCTGTTTGGTCCCATCCAAGATCAACTAAGTCCAATTTTTACCCAGACCACCCTAGTTGATCACCAAATTGACCAAACGCACTGCATTTTGGACGGAGTTCAAGTCACCTATCTGGCCTATCCTTTTTCCCGGGTTGCTCCTCTTAAGATCTGGCAGAGCCTAAAGATTGCCGACGTGGGCGACATCGCCGTGCAGAAGGCCTACACCATTGGAAGGCGGGCCCAAGCCCGGGATTACATCGACTTGGACGCTATTATGTCCCGTCATTTTCTATCCCTCGAGCAGATCATCGCGCGGGCGCAACAGGTTTACCGTGATTTTTCTCCGCGCCTATTTTTGCAGCAGCTCACCTATACCCAGGATCTTCCGGACGCTGAAGAAGCCGCAGGGTCAATGAACCCCCCATCGGCCTTTGCCCCCATTGAAACCCGGTTGCAGGCGGCAGTCCACGCCTATGTGCAAGCCGCGTTAAAATCTCCAAAAAATCCAGGGAGCCTGAACTGATGAGCCAATTGCCCCCGTCGCTCGCGCCACTCTTTCACCGCTATGCATGGCAGACTTTGGACACCTCCCGGCACGCGGCCGTGATTATCCCGACCATTCTTCAGTGGGGGGACTGGGAAGCCGACCTCTGGCTCTTCGAAACCTACGAATGGGACACTATCCGCGACTGGCTCGCCCACGATCTGCAGACCTCCCGGACCCTGCCGGACGCGGCTCAGACCTTCTGGACCACTGCATTTTGGGGAAAGCCATTCCTCTCCCCTTCTGAATCTTCTCAGCGGTGGGCGGCCAACCGCCGCCATGTTCCTCCAGACAGCGTGCCTGAATGGCTGCGCAATTTCCGCTAGCCGCGGCGCGCAATAGCCCGCGCATTCAGCCAGACATTTTGTGCGCAGCTAGCTGCCCGCGATATGGTGCAGCCTCTGTTCCGACGCCATGTCAGGCCTTTCAGGTCCCCCCTGAACGCAGCCTGGAGTCTCCATGCGCGCTGCTGTTTTGCCGAAGTCACAACCCGTTGACGAAAGCGACAATTGGTGCCACACTTTTAGCTAAAGTCAAAGGATTGGGATAGTTCTGCGGAACATCCGCCATCTAGGCGCTGTCACTTTCTGAGTGACTGGACATGCGCCAGCCTCATATCGATAATTTGCGGGGGATACCGAATGTCTGATGAAGTGCTCTACGAAAAAGACGGCAACGTGGTAACCATCTGGCTGAACCGGCCCGGCGTGCATAATGCCGTCAATGGCGAGACCGCCCAGCTGCTGAAAAATGCCTGGCAGACCTTCCGGGATGATGATGACGCCTGGGTCGCCATATTGGCTGGGCGCGGGCCATCATTCAGCGCGGGAGCCGATTTGAAGGCCGTTGACTCCCTCAGGCGCCCCGACAATCCTTTCGACCCCGACTTTATTTACCGCGGCACAGGCTATTTGGGATTCACCCGCATGACCGATATTTTTAAACCCACCATTGCCGCCATCCACGGCCACTGCATAGCTGGGGGCATGGAAATGGCCCTGTGGTGCGACATCCGCATCGCCGCGGCCAATGCCGTGTTTGGCTGTCTCGAACGGCGCTGGAACGTTCCCTTAATTGACGGGGGAACCCAGCGCCTGCCCCGCGTGGTCGGCTGGGGACGCGCTATGGATTTGATCATCACGGGACGGGAAATCGACGCGCCGACAGCCCACCAGTGGGGCCTGGTCAGCGAGGTCGTGGAATCCGACTCCGCCTACCCCGCGGCGCGGGAATGGGCCCGGCGCATCGTGACGAATCCCCAGTCGGCGCTGCGCACAGACAAGCAGGCGGCTGTGCGCGGGTGGGGGCTAAACATTGAAGAGGGCCTGCGCATCGAAGCCCAGTTGGGAATGACGCAGCTCTTCAGCACAGAGATGGCGGAGGGCATCAAAAAATTTCAAGAGAGCCCCTCCCACCGCACCAAAGACCGGGACTGACCTCAGGATTTGATCTGCGGTCGGCAATTTTAAAAAAGGAAGCGATTGTGATATGCAAATTGACGGGAAGACATTTCTGATTACCGGGGGAGCTTCAGGGCTGGGAGCAGGCACAGCACGCATCTTATCCCAAGCGGGAGGACACGTCGTCATTGCGGATGTAGACACGGTCCACGGCCAGGAAGTGGCGGCTGCCTTAAACGGGCAGTTCGTTAAAACCGACGTCACCCGCAGCGAGGACATAGAAGAATGCCTGGCCGTCGCCAAATCTTCGTACGGCGGCGTGCACGGCGTCGTGAACTGCGCGGGCATCGGCATTGCCAGGCGCACTCTCAGCAGGTCCGGACCCCACCCGCTCGACCTGTTTGAACGCGTCATTGATGTCAACCTCATCGGCACGTTCAACGTCGTCCGCCTGAGCGCAGCCGCCATGGCGCAGCAAGAGGCGTGGGAAGACAACGAGCGCGGAGCCATTGTCATGTCCGCCTCAGTAGCAGCGTTTGAGGGACAGATTGGCCAGGCGGCCTACTCCGCTTCCAAAGGCGGCATTGTGGGACTGGTCTTGCCCCTGGCCCGGGAACTGGCCAGATTTGGCATCCGGGTTTTGGCCATCGCCCCCGGAATTTTTGACACACCTATGCTGGGGCTGCTGCCGGATGACGCCCGGGCTTCTCTTGGAGCTCAAATGCCCTTTCCTCCCCGGCTCGGACAACCCCAGGAGTTCGGCCAGCTGGTCCGCCACATTATGGAAAACGTCATGCTCAACGGCACGGTGATCCGCATCGACGGAGCCTTGCGCATGCAGCCGCAGTAAATAGTCCGGGGCTTTTGGGACCCAAACCTGGTGGTGTTCTGATCCAGTGCGCGGATCTTGCGCCCTATAACAGTCAAAGGAGAAGACCCATGGAAAGCACGATGATGGACTTTCCGCTGGTGCTGCCCCATATTCTCGAGCGCGCCGGCCATCTATATGGTGATGTGGAACTGGTTTCGGTCAAGCCCGACCACTCCCTGCACCGTTATTCCTATAAGGATTTTTATGCGCGGAGCCGCAGGCTGGCCAATGCGCTGTCGGCTTTGGGATTAGAACCTGGAGATCGGGTGGCCACGTTGATGTGGAATCATCACGTGCATCTGGAAAGCTACTTTGCCGTCCCCAGTGCCGGGTTTGTCCTCCATACCCTCAACCTCCGGCTGGGTCCATCCGATCTGGTCTATCTCATCCAGCACGCGGAAGACAAAGTAGTCATCGTCGATGACATTCTCTGGCCTTTGTGGGAAAAAGTTGCTCCCCTGGTTTCGGTGAATACCGTCGTCGTGGTGCAGTGGACACCGGGTCCTGTCCCTGAAGGGGCCGTAAGTTACGAGGCCTGGATCCACCGCTACCATGAACAGTTCGACTATCCGCAAATTGCCGAAACAGCGGCGGCGGGGATGTGCTACACATCAGGAACCACAGGCCGCCCCAAAGGTGTCGTGTATTCCCACCGCTCCTTGATTCTTCAGGCCCTGTCGGTAGGCTTGGGCGCCACCCTTGCCATTCGCCAGCAAGATGCCGTCTGCTCCATCGTGCCCATGTTCCACATCAATGCCTGGGGCATCCCCGTGCTCTGCGCCATGGTCGGCGCCAAACAAATCCTGCCCGGGCCCTACTTGGCCCCCGCCTCCTTGTTAAGCCTGTTCATGTCCGAGAAGGTCACCAAAGCGGTCGGCATCCCCACCATATGGATGGGAGTCCTGCAAGAATACGAGAAGGATCCCGACAAATGGGACATTTCCTCTCTGGAGATCATTGGTTCCGGCGGGGCCCCCGTGCCGGAAGCTCTGATCCAGGCATATGACCGGTATGGCGTCAAGCTTCTGCAAGGATTTGGAATGACCGAAACGGCTGCTGTCGCATCATTTGCCACCCTGAAAAGCACACTGGAAGATGAGACGCCGGCTGCACAATATGCCTACCGCGCCAAAGCTGGACTGCCGATTCCTTTGGTGGAAGCGCGCATCATGTCCCTTGATGGCGGCAGTGGCGCAGAGCTCCCCCATGACGACCGCGCTGTGGGGGAACTGCAGCTGCGCGGCCCTTTTGTCGCCCAGTCCTACTACAACCGTCCTGATGCCGAGGCCAGCTGGACGGCAGACGGATGGTTCCGAACGGGTGACGTGGCCGCGATTGATACTGAAGGCTATATCCGCATCGTCGACCGCACCAAGGACTTGATTAAGTCCGGCGGGGAGTGGATCAGTTCGGTCGATTTGGAAAACGCCATCATGGCCCACCCTCATGTCCAAGAAGCGGCAGTCGTAGGGGTGCCCCATCCCAAGTGGCAGGAGCGCCCAGTCGCTGCCGTCGTACTCAAAGAGGGCAGAATCCTCAGTGAATCGGACTTGGGAATATTTCTTGCCGAAAAGTTCCCCAAATGGTGGCTGCCGGACCGCATCGTGTTTGTAGAAGAGCTGCCCAAGACCACGACCGGAAAGTTTTTAAAATCGGCCCTGCGCGACCGGTTCACCAGTCCCTGAGCCGCTCCCCCGCGGCCAGCCCGGCAGACTCCTTTTTGCATGGCGGACGAGCCCCCGCAAATCTGCGTCTCTCTTGTCAGGCCCTCAGAGTACAGCTCCGGCATGAACCGCAACAGCCCATGTCAGGAGCCCAAACGTCAGGAGGGCAGCCGCAATGTGACAGTAGATCAAGAGCCGCGGCACACGTCCGGATCCCAGGATGATCCAAAAAAAGATGACGGCGCCAATGGCTGCCACCAGCAACAACCCTCCGTATCCGACGAACAGCAACGGAAAGTAGGTCACCCTCATCGCCCCTTTCAATACAGTGCAGAAGAACCGTCACGGACCCTGATTACGCTGATACCGGCGGCGCAGCTGCTCATGGCGGAGATAGTTGCTCCAAGGAGAGGGAGACCGGTAGATTTTCGCCGGCTTCTGCCAGGTGAATCCTGACAGGGCGGATGTCCAGGCAATAAAGGTGAGGACGGCCAAAAAAATGTGGGTGATAAACCACTTTTTAGGGAGAGCGCTCCGCTTGCGGTCATAGGTCCAGAAAAAACCCAGTCCGACCGCAAGGGTAAGGCTGTAAATTCCGTAAGCAGCGTACAGCACAGGCTGTCTCCCCCTTTCCTTGGCAGTATCCGGCCAGCAGCCCAGGATTATGCATCAATGGCGCCAGATGCGTATACTAAAGCAAGATGCATGCACACAGCGCGAAAGGGGGAGAGGTTATGAGGTTGCCAGACTCTTTGCGCCAATCCGTAAGATTGGCGCCCCGGGATCATTACCGGGGTGGACACTGGACTCACGAGGACGCCGAAATCGTACGGGAGGAGGCGGTCACCCTTTTTGTCAATGGCCGCGAATTTGTCACCATGGTGGTGACCCCCACGGACCTGAAAGAGCTGGCCATCGGATTTCTGGCATCTGAAGGCTTTATCCAGACGGCAGCAGAAGTCACAATCTTTCAGCATCAGCCTGATTCACAGCAGATCTGGGTGCGGGTTCCCGGCCTGTCGGCTGACCGTCTGGCCGGCAGCGGCAAGCGCTACCTGAGCAGCTGCTGCGGGCGGGGACGCCCGGCATTTTACTTTGTGGAAGATGCCAATCTGGAACCTATGGAGGTGTGTCCCCTGCCATACCCTCTCACTGCGTCCCGGATTACCCGCCTCTTCGCATCCCTCAGCCGGTGGACACGCCAGCAGCACTCGGGGGGACTGCATGTGGCCGGCCTTGCCGGCGACGCGGGAATTTTAGCAATGCGCACAGACGTCGGCCGCCACAACGCCCTCGACAAGCTATACGGATTCAGCCTGCTGCAGGGAATGGCGCTGCAGGACAAAGTGGTAGTGTTCTCGGGCCGGCTGTCCTCGGAAGTGATATTGAAAATCGGCCGCATGGGAGTTCCCGTCGTCATCTCCAACGCCGCCCCCACCACTTTAGGGATTGAACTGGCCGAGACGCTGGGAATTACAGCCGTGGGCTTTGCCAGGAATTCCGAGCTGAGCGTCTACACCCACCCGGGGCGCCTCGCCATGGACCCCGTGCCCGCTATAACATGAATATAGAGCCGCGCCGCCCAAGCGTCTGTCAGGGATACGGCCCTCCCGCGCCGAAGGCCATGCTGCCCAGCCGGGGACTGATCATCCGCCAGCCATGGACTGAGATGATCCTGTCCGGCCACAAAACTTGGGAAATCCGGGGAGGTCCCACCCACATACGGGGCCCCATCGCCATCATTGCGGCTGGCTCCGGCAAAATCATGGGCGTCTGCACCGTCACAGACGCCACCGGGCCCCTCACTGAGGAGACGTATGGACTGGCCTACCGGGAACGGGGATCGCTGCGCTTTGCGCCCGAGTCCCTCCCCTATCCCCAGACGTTTGCGTGGGTGATGGCCAGCCCTTGCCGGCTCTTGCAGCCAGTGGTTTACGAACACCCTAAGGGCGCCGTGATATGGGTCAGGCTCTCACCCGCAACCCAGCAGTCCCTCCTTGCGGAGTTGGAGCGCAGCTCATCTTTCGGGTAGCGGCTCTGAGCATCACCTGTCTCCTGCCGAAAATCCGATCCGCTGCCCACATGTCTTGAGAAAACGCGGAGCATCCACCTCCACCGCCACGTCAGCGTTGGGCCGGGGCGCCATCCATTCCCGGCGGTCCGCCACAGTCATCCCCCGGGTCAGCGTCCCCTGCAGTTCAATCTCCACCGCATAGGGCTCTGTGCGGCACACCAGGGGGTCCTCTGCGACCGCCACTGCCAGCGGGTCATGCAAAGGCGCCGTCCGCAGCCCTTTGGGCTGGCCTGGATTATACGCCGCCAGATAAAAGTCCACCGCATTGCGGATGGTCTCTGAATAGGGCCTGCCGGGGTCCAGTGTCGCCAGCATGGTGTCGGAGATGCGGGCCTGCATGGTGACATCGAGTCCCACCATCGTAATGGGCATGCCCGAATGGAACACGACCCATGCGGCTTCGGGGTCGCCCCAGATATTCGCCTCGGCCACTGGGGTCACATTGCCCCCGACAAATGCCGCCCCGCCCATAATCACCGCGCGGCTGACCCTCTTGGCCAGTCCCGGGTCGGCTATCAGGGCGGCCGCAATATTCGTCAGGCGGGCTGTGGCCACGAGCACAATCTGCCCAGAATACTGTGCGGTGACAGACTGCAGGTAGGGGACCGCGCCCATGGTCTGCGGGCGGAGGTGAGGATGCAAAACCGCATGCCCGCCCATTCCGTCTGGCCCGTGAAACGCTTCAGCTGAGGCCTCCCACTGTCCTACAAGAGGATGGGAAGCGCCCTGAAACACCGGCGCTTCCCTGGCAGCCATTTCCACGATAGCCAAAGTATTGCGGGTGGTGGTGGCAATATCGCCGTTCCCAAAGCAAGTCGTCACCCCCAGCACATCCAGCCGGTCGGATGCCAGAGCGTAGAGCAGGGCCAGCGCATCGTCAATACCCGTGTCAACATCCATAACCACCGGGACTTTACTCATTATCATCGCCTCGTTCCGCTGTCTGAAGATAACTCATTGTATCATCCCCATAAGGATCTCCGGAACGGCGAGCACCCGTCAGGGATACTGTTTGTCCCGCACCACCATAGCTAGGGCGCGGGCCAGGTCGCTCACCGCATAGCGTTCCTGGGCCAGAGTGTTGTATTGTCCCCCCACCTCAATGAGAATATCGCCAGGCGCCAGCTGCTGGTTATAGCGGTAAGGCACCATATCAATGCCGTCCCCTTCCAGAATGCCCGGAGCAATCGCCGCCAGGTGGTGCGCCACATGGATGGCCAGCTCCAGATTTTGATGCCAGTACGGATTGGGGAGCAATTTGTTGCTGCCCACAATTAAAAGAATGCGGGCCGTAGACACCCCGTGAACCTGGGCCGTTGTCTCGTCCAGCGGTTTTTCGCTGCGGTGGATGTCCAGGAGAATGTGCACACTGGGATACCAGCGCAAGAGACGCCTGGCTGTATGGTACGATTCGTTGTAGCTGGGCAGCAGGCCTTGTGACATGTTGTCGACCCGGGACTGCACCACAGGCACGCCGTCCGTGTGCAAATCTTGGGCGAGCCACCACCCCACCTGCACAACGGTTTGGGACCAGTCGGTCGAGTAGGCCGTCGGTGAGTTCTTTGGCAGGGACGGCCAGAAAGACTCGTGGCTGTGCGTTTGATAGATGCCTACGATCGGTTTCGCCCCCAATTCAGCCCAGATTCTTTCGTGATCGCCGGGCAGTCCGGGCTGCACCGCGTCCTGCTCTTTGATCCTCGGCAAGACCTTGGGCTGGGGCTTGGCAGACACCACCACCGGAGTCTGTGCCAGCGTGGGGATTTCCATGCGCAAAATCCCGGTCAAACTAGTGAGTCGGACCCCAGAAATGTCGGCCAGAGCCGTCATAATAATGGCGCGCACCGGCCATGCCCTGTGCCGGGGCGCTGTGGACAGGCGGGACAGAGGCACACCGTCAGCGAGCCAGCTCAGAAAAGAGGACGAATCTCCCTGCCAGCCGTGCAGGCTCCGGTCCAGCCATGACGAGGCTTGCCGGGGCACCCCAATAGTGCCCGTGACCGGCACGGCAGTTCCCGTGCGCGCTGGCACCTTGATAAACACCAAGGCCGCCATGCCGAGCACCAGCCCGTACAGGCCTAGACTTGTCCACGGGAACCGCTTGGGGAGAAATGGCCGGAACGGATCTTTATGCGGACCGCCCGCAAGAGGAAGGCCAGCCTTCCAGCGGTTCGAGCTCCGGGGCTTCCTGGCGGTTTTGGCCCGCCTTATCCAGATAATGGCCGGACGCCGCCAGCGAGATGGCCGGTGCATGGCCTCCCTCCTTTCCTATACCCCATGTGTATGGTAAATGATGGAGAATATGCCACCCTCCTCATCTCCTATCTTTTCTCCCCCTTGTCCCATGGCCTCCCGTCTAAAAAATTGGCTAGAGCGCCTAACATTTATCATTTCTCGCTTTACCCAGGAATGGGCCCATGCTATAATCAAACGTCAGGAGGTATAACCGTGGCTAATATTAAGTCTGCGAAAAAACGCATCAAGCAAACACAGGTGCGAACGCTCCGCAATAAGATCCGTAAAACGATGGTTCGCACGGCGGTGCGTCGGTTTGAGGATGCCTTGAACCGCAATGATATTGAAACAGCACAAACGGCACTTCGGTTTTGCTATGGGCGCCTGGATCGGGCCGCTCAAAAAGGGGCAATTCACCGCAACACCGCCGCCCGGAAGAAATCCCGGCTGACGCAGCGTTTGAATAAAACCCGATCAGCTTCAGCCTAATAGGAAAAACCCCGCCGGTTCGGGGTTTTTTTCTTACTCACGACCGTCCCAGCAAGGCGAGGTAGCTGACCACCCAGGTTTCGGGATCGCCATACCCTGTTTTCAGCGCCCGGTCAATAAAAGCCGCCCGCCCTAACAATTTGGACAGGTCTTCTGCGGACCAGTATTGACTGTATTGCCAGAGCTTTTTGGCCGGAAATTCCTTCAGTCCCTCCTGGCCCGCAAAGTCTTGGAGGGACTGGCCCCTCTGGCGTGCCGCCATGGCCCGGTTGAGCTGAATCAAGTGCCTGACGGCCACGATAAAAATCAGCAGGGGGGCTTTGCCTTCTTTCAATAGATCCTGCGCCTGTTTGAGCACCTGAGGCCCCTGCCTCTGCGCTAATGGGTCAGTCAGGCGCCACAGCTGGGTATCATGGGGCAGCGGGGAGGCGAACTCCCCCACCGCCTGCTCATCCCAAGTCCGGGTAGGGTCATATAGGGCCATCTTGTCCAACTCATAAAGAATTTGCTGCTCCTCGTGGGTCAGCATCTCCCCCAGCATTTCCACCCCGTCCGCCGTGAGGCGCACCTGCCGCTTTTTGGCCTCCTGCCCCACAAACTTCCGGAACACCGCTGGAGCCAGCGGTTTCAAGTCAATTTGCCGGTGCGGGCCAAAAATTTTTGAGAGGGCGGCGGAACCCTTCTTATCCCAGATGATCAGCAACGCCTCCGGGTCAGCATGGCTGAGGTATGACTGCAGGCTGTCTTCCCTTTTCGGCCAGGCTGCATCTTTCGCCACCACAATGCGGCGCTGGCTGAAAAATCCCGTAGTGCGCAGGGCCAGGTCCAGTTCGCCCCACTGCGCTACGGCCTCCAGCGTCACGTAGCCGTCCGCCCACCCCTCCCCCAAAAACCGCCGCCGCACGCCGTCCAGCCAGCGCTTGGCCCAAAACTGGCGCTCTCCCACCAGGTAATAGCCAGAGTCCAGCGTGCCCCGCTCCATGAGGGCCATTCCCTCCAGGATATCCACTAGCCGCCCCTTCTTCCCGTGCATAAACCCCATCCATAGTGGCCACATTGTACCAGAGAAGCAAAGGCCAAGAAAAGGCCGAGGAACTTTTGTAGGAGGAGCCCTGCCATGTGGCCATTTTCGACCCGCCAACACACCGGGGATCCTGAGACATCCCAGCGGGAGACGCCTGTAATTCCCAATGCCCTGGATAAGAAACCTCAACCCCACTCCCCGGCCGAGACGCTGATGGAGCAGATGGCCACCGCCCAGGAAACTCTGGAAGGCATTGCCGGGACCGACATTGGTCTTCTGCAAGACCTGATTACTGAAACCAAGACATTCAGCAAAGAGTTGGACACATTAAGCCGCACAGTCCGCCAGAACGGCAGCACGACGCAGTCCGTGGACATATACAACGGCAGTGTGGATGACGCCTACAACTTCCTCAAAAATACGGTGGGCCAGTCCCCTGACATCAATATCCGCCGCTTCTTCCTGGGACGGACCCGGCGCATACCGGCCGTGCTCATATTCAATGACGGTCTGGCGGACAACCAGATGATCGACCAGGACATTATTGTCCTCATGCAGAGCTATGAGGACGCGGAATCGCTGACCACCCAAGGACCCGCCATCCACCAATATGTCCATGACTCCATCGTCTCCGTGGGACATGCCACAGCCGAGAACAAATGGTCCAAACTGCTGCCGAAAATGCTGGGGGGCAACACTCTGGTCTTCATCCAAGGGGCCAGCTCGGTATTGGTTCTGGACACGGTCAAATACCCTGCCAGGGCCATTGAGCGCCCGGGCACCGAGCGTGCGGTCAATGGCCCCCAAGAGTCCTTCAACGAGGTCGTACTAACCCAGATGAACCTGGTGCGGCGGCGCATCAAGAGTCCCCAGCTCCATTTTGACAAGATCACCATAGGGACCTTGACCCACACCATGGTCATCGTGGCGCACATCGAAGGGGTGACCAATCCCGAACTGGTTATGGCCGTCAAGCGCCGCCTGCGGGCGGCGAAAATTGACGGCTTGCAGTACTCCAGCACGCTGGGGGCATTCTTGTCCACGCACCCCCTGTCCCTCTTCCCGCAGGTCCGGTCCAGCGAGCGGGTCGACGTGGTCGTCCGCGACCTGCTGCAGGGCAAGGTGGCAATTTTAGTGGACAATACCCCTTTTGCGCTGACGGTGCCGTCCACCTTCATGGACTTTTACCAAACCACTGATGACTATACCGTCAGCTTCTGGACGGCCGGCATGGAGCGGCTCGTCCGCCTGTTCGGACTTTTTGTGGGGCTGCTGCTGCCCCCTTTTTATGTCGCATTTGTCTCCGTAGACCCTAACTTGCTGCCCCTCAAGCTGATTATGACCATTGCCGGCTCACGGGTGGACATCCCCTTCCCGCCCCTTCTGGAAGTCGTGATCATGTGGGTCATCATTGAAGTGCTGAGAGAAGCGGCGATCCGCCTGCCCAAGGGCCTCTCCACCACTTTGGGGACGGTGGGCGCCATTGTGGTGGGCACCGCGATTGTCAAGGCCGGCATTGTCGACAGCCTCATGATCATCATCATCACCCTGACCGCCCTCGGGCTCTTCACCTCCCCCGTCTATGAAATGGCGACCCCGTGGCGGATTCTCTTCTGGGTTCTGGTATTTGCGTCCTACCTCCTGGGCCTGTACGGCATTGTCCTGGTGATCCTCATGATCCTGACCCACCTCGCCACCCTGGAGAATTTTGGAGTGGCTTACCTGTCACCGTTCGGGCCGGCGCGCCTCCGGGACCTAAAGGACACCTGGCTGAAATTTCCGGCATCCATGCTCACCAAAAGGCCTACATACCTGCGCACCGTGCACCCCCGAAAGTGGGCCAAACACACCACCCAGCCAATGAAAAGTCCCCAGCTCTACACCACACAGCAGGAGAGGCTGGACGATGACTAACCCGATGCGCCGCTTTTTCCAGGTTTTGGCTGTCATCGGTCTGCTGCTCAGTCTCTCTGGATGCTGGGGCAACCGCCCCGTGGACGAGAGGGACATGGTCTTCACGATCGACATGGCAAATGGCTCCCCCAAGGCGCCGCTGAAAATGCTGTTTCAGTTTCCCACACCGGCCGCCCTGATCGACTATTCGGCGCACAAGGGGCTGTCTTCGAAAAATGCGCCAGTAGCCGACGTCACCGGGTCCGGGCAAACGGTCGCCCAATGTTTTAATCAAGGGCAGGCACAGGTCGCACGCGACCTGTATCTGGGACAGATCCAGCTGGTGGAAGTGGCCAGCAATTTAAAACCTCAGATCTTCAGCCAGGCTTTGCTGGCGCTCACGCGCATCGGTACGATGGATATGACCCCATTTGTGTTCGTGACGAAGGATCTGACTACCGCAATGCGCGCTCAAACCCCTCAGGCGCAGTTTCCCACCCTGTACTATTCGTCCCTATACAGCTGCACTCACTGTGCGACGGACAATCTGGGGGTAAGGCTGTGGCAGTTTGCCGCTGAGGACCAGACCCCGGGAGTGGACCCCCACTTGCCCTACGTCAGCATTGACCCCGCCGCTCAAACCATCGTCACCGACCGTGTCGGCTTGTACCGCCACCTGCAGTTTGTCACGGCCCTCTCGCCGCAGCAGACGCAGGATTTTGGACTGTTGAAGGGACTGGCGAATAAAGTGAGCGTCTTCATTCCCCAGGGTCAGATCAGCCTGCGCTCCATTCACGGGTCGGCCCATCTGCGAACGGCTGTCGTGCACGGCAAGGTTCAGGCGACATTTCTCCTCAATTTGAGCAGCACCCTGGCCGGCACCGCCACCGTCACCCACACTCCCGCTGGCAATGCCGCGATAGCCGCCGAAGCCTCCAAAGTTTTGGCTCAAAACTGTCTCCGCTTGCTGAAGTACACCCAAGCGAAAGATGTGGATCCCTGGGGCGTTGGGCGCATGCTAGACTGGCAGCACCCGAATACGTTCTTGAAGTTTAGACACTGGCACCAGGAATACCCCAAGGTCACCATGACTGTTCATGTCAAGCTGCATGTCTACAAACTTGGCAATATCAAATAAGAGGGAGGAGGTCTCCATGAATAACGCCAGCAAAAGGCTGCCCCGCATTTCGGGACTCCAGTTCGGCACGATGGTCACTGCAGGCTACATGGCCATGGGCGTCTTTTACTTCCCGCGCGAGCTCGTTACCGCCGCTGGCCGGGACGGCATCTGGGGACTGTGGGTGGACGGGTTGGTGACATTTGCCCTGATGGGGCTCAGCTTTAAAATGAGCCGCATGGTGCCGAATGAAACCTTCGGCCAGTTCTCCTCCCAGCTTCTGTCCAAGCCGGTCGGGGTGGTTTTAGGTCTGGTGACCATCGTTTACCACCTGCTCCTGGCGGTGGTCATGGTGACCCAATTCACTTGGCTGACCAACAATGACTTTCTGCCCGACACTCCGGTTTGGGTTATTAAGACCTCTCTGGTGATTGCAAGCTTGTATATGGCGTGGTTTGGGACCGCCACTTTAGCACGCGTGCTGCAGGCCGGCTATATTCCCATGGTGGCCCTCTCAGTTCTCACTCTCGCCCTGGCGGGGACGCTCATCAGGCACCCCGTGCTGCTGGTGCCCCCCGTCAACATGCAGGTGATTCCCCTCCTGCAGGGAAGCTACCGGCAATATTTCATTTTTCTCGGATTCGAGGTCAGCATCACCTTGTACCCCTTCATCCGCAATGAGGACCGGCGGGTCGGGGAGCGCTATGCCTATGGCGGGCTGGCATTAATGATCGGCATCCTCACTGTGATGTATGAGGTGTGCATGGCCACATTCGGGCCCGCTTACATCCCTCTGCTGCGCTGGCCCATGGTCACCCTCATGCGCACTGTTGAAATCTCCGGATTCTTTATCGACAAGTGGGGCAGTCTTGTCATCGTGCTGTGGACGGTGGCGGTATTGGGCTTCATGGCCGTGCGCCTGTGGTGCACGGCCCACGACCTGGCCGGCCTGCTCTTCATCCGCTCAGTAGGCTCCTACCGCTACCTGCTGCTGCCCAGCGCAGTGGCCGTGTGGATTGTCGCCATGCTGGTGCCCAACGCCGCTGTCAGCGACTACATGACGGAGCAGTATCTCGTCCCCACCGGGTTGCTGTATCTGAGCACCATTCCCCTAATAACCATCACGGTGGGACTTATCCGCAAGAAGACCGTCCGCGACCTCCGCGTCGGCACGGAGGCGCAGTCTACTCCGGGCTCGTCTCTAGAGTAGGCCCGTCAGGATAGGGGAGGGTTATCGCAATTTCCGTGCCGTCCCCCTTCTGCGAGGTGACTTGGACCACCCCGCCATGGACCTCCGCGAGTTGCTTGATGATCAGAAGCCCCAGCCCGTGACCCTGCGCTTTGGTAGTGCGCCGCTTGACAAACAGGGTCTCCATCACTTCAGATGGCATTCCCGGGCCGTCGTCAGCAATGGTCACGCGCTGGCCGTCGGCACTGCGGCTGACCGCCACGGTAATTACTCCCGGAGCAGTGAAGGCTTCCGCTGCATTTTTCAAGGCATTGATCAAAATTTGCTCAAACCGGTCGGGATCGGCAAAAATTCTGTCCTGAGCACTCATCAGAGATTTTACTTGCACATCGTGCCCGTATTCCCCGCCGGATTGCACCACCGACCATGCCTTCTCGACCAAAGTGGTGAGAGGACACCACTGTTTGTGAAGCTCCGTGCTCCGGGACAGGGACATGAAATCCGCAGTCAGGCGGGACAGCCGGTCAACTTCCGCCATGGCCCGGTCCAGGTGGGCGCGGGCCGGTCCCGGCGCCAGCTGCATCTGCGCCAGCTCAATGTATCCGCTCAGAGCGGACAGAGGGTTTCTCACCTCGTGCATCACTGCCGAGACAAACTGCACAGAAATTCTGTCACTCTCAATAATGGGGGCAGGAACCGCTTCCACCATCACCCACGGGTAGTGGGCATGGATCCGGATTTCAAACCCTTCCCGGGCCAGCGCAAAAAATGTGCGGTGGCCCCGGCGCATGGCCACGTGCCAGCGCGGCAGCCACGATACCTGGTCCCAGTTCTGTCCCGCGGTTCCCGGACCCAAGAGACTCTCCGCGACGGCATTGACTAGAATGAACCGGCCGTCTTCTGCCACCGCCAGACCGGTTTCCAGAAAGTCTCCAGCCAGCCCGGCCAGATTGTCCGATACCCATAGCAAGTAGCCCTCCACCGTCCCCCCAAGGGAGCGCACCGGCTGGCTCTCCACGGTCACTTCGGCCCCTGAGGCCAGCTGGACCCGGGGAATCCGGTGGTGTCTATCCTCCCCAAAAACCTGGCGCAAGAGCTCCCGGCGGGTATCCTTGCGCATCTCCACCCAGCCGGCAAAGCGATTTTTCCACACAATTTCTCGAGTCATGTCCACAAATACCAAGGGCACAGGCAGGTTGTTCAGGACCTCCTTGCGCACCAAGAAATCATTCGTCAAATGAATATGGGGCAAGATATGGAACGTATGCGGCACGCTGCAGGCATCTCCTGTCATGAAGCATTACAGAGCAATCAAACTGATCGTAATGGTGTTATACGACAAACCTTGCCGAAAATCCTGCCAGGAACAGCAGAATTTTGACGAATAAGACCGTAAGCAGGCGATATCCGCCGAGAATGCTTCTCCCTTTGTGTCTTGCGGATGCGGAAGTGCCCAAACACGGAGAAGCCATGCGTCACAATCGCGGAGGACACCGTCAAGAAATCCCCCACAGTGGGACATACTACCTGCGGAGGTGACGTATATGCTTATGCGCTGGGATCCGGCGGATGTCGATCATTTCCGGGACAATATGTCCCGGGTGTGGAGCCAGGTGCGCGACGACTGGAATTTGGACAACACTAGGCCCCGCACCCACCTGCATCAGATTGAAAATGGCTTCATGGCCGAATTCGAATTGCCCGGGGTGAATCCCGATCAGGTCAATATTGAGGTGGATGACCAGTCGATCAGTGTCAAAGGGGCCTTTCCCGCCTCACCCTTAGAGCAGGATAAGCGTGAGGGAGAAGCGTTCCATGCTGTCGTCGGATTCCCCACTGAGGTGGACCCGGAAACGGCCGAAGCCGACTATCACTTTGGGCTGTTGCGAATTACTGTATTCAAAGCCACAGGGCGTCGCAAGAGGATCAGCATCAGCGCGCACTGAGCACCAGATTAAAAGCCCCCAAATGGGGGCTTTTAATCAATCTTCCGGCGGCCTTCTTTTCCGGCCTGAGAACACTCCAGACACCACGCCAATCAGCGCACCGCCAATAGCGGGCTGCCACACCTGCAAAGGCGCGCCCACCCATAAAATGGTGGACAGTTCGGCCACTAAGGCCCCTAAAGCCGCCACCACCATCACCCAAGCCATGGCAATGGGACCAGCCGGTCTCCGCGATCGCCCCAGCACCGCCCCGACCACGGCTGAGCTGGCGGCAATAATCAGAGCCAAGAGCGTTCTCAACGCACCACCACATTCACCAGTCTTCCCGGAATAGCCACCACTTTTACGATGGTCTTGCCCGCCACCAGTTCCTGAATCTTCTCATCCTCCAGCGCCAGCCTCGATAGCGCCTCGGAGTCAGCGGCTGTCGCCACCGTCATTCGGCTCCGCACTTTGCCGTTCACCTGCAGAGCGACCGTCACCTCATCGTCTCGGAGCCAGCGCTCTTCATATGTGGGCCAAGGTTCCAAGTGCACGCTGCGGCCGTGGCCCATCTGTGCCCACAGTTCTTCAGAGAGATGAGGGGCAAACGGGGCAAGGAGCAGCACCAGGGTCTGGAGAGCCTCTGCCTGCTCAGCTCCCGGCAGCCCGCCGACATCCTGGTACAGGACATTGGTCATCTCCATCAGGGTGCTGATGGCGGTGTTGAATGCGCGCCGGTCGCGGACATCTTCAGTAATTTTTTTGGTAGCCCGGTGCACCGACTTGTTCACCCGTTCCCGGGCAGCCTGCTCGGCGCTCCTGTCCCCTGTCTGCTGCTGAACCCTGGGACGCACCACCAGGCGGTACACCCGCTGCAAGAAGCGGTAAGCGCCTTCGACACCCTGCTGCGACCACTCAAAGTCCTTGTCAGGCGGCGCGGCAAACAGCATAAACACGCGGGTGGCATCAGTGCCCCACTCCTGCATGATGTGTTCCGGACTAAGTGTGTTGCCCTTGGATTTCGACATTTTTGCCCCGCCATAGACGACCATCCCCTGCGCCAAAAGCCGCGAAAAGGGCTCTTCCACCGGCACCAAACCCGCATCGTACAGCACTTTGGTAAAGAACCGCGAGTACAGCAGGTGCAGCACAGCATGTTCCTTGCCCCCCACGTACTCATCCACGGGCATCCAGTAGGCAGCATCTTCGGGACGGAAGGGCTCCTCGGCGCCGGGCGACGTAAAGCGGTAATAGTACCAGGAGGAGTCGACAAACGTGTCCATGGTGTCGGTTTCCCTGCGCGCTGGCTCGTGGCATACCGGGCAGACCGTGTCTACCCAGTCGTCCGCCCCGGCCAGTGGCGACGCTCCTTTGCCGGTAAACTCCACATTCTCGGGAAGGAGCACCGGCAAGTCCTTGCGGGGCACGGGCACGGCCCCGCACGTCTTGCAGTGGATAATGGGAATAGGTGCTCCCCAGTAGCGCTGGCGCGAAATCAGCCAGTCGCGCATCCGGTAGCTGACGCGCTTGCCGCCTTTTCCCCGCGCACTGAGCGCCCCGGCTATCTGTTCTTTCGCCTCATTGCTGTCGCGGCCGGTAAACTCCCCTGACTCAATCAGCAGGCCCGTCCCGGTATAGGCTTCCCCGTTCTCAGACGTTCCGGCCGCGTCGGGCCCCACCACCACCGTCTTGATGGGCAAGCCATAGGTATTGGCGAACACAAAATCCCTCTGATCGTGCGCGGGCACTCCCATAACCGCCCCAGTGCCGTAGTCGCCCAGCACATAGTTGGCAATCCAGATGGGAACTTTTTCGCCGGTTAGCGGGTGCACCGCATAAGCGCCAGTGAAAATACCCCGTTTTTCGGTGTTTTCCGCAGTGCGTTCGATATCGCTGTGGATGCGTTCTTCCGCAATGAAGGCCCGCACCGCCTCCTGTCCGGCATAGTCCCCAATGAGCTCTTCCACCAGGGGGTGTTCGGGCGCGATCACGATATACGTCGCTCCAAACAGCGTGTCGGGGCGGGTGGTAAACACCGCAATGGTCTGGGACGACCCCAGCACATCAAACACCACCTCGGCGCCGACACTCTTGCCTATCCAGTTGAACTGCTGTGTTTTAATTTCTGGCGGCCAGTCAAGGGCCTGCAAATCCGAGAGCAGCCGTTCCGCATAATCTGTGATCCGGAAGTACCACTGGGTCAGGTCCCTCTTAATCACCACGGAATCGCAGCGCCAGCATAACCCGTCCTCCACCTGCTCGTTGGCGAGCACGGTTTCGCAAGTCGGGCACCAGTTGACCGCCCCGGCTTTCTGGTAGGCGAGATTGCGCTCGAAAAACAGCAGGAAGAGCTCTTGCGTAAACCGGTAATAGTCCGGCTCGGAGGTGGTGACCTCACGCGACCAGTCGAAAGAGAGGCCCATCTGCTGCATCTGCTTTTTCATGTACGCAATATTAGCCAGGGTGGACACGCGCGGGGGAACCCCGTTTTTAATCGCGGCATTTTCAGCCGGCATCCCAAACGCGTCCCAGCCCATGGGGTGAAGCACGTTGTAGCCCGCCATCCTCCGGAAGCGGGCAATCACGTCGCCCAGCGTGTAGACCCGCACATGACCCATATGCAGATGTCCGGAAGGGTACGGAAATTGCTCCAAACAGTAAAATTTAGGCCGTGCGGAAACTTTCGTTTCGTACAGATGCGCCTGTTCCCAGACTTTCTGCCACTTGCCCTCCACCAGCCGCACACTGTACCGGTCCGGATTGGATACCGTCTCGGGACGGCCTTCATGGGTCTTCATCATTTCGTGTCTCCTCCAATTAAAAAACGTCCCTCATTACACCTAAGGGACGAGAGTTAACCCGCGGTACCACCCAATTTAGCGCACCAGTCGATGCGCTCGCTTTGATCAGCGGTAACGGGCTGAATCCGTGCTCTCCAGAAGCGAGGGGGAAGACATAGGGATCGGCTCACACCCAGCACCGATTCTCTGAAGCCCTGACCATCTTTCCGGGATCTCCTATCATAGAGCGTACGCAATATTCCATCGTCTCCATCTTACCGCGAATGGCAGCCCAGCGCAAACGCGGAGCCATTTACCTAGAAACTCTTCAATGACTGGAATAGGCTTGGTCGGCCGCAGTGGGCCTAGGGACGCTCCAGCGGGCGCTGCGGGGTCTGTGTAAATCCCGAGTAACCAGCAGGCGCCATGTGTCGCTCTGTTGGCCGTTTCTTTCGGTTGACGGTGTCATTGCGTCCCCGTGCCCGATTTCCCAGGCTCTAAAACTCCGTACTGTTTTCGGAATGCGACACTCCACCCGGAATTTGCTTCGCTGGGTGCCCGTGTCGGTCCCTCCCTAATTCCTGTGTTAAAGCTGCCTGTGCCTGGTCAATTATTCCAACGCAAAGCAGGAGTTCTGTGCTCGGACACGAAACTTTAGACAAGAAGAATATGGGAGGTCTCTGGAGGGATGACGATTTGAATAATAAGGGGGCAGAGCCACCTCAGCATGACGCTTGGACCCGGTGGGCTAAAGACCGACTCATACGTGCGGTATTCCAACCTATTGTTTCTCTGCGGGATGGGTCCGCCCTCGCCTTTGAAGGGCTCAGCCGTCCCCACGACGCAGGCGGCACCCCCATCGATGTCTCGGCCCTCATCGTCTCGGCTGAACAACATGACCAGCTGCTCGCCTTCGATGAGACCGCCTTCCGTGCGGTGCTGGCTTCGGCCGCATCTGTAGCCTATGGTCCGGAACTGCTGCTGTTCATCAATATTCTGCCAAAAAGTCTAGAGCATCCTCTCCCGTTTCTGCGCCATTTGCAGCATCACCCGCTCATCACCCCGCAACAGATGGTGCTCGAGATTTCCGAACGGGAAACCATCTCCGGCGGTGACGCCAAGCTTCAGGAATATCTGGCGCCTTTTCGGGAAATGGGGGTGCGGGTGGCCCTTGACGATCTGGGATCGGGCTATTCTGGTCTCAACCGTCTAGTGGAGCTGTCTCCGGATTTCGCCAAGATCGACCTCAGTCTGGTGAGGGACGTCGATCGCAACTCCATCAAGCTGGCCTTGTTGGAAAGCACGGCCCGGTTTGCCGCCAATACCGCAGCGACGGTTCTGATTGCGGAGGGAATCGAATCGTTCGCAGAACTGTATACCCTGAAAGAGATCGGTGTCGATTACGGTCAGGGATACCTCCTCGGCCGCCCGCAGGAACACCTGGCCACCTCTCTGGAACCCGCGCAGTTTTCCAAAGGCAAGGCGCGGACGCTATCACCACAGTACCAGCTTGACAGTCTCTTGACCTCAGCGCGCCGCATGGTACAGGGTCTAGCGCGGGGAGAGGGACGCTACACGCACCTCCTGGCACTAGCCAAACGTCTGACCGGAGCCGATGTGGCTGCCCTCTATAAAGCCGACGGCCCAGGGCTGCGCTACTTCGAGTCCACCGTCCTGCTGGATGCCGAAGAAATTGCCTATTTCAACCGCGCCATCGACCCCCAGTCCCCTGCGCTCTATGCGGCGATGCTAAGACGCAAGCCCGCCATATTCCAGCGGGCATCGGACCGTGCGCCCGGGGTATGGTCCGAGCGGCATCATCTGGAGTCTCGCCTGGCCGTGCCTATTTGCGACAATCTGGGCTGCTGGGGAATGCTGCATCTAGGCTATGTTGAGCCCGATCAGATCCGGCCTGCAGTCATTCAGCTGGCCGAAGGAATCGCGTCCTTGTTAGCTCTGGCGCTGGGGTATGCGGAGCGTGAAGAATCCTTGGGGGACCAGGCCCTGTTGGGGGAGCCTTTATTTGAGGCCATATCTGCCTTAGCCGATACAGACAGCCTGGAGCGGCTGCTGGCGAGGGCGGTCGAAGCTGCCCTCGCCGCCACCGGTGCCCACGAAGGATGGATTGGCATCCTGAACACCCAGACCCTGCATTGCGTCATGGCGGATGGGCAGAGTTTCGACATCGAGCGCGAAAACCTGTTTGACCCCTCAACGGATGACGGGCAAGGACCCGTCGGGACCATTCTGCAGCGCCAAACATCGCTGGTCATCCCCAACATCGCCAATGATCCGACCTTGAATCCCTGGGTGGAAGAAATGCTGGCTAGCGGAATCAAGTCCGCAGCGGGACTTCCCCTGATTTCCCAGGGACGGCTGTTAGGCATTCTCAAGGTCTATCACAGCGAGATCGGCGGATTCACCCCCGGACGCATCCGCCGGCTTCACGCCCTCGCCTCACTGGCCACAGCCCTCATTGAACGTTCTCTCAGCACCTTGGTAAGCGAAGACTATGGCAGGCGGCAGCGCGTCATTGCCCAAGGGTTCGCCGCCATGAACTATCTTCACTCCAGCCAAGACCTGCTCGACCTTCTGGTCTCGACTCTTGCGGAATACGGCCCGTACCCTCTTGTGAGCGTCATTCAGGAGCGTACAGGACTGTTTGTTCCCCTGGCCGTCCATGCGGACGCGGACTCGCTCCAGGCGCGGTTTCGCCAGCGGATGTCCACCACCCCTTACCTCCAGGCTTTCTCTTTAGCTCTGGAAACCGGCCAGCAGCAGCCCCTGGAGTCTGCTCCCGGTGAATCATCATCCGGTGGTCCGGCATGCGGCACCGTTATTCCCTTGAAGGTGCATGGGCTCCTCGCCGTCATCTGGGCAGCCGCGCCAGGCAGCCTGCTTCCTTATGCCCACGACATGGAAACCTACATTCACTCCCTGGGCGCAGCTCTGGACCGCAACATGCTGCAGGACACCATTGCCGAAGCTCAGCAAGAAACCGAACGCCTTCTGGCCACAATCAAAGCGCTCCCGCTCGCGTCCACCACACAAGATCTCTGGAAGCAGGTCGGCACCGTACTTATCACCCATCTGCGCGCTACGGGCGGGTGGCTGATCGAGCAAACCCAGCCGCCGCGTGTCCTCGCACAGTTCGGCCGGGCCCGCGCTCCAGAAGATGGAATCCCGCCAGCGCTGCTTGCCGCAATCTCCCCCGTGGCGGTCAGCGGCGAGGATGTCCCCGAGGCGCTGCGGCGCACAGGCACCAAGAGTTTGGCTGGGTTTCGCCTGTACCGGCCTGAACGGATCCCAGCCCGCTTCCTCATCATCACGGGGGATTCCAATGAGGGATTCTCCCCCTCCCAGATGCGCCGTTTTGAAATTCTGGTGTCGTTCGCCCAAGCCAGCTATGAGATCTTGCAGCTGCGCTCTGGCGCCCGGGGCAACGTCTGATCCGTCAGACGGCCATGTACATTCCCCGTGCTGTCTCCCCAACGCCCGTGCCTCCGGGGTGGGCTCACGCACGTGGGACATGAGCCCGGCTTGGAGATATCGGCGGATAAGTCGCAGCACCTGTGGGTTCCGGCCCCGGCGCGCTACGCGCGCCATCAGGATATCGCGGTCAATCCGGTCGAAGAATTTTTCCAAGTCCATGCCGACAACCCATTGCGCCCCGTCTCGGCACTTCGTCGAACTTGGCGGCCGCTTGATGAGCGCTTCGCCCCGGGACTCGACGGCGAGAACTGGGGGTCGGAGATTGGTGTAAGCACTCGCTGGATGAACCGGTCCATGACCGAAGGAACCCCTAACATCCGGACGGCCCCGGTGAGTTTCGGGATTTCGATGCCCCGGATGATAGGTGCCTGAGAGGATGGCCATGCGAATCTGGGGCCAGCGTTGTCGGAGGTCGTCCACCAACTGTTCCGTGGTCACCCTATCAACACCAGGCGCACCTTCGTCAGCGAGCACCCGTCGTAAAGCCTGCTTCAGATTCTGTTCATCCAGAATGGTCTTGATGAGGCTGTCAGCCGACACGTCGGGTGTCGAGGACGCACTCTTCGCCTGGGACAACCCACCGGCACGAGGCTCTCGGCAGACGAGATATTCGGCTGTCTTTGCGTGTCCCACGAATCCATAGGTTGCACCACTTTCTTGTACTGTTCAGCCCTTAAGTCGGCGCAGCCGCGCCGACTTACTGTGGCCTCAACTGACTTCTCCGGTCTCACGCACACCTGGCGATGCACCTTCCCACTTTGCGGCACCTCCGATCTCCCCCGGCTAAGAGCGTGTGCTATCCCCCCGCCTACGGGGTACATGTACGTAGCGTGCGCTTGACTATTTTGGGCTTTATTCTGTTTCGCGAACTCACGCCACGCGCCCCGCCTCGCATGCACTTTCCGTGCGTCCGGCCAGAGGTTTGCCGCCGGCTTTTCGTCAGATTCCCCCTCGCGGTGGACACCCTTGCCTTAGACTAACGGTTGGAACGGGTCATCCCCGTCAGGACTTCACCTAGACCACACGCCCATGCCGGTCGCACGAAAAAAGGGAACGCCACCTGGCAATTGGCGTTCCCTTTACAGCATGACCTGCTTCCCGAACTCGCACCTGCCGCCTACTCACTGCCCTGCTCAGGTTCCCTGGTAGGCGACAATCTCCTTGGCCTTCAGCTGATTAATAATGCTCTGGCGGTCAGAGGCCGGCACGACATAAACCAGCAGACGGTCACCTGGTTCCAGCACAAACGACCCGTGCGGGATCATGGCGCCCTGCTTGCGGGAGACGGACACAATGAGAGCATTCTTTGACAAGGCGAGATCCTGAATAGCTTGTCCGACAGCCGGGGAGACAGCGGGCAATTCCATTTCAACGAACAACCCGTCGTTCTCCTGTTTCAGGCTCTCCACCTGGTGCGCCGTATCCACCGCGTGCACAGCGGATGCGTTGTAGGCCTTCAGCACCCCTGACTGGGTAATGACACCCGCAATGCGGTGAGTGGCCGCGTCCTGAACCGGCAACACCGCCATATTGTACATTGACAGGTAACGGATGGCCTCATCCAGCGATTCATTGCTGGCAATGGGCTTGGGCAGCGGCTGGATAATATTCTCCACGGTCGTGTTCCGCTCCTTCGATTGCATCGCCGCCACAATATCCCGCATGGTTACAATCCCTTCCAATCCCGACGCGCGGCTGACCACGGGTAAAAATGACCGGTTGAGCCGCGTCATTTTCTGCCACGCTTCCGAAACGGCCGCCGCGGGCCGGATAGACGTTTCCCCAAGAGGCTCCAACGCTGCCTGCACTGATATGGCGGCCATCGGTCTGACGTCGTCCCCGCGCAGAATCTTGATTCCCCGGCGATGCAGTTTGACCGTATACATCGAATCGCGGGTAAAAAATGTGTAGGTTAGAAAACTGATCACGGCGCATGCCATTACAGGCGCGGTCAGATGATAGTCTCCGGTAATCTCCAGCAATATGGTAATGGCGACAAAAGGCGCCTGCGCCGCCGCCGCGAACAGTGCAGCCATCCCGGCGATGGCATAGATGGATGGGTGAGGCGCGAGCTGCGGCGAGATGGCGTAGAGCAGATTGCCAAAAGCGCCGCCGACCATTCCCCCCAAAAACAAAGAGGGGGCGAACACTCCACCAGACCCTCCCGCGCCAATGGTTAAGAGCGTGGCCACATATTTGGCAATAAACAGCACAATCAAGCCGCCCCATAAAATCTGATTGGTGAGAGCCAAGTGCATGGTAGGATATCCCACCCCCAGCACCTGGGGCACAAAAAGACCGATAATCCCGACCACCAAACCGCCTGCCAGAGCCTTGACCCAAAAAGGAATCGTCAAGTGATTGAAAAAGTCCTCGGAAAATGTCAGACCTTTGGTGTAAAGCACAGCTACTACCGACATAATCAGGCCCAGACCCATCATAAACAACAGAGCGAAGTGGTTGATGACGTGATAGGAAGGCGTTTGGAGGACAGCCTGGCTGCCCATAATGGTGTCAAAAACTGTCGTGCCAGTGACAGAGGCGAGGAAAACCGGCACCACAGCGCCCATCTGGTAGCTGCCGAGAATGATTTCCAGACCGAAAAATCCGCCCGCGATAGGGGCATTGAAGGTAGCGCCAATGCCCGCTGCAGACCCCGCGGCCAGCAGCAGCGTCGTGTATTTTTCCGAGAGTTTTAAAATCTGGGCCATGGTCGACCCGAAAGCCGCTCCAATGAGGGCAATCGGTCCTTCGCGCCCGACCGAGCCGCCGCTCCCAATCGTCACAGCCGGGGCGATAATTCCGAATATCCCGACCCGCGGCCGGATTTTCCCGCCATGCAGAGCCAGCGCCTCGAGAATCTGCGGGACACCGTGCCCTTTCACTTCCGGCGCACCGTAATGGGTGATGAGGCTCACAATCACCAGCCCGATAGCGGGCCCCAACACCACCAGGCCCAGATGGCCCGCGGACAGGCTGTCCCCTATCAACAAAGTATGAACTACTTTAATCATCCAGCGGAACACAATCGCACCCAGGCCGCCGACCACTCCGGTCACCATGGCCAGCGCGCTGACAACCCACGGCTCCCATTTCGGGGCAAACAAGTGCGCCCGCATGTTTTCAACCTTCACCAAATGCATCCACCCCATTTAATACGAAATATTCAGCCCGCCGTCGACGACCATCTCTGTGCCCGTAATGTAAGAAGAAACCTCCGGATCCAGCAAAAACCGGATGGCCTGCGCGGCGTCTTTTGCGGTGCCCAAACGGCCGAGCGCAATATGGGGAAGCAGCTCGGCTTCCGTCGCGGGATGTTTCACGCCCATCCCTTCCGCCAAGGCCCCCAGCACCACAGCGTTGACGCGTATCCCGTCCCGGCCCCATTCAGCGGCTAAATGCCTCATCAGCCCGTTAAGTCCGGCCTTGGCGGCGCCGTATGCTGCCGCCGGTCCCGCCGTGCTAGACATTTTGGCATCGACGCTCGAGACTAGCACAATGCTGGCCCCAGACACCAACACTGGTTTCAGCGCGGTAGTCAATTCAAAAGCCGAGCGCAGGTTGACGGCCATGGTGTATTCCCACTCATATCCGGTGGTCGCCACCGCCTGGTCACTGAATACCACACCCCCCAGGTGAACCAGTCCCTGAACCCGGGCTATTTTCCGGGAGTGAAGAGCCTCTGTCACGGCAGCAGCGGCAAGTCCCGGAACAGACAGGTCCGTCCGGATCCAGTCCCCAGCGTCTCCGGATTCCGCGGGAGGATTCCGGCTGGCCCCAATAATTCGCCAGGTCCCTACCAGCAACTTGCTCAAGGCTTGGCCAATCCCGCTCGTCAGCCCCGTGGCCACTAAAACCGGACGTGTATCAGCCACGCTTGTCTCCAGTGAAGCATAGTCTCGCCAACCGGGGGTAAAGATTGGTATGATAGCCAGTGTGTTGTTGATGTCGAGAAAGGATGAAAATCATGGCCGAACCCACTTTCCGTTTTAGTCCCCGGCCCAACCGGGCTCAGGAGATTGATTGGCACGAATGGAACCAGGACACTTTTCAGCAGGCACACGCCGAAGACAAGCCGGTTCTTCTGTCCATCTCCGCTGTATGGTGCCACTGGTGCCACATGATGGATGAAACCACTTATTCAGATGCGCAGATCATTGCCCGCATTAATTCTGATTTTATACCAGTTCGCATTGATAATGATCAGAGGCCGGACATTAATCAGCGCTATAACATGGGCGGGTGGCCCACCACGGCATTTCTCACCCCGTCGGGCGAAATCATCACGGGCGGCACGTATGTCGCCCCGGAACAGATGGGCCCTTTGCTGGATCAGGTTGTCCAGTACTGGGAAGAACACAAGGACGAGATCCGCGACCAACTTACCCCGCCGGCTCCGGCCAAATTGAATCTTCAGGCCCAAGCGCCCGCACCGGAGTCCATCACCAAGATCATGGACACCATCCGCCAGCAGTTTGACCGTGCTTACGGCGGCTTGGGAGTCGCTCCCAAATTTCCTCAAGTGGATGTGTGGGACTTGTCCCTGATCTTTTTCACGGCGACCGGCGACGGCTGGGCCGCAGGAATGACCGTCAGGACACTGGATGCCATGGCTGGCTCTGCGCTGTATGACGCCGTGGCCGGAGGATTCTTCCGCTACTCGACGACGCGCGAGTGGACCATTCCCCACTTTGAAAAAATGCTGGAGGAGAACGCCCAGCTGGCGCGACTTTACATGCACGCCTACCAGGTGCTGGGAGACGAAACCTACCGTCAGCTGGCTGACCAGGTGCTCACCTGGGCCAACAAGTTTTTGCTGAACATGAACGGCCTCTGGGGCGGCTCCCAAGATGCCGACGAAGAATATTACCGGCTTCCCCAGGAGGAACGGGACAAACGGCCCGCCCCCTTTGTCGACCCGGTGGTCCACACCAACTGGAATGCGCAGATGATTTCTGCCCAACTGATGGCGGCGGCTCTCATCAATCCCACCGTTTACTCCCCCATTGCCCTCACCGCCTTGGAAGCTTTATGGGACCGGATGTGGGACGAGAAAGCGGGTCTCTACCACTACGAAAATGGGGATGCGGAGCTGGCTGGCCTGCTCACCGACGTGGCCCAGTTTCTCAACGCCTGCATTGACGGGTACGAATTCACCGGTGACACGGTCTATCTCGACCGGGCGCGGACCCTCATCGACTATGCGGACCGCGTCCTCAAAGCCGATAACGGGGCCTTTTATGATCAGGTCGACAATCCGCACGCACCTGGCCGCCTCCAGCACCGCCAGCAGCCCATCAATGAAAATGCGTTGATGGCCAAGGCATTTCTGCGTCTCGGCACAATCACCGAAGATGACCAGTGGACCGAACGCGGCCGGTCCCTCATTGCGGCATTTGCCCCTGTGGCAGAAGAACAAGGCGTTTTTGGCGCCCTGTGGGCTATTGTCGCCGACCGCGCCCAGGCCCCTTTGCTGACCGCTACGGTTGTGGAATCGCACCACCGCTCCGGCACAGCCTTGCGCCAGGCCATTTTTGGCCTATTCGACCGCAACCGCATTGTGCGCACATGGCCTGTGGGATCCGAGGACTTCAGCCAGAGCGGATACCCTGAGATTCCCATGCCCGCGCTATACCTGTGCCAAGGACAGACCTGCTCCCCGGCGGTCACCGACCCCCAGGGGATTCTGGAAGCGCTGCAACAGCTGAACGCGCCGGCCGCGCCCGCCCCGGAACAGCCCCACATTCCTGCTGGCGAGGAATAACTTTCCGCATTTCAGGTAGAGGGACTGGCTCCGCTTGGGCGCCGGTCCCTCTCTTTTTAGACGGTTTATATGCCAGACATACTCAGGCGCATGCTTCAAGGAAACCCTATCAAGATCCCTTGAGCGTTGTGTCCTCTTGGGAAAATTGCCGAGACCACAACACGGGACGCAAACGCACTAACCCTTGCGCCATCAGCAACAGCACCGGCAACTCCACCAACGGCCCCACAAGAATGGCCATGTAGACGAGAGGATGGCCAGGAAATGCTGCCATGGCCACGCCAATCACCACTTCCGAGTTCCTGGCCGTCGTCGTAAACGTCAGGGTAACATTGTCCTCGTAGCTCAAGTGCGCCCATGCGCCATTGAATAGCGCGAGCAGAAACATAATGACAAAAAAAGCGAAAATCGCCCCCACCATCGTAAGCAGCGCCACGAGGTCGTGGATTTTAAGCGGCGGTTGACTCGCAAACAACGCCACTATGACGACCACCAACGCCCATAGCTTGAAAGGGCCCAAAATGTCTTTCACAGGACCTGCAAAGACCGCTTCCCCCTGGCGATGAAGAAGCCACCATTGCAGTCCCCACCCGACCGCAAACGGGGCCACAACGAAGATTCCCACACTCTGGAGTAAGGTCCATGGGTTTAAATAGAGCACGTGGCCGACCAGTACCACAAATAGAGGGGCAGCAAGAGAATTTGCAGTCCCAATTTCCATGGCAAGAGCGTCGCTCCCCAAGCCACATCGCCTTGCGCTGCGTCGATGAAAATAAGGTACCAGCCGACGCATGGGGTCAACGCGTATAAAATCAGGCCAATCCACAAGTCCGGGTTATGGCGCAAAAACAGCCATCCTAACAGCCAGGCAACGCCCGGGATGATCACAAAATTGGTCGTCAGAGCCAGAGCGGTCGCCTTTCGCTTCCTCAATGCACCCCGCAAGTCAGCGGTGCGAACGCCGAACATGACCGCCGTAATTACTAGAAAGATACCGATGTTGACCAGCGGGTGCAAAAATGCTAAGGCACCATGGGCTAACCAATTGAGGCCGAGTCCAATCAGCATGGCTGCGACCAGAATAAATGGGGTCGCCTCATCTTGCCGGGACTGGCCCTTTGCCTGAGCCATCACGTTCCTCTCCCTTCTAAGAACGCGGCCGGAATCGCGGCGGGCGGCGTGGTTTCGTTGCCATTCTAATCGGCCCTCACGGTTGCAGCCCTTTAGGCAGAGACGTGAGGCACTGGGGGACGTGCCTGGTGCCGCATGTGCCACCAGAGGTGGGCGATGCCCGCAAGCGCTGCCACGGCTGCTGCCATGGTGCCCATATGCCATGTCTCCCCAATCAACTCGCCGGCCACCGCCAGCAGAATCACACCGTATAAGGCCTTAATCCATGAGGGCTTCGCACGGTGCGCCATAAACCAAGAGCCCGCTATACTGCCCGCACTCGCCGCTATCAGAGTCACGACGAGAATGAGGCCCGGAATGGCCATATGGGCCATGTGGCCCGAAAACCCGGCGAGACTGGAGACGGTCGCGACGGCTGCCGTGGTGGCCGCACTCGTCTTGGCACGGTATCCCATCCAAATCAGCATCGGGCTGATAATGAACCCGCCCGCTATGCCCAACAGCCCTCCGATAAAGCCCGCCCCGCCCGCCACTAGTGCGCCTAAGAGCGCCCGGCGGGCCCACGGAATTTCCGTATCCGGCTCGGGTTGCTGTACCAGCCAGAGCGTCCGGGCCGCGGCGATGAGCAGCATCGCGGCAAATGCCCAGATCCAGATGAGAAGGCGCGCAGGCAGGTCGCCTGTGACCAGAGCCCCCAGCGGGGCCCCGATGAGCACGGCAATCATCATCGGCCACGCACCCCTCCAATCAATGAGGTGTTGACGCTGATATTGCGGCAAAGAAAAGATCTTAGCGGTTGCACTTAATAAAATGCCTAGCGGATCGCTACGGTCTTGACATCATAGCCCACCCAGTGAAAGAGCGGCATATAAATCATGCCGCCTCCTTGCCCCAGCATGGAAAAGATAAAGGAAATGCCCACGACGCCGCCTGTGACTCCGAATAAACCGCCCATCTCCCTCACCCATCTTTCTCAGATCTGTGCGCTGCTGTGCACGTGATGGTCCCAGCAGGCCGGACACCATGCCCCGTCTCCGGACTGGTGGGCATCGCTGCCGATCACCAGTTCCCCGCAGTCCGTGCAGCGGACATGGGTCCAATCCATTGGAGACCCGATCACGGGATAGGCGGAAAACCGCTGCACCGTAAACATCTCTTCCACAGGACGATCCAAGATGCTCTGGATGTCTCCCGCCACTTATCCGGGGGCTGGGTGATATCCCTTCTGGTGCTGACTCTTGGCCGCCACTGGCGGCCGCTGTAAGAATTCTTCCAGGAATTCTGCGCGGAAACTGACCCGCACCGCTTCCTGGGACCCCACATCGACTACAGTCACGGCAAATTTTCCGAGGCGCGTGAATTGCAAATTGACCGTACAGCCGGTAATCCATTGGATCCCGTCTACAAAACAATGGGAAAACTGCTCCGGCGCGACCTCCACGATGGCCGTCAGTTCCTTGTCCGCTGACCGCGGGACTTCCAATGCCGCCAGAGCCTCCCATCCTGCGCGCAATCCCAAGGGTAGCCCTAAACAGACATTTCCATGAAAAGCCTGCGCGGCCTGCAAATCTTCTCTTCCATCCTCTCTTTATTTGCGGTGATGCTAGGAGCCGGGTTGCAGGGGAACCCCGGATACCGGAGCATCTTTCCACGGATTGACCGGAACAGTTTCCCCCACGTGACAGGCCAGTGTCGTGTTCGCTTCCAGCGCGGCGACCTCGTCTGCCACATCGGGCCACGCCGCCATGAATGCGCTGCTGACGGGCAGGCGGTCCTCCGCCACCCGGTAGAAGACCCACTGGCCTGCCCGCTGCTCGCAAATCAACCCCACTTGCCGCAAGCGTCTCAAGTGATGCGACACCGTCGGCTGGGAGACTCCTAAGACCTCAACGAGTTCACATACGCAGCGCGGCCCCCTCGCCAGCAGCGCAAAGAGGTGTAACCGCGTGACATCTCCCAGAACTTTATAAAACTCCGCCCAGTCCCGAAATGAATCCATCCGTCAACCACCACCTCCTACCGATAGTCCATGATACCGATCCATATAGACATATGTCTATATCCATATGGACATGCACAACGACCCATATGGTCCTTACCAGTTGGAAGCTATTGCCGGTATAGTGAGAGCGCCTCGAGAGAAAGTGGTTGCCGCGGCCTCCCCTCTTAGTGCAGGCAGTCAAAAGAAAAATCTGGGCCGCAGACAATTGTCTCCCCAGCAACACCACCGCAGCCGACCCCGAGCAAGAGGAGTCGGCTCCTTTGGACTTGACACCATTAAACCGGCAGGACCCTTTGCCCTCCGCGGGTATGAGCACCTGAGGACTATTGCTCTTGCTCAGCAGGCGGATCCGCCTGTAGAGCGGGTGGCCGTTCCGGGCCACTTGTCTGGCACCGTGCGTCTGATGAACGGCATGACTGTGTGCCTGTCATCGCCACAAAAGGCCAGGGGATCACGTCGTGGACGACTCAGGCGCTCCATGCGGCAATGGCCTCCGCCAATCGTCCGGAAAACGGGACGGTTCCGCAGGAACTGTATCAGAACTTTCTGGACCGGGGCTACTACGAATTACGCAACGCTGACGTCAAGCTAGAAGAACGCGCCATCAACTTTGCCGCCACCAAGGCCTTCCAGCTCGATGAAATCATGATCCAAGCGGCGCGCGAAAATCTGGTGCTGGACAGCATTTCCGTCGAAGCAGGCGGCTTGTGCCGGCCGGGCTCCGAATGCCGTGATGTTGTGCTATCGTTTTTCAACCCCCAGCGGCGCCAAAATACTGCCCGGCAGACTTCCGGCTGACGGTGGATGTCAGCGAGGCTCTCCCCGTAATGATTGGTCCCGTGCATTCCTGGTACATTTATTAGGCGCTGTGCTGGAATTCACGCTGCCCATTCTATGGACCTTATGAAGAAGAGGAAATCGCCCAAGGGATGTCCTCTTAGCTGTGAACCGCTCAGGAAGGGTTTCATGCCTGTCCAACCGCACGGCAACTCGGGAGCGTAAATAGGGTAAGAACGATGCGGCCCCCACAGGTCCCTGCGCCAATGATTTGCGGCCCCCGGACGGCAGGATTCTCCTCATTGGTGATACGGGACGTCAGGAAACCTTGCAGCACGTGAGGCTCTGAACGTTTCCAGTTGCCTTTAAGGCCAGTTTCTCATCCTGCTCACACCCAACATTGGCGGGCAAGATTTTCCACCAGAAGAGGGTAAGGCCATCCGGCAGCCTCCGCCGCCATAGCCACCAAAGACGCTTGCCCGTCCCGTCCTGGCCTGCCGGGCCCACTGAGATTCGGTTTAAAATTGACATCAACCATTCGGAATATCCCCTGGCCATCTTGCCGCCCATCAACTCGCACCACCCCCCGCGTGTTGAGGCTGTCCGCCAGAGATTCACACTGAGCGACGAAGTTGGCCAATTCCTGAGGCACCTGATTGGCCACCGCACTGTTCCCCGCAACTGGCGCTACCCCGCTGTAAGGCATAATGCCGTCGACATGTCCCTGGCGGATCACCGGAGGCAGGGCCCAATGATGATCCTTGATGAAACGGGTTTTGCGGCCACGGTAATCTCCTGGCGGCAAAACCGACACGGTCACCTCTTGTCCCGGCAGGTACGACTCGGCCATCACCGCGGCACCGTATGTGCCGACCTCCCAGTTCTGGATAATACGCCGGAGATCGTTGAGATTGTCCGCCCGCACCACCCCCTGGCTGCCCCGGCCCCGAACTGGCTTGACAATCACCGGAGCGTTTTCGCAATCCGTCCAGTGCGGTTCATGGAAAGCCTCGGTCCGCATGGCCTGCGGGACGGGATACCCGCCCTTCTCCAGCCATTGGTGCATGACCCATTTGTCCTCAAAGCGGTCTACCATTTGGGGCTCCTGGCCTATTACCGAAATCCTCCCCAGCCAGCGGACAATCGGATGCCCGCTATAGAGAGTGGTGTTGGCCCAGAGAATTTCCGCTCCAGCCTCCACGGCTTGCGCGATGCCACTGGCCGTGTCCCCGAAGGCCCACGCCTCTTCCTGGTCAGGCGCTGGATCCGGCTGCGGCGTGACGACAGGAAAATTAGCGCACTGCAGGGCATAGCCAATATCGGCACCACTGTCCCGGTACCCCCCAGGTTTTAGAGGCTTGAGCGCGCCCCCGGACTTGGGAGCGGCCGCCGCCTGATACAATACCGCAACCGGTCTCAATCTCTGCCCCCTCCCGGTGGAATCTTATCGCGCCCAGTCTCCAGCACCCTCAAGCTGCGAAAATTTCCTCCGACTCCGCGGTGATGTTCTAGAGCCCGATATTCTTGGCGATGATGGTCTTCATAATCTCATTGGTGCCAGCGTAAATAGACATCACGGCAATGTCACGGTAGCGGCGCGCTACGGGGTACTCTTCCATGTACCCATACCCTCCATGCAGCTGCAGGCACTCGCCAATGACTGCCTTAGCGGTATCGGTTGACCACCATTTCGCCATCGACACCTCGGTCACAATATCCTCCTGCTGCATGTGGCGGGCAATGAGTTGCTCCAAAAATGCCCGGCTGACATAAGATTGCGTCATCATTTCCGCCATTTTGAACCGTGTATTTTGAAATTTGCCAATCGGCTGGCCGAAAGCGGTGCGCTGTTTCACGTAAACCAAGGTTTCCGCCAGCGCTTCCTCCATGGCCACCTGCGCGGCAATAGCCACAAGGAGCCGTTCTTGCTGGAGCTTCTCCGCAAGGTAGCGGAAACCCTCACCCTCTTTCCCCAGCAGGTAGCTGGCTGGCACCCGGCAGTCTTCAAAGAACAGTTCCGCCGTGTCTTGGCTGTGCTGACCCATCTTATTCAATTGGCGCCCCCGGCTGAAGCCTGGCGCATCTTCGGGCACAACGATCAGACTGAAGCCGCGCTGGCGCGGTTCAGCTGCTGGGTCCGTCTTGGCCACGACGACGATTAGTCCCGCCTGAATGCCGTTGGTGATAAAAGTTTTTTGCCCATTGACCACGTACTGGTCCCCGTCACGCACTGCCGTAGTACGGATACCGGCCAGGTCCGACCCTGTTCCGGGCTCCGTCATGGCAATCGCCGTAATAGTTTCCCCACTGAGGCACCCCGGCAGCCACCGCCGTTTTTGCTCCTCACTGCCATAGCTGGTGAGATAGGGCACGACGATGTCGTTATGCAGTCCAATCCCCACCATGCCGGACCCGATCCGCTCGAGCTCCTCATTCACCACCACTGAAAACCCAAAGTCTGCGCCAGCGCCGCCGTAAGCTTCCGGCACCATGGGGCACAGAAACCCCTGCTCCCCCATGGAGCGCCAAAAAGCCTTCGGGATTCGGCGCTCTTCCTCCCACTGATTAAAGAAAGGCGCTGCATGCGCTTCGAGAAATCCACGTAAAGACTGCCGGAACATGTCATGCTCCGGGGTCAGGTACGGGTGCTTCACGGCCATTCCTCCCGCAGTCTCCAATTATTGCGCAATCCGTTCGATAATGGCCGCATTGGCCATGCCGCCACCTTCGCAAATCGCAATCAGCCCATACCGCCCTTGCCTTTCCTCCAGGGCGTTCAACAGAGTTGCCGCAATGCGGGTGCCCGTGGCGCCGAGAGGATGCCCCAGAGCAATCGCCCCACCGTGCACGTTCACCTTATCCCACGGCGCGCCAATCTCTTTCTGCCAGGCGAGCACCACTGAAGCAAAGGCCTCGTTGACTTCAAACAGATCAATGTCAGACACACTGAGACCCGCCCGTTCCAGCGCCTTCTTGGTGGCAGGAATCGGTCCGGTCAGCATCGTGATGGGATCGACCCCGACCACGGCAAATGAAACAAAACGCGCCCGCGGTGTCAGGCCCAGGCGTTCAGCCACATCCTTGCGCATGACCAGAGCCGCCGAGGCCCCATCGGAAATCTGGCTGGCATTTCCAGCGGTGACCAGCTCCAAATCGGGGAATGCCGGCCGGAGGCCCATCATTTTTTCCACACTTGTATCCGGCCTGATGCCCTCATCCTCAGCAAACAGCCGCATAGTCTGACTATTTTCGTCCACTGGCACCTCCAAGGGAAGAATTTCATTCTTAAAGAGTCCCTGTGCCCTCGCCGCGGCGGCTAGCTGGTGGCTCCGCCATCCATACCGGTCCAAATCCTCCCGGCTCAGTCCCCACTCTTTGGCGATCATTTCGGCACCTAGCGCCTGGTCAAAAAAGTCACGGTTCCAGCGGTCGAGCCGATAGCGCTTCTTCAAATTCTCTGTCATGGGGTGCCCTTGAATTTGAATGGTGCTGAGCATGGGCACGCGCGTCATCGACTCCACCCCGGCGGCAATGGCAATATCATAAGACCCCGACATGACTCCTTGGGCCGCGAAAGCCAGCGCCTGCAGGCTGGACCCGCACTGGCGGTCCAAGCTGGCGGCAGGCACTGATTCGGGCAGTCCCGCCGATAGCCACGCATTGCGCCCGACATTGCCGCCCTGCTCGCCCACCTGGTCCACACAGCCCACAATGACATCGTCCACGCTGGCGGCGTCGAGGGCATTCTTTTCCACCAATTGGCTCAATACCCCGCCTAGAAGATCCACGGGGTGGGTTAGCGCTAAGCTTCCCTTGCGGCGCCCGAGTGGCGTCCGCACTGCATCCACAATGACAGCTTCAAACATAATAAATCCTCCCCATGGTTCACAAATTTCACCAAAAACAGCCAGGCTGCTGACGGTTTGCCGATGCGCAAGAGACCGTCAGGCGATAAACTTTCCTTTAGTCATTTTATCATAATACAAATATATCCGTCACTCTTTCATCCTGACCAATTCGTAATATTCAGATTGATGTCAGGCAAGACGCCTGACACGCCAAATTTACGGGCGTCGCATTCGGTCGAATTCTGGTATAGTGGCTCATATGATGATTAGCGAGTGGTGGCTCTTCCTGAGTTTGCGCGCTTTCACCGCCCCTACCCGGGTGCATTGGAACTCGCTTGAGCCGAGAGGAGACTCATGGGAATCCATATCCGCCTGCCTATAAGGGAGCGAACTTCTGTTACCACGAAATATACAGTAGTCCTCTTGCTGCTGAACAGCTTGGCGGTGGTCTTGTTTGTCTACCTATCCCATGTGTACTGGCAGACCAATGTCCGCAGCACGCAGCGCAATTTAGGAGCGCAAGCAGCCGGGTCGGCAGCCCTTTTGGATAGCAAATTGACCACTGACCAAGAATTTTTGCGGCAGACAGCCAGCATCTTGCCGTCGGCCACGTCTCCTTCTATGATCCATTCCGATCTCGTCCGCTTAAAACACGAGCTAGGTCCGAGCAATGCATCTCTCGCTGCGGTGGTGACAGGTCACGGCCAGTACGTCTCGCGTGTAGGGCCTCTGGTGCCTCTCCCCTCTCCTCCGCCAGGGAAGGCCAGTCTGGGGACCTTGGCGCCGCTCTTGCAAAGCGCATTCCGCGAGCCTTCCTTCTTTTTGTCGCTGCCCTTTGCCGACCCTCTCCAGCGAACCCGCCTTTGGGTATTGGCAGGCTCGCCAGTTTCTGGGCCGGGCCACCGCTACCTCATTATTGGCCGCGGGGCCTTCCTTCCCGTACTGGATCGCCAGCTGGCTTCGTCCCCTTATTCTGACGTGATCTTGCAGTTGCTGCGCCGCAATGGCATGGTGCAGAGCCAGTCCCCCGCTTTCCCGCCCGGGACCTCGAAAATAGTTCGCCCTGACTGGTTCTCGCAGCAGATAGCACGGGACCCCCAGCTCCCGTCGGGACGGGGGACGGGCACTATTGGCCCCCGCGGCCCTTCCTATCTCATCGCGTTCTCGAAACTCAATGACTATCCGCTGTATGTGGCGGAAAGCGTGCCGGTGCAGTCGGTATTTGCCGGGTGGCTGCACACCATGCTGCTGGGGCTGATTGCTTTCGTGTGTCTCGTCATCCTCTCTGACGGCAGCATCCTCTTTATCATTTACCGTCTGCACATGTCCCGCGAACACCACGCTTCCACGCTGAAACTTTATAATGTGCTCTCGCAGGTCAGCCGCATCACCAGCACCGCCGCCACCGAATCCGACTGTCTGGAAGCTCTCGCACCGGCATTGTGCGCTCAGGCTTTCTATGCAACCTGGATTGGCGTCGCCGAGGCGGACAGCGTCCGCGTCCTGGTTGCTGCAGGGCCAGGTTCCGATGCCCTGCAGCAACTGCCTTTCAGCATTGGCGGCCACAACGCAACCTACCAGTCTCTGGCCGCACGGGCCGTCCTCACCCAGCACACGCTGTATGACAACGACATCACCACGGCCCTGACACACCAGGGCTATGCCTCGTTTATCAAAACTTACCGTTGGGCTTCAGGCATTTCCATTCCGATCATGCGCCAGCACAGAGTCTGGGGAGTGCTGAATCTGATCAGTGACCGCCCGAAAGCTTTTGACCAGAACATCCTCCCCCTGACCGACCAAATTGGATGGTCCCTGCAAGATGCGCTCGAACGGTTCGACCTGCGGCAGCTAGAAGCGCAGGTGCGTCGAAAGAACCAGCTGATTCTCACCTTTCACCATGTTCTGGGGGCCATCGGGGAAGTGGCGCAGAAGACAATGGATGAGTCCGTGATTTTACAAGATGTGTGCTCGCTGCTTACTGAAAGCCAGGTTTTTGCAGCGGTGGGAATCGGCGTTCCCGGCACGGACGGGATCCTCCGCTTTCCCTACCGCGGCGGTGAGCCCTTCGCTTATGGGGGTCAGGACACTAGCGAAACAGAATCGGCGGCTGCCCGCGCCTGGCGCACAGGCAGGTACCGGGTCGAAAACGACTGGGAAGGGCCCGCAGTCCACCACCCTCTATCCGCGGCGCAGCCGTGGCAGTCCAGCGCTGACTTTGTCATTTACCGGAGCAAGGAACCGTATGCGGTTCTCGAGGTGTACCACCGCGACAAAGATGTGTTCGACGCGGAGTTGATTCAGCTGGGGATTCGCCTGGCTGAACTGGTAGGACAGATCCTCACCAATGCGCGCAATGAAACGGAGCTGCACCGCCTTCACCAGTTCTATGAAGCTCTGGCCCACGCCAACGAACTGCTGCTGTACACCGACGATCCCCAGACCCTGTACGAATCGCTGGCAGAACTCATCATGGCCCAGACGACAGCTTTGGGATGTTGGATCGCGTTGTCCGATGGCGCCCGCCTGGACGTTAAAACCCGGGTTTTTCAGGATGCGGCCACAGCCGTCCTCTTCGACCAGGAGATACAGCAGATTTCTCTGGAAGACTCCGCGGCGGCAGGACCCACGGTTATCAGCGATGTCCTGGCCTCAAAGAAACCCGTTGTCGTCAATGATCTGGCGGGAGAGACCCGGTATCCCGGCCCTCGTCTCATGCGGTACCTGCTAGCCGGGTCTATTGGTGCGGTGGCTGCATTCCCTATTGCCAATGGCACCGGTGAAAGCGGGGTGTTAACCGTGCACGGCCCTGCCCACCTGTTTTCGGACGAAATTATCACCTTGCTGCAGTCCTTAGCCTATAATCTCACCGCTAAGCTGAGATTTCTGCGCGCTGAGGAGGAAGAGGAGACGGTCAAAGCGCAGCTGGCCTATCAAGCCTCGCACGATGCCCTGACCCAGATTCCCAACCGCGCGCACTTTGAGAGGACACTCGACGAATTGGCGGGGAAACAGCGCCAAGTTCCCGTGCCAGCCACGATGATCATGGCTGACCTCGACAAGTTCAAGATGGTCAATGACACTTACGGCCACGCCGCGGGAGACTACGTCCTGCAAGTCACCGCCAAGCGCCTGCAGGGATGCCTGCGCGCTGAAGACACCCTGTGCCGCTACGGTGGGGATGAATTTGTCATCCTCATCGAATCTGCCCTGCCCTCTTTGACCCTCCACCGCCTTGCCGGCTGTCTCCTCGCCCGGGTGCAAGAACCCGTGCTCTGGGACAACACAGCCCTGACCATCGGCATCAGCCTGGGGGTGGCGACAGACACGGAAGGCACGAAAGAGCCGCGGCAACTATTTAAGGAAGCCGATGAAGCCGTCTACGCCGCCAAACAGCACGGAAAAAACCGGGTGCAGTTTCGCTGAGGGGAGCGGTCGCTTGTCGTGGACGGTGGCACACAATCTCCCTCCATCCGAAAGCGGCAGCAACATTATCCGTCGATTATTGCGCCATAAGACTGCGCCAAAAGAGAAGCCTGAGCGCTATCCAGGCGCGTGCGGCACAGCTTCAGCGACGTCCAGTCAATGCCGGCGGCATTGGCGCCGCGCAGGTCGGCGTGTGTCAGATTCGCCTGCGCCAAAATTGCCCGGCTGAGGTCAGCGTTTTGAAAGTTGCAGTGCGCGAGGTTGGCACCATAGAAGTCCGTATCCTGAAGTTTCATGCCCGAGAAGTCATATTTGCTCAGGTTCTGGTAGCGAAGAGTGGACCCCGACCAATCGCCCTGGTGAATGCGGACCCCGCGCAGGTCCGCCTCGTCCAAGGTGCAGGCAATCATGGACACCCGGTTCAGTTCCGCCGCAAAAAATGCCGCCCATTGCCATTCACATCCAATAAAGACGCTCTGCGCGATGCGGGCACTGCCGAATTGAGCCCCGGTAAAATCGCAGTGGATAAATCGGCATCCATCCAACTGGGCCTCGCCAAACAGTGCGTGGCGAAAATTGGCATCCGCAAATTCCCGGCCCCGCCAGATTTGGCCGCGGAAATCCTCTTCTTCAAACCCTGCTTCCATGGTGCCCCTCTCCTGCCTCGGGATCGGGAGTCCCCGTTTTTGTGAACGCCCGTACTCCGTTCCCTGATATGTACCGCGAGGCGATGGCGCAAGACGGCTTTGGGACGGGATTCCCGCCCAGTCACGACCCAGGGCCATCTCATATCGCACGCTGCCCCATGGTCCATGAACCTAGTAGCTTTTGAGACGGTAAGGCATGATCATGACCGAAATGTCCTTGCGGAAGATGAAGGAGGTCTCCAGTGTCAGGGAGAGCTGATTATGCAAGAAGTGTTCCCAGACGTGGCTCACCACCAGCTCCGGCAGGATAATCAGAGTGCGCTGTTCTGGATTCTGGTGGGCGACAAGGTCTACATAGCGCACAATGGGGCGGACAACGGAGCGGTACTGGGTCGGCACCACCGCCAGCTTGATGCGCGGGTCGGGAGCCCACTTCTTCCAGCGTTCGGCAAACTGCTGTCCCGGCTCCACACTGCGCACCACGTGCAGAGCAATGACCTCATCCGCGAGACTCAGAGCGTAAGACAGCGTATCAATCGACAGGCGGTTGATGCTGTTGATGGGCACCACCGCCACCACATGCAGCAATACCGGCTTGATGGACAAATCCGTAACGCGCAGCTCGTCGGCCACTGCCCGGTAATGGCGGCGGATGCGGTGCATGCCGAGAATCAAAAGCGGCAACACCACCGCGACAATCCAAGCGCCTTCAGTAAACTTGGTAATCAGCGACACGACCACCACAATAGCCGTCAGGGTCGCACCCACGCCTCCCATGACAATTAGCAGCCAGCTCTGCCGCGCGGGAATGTTCGCCCGGTTCCGCCATGTCTTCACGGCGAGACTCAGCATCGCGATGGTAAAGCTCATATAGACTCCGATAGCGTACAGGGGAATAAGATTCGTCGTATTTCCCCGGAAGATCACAATCAGGAGGATAGCTGTCAGCGCCAGAATAATCACGCCGTTTTGGTAGACCAGACGGTCGCCGCGGCTGAGGAACATCCGGGGCATCCACTGGTCCCGGGCCATGATGCTGGACAGCAGGGGAAATCCTGCAAAGCTGGTATTGGCCGCAATCGCTAAAATAGCCATGGTTACAAAAGACAGCAGGTAAAAATAAATTCCGCGGCCGAAAATGTCGCTGGCCAATTGCTGGAGCACTGTGGTATCAAGGGAGGGGACAATGTGGAACCGGTAGGCGATGATGGACGTGCCCAGAAACATGCTGCCTAAAAACAGTCCGAGAAGCAGCAGGGTCATGCGGGCCCTGGCGGGAGACGGGCCCCGGAAAACCGGCACGCCGTTGGAGATCGCCTCAACGCCGGTGAGGGCCGAAGACCCCGAACTAAACGCCCGCAGAATGACAAACAGGCTGACAAAGCTGACCGGGGGCGTGACATACATATGCCAGGCCGGGGCATGGGGCACATGCACACTCAATCCGACAACCGCCATTATCAGCACCATGGCGATAAAGAGATAGGTGGGCAAAGCGAATGCCTGGGCCGACTCCCTCAGTCCGCGCAGGTTCACGAGACCCAGAAACCCGACAATCAGCACTGAAAAGATGACCGTCCACGGAGCAAGTTCTGGAAACGCCGCCACCACAGCCGCCACTCCCGCCGTCACGCTGACTGCCACCGTAAGGGTGTAGTCAATCAGCAGGGCGGCTCCGGCGATGAGGCTAGCGGTGGACCCCAGCGTGTCGCGCCCGATAATGTACGCCCCCCCGCCGCCGGGATAGGAGCGGATAATCTGCCGGTAGCTTGTCACCAGAAATATCAGCAGCAGCACAATGACCGCAGAAATAGGCAGAACGTACCATAAAGCCTGTACACCGGCCCGGTCCAGTTCAATCAATATTTCCTGGGTGCCGTACGCGACCGAAGACAGGGCATCAGGAGCCATCACCGCCAGACCCGCGATTACACCGACGCGGATGGATTCTTCCTCCCGGTCCTTCAAGGGACGGCCAAACACTTTACTCCATAATTTCACATACTCACCACCCGACTGGACCGCAACAACAACCGAAGTCGGCGGCCTGCTTATGCAAATCTCTGTTGTGTCTATCTATGCCCTAGGCAGGCTCGCCGACCGGCAGGTCAATACGCTAGAGTTGCGTCTGGGATCCTGTATGCGCCTGTGTCATCCCCATGGGTCTCCCTGCCGCTATCATAATCAATCCAAACAGCAACGGTGCCGTACCGGCGTTGGCTCCGACCGAAGGGACCAGGCCAAATCCTTCGCCCGTTGCCCATATCCACAGCAAAAGCGCACCAGCAAACCCGAGCGTCAGCCACCGGCCCGTGTTCTTCCATAATACGACCGCCAACGACAAAAAGCAGGCGGCTAGGGCTCCGTTATAGACTACCGAGCCATTATGAGCCATTTGGGCCGCATTGCCAATGAGTTTTTGAGCCCAAGGGACTGGAGAAACCGCAAATATTTTCGCGATGCCTTCCCCCCACAACCCCGACCAGGGATTCGCCTCCACCACAGCTGCGACGGCAAAAAACGCACAGAGGCCCTGGCGGATCCGCTCCGGGGTCTTGGATGCGCTCCACTGCCCAGCGGGAAGAAGCAGCAACACTGCGGTGACCACCGCCACCAGCCCCGCTCCGGGGGCGCCGGCGGCTGCACTCACGGGCCATGACAGCATCCCCCCCAACGCTTCAGGGATCAGCCAAACAATCCCGGCGAAGACAGCGGCCAAGGCGAGCGTAATGCGTCCGGCGATGTTTTCCGCTTCAGTCAGCAGCATAATGCCAAACAGCACCTGGAAGATCACGGCTAGGATATTCCACGTGACAGGCTGTGAGGTCCACTGGATCAGAAAGAAGTGATAGGCGCGGATGACACTAAGGGGCTGGTACCGGTATAGAGCACGGCTGAGCGCTCCGGGAGAATGGGTGACGGTCCACGGGAAAATTTGCAGCACACCGGACAGCAGCCACCAGACGCCGAACCCTGTCCATAAAATACGGCGGGCCCGGGGCACTGAGGGCTTGGGCACCCGGATCGTAAAAAGAATGACCACTTTGGCGCCAATCACAAAAAAGAGAAACAGACCGACATCGATAAGCGTTTGGTAATAGTTAACCACAAGTGCCATGTGTCGACCTCCTGACCGTCATGCCGTCAGGTATGCCCACCCGGTCACGCGCTTATTCAGATCTTCAGGAGAACTGGACGATATCCGCATCGCCCCATAGTCGTTCGAGATCATAGTACTGCCGTTCCTCTTCGGTAAAGACATGCACAACCAGGGCTCCATAATCGAGAAGAACCCAATGAGACTTGCTGCCCCCGACCTTGTGCAGCAAAGGAACCCCTGCGTCTTTCAACGCCTCTTCAATATGCTCAGCCAGCGCCGCCACCTGAATTGTGGTATGGCCCGAAAGAATTACGAAATAATCCGCGACCAATGTCACCTCGCGCATGTCCAGCACTACGACGTTTTCACCTTTTTTCTGTTCTGCTGTGCGGGCCGCAAGTTCGGCCCACTGCCGTGATGTCTCAGGGATAACGCATTCCTCCTCATATTTTTCCTCGCCCTGGGTGTCGCGGAGCGCCTGCAGCATCAGCGGATGCGGCGTCAGCCCGCGCCCCTTCAGGTAGTCAAGAGTTTCTTCCAGCAACACTCTGTAAGCTTTCGCCAACGAGCGCCGCGCTGTCTCTTCAATCGCGGCGCGCCGGGGATACTGGCGTCCGGGCTCCACACCGTCGGCAATGAACAGCGCCTGCCCGGTTGCGTCCTGTCCCGGAGCAGCGGTGGTGTGGTAGCGGATAGCCCGGTGGACCTCCGGGGTGCCTACCCCCTCTTCTTCAAGCCAGGCCGCCGCCACGGGTCCATGCAGGAGGACAGGTTCCTGCCGCTCGAGCCCGCCTACCCCGACGCCGAGCCGCAAAGCCTCGGCCAGCAGCGCATCGCGCGACATTTCGCGGGCCAGGTCATGGGCATACCCTGCCAAACATGCCTGGTCTGCCGGCAGGCCGTGGAGAACAGCCAACTCCTCCATGACAGCGGCCACCCGCAAGCTATGTTCCTGGCGGTGCCGGCTCAACTGGGCAAACCGTTCTCGATATGTCTTCATCCATGTGCGCGGGAAACCACGGTCTTCAGGCCGCGCCGGGCTAGCGCAGCAGGCTCAAGCCTTCCCCATTCCCGCTTCTCCTTTCTGCTATAAATCATGTGATCTTTGGTGACCTCATGATTCTCCCGGCTCCCCAGCCGTCAGCAAATAGCCCGCGGGTGCCCCTTCGGGCCTGACAGGCGCAACTGCCCTCTCGCTCCCATCCCAGACAGCCATATTCCCCCGCACGCCGCATTGAGGCAATGGTCCGCTGAGAAAATTCCCCCGGTACCGGCCTGGACAAAAGACAAAGCTGAAGGGACTGCCTCCAGCTTTGCATCCGCATCTTAATAGCGGTTCTGACGGGGACGCGCCTCGTTGACAATAATATCACGGCCACTCAGCTGGGTGCCGTTCATTGCCTCGACCGCCTGGTCCACATCCTCATCAGCCACCTCCACGAAGCCAAATCCCCGTGAACGTCCTGTTTCGCGGTCCATGATAATACGGGCACTGACGACATTCGCATGCGCCGCAAAAGCCTGGGCCAGTTCCTCTTCGGTCGTGGACCACGGCAAGTTTCCGATATACAGCGTCTTCGCCATTATTTGCATCCTCCCTGTAATTCCACAAAGGTACCTGACCAGGGACCCAGGCACCGGGAATACCTCTAAACCTGAGGAACACCGACCCCGTGATGCTGGGAAACCTTACGATCAAGTGCTATTATGAACTCTTGCGTGTCAAAACATGCGACCGCTCCCGTTAGGGGGCATGTTCGTACAGCTGATTCTTGTCAATATAGTGCTCCACCGCTTCAGGCACCAGATATTTTATCGACAGTCCCAAGCGCAGCCGCTCACGCACCTGGCTCGACGATATCGCTAGCGCCGGCACCTCCAGCTGATGAATCCGGTCGACCTTTTCCGCACCGAGGTCCGAAGCCACTGCTTGGATCCTCGAAAGGGAATAGCCGGGGCGGCTAGCAGCAATGAGGTGAGCATACCGAAAAATATCCTCCGGATAGTGCCATGAGGCAATCTCCAGAATTGCGTCGGCACCGCTGATAAAGTACCAGTCCACGGCCGAGTCCATCCGGTGAAAATAGGCAAGAGTGTCGCTCGTATACGACGGCCCCTGGCGATCGATTTCGACCCGGGAGAGCTCGAAGTGCATATTAGGCGCGATCGCAAGAAAGGTCATCAAGTACCGATGCTCCGCACTGGCGAGCACTTCCGGCGGCTTGTGCGGAGGTTGGCCAGAGGGGATAAAAATCACCCGGTCCAAATGAAAAGCATCCCGAGCCGCTTCAGCGGTCACCAGGTGTCCATAATGGATCGGGTTGAATGTTCCTCCCATGAGCCCGATGGCTCCAGTCTCTTTACCCATTTATAAATAATTCGCGGTCTCTTGAAATTTTCCTGCCGATTTCTAAGAATCTCCGCAAATTTCCTCTAAATGATAGAGTCATTCTAACACGAGTTCTCCCTCTCTCCAATAGAATGTTCCTTGTCCAACATAAACCGGAGTACCATCTTCGGCCCGCTGGCGGCGTAAGAGGGACTCCAGCCCCCGGCGCCGAAGATACTCCAGAAAATATTCCTCGGCATGCGGGTTGCCCCATAAAGTCATGCTGGCCCGCTCTTCCACATCGCCCACCACCCGGAACCCGCCGGAGGGTTCCGGAGTCAGAGAATACCCATGCACCACCGGTTTCATGACCGGCTCCAACGTCTCGATGACCGGTTTGGGTGTCACGTCAAGCACGCGCCGCACTTCCCACATCAACGCGCCCACGCCCAGTCCGGACAGGGCAGAGATAGGCCAGACCGCCCGGGGCGACACGGCGTCCTGCAGCTGCTGCAGGCCTTCCTGGCTGCCTGGCACATCCATTTTGTTGGCCGCAACGATCACAGGACGGCCGGCAAGCTCCGGTGAGAAGGCCTGCAACTCATGGCTGATAATCCGGTAATCATTAGCCGGCTCATGATCCGCCTGGGGACTGACATCCACCAGGTGCACCAGTACCCGGGTGCGGTTCAGGTGCCTAAGGAAGGTATCACCCAGGCCCAGCCCTGTGTGCGCGCCTTCAATCAGTCCGGGCACATCCGCCACGACAAAAGGGTCGCCGTAATCCCCCACCACTCCCAGATTGGGAACCAGCGTGGTAAACGGATAGTCCGCGATCTTAGGGCGGGACGCCGAAATCTGCGAAATCAGCGTGGACTTGCCTGCATTGGGAAATCCCACCAACCCGACATCCGCCAGCAGATTGAGTTCCAAAGTTACCCAAAATCCCTCGCCCGGCTGCCCCTTTTCGGCTACCCTCGGCACCCTGTGCCGCGACGAGGCAAAATGGCTGTTGCCCTTGCCGCCCCGGCCGCCCTTGGCGATGATTGTCCTAGAACCCGGAATCGTGAGGTCCGCCACCGCCTCTCCGCTCTCTTTCTTCACGATCGTGCCCGGAGGCACCCGGACCACAACATCCTCCGCGTCGCGCCCATACATGTTCTTAATGCCGCCCGGCTGCCCGTTCTGAGCCCGGTAGTGTTTTTGGTGGCGAAAATCCATTAAGGTGTTCAGTCCCGGGTCCACCTCAAACAGCACATCGCCCCCGCGCCCGCCGTCACCCCCGTCAGGGCCTCCGTTGGGCACGAATTTTTCCCGGCGAAAAGATACCGCTCCGTTGCCCCCGCTGCCCGCTTCCACATAAATTCTAACTTCATCGACAAACACTGCATGGCCTCCCTACTGCCTGACACCCCAAAATGCGTCTAGGCTGTCTCGCTCTTGCTGCCACCTCACGCCTATAATATGTTTTTGAGGACGACTCTTGATTCCCCCGGCCTGCACACGAAATCCCCCGTGCACAAAAGTCACGGTAATGACCCCCGACGCCGCCGGAATCACTTCCTTGAGCACCGCGCTCAGCTTCCACAGCATGGTGTAGGTTCCGGGGTTGTTCTCGGGACGCTCCCACCGGATCTCGGCGCCTGCCGCCTCGGCGGCGGCATCGAGCGCCATCATGCGGTAAACCCAGCGCAGCGGCAGACCTTGGAATACTCCCGGCTGCACGCTAGACAGGGCATGCTCACTGAGATAGCGCTCGGCCCGTGAGAATTTCTCCAGCTCCAGCCACCCGCTGATGATTTGAAGATGATTGGCATACCGGTGGCGGTAGCGCCGGATCATGTCCACCGCCTCAGACTGGTCTATCAGCCGCACCGACCCCGCCGTGTAAGCCGCAAACAACGCCAAAAAAACAACGCGCCAAAAGTGAGGGCTAAGAAAGCTTCCCACTCCCAGCGCGAGAAATATTAAGATACGCAGACTCACAACATAAAAATGGCCTGCGCGTTTGTTTTCTACACTACGCTTCATTAACAGGCAGGATCCGGATCTCGCGGCGGTCATGCCCGCGATTCACGAATGCCACAGTGCCGTCAATCTTGGCAAATAGTGTGTAGTCCCGTCCCATTCCCACGTTCAGTCCGGGATGAAACTTGGACCCGCGCTGACGAATAATAATGCTGCCAGCACTCACCAGTTGTCCCTGGTGGCGTTTGACTCCAAGCATTTTCGGTTTGGAATCGCGGCCGTTGCGGGAGCTTCCGCCCCCTTTTTTATGAGCAAAAAGCTGTAAGCGCATCGTATGTCCTCCCGGTAAACAAATTCCCTCAGGGTTTGGCGAATTCACGGTAGCGGACAAAGTCCGGTTCGGTATCCGCTAAATCTTTAAAACCCAAACAAATAGTGTCCATCACGGCCTGCGCCGGTTCAGACAGATCTTCAGCGACTGCGAGGTCCAGCACCCCATCATCAAGACGATAAGCGATCTTGCTCTGGATGACACGAGTCAGTCCTATGACGAGCGTCTCTGACAGCGCCGACGCCGCCGCACAGACAATATCTTTCCCGTATGGAGCCTGGCCCGCATGTCCCGCCACCGACAGGTGGCGGACTGCGCCGCTCTTCTCCCGCTCGACTTCTATGCTAATCATGATCCGCCTTAAACAGTGGCGTCAATGCGGTCAATGCGAACGCGGGTCAGATACTGGCGGTGCCCTTGGCGGCGGCGGTAGTTGCTTTTGGCTTTATACTTGAACACCAAAATCTTCTCCCCGCGCTCCTGCCGCACAATTGTGCCCACTGCACTGGCTCCATTGACGTAAGGCTGACCGACTACTGGCTGACCGTTGTCGTCCACAACCATCAGCAACCGGTCGAAAGTATATTCATTGCCTTCGTCAACAGGCAGTTTTTCTATCAGCAATTCCTGTCCGGGAGACACACGATACTGCTTGCCCCCCGTCTCAATTACGGCGTACACATAAATCCCCCTATTCCATGAATCACCGTGGCATTAATCCAATGTATGTTACCACGAATCTTGGGCACCGTCAAACCTCAGCTTGAGTGGCTGGAGACACCTGCTCCGGCAAAAATGTTGTAGGCGGGTCAATAATGCGCGCCGTGGCAAATGTGCGCAGGGCCCGCAGAATTTCCACAAGCACGGTTTCTCCTACGCGGGACCCTGCCGCCTCAATATCCACAACATAGCCGTCAAGGCGCGCAATGCCGTCGCGGGCGTTGCTGGCGTGGCGCTCCTGCACCACCAATTCGAGCCGCTGGCCCTCGTGCACTGGGAGAGCGGCGCTCTCCACCTCATGGCGCGTGCCGATTTTCTGGAATTTGACATCGTCCATCTCGCAGTCGTGAGACCCGCGAACAAAAATAGCACGGCCGGTGGCACGCTCCAGGTCCTTGAGATTGGTTCCTCCGGGACCGATCAAGTGGCTGGCAATTGTCGGGTTTGCTTCGACTAAGATGGCCTCGGCCCCGCTCTCCTTGAGCCTTTCTGCAATCCGCTGACGGAGCCGGCGCGCGATCACCTCTTCTGAGAGCACCTGTCCCCGCCCGTCACACTGAGGACATACCCGCGTCAGTTGATTCAACAGGGACTCCCGCACCTTCTTGCGCGTCATCTCCAATAGTCCCAGCCGCGTTAAGCCGAGCACAGTGACCCGGGTCCTGTCGTGGCGGAGAGCCCTCTGAAATGTTTTGAGCACCTCCAGCTGGTCTTCCTCATTCTCCATGTCAATGAAGTCGATGACAATAATCCCGCTGATGTCGCGAAGACGCAACTGCCGGGCAATCTCTACCGCCGCCTCGCGGTTCGTGGCTAGAACCGTATCGGACAGATCTGTGGAGCCCACATTCTTGCCGGTATTCACGTCAATGACCGTCAGCGCTTCCGTTTCATCAATGACCAGGTAGCCGCCGCACTTCAACCAGACCCGCCGTTTCACTGCACGGTCCAACTCGGCCTCGACACCCCGGAGCTCAAATAGGGGGAGGCCCCCGCTGTCCAGTTCAATCCGGTGTTTCAAACCGGGTGAAATAGTCCCGGCGATCTCGCGGGCACGGTAGTAGGCCTGCTCGTCATCGATGACAAAGCGGTCTACAGACTCATCCAGGTGATCCCGGATCGTGCGGGCAATCAGGCTGGCCTCGCGGTGCAGCAAAGCAGGCGCCCGGGTCGTGCGCGCTTTGTGGCGAATCTTCGCCCACATCCGCCGCAAGTACGCCAGGTCACGCATCAAAGCCTTTTGCGAGGCTCCTTCCGCTACCGTCCGGACAATGAGTCCCATGCCCTTGGGCCGGATCTTGTCGGCGATAGCCCGGAGACGCTCCCGTTCCCGTTCTGAATCGATCCGGCGCGACACCCCGACGGTCTCCGAATAGGGTGTGAAAACCAGATAGCGGCCGGGCAGGCTGATATTCGTAGTCACCCGCGCTCCTTTGTTGCCGATGGACTCTTTCACCACCTGGACAACAACTTCCTGCCCTACTCTCAGCACATCCTGGATGGGCCGCGATTTCCGGTGGTCACGCTCTTCCGCATGAGCATCGTCAACGTACAAAAATCCGTTTTTTTCCAGGCCGAGGTTTACAAATGCTGCACGCATCCCGGGCAGCACATTTTCCACCCGTCCTTTATAGATGTTGCCGGCCGACTGCTCCTCATCGTCCCGCTCAATATAAAATTCGACGAGCTGCCCCGCCTCTAAAATTGCCAGTCGACTTTCGTGTGACTCGTAATTCACCAGAAGTTCCTTGAAAATTTTTGGTTCCGGCACCAGAGGGGCGCTCTCATGTTCTATGGATGCGGCCCCTGGGGATTCGGCGCCAGGTTCTGTATTAGCCGCTCCAGCAGATTCTGCAGGAAGAATCCCCCAACGGCGACGCTTGCGCCGTGTCATGAATGGACCCCTTTCTGAAACAGTGGCAACTAAGCTCAAACTTTTGGGCAAAATTTTGACTGTCTGGGATATTATCGCCTCTCTTCTATCATACCACGACAGAAATGGCGGTCAACGCGCAGCGAGCAATTCCTGCAACGCCACAGTCGGCCCCCACTCCTCGAGGCCTCTTAAGAGGTCTTCCTCATATAGGGTGCCCATTTTCTTGAGATCCGGGGACAGCACGATCACCCGGTGATACTTCATGGGCCGCATTACCCGGAGCACGTCTCCCAGAGGAGTCTCGCAATGCACGGCAAAGTCGTCGAGCGCCCACACGGGCCTTTTTCGCAGCCATATGGGACGCAGCGCCAGGTCCCGCACAATCAGGTAAGCCGCCGGGCGTGGGGAGTGTTTGGCCCCCCAGTAGATAAACACCGCGAACACTCCCACGCTGATCAGGGGACGTGGTGTGAGAAACGACAAGATCGTGACCACGAACAGCCCGCGGGCCAGCCACAGCCCTCCTTGTACCACTCTTCTCTCCGCCGCCTCGTACCCTATCGTGCGGGACAGATAGAGCCTCGCCAGGTGCCCACCGTCCAAGGGGGCCACAGGGAGGAGATTCAACAGGCCCAACCCCAGGTTCATCTCAATGAAAAGATGAATCCATTGAGGGCTGACCGGAAGCCACTGCGCCATTCCCCATGCGGCCGATGCTAGGAAAAAATTCTGCAAGGGCCCCGCCACCGCGATCATGGCTTCCACATAAGGCTCTTGCTGACTAATCCCGGAAATGCGCGCGATCCCGCCGAATGGCCATAGTTCAATGCGTTCCACCGTGCATCCATAGCTGTCCGCTATGATGGCATGGGTGAGTTCATGCAGCGTGATGACAAAGAAAGCCAGCGCTATCCGGATCCCCTGCCCTCCCGCCAGATAGAGGGCTAGAATCACAATGAACCACGGATTGATTGAAATTTTTCGCCACATGGACATGGTAGGCCTCCTAGCGGCGCGCCCACCTGGAGCCAAAAAACTCCCGGCTGAGCGGATTGAGGGGCAGACCGTCTTTTGTTACCCCCATCACGAGTCGGCCCCTTGAGTAGCCCAGGAGTTCCCCCGTCGCCACACTCTCCCCTCCGCGTACGGCCACTTGCGTCAGTCCCGTGAGTACGATGAGCGTGTTCCCCGCCTTTAGGGTCACCCCATCTTGGTTTGCTGTCGCGACCACAGCAGGGGCAAAGGCCCGCACCTGCGCATGAGGGTCCGTCTGCAGGCTGATGTTCCCCGCAAACTGGCTGTGATGCCACCCGAACGCCTGCACGACCCGTGCGGGCTCCACAGGAGGAGTCCAGGCAGCCCCGGGAGACATGGCCTGGTGGGCAGGGGCCGCTGCTCCGCCCGGGGGCCATGGCACTGTCCAGTGTGGGACATGGAATGCCGATGTAATCCACCGGCGTTCCGCAGACAGCGCCTGGCTGCGTGCCGGGCCGGGAAGGACGTGGCTGGCGTAGACTGCGCACACCAGAAGACCCGCCGCACTCCAGCGGATCCACCCCCGCTTTGCATGAACCGGCTCTTTGGATGTCATTGGCGCTCCCTCCCCATGTGCGGCCCGATATCACCATCCTATGCAGGCTGGTCCCGTTCATTCCCCGAACGGCAGCGATTTGATCATTCGCCGTCCCAGGTGATATGATCAATTCAAAGGAGACGATGCCAGTGAAGGTAGCCCCGTGGGAAGCATTAGCGTTGGCGTTGGCTTTTGTGTTTGTCGGATCCTATCTGCAGCGGAAAGCCTTTGTCATTTGGCAGATGCCTCACTATTTGGCAAAGAGCTGGGTGCGCTACTCCCTGATGATCGTGACGATTATCATCCTAGGCTTTCCCTCCGTAATGGGATATTGGTGGATGGCCCCTATTTACGGTGCAGCCATCGGATTTTTGGGAGGGCGCCAAGCCGACTGGGAAACGGCCTGCAAGGATTAAGGCCGGACCTCGGACGCCGAAGTCCTCTCGCGGACAACTCCCCGGGAACCGCAGAGTCTTGTCAGCCAGCAGCGCGGTGCTGGCGTCAGGGCGCACAGGGATATGGAATCAAAAATAATTGGGTCCCTGGAGCACCGACGGGGTGATTTTCAGCCGCAACCTAGGAAGTGGTTGCGGCTCCGTCTTTCTTGCGGCCCGGAGGACACTCTCCCTGCGAGTGTCCTCCGGGCGCCCGCTCCATGCTAGCTTAGGTTTGCTTTAGGAACACCTAGCTGGCAAAGATGCCGCCCTGCCACTTATGTCCGAAATTGTCTGTTCCAGAGCCTGGTAGGGGCACGGTGGTTGTTGGGTCCCCCGGAGCGGGGGCACGCCAAACCGCAGTGGCGCGCTCCCCGCTCCGCGATGGCTATCGCCGGATTGTGGTCCGCTGCGCTAACAGATTGGCTTCGTCCAGGCAAGAGAATATGTAGACGGCGCCGAATGACTAACTTGCCTTGACACATCGTGCCCGGGGGAGGCGCTTGGGGAAGAAACCCGTCCCCGGCCCATCGTGCGGGATATCTGGGGCCTGGCCATGTTACGAATGGGCATCCATGAACTCTCCCGCCGCCTAACCCATACGGGTTGAGGCAGGGGTTTCTGGGATCACTCCCGGAAGTTCCTGGTTCTACGACCGCTGCGCCGAGCCGTTAGGCTGCGTGCGTCTTATGCTGGATCTCCCCAGGCGTCGATTCGGACCGTTCCGGCCCTATGCCCTTATAGTAGAACAAAAATTTAGGGCTGTCTAGCCCTGCGGGCTGGCCCGCTTGACCCCCTCTTGGCTATCGCCTAAGAAGGGGAATGCGCGGGCGTTATGTTCAAGACATACAAAGCGCCCCCGCTCGCCACGGAGGCAGTGCGATGATGAACGTATTCGCGGACACGCTTGCGCCCCATCGTGTTAGCGCCGAATACAAAAAAGTTCTTCCGCGTCTATGATTCCTTGCGTGGCGCGGAGGGCTTCTTGGCCCGCCCGGAAGGACGGGGCTTTTTCTTTTCGAGACGGGCCAACCGCTGTTCAATGCGCGAGAGCAGGGCAAACAGCGCTAAAAAGAGCGCCCCGTCGACTGAGAGCAGCACAATCACCCAACTTGTAGACGTCACGCCTCTTCCCCCATTTTTATGGCCGCCATCCCAACTGGGGCTACCACAGCTGATCTCCAGAAACCGGAGGATTTGCCTCGCTGCCGTCCCTTATCTTGCCCTCCGGCGTCCATAGCGGGGCTCGGGCTGGAAGCGGAACAACTTGAACAGCCACAGCACCACGCCCTCAAGGCCCGCGCGCGCCCCGAGCACAGCCAGTCCCGCCACTATGCCGATTGCGGCCCCGGCCAGCACGTCCGTAGGCCAGTGCACCCCAACCCAGACCCGGGCCAGGCTGATCGCCGCCGCAAACAGCGCGCCCCACCAGCCGTCATGGCGGCCCGCGTAGAACAAGGCCGTCGCAAAAGCAAAGCTTCCGGCGGCATGATCGCTGGGAAATGACGTATCCCGGGCGTGAGTGATCAGCAAATGCACCTGCTGGGGCTCAAAGATAAATGGCCGCGGCCGGTACGGCAGGACGTGCACCAGCACGACATTGACGGCCAGAGCCAGCACCCCGGCGGCGGTGCCGTAAACAACCGCCCGCCTTGCCCGGTTTTGCCGGAGCGGCGGCCAGAACCACATCATCAAAAAAATGACGGCCCACAGCTCTGGAGCCAATTTGGCAAGAATGATGGCCACAGCGTTGAGCCATGGACTCAATGTGGCCAAATGGTTAATCACATGAAACCAGTACCGGTCAAATTCGGGAATGGGAAAAGATGTTGCCACCGGGCATGCCACCTCTGTTATGTGTTTTTACTGATGACCACGCGGGTTCCCGCTGCGGCGCGCCCATAAGACAGGGGTTTGCGGCGCAGGTAGACATTCAGCAAAATGCCCACACCCACCGAGTCCGCCAGAAGCGCTGACCCCCCGTAGCTCATAAAGGGCAGAGGCACTCCTGCCACCGGCATAATGCCAGACACCATGCCGGCACTCTCAATGACATGGAAGGCAAACATGGACACCACTCCCGCCGCCAGCAGCATGCCGTAGCGGTCCTTGGCATGCACCGCGATGAAGAGACCCCGGGCCAGGAGGAGCAGATACACCGCCAAGAGGGCCATCGACCCGACGAAACCCACTTCCTCGGCAATGACTGCAAAGATGAAGTCCGTGTAGGATTCCGGCAGGTAACTGAGCTGGTTGGAATGCGCTGTAAAGATTCCAGTGCCAAACAGACCACCGCTGCCTACGGCAATTCGCGACTGAATCACATTGAATCCCGCGCCCAGCGGGTCCTTGTTGGGATTGAGAAAAATAATCAGACGGTTCAGCTGGTACTGGTGCATCGGGATCCAGACATGAAAGTGGTAGTGCAAATAAATCCATGCCACCACAGCCACCAGTCCGCCCGGAAAAACAATCAAAAGCTTCCACCACGACGCTCCTGCCATCAGCAGCATGCCGCCGGCTATGGCCACGAAAACCAGAGCCGTGCCTAAGTCCGGCTGCTTCAAAATCAGCAGCATGGGCAACAGCAGGAGCAGACCCGGTGACACCAAATCCCGCCAACGGTTCAGCTGCGTCTTTTTATCCAAATGGGTAGCGAAAGCCACAACCAGCGCAATTTTGGCAAATTCTGAAGGCTGCAGCTGAAACGGCCCGACCTGGATCCACCTTTGCGCTCCCAGTGCCGAATGCCCCTTGAGAAGCACGTACGCCAGAAGGGCCACGGCACCCCAGTACAGGTAAGGGCTCAGAGCCTTAAATCGCTCGTAAGGGAGCCAGGCCACAGCGGCCATGGTCACCAGGCCCAGCGCTACCCATACCATCTGGCGGTGCACGAAATACAGCTGCGATCCGGCAGGCAGCAGAGGCTTCGTGGCGCTACCGATCACAAACAGGCTCAGCCCCGACATCAGCAGAACAATGATCAAGACCAGATAGTCAATGTTTTTCCACACCTGATTGGGATGCATTTAAGCCTCGACCTCTCTCACGTCATTATCTTTACAGTATATAAGACAAGACGCAGGAGGTCGAGACCATGCAATTTTCATCGTTCGCCAGATCCTCTAGACGGAAGTGCGTTTGACGCTGCGAATCGGGATATTCGCCACCAGAGCCATGGACTCGTCGTGGCGTGAGAAATCCACGCGAAATCCCTCATCATCGATATCCATGTATTCCGAAATCACTTTCAGCAGGTCATTTTTCAGGTTCTCCAGGGCCTGCGGTGACAAGCTGGCCCGGTCGTGCACCAGCACCAGGCGGAGGCGTTCTTTCGCCACATCCTTGCTCGCATCCTCCCGTCCAAAGACACGCGCGAACAGGTCAAACATAGACCGTCCCCCCTTGCTCATGACTTAAACCCCATGAGCTTGCGCAGCCGGTTAAAAAATCCCGAATCATCATCCAATTTCATCATGGGCACATTTTCTCCTTGAAGGCGCCGGGTGATGTTGCGGTAGGCCTCCCCAGCTTTGGACTGGGGATTGAGCACGGCTGGTTCGCCGCGGTTTGTAGACACCACAATGAATTCGTCGTCGGGCACAACACCGAGCAACTCGATGGCCAGAATCTCGATCATGTCATCAATATCCATCATGTCGCCTTTTTTTACCATGCTCGCACGAATCCGGTTGATAATCAAGAAGGGCTTGTGCTTTTCCTGCGCTTCAAGCAACCCGATGATGCGGTCGGCATCCCGCACGGACGACACTTCAGGAGTCGCGACGACAATAGCCTTGTCCGCGCCTGCGACGGCATTTTTAAACCCCTGCTCAATGCCTGCCGGAGAATCAATGAGGACGTAATCGAATTCCTCTTTCATCTGGCCCACCAGCTCCCGCATCTGCTCGGGTGACACGGCTGTCTTGTCACGGGTCTGGGCAGCGGGCAGCAGGTAAAGATTTTCAAAACGCTTGTCCTTGATGAGGGCGTGCTTGAGCTTGGCAAATCCCTCGACAACGTCGACCAGATCATAGACGATGCGGTTTTCCAGTCCCATCACCACGTCCAAATTCCTTAGGCCTATATCCGCATCAATCAAGGCGATTTTCATTCCCGCCTTGGCCAGGCCTGCACCCAAATTGGCCGTGGTCGTAGTCTTTCCGACGCCTCCTTTCCCCGATGTAATGACGATGGCTTCCCCCATAACGTACGGATCCTCCTTACTTAATGTTTCCCAGCATGCTGTGCTGCCATTGATCAATGATCAGCTGGCCGTCACGCACCTCGGCAAATTCTGGAACTGCCGGCAGCGTGGCATCCTCCTTGTCCGGAGCCCGCCCAATAAAATGGGCAATCCGGATCTGGGTGGGATTCAGTCGAAAAGCCGCAACCATTGCCTGAGTATTGCCTTCAGCGCCCGCATGGGCCAGTCCCCGAAGCCACCCCATCACAATGATATCCCCGCCGGCCACAATTTCGGCACCGGGATTGACATCGCCTAATATTACTACATTCCCGTAAAACCTTACATGCTGCCCAGATCTCAATGTCTTGCGGATCAACAGAGTGGGGTGGCGCCTGGCTTCATCGTCCCAATCGCGCGCGCTTCGCGGCTCAAAGCGCTGGCCGGCAAAAACCCTGGCGATATCCGGCCCGCTCGGCAGCACGCTCCTCTCTGCCGCACCTTTTGGGCCAGATGGGGACTCTGCCATGATCTGATCTTCTGGTATCAGCGCCCCGGAGTCTAGCGGTGCCGGACTCATCTCCTGGTCGCCTTCTGATACCGTCTTGGGTAAACGGCGCGCCAATGGTGTCCCTCCTCGATTTGACTCAGCACCATACACATTCTCTGTCGGCTCCTAATATCCTGCCATCCTTGTGGCCAGCCACCAAAGATTTTGTCCTGTGATTCAGTCAAACTGCCGGAAATCCAGACAAAAACCGACGAGACTCTGAAGAGAGTTCGTCGGTCCATGAAGGATAGCGTCAAGATCGCTATGATGATAGGGACCGGTAGGGCGTCCTCTTGCCGGACCGCGTGCGAAATCCCAAAAGGCCGCCCAAGGCGGGTGTGAACAGCATGGAAAACAAAATCCACACCGGGAGGGGGCGCGAAAAAACCAGCCATGAAAAGTGATAGCCAAACACATAGAGCAGGAGCCACTGAAACGGCGTCACCACCACCTGGCTCAGAGCCGCGAGCAATCCCGGCACAAAGATGGGATCGTGTACGATCCGCTGTTGCAAGGAGGCAATCGCGTAGCCCAGCAGTGCAAATGTCAGCGCGTTGAGGCCGATCAGCCGCCCCGCCCAGAGGTCCTGCATCAGTCCTCCGATTAAACCCGCGTACATCCCGCGCCGGGGCGTCTCGTACAGCGCAATCAACACGGTAACCGACAACACCACATTGGGCACGTAGCCATTGGGAAAAATCTGCGGCAGCAGCGCCACCTGAATCAACAGAGCCAGCAAATACAGCACAATCCATGTGCCCACCCGAAAACGCGCCATCTTCAGCTTTGCCCTCCTCCGAAAATAGGCGGAATGCTCGTGCCCGAGGGGTGCGATTCCACCACCATCACGGTCTGCAACCGGTTGAAATCCACCGCTGGCTTGATGACAGCGGTTTCTGTCAATCCAAACTGATTTTTGGCCACAGACATGACCTGACCAATCAGCAGCCCTTTCGGGTAATATTGGCTCAATCCCGAAGTAGCTACCACGTCGCCTGGCAGAATGTCCGGCTTATGAGAAAACAGCTGAAGCTGCAGCAGGCCGGTCACTGGGTCCTGCCCCAAGACCACCCCAGTGGATTGCGAGCGCACATCCACCGCGCCGATTCCGCTCTTCGGGTCCAGAATCAGCATGATGGTCGCGGTGCCGGGGCTGACCGCCACGACCCGCCCCACCACACCTTGTGGAACAATGACCGCCATCCCCGTACGCAGGCCGTTGTTGGCGCCCTGGTCAATCACCGCAGTATTGAACCAACTGTCTGGGTTGCGGGCAATGATGCTGGCTGGATCGAGCTTCCATGTGCCCAGTTTTTGTTCAAGGCCGACCAATCCCCGCAATTGACCATTCTCGGCCAGAACCTCGGACAGTTCCAGCTTCATGGAATTGTATTGCAGCAGTTGCCGTTTCAGCTTCCGGTTCTGCTGCTGCAATGTAAACAAATCGCCGACGGTGCTAATCCCAATCCCCGTCTCCCTGCCTAAAAACGCCATGCTCGACTCGGCGGGCGACACCACGGTATTGATAATGTTGCTGAGACCAATAACTGTGCCGCGGATGCGGGCGGTCAAACTTAAACTCACCGTGACGACCATCACCACCAAGACGGTGATCAGAAGCCGGCGCCACCGGTACAGGAATCCGCCCACCCTTCGACCCCTCCTCTTCCCCTGTTAACGGCGGTTGCGGCGGCGAAGGGCGTCTAGGTGGTGCTGGTCCTCCAAGACCATTCCCGTTCCGCGAACCACGGTTAAGAGCGGTTCCTCCGCCTGGTGAACCGGCATGCCGGTTTCTGAACTGACCAGCTTGTCGAAGTTCCTCAACTGCGAGCCGCCTCCGGTCATCACAATACCCCGGTCCATGATGTCTGCTGCCAGTTCCGGCGGGGATTTCTCCAACGTCGCTTTGATGGCATCGACAATGGTGTTGACGGTTTCGCTGAGGGAACGCTGAATTTCAGTGGAATTGATCTTCAGCGTTTTGGGCAATCCGGTGACCAGGTCCCGCCCGCGGACATCCATGGTTTCCTCATGGTCTGGGGGGTAGGCCGAACCGATTGTGATTTTTACCTCTTCCGCCGTACGCTCCCCAATCATCATATTATAGGTCCGTTTGATATGATTGACGATGGCATCGTCCATCTCGTCGCCAGCCACCCTGATAGACTGCGACGCGACAATGCCGTCCAGCGAGATAATCGCCACTTCACAGGTGCCGCCGCCAATATCCACAATCATGTTGCCCGTGGGTTCGCCTACAGGCAGTCCTGCGCCGATGGCCGCGGCCATCGGCTCTTCAACGACCAGCGCTTCGCGCGCCCCCGCCTGGACTGCCGCGTCTTTCACAGCCCTTTCCTCGACCCCGGTCACCCCTGAGGGCACTCCAATCACTACTGTGGGGTGAGTCATGCGCGAGTTGTTAGAAGCCTTTTTGATAAAGTACTTCAACATGGCCTGCGTGGTATCAAAGTCCGCAATCACGCCGTCTTTCAGCGGGCGGACGGCCCGGATGTTGCCCGGAGTACGGCCAACCATCTGTTTGGCTTCCTGGCCCACGGCGATAATCTCCGCGGTTAATGTGTCGATAGCCACCACTGACGGCTCTTGCAGCACAATGCCCTTGCCTTTGACATATACCACAGTATTCGCCGTGCCCAAATCAATGCCCATATCCTTCGAAAATGACCCAAACCAACTTCTCATGGGTACAAATATCCCCCTTAGCTCAGCTCCGTGGTTTTTCCCTGATGCACACTGGTGTGATGCCCTTTGCCAACGATGATGTGATCCAGTACCGGGATGCCCATCAGCTCTCCCGCTTCCTCCAGCCGCCGGGTCAGCCCCAAGTCAGCCCGGGAGGGAGCGGGGTCCCCGCTCGGATGGTTGTGCACCACAATGACGGATGCCGCCGAACGGCCTACCGCTCTCCTGAATATTTCCCGGGGAAAGACGTCCACACTGTCGAGCCCGCCCTGAAAGACAGTTTCCACCGCCAACACGTGGCTTTTCGTCGTGAGAAGCACTATCCGGAATTCTTCTTGGCTCAGGCGGGCCATATCCTCAACCAGCGGAACCACATCGTCTGGACCGTCAATACGCTGCTGCAAATCCCCCCGCCTCAGCCTCCCGCCGACCTCCAACGCTGCTAACAAAAGAGCCACCTTGGCCTCCCCTAACCCTTTAATCTGCAGCAGTTCCGCGGCGCGGCGCCGACTAAGGCCTGTCCATCCGTCCCGCAGAAGGTCCTGGCTGAGTTCCAGCACAGACTGGCCGGATGTTCCCGTACCTAGCAAGACGGCCAGCAGTTCACGGTCACCGAGCACGCCGGCGCCGTGGCGCAACAGTCTTTCGCGGGGACGTTCTTCCGCCGGTAGATCATGAACCCGTGTCAACCGCCACAGCTCCTCGGAAAGTGTGTGAGCAATGCCTGAACGACCGTGGTAGGCAGGCCGATGACGGTTTCCTGGTCACCCCGGAATTTTTGGACCCAAGCTCCTGCCTGACCTTGAATAGCGTAGCCTCCAGCCTTGTCCAAGGGCTCTCGGGTTTGCACATAGGCCGCGATTTCGTCCGTAGACAATGGGCGGAAGACGACGTCGGCTGTGGCAACCCGCACCAACCCGCGCGCTTCGCAAGCGCTCCAGACAGCCACTGCCGTATAGACTTGATGGGCCTTGCCCGACAGCCGCTCCAGCATTGCGAAAGCGTTCGCCTGGCTGCCCGGCTTGCCGAACACCTCGTCTCCCTGAGCCACGACGGTATCAGAGCCGATCACGAGGGAGTGCGGGTGCCTAAGCGCCACCGCGACGGCCTTGGCCGCTGCCAGGCGCCGCACCAAGTGATACGGAGACTCGCCCGGGCGCTGGGTCTCATCGATACCGGCGGGATCGACGGTAAAGGATACCCCCATCTTGCTGAGCAGTTCCCGGCGCCTTGGTGAAGAGGAAGCCAGCACGCAATCAATCTCCATGCTACGCCCTCCCTCTCCGATACCACCACAGCCCGCCGATGACGCCGATAATGCCGCCCAAATTCAATTGCAGCCAGATTCCCAAAGAAATTCCAAACACGCCGAGATTTAACGTCCATGGACCGGTGGGAGATCCCAGATCAAAATAATCGTGTCCAAGCGGGGACCACAGGGCTGAAAGAAAATGGCCTAAAAGCGACCCGACAATACCCCCGATGACCACATAGAGGATGGCCATCCACACTGAATTTCGACCTTTCATGACAAACTCCTTTGGCTGGGTCCAACACGAAGGGCTCCCATCCTTTTCATCGACAAAAACCAAGACCTTGTTCAGCATACCATTGGCAATGACGTGACGGCAATCATCGAAAAACTTCCTGCGTTGGGAAAATGCCCCTGCATTCAGCCCATGATATTTCCGGACTGCCTGTGCTGCTGGAGCAAATACCCTAATAGAGCCAGCGATCCCGTCGTCAGCACTCCGTCCTGGGAATGCGCACGAGATATGGCTAGGCGGACTGCATCCCAGGGATCTTCCACGATTTCCGCGTCTGGCGCCACTGACTGCAGTAATGCCGGGTCTCCTGCCCGTTCAGACGGGATTCGCGTCAGTATGACCGAGTGCACAAAGGGCAGCAGCAAGCGCAGCATGTCGCTGGCCGGTTTGTCTGCCAGGGCGCCGAACACCAATGTCCAGCGGAGGCGCCGGTAGGGCTCCATCTTCAAGGTCTCGACCACGCCCAGCACTCCGTGGGGATTGTGGGCGCCGTCGATTACCCACAAGGGATCCCGGCGCATCACCTGGAACCTCCCAGGCCACGTGAAGCGCGCCCAGTCCGCAAGGATCGCGTCCCAGTCCCTGACCCACCCCATGGTTTCCATCACCTGCATGGCGGACAGGGCCGTCGCAACGTTTTGAGCCTGGTAGGCTCCCAGAAGCGGGACGCTAAGAGGCCCCACTGGGCTTTGCCCCCACACCCCATCTCCCCTGACTTCTGGAAACCAGGCCGGTTCTGTCACGGGCACATGCAAACTCTGCGCACGGTGCAGAATCAGCTGCCTGGCCTCAGGATACGGCTGTCGGCCCAGCACCAGTCGCGAGCCCGCTTTGACAATCCCCGCCTTTTCGGCGGCGATCTCCCCGATAGTGTCGCCCAGGCGGTCCATATGGTCGAACGCCACCGGGGTAATCACCGCCAGACAGGGCGCGGAAATAATATTGGTCGCGTCCAGCCGTCCGCCCAGCCCCACTTCGACCACAGCCACATCTACCTGCCAGTGGCGGAACGCCAGAAAGGCCATGGCGGTCACCGCCTCAAAGAACGTCGGGACGTCCGGCAAAGCCACTCCGGCCGCCTCGATTTCTTCTCCCAGCCGGTCCCACAACTCCTGCTCCAGAGGATGGCGGTTGAGCATGACCCTCTCGTTAATCTGTCCCAGGTCCGGAGAGACCGTCAGCCCCACCCGGTATCCTTGTGATGCGAGTCCACCCGCGATCAAGGCGGCCGTCGAGCCCTTGCCGTTGGTTCCCGCCACGTGCACAATCGGATAACCCCTTTCGGGATGGCCCAGCTTGTCCATTAATGCCTGAATCCTGTCGAGGCCGGGGCGGACTTTGGTGCGCTCAAGCCCTCCCCACCAGTTTTCCTTCACTGCAGGTCCTCCCACCGCTCTTTCAGCCGCTCTGTCCGGGCCAGCAGTTCCTGGCGGTGTACCTGCGCTTTACCCACCACCTGCTCGGGAGCCCGTTCTCGGAATTTCGCATCTCCCAATTGCTTCTCCACCCGCTCCAACTCGCGCGCCGTCTGCTCCATGGTCTTTTGCACACGGGCCCGCTCAACATCGAGGTCCACCAACCCCTCCAAGGATAGGTACAGGCTGCCCCCCTGACAGACGCCGGTGAGCGCGTGGCGAGGTTTAGGCGTCCCGCCATCCTTAACGTGCCAAGCGATATTCTCCGCCCGCACCATTTCGCGAATGGCCGACGCCTCTTGCTGCCAGTCCGCCAAAATATCCTGGTCATCGGCAACCATCTGGAAGACGGCGCGCTGAGCCGGCGGCAAGTTGACTTCGGCGCGCAGATTCCGCCCAGTGCGAATAACGTTTTGGACGCGCTCCATAATTTCCTGAGCCCGGCTGCCGTGGGGAAGGTCCCGCACCGACGGCCACTGGGCCACCATTATGCTGTCCCCGTCATGCGGCAGGGACTGCCACAGCTCCTCCGTGACAAAAGGCATGAATGGGTGAAGCAGTTTCAGGGCCTGTTCGGCAACTTGCACCAGCATGCTGAGCGTCCCGGGAGCAGAACCGGGATGTTCCCGCATGCGGATCTTGGTCAGTTCAATGTACCAGTCGCAGTAATCATCCCAGAGAAAATCGTAGATAGCGCGCGCTGCCTGTCCGAATTCAAACTCCTGCAGCCACTCCGTCATGCGCTCAATTGTCTGATTCAGTTTGGCTGCAATCCACAGATCTTCCACATTGTCCATCGCTACCGGACCCGGCACAAAGTCTTCCGGGAGATTCATGCGCACATAGCGCACCGCATTATAAACTTTGTTGGCAAAGCGGCTGGCCGCTTCCACGCGCTCGTCCGAGTAACGCTGGTCATTGCCTGGCGCGGAGCTGAGCACCAGGGCTATGCGCAGGGCGTCAGCCCCGTAACGCTCAATGACGTCCATGGGATCGACGCCGTTGCCCAGAGACTTGCTCATCTTCCGCCCCTGGCTGTCGCGGACCAGCCCATGCAGCAGAACCGTGCCAAATGGTTTCTCTCCTGTAAAGTGCAGCCCCTGCATCACCATCCGCGCTACCCAGAAGAAAATAATGTCATAGGCGGTGGACAGTACTGACGTCGGATAGAACATGGCCAGATCTTCTGTCTGCTCTGGCCAGCCCATTGTGGAGAAAGGCCAAAGCGCAGAGGAAAACCAGGTGTCCAGCACATCTTCGTCCTGGTGCACAGGTCCCTGGCACCCGGGGCAGCTCTTTGGCGCCACCCGGGAGACAGTCACCTGGTGGCAGTTGTCGCAGTAATAGGCCGGGATGCGGTGCCCCCACCAGATTTGCCGGGAAATGCACCAGTCACGGATGTTTTCCATCCAGTTCATGTAAATCTTTTCAAAACGCTCCGGAACAAACTTCACGCTCCCGGACTGGACGGCAGCCAGGGCTGGCTCCGCCAGCGGCTGGGTCCGCACAAACCACTGCAGGGACACCAAAGGCTCAATCACTGTCCCGCATTTCTCGCAGTGCCCTACCGAGTGGACCAGGGCTTCCTCCCGCTCTATCACTCCCAGCGCTGCCAGATCCTCCAGCACCATGGCCCGGGCTGCCAGCCGGTCCATCCCCTGGTACTTTCCCGCCTCGGAGGTCATCAGGCCGTCTTCGCCAATCACCTGAACTTGAGGCAATTGGTGACGCTGGCCCATCTGAAAGTCATTGGGGTCGTGAGCAGGGGTCACTTTGACCGCCCCCGTGCCGTACTGGGGATCCACATAAGCATCGCCGATCACCGGGATCACCCGGCCCGTCAGGGGTACCCGCACAAAATGGCCGATAAGGTGCTGCCAGCGCGGGTCATCCGGGTGCACGGCGACAGCCGTGTCCCCCAGCATTGTTTCTGGCCGCGTGGTCGCCACAACCACCGTCCCCTCTTCCTGTTCGAGGGGATAGCGCATGTAAGTCAGAGTACCGGGCTCATCCTCGTGTTCCACTTCAATATCCGACAGCGCGGTACGGCACGATACACACCAGTTGGTGATATAATTCCCGCGGTAGATCAGGCCCTCTTCATAGAGCCGGACAAACACTTCCGTGACGGCGGCAGACAGACCCGCGTCCATCGTGAACCGGAGGCGGCTCCAATCCACCGAAGCCCCCAGCTTCTCCACCTGGCGCAGAATTTCTCCGCCGTATTTCTCCTTCCAGCGCCACACCTCATCGATAAAGGCATCCCGGCCTAAGGCCCGGCGGTCGATGTTCTGGGAACGGAGCAGCTCTTCCACCTTCATCTGTGTGTGAATGCCGGCATGATCGGTGCCAGGCAGCCAGAGCGTGTTCTCTCCCAGCATGCGGTGGAACCGGATCACAATATCTTGCCAGGTGTTGTTCAGGGCATGGCCAACATGCAAGATGCCAGTGACGTTGGGCGGCGGCATGACGATGCTGAAGGCTGGAACGCTAGGGTCCATGCTGGGCTTGAAATATCCATGATCGCGCCAATAAGCGTACCATTTTTGTTCGACGGCCTGGGCCGAATACTGGGAACTGAGTTCCATCACACGCTCTCCTTTGTGTTCCACGCGATTGTCCAAATGAGTGGGATAAATGTTGGGAAAATCCGCCAACAAAAAGAGACTCTTTTCGCTAAGGGCGAAAAGAGTCTCTTTCGCGGTACCACCTTAATTCGCCCTGCGGGATACAGAGCCTCTGGTTGCGGTAACGGGCAATCACCGTCCCAGGAGGCTGCAGGACGCAACTCCCTAAGAGACCTCGGGGGCCACCAGCAAGGCGCTGCGCGCGAATGTTTCACCAAATCCTTCCGCTCTCTAGAACGCTTGAGCCCTGCTTCTTCCCGTCATCGGCAGCTGTCCGATGAGATTGTTAGTCTTCCACCACAGCCAGGATATCGTCGGTCGCCAAAATAAGGTGATCCTCATTTCCAATCTTAATCTCAGTTCCGGCAAATTTCGCAAACAAGACCCGCTGGCCTTCTTTGACTTTGATTTCCTCACCGTCGCCGATGGCAACGATCAGACCGGTCTGGGGTTTGTCTTTGGCAGTATCGGGTATGTATATACCACTCTGAGTCCGCTCCTGTTCCTCTACCAATTTAACCAGAACACGGTCTCCTAACGGCTTGACCTGCATTGGAAATATCCCCCTTGGTTGGTACGGTATTGTATCTGATGTTCCACAAAAAGCGTGGCACCTAACATTATATCCAACGGCGCAGGCGTGTCAATGAATCCTTGACGCGCCACCCCCTCCTCTGACCCATCGCCAGTGGTCTGAAAATGGTTTGTCCCGCATATTTTTTCCATAACATCACACAGGGAGGCTCCCGATGACTTTACTTGCACGACGGCTGCTGCTCACCGTCACCGGCCTTGGCGTTTTCACCCTCGCGGGGTGCGGCCAAAATCCGCCGCCGCGTCCTGCCTGGCCCACTTTGACCGTAGACCTCAATGTTCCGTCGCGAACCTTGCGGCTGCCTCTGACCGTGGCGCAGAATTTGAATCTATTTGCGGGACAGCATATTCAACTGCGCTGGAGTCACTCGCCTTCCGCTCCGGTCCACGTGAGCTGGACGCCGGGGTCATGGCCCATAGTCGGCAGCATCGCCCAGGGTCCAGATTTCTACCTCGCCGCTCCTGAGCCTGACCCGCACTTCCGCCTGCGGGCCCTCAACCACTTGCCTGTCGATTATTCTGCCACGCTTGAGCCCGCGCGTCCTTTGATCGACAGCATCATGGCCCTCAATCAAGTGAGGCCTGATCTCGAACCGCTGCCCTGGCCTAAGGTCCAATCGTTATGGAGCCGCCGCCAGCTTCCCTGGGCCATTGTCACTCTGGCCCAGCTGCGCGAGTTGCAGCAGAAAGACCGGCGCACCGTCATACTGAACTGGCTGGGCGCATCCACGGGGCCCATTCCAGCGGTCACCATTTCCGGCAACAGCCCGCATCTGGCGCAATTCTTAGCGGCCCTCAACATGGCGCTGTGGTATATCCACACCACCCCGGCCCACACTGTGGCTGCTGTCGCCAACCCCGCCCATGCTGCCTCGTGGCGTCAGATTGTCATGCAAGGGCAGCACAACCATCTGTGGCCCTCAAGCATTCAGGTCTCGCCCCAAGAGTACAACCGGGCCCGCGCCCTTTATGGGCTGCGGGGAAGCCCCGGATGGCCGCCCTACTACTCCGGAGTGCTCAACAGCCCAAGCGATCAAGCTTTCAAAGCCGCATACTGAGAGGAGTCTGAGCAATATTCCATTAAAATCAGGTCGGACGTGCCCTGAAGCCGCCCATTGGCCACCAGCTTGGCCACTTTTTTGAAACCCGCCTTCTCATAGGCCCTGATAGCCCGGGCGTTATCCTTGTTCACCCGCAAATAAATCTGGTGCAGAGCCAGACGCCTGTGTGCCAAATCCAGCACTTCTCTCACCGCTGACGTGCCTATGCCTTGATTCCAGTACGACTTGTCTCCGATAGAAATTCGGAGCTCAGCCTGGTGGGCACGCCATCCAATATGTTCCAGCTCGACGTCCCCAATGAGCTGGGTGCCGGCGATGATGGCGAATCCCATCCGCACCCTGCTTGACAGCAGGCCCTGCCACCACCCGCTCTCATTCCCCTCCTCTTTGGCAAATTTTTTTCCGCTGAGCGCCGTAATCTCCGCATCTTGATCCCAACGCTGCAGTTGTTCCAGATCTTCCACAGTCAATTCGCGAATACACCGGTAGTGTTCTCCCGGAACCAGGACCATAAATATGCTCACCTCGTCTCGATCTCCATTATCTATTCGACAGACGGGAGCTCGTCTCCTGTGTCCCTGGCGAATTTCGCGGTGACTTTCTTCTGGCAGGGATGGAAATTCCGTCCGTGACCCTCGACAAATATCATAGTCGCCAAGGTCCTGAATGTGACGGTGCCAACGCGCCGCCAAAAAATTCCGCTGCCGCCCGCCGTCCCCAGCCTTTGCCCCCCCCCCCCGGGCCTCTCTCGCGGTGCGGGGGCCCAAAATGGCGGGCTAGGCCGCCCCACACTGCCCTTGAAATTGAGGGACTCTTTGCCTGAAGATTGTTCCAAGCCCTTGACGATACGCAACCAATTGGGTAGCTTCTAATTATGGACACCCTTGCAGAGAAAACTTTTTGGGTTATGCGGCATGGTCGGCCTGACTTGCCCAGCAACCCCTTTTTTATGGACCGGGACTCGTTTAACCGTTTTTTGGCATCGTATGACCTGGCTGCTATCAGCAACGTGGAGACCGCCCGACTGGCTCGGCTCTACCAGCGGTTTCCTGTGCCGGACCTGGTGGTCTGTTCCGATCTGCCCAGGGCCCACGCCACAGCCAAGCTTTTCGGACGCACGGCTCCCATCACAGTCGACCCGATTTTCCGGGAAATTCCCATTCGCCTTCCTGATGAGCCCACCCTCTTCCTGAGAAGTCTGTGGCCCGCAGAGGTTTGGTGGAGCTACCTTCGCGTGAACTGGTTTCGCAATCAGGGGCCTGAAGGAAAAATTCTGTCCCGCCGGCGCGGGGATGAGGCTATCCGCCACCTTCGCCAGTACCAGCAGGACTATTCCCGCATTGCGCTGGTGTCCCATGCAGGATTCATCACCTTGCTGGTGACCATGATGCATCAGGAGCACCAGATTCAAGGCCCCCTTCTGCCCTCGATCCGATTTGGGCGCCCGACCCTTTACCGTTGGCTCAAATAGTGAGGCCCAAACCCCTTATGGCGGCCTTGACGTCGTCGATGCCTTCCCCCGTACGGCTGGATATGGGATAGATCATCTGGCCGTAAGCGGCCTCTAGCACGCGCCGCCGTTCTTTCTGTTCGGATTTGTTCAACCGGTCCATTTTACTCGCCACGATGATAAAAAATAGATTCCGGGCGGCCGCCCACTGCAGCAAGGCATACTCTTCCTCCTGGACACCGCGGCGGACATCTTGAATTAGAATGCCGCCAATGAGCGGCTGGCGCGTGGTCAGGTAGGCGTCGACCGCTTCACCAAATTCCTCGCGCAGGTTCTTGGGCACTTTGGCATAGCCGTATCCAGGCAAATCCACCAGATACCAGTTAACCATCGAATAAAAATGAATGCGCTGTGTCTTTCCGGGGTTGCCGCTCACATGCGCGATCTGCACGCCTGCAAGACGGTTCAGCAGCGAGGACTTTCCAGCATTCGATCGGCCTAAAAATGCCAATTCTATTTGCCCGTCCTGGGGCATTTCGTCGGGACGCAGCGCAGAGGCCGCCAGTCTTTTAGTTTTCGGGGCCAATATTCTCCCTCGCAATCTTGTCTGATAAGGCAAACTCCAGCACTGTGTCTAGATACTCCACCAGATGAATTTGCAAACTGCGCCGCACGTTAGGCGGCAAGTCTTCCAGATCAGGGGCATTCTCCTTGGGTAGAATAATTTCCCGAATCCCCACCCGGTGGGCCGCCAGTGTTTTTTCCTTGATGCCCCCTACAGGCAAAACATGGCCCCGCAGGGTAATTTCGCCTGTCATAGCGATTTGCGCTCGGACGGGAATATTGCTCAACGCCGAAATCATGGCCGTCGCCATGGCAATTCCCGCCGACGGGCCGTCTTTGGGAATCGCTCCCTCGGGCACATGCACGTGAAGGTCCAGCGTCTCGTGAAAGCGGGGATCAATTCCCAGTTCCTTGGCTTTGGAGCGGATGAAACTGTAGGCTGCCTGAGCGCTCTCCTGCATGACATCACCCAACTGCCCGGTCAAATTCAACCGCCCCTTGCCCGGCATCGTCGTCACCTCGATTGGCATCACATCCCCGCCGGCTTCCGTCACCGCCAGTCCTGTCACAATGCCCACTTCGTCAGCCTGTTCTGCCTCACGGTGGTGCACTGTGTGCGGTCCCAGGTATTTTCCGAGGGTATTTACGGTAATGCGAATAGTGCCTTTGCGCCCCTGCACAATTTCCCGCGCGACTTTCCGGCAAATTGTTCCCAGTTGCCGTTCCAGCTGGCGCACACCGGCTTCCCGAGTATAGTGGCGGATGACAGCGGCGGTGGCGTGCCGGCTGATGTCGACCATCTGCGGGGTCAGACCGTGGTTCTCCATTTGCTTGGGCCACAGGTACTGTGCGGCAATATGGAGCTTCTCTTCTTCGGTGTAGCCCGGAATAACAATAATTTCCATACGGTCCAAAAGTGGCCGGGGAATGGTATGCAGCACATTGGCGGTTGTAATGAACATCACATGCGACAGGTCAAAGGGCACCTCGATGTAATGATCCGAAAACCGGGAGTTTTGTTCGGGATCCAGAACTTCCAGCAACGCAGCTGAGGGGTCTCCGCGAAAGTCCATCGCCATCTTATCCACTTCGTCCAGCAGAAACAGCGGATTATTGGAACCGGCTTGCTTCATCCCCTGGATGATGCGCCCGGGCAATGCGCCGACATAGGTGCGGCGGTGGCCCCGGATTTCCGCCTCATCACGCACGCCGCCCAAGGACACGCGGACAAAGTTCCTGCCCGTGGCGCGGGCAATAGAGCGGGCTAAAGAGGTTTTTCCCACCCCAGGCGGGCCTACAAGGCACAAAATGGGACCTTTGAGGCTGCGGGACAGCTGCCGTACCGCCAGGTATTCCAAAATGCGGTCTTTGACTTTTTTGAGGCCGTAGTGATCTTCATTCAGAATCTGCTCCGCCTCGGTGACGTCCACCCGCTCATCCGTTTGCGCGGTCCAGGGGAGGCTGAGCAGCCAGTCAACGTAGTTGCGCACCACCACGGCTTCCGCTGACATGGTAGGCATCTTGGCCATGCGGTCGATTTCACGGGCAATTTTCTCATGCACTTCTTCGCTGAGTCCCGTAATCTCGGCAAGGCGCTGCCGCAGTTCCTCGACTTCCCCGACATGGTCGTCGTTTTCACCCAGTTCCTTCTGGATGGCTTTGAGCTGCTCGCGCAGGTAGTACTCTTTTTGGGTACGCTCCATTTGCTTGCGGACCCGTACATTAATGCGCTTTTCAATTTCCAGCAGCTCCATCTGCCTAGATAGAATATCCGATACTTTATTCAGCCGCTCATTGGTCGGAAAGATTTCCAACACTTCCTGCTTCTCTGCCGTGCGGATGTCCAGATAGCTGATAATGGTGTCAGCCAAACGTCCAGGATCGTCGACATTTATGCTCAGTGAGGCTTCCCCCGGTACTTTTTTAGAGTTTTTGACATAGAGTTCAAACAAGTCCACGACAGCGTGCATCAAGGCCTCCGTCTCATCATTGACCTCGGTGTCCTCAGTGACTTCCTCCACATCCGCGCTGAAATATGTTCCCTCATCTGCAATCTTATGTATAATCGCCCGAGCCCGGCCTTCAATCACGACCTTAGCCCCGCCGGTCGGCATTTTTAAAAGTTGCTTGACCTCACCGATGATGCCTACCTCGTATAGATCCTCCTTCGTGGGTTCATCCAGGCGCGTATCTTTTTGTGCGGCGAACACCAGTTCCTGGGAACCGAGCATGGCCTGTTCCAGCGCATTGAGACTCCGCTCCCGCCCGACTTCCAGCGGCACCACCATAAAAGGGAAGAGAAGCACACCCCTTAGCGGCAAGAGTGGCAATTGGGTATCCATGTTTTGTGTCCCTCCTGTCTCACACGTTCTGTTCTCTCTTGACGATCATCCGCAAGTTTTGCGCGGCGCAAAGAAGCAGACGTCGTAATCCTTCCCCGTCATTATGCCACAATACCCGCCTTCATCCCCATGGACCGCCTTTCCCCGTCAAAAAAGGCGGCCTCAAGGGCCGCCTCCTCTTTCCGACTTACGATCCCACGGAAGGAGACGGGCTCGCCGTAAGCAGATCGGTCTGTGGCACCGTGCCCGACCGCTTTTCTGTCTCCGCGACCGTCGCCAAATCGAGAGCCTGCTGGAGTGCGTCGATGGGAATCACGTCGATACCGGCGTCACGGAACACCTCCTGCCAATTGTCACGAGGAATGAGCACACGCCGACATCCAGCCAGCTTGGCCGCCTCGACTTTGGCGACCGCTCCGCCAATCGGCTTCACCAATCCGCGGATGGACAGTTCCCCCGTCATCGCCAGCCGGCTGTCACAGGCCCGGCCCGTCATAGCCGAGTATAAGGCTGTGGCAATCGCCACTCCCGCAGATGGTCCATCGAGCGGCACCCCACCTGGAAAATTCACATGTAAATCAAAATCTCGCGGTTCAAGGTGCATTTGATTGTGTAGAACAGTCAACACGTTTTCTACTGAACTTTTGGCCATAGACTTTCGCCGAATGGTCCGTCCCGCCGTCCCCACTTCCTCTTCATCCACGATCCCCGTCACAAATAGTCGTCCCTGACCCGGTTCCACGGGATGGGCCGCTGCCTCAATATCCAGCACCGTGCCCAAATTGGGCCCATAAATCGCCAACCCGTTGACCACCCCGACTTGCGGCTCGCTGCCGACTTTCTTGTCCGGGCGCGGGTTATACTGGCCCGAAGTCACCACCCACTCGACATCCGCCTGCGACAGCGCGCGCCGGCCCTCGGTCATAGCCAGACCCGCCGCGATCTGGATCAGGTTCACAGCCTCCCGCCCATTAGTGGCGTAATGCTTGACGACATCAATGGCGCCCCGTTCAGTCTCCATTCCCAGCTTATTGACCGCATTGGTCGCAATGGTCTGGATCTCGTCAGGCAGCAGCGAGCGGAAATACACCTCCACGCATCGCGAGCGGATGGCCGGGGGAATCTCATGGGGTTGCCGTGTCGTGGCCCCAATGAGCCGGAAATCGGCGGGCAGCCCATTCTCAAAGATATCCTGGATATGTGACGGCACATTGCTGTCCTCTGAATTGTAATAGGCCGATTCCAACATCACCCGCCGGTCCTCTAGCACCTTCAGCAGCTTGTTCAATTGAATAGGGTGCAACTCGCCAATTTCGTCAATAAAGAGAATGCCTCCGTGCGCCTTCGTCACTGCCCCTGCCTTGGGCTGGGGGATACCGGCCATTCCCAGAGGTCCCGCGCCCTGGTAAATAGGATCATGCACGGAACCAATCAGCGGGTCGGCGATTCCGCGCTCGTCAAAGCGTGCCGTGGTGGCATCCAGTTCGATGAATTTGGCGTCGGCCTGAAACGGCGTCCACGACGTCTTCTTGGCCTCGTCCAGAACGAGCCGGGCTGCCGCCGTCTTCCCCACGCCCGGAGGGCCATAGACCAGGATATGCTGCGGATTGGGTCCGCACAGCGCCGCTTTCAATGCCCGGATGCCTTCCACCTGCCCGATAATCTCATCGAAGCGCGCAGGCCGGGTGCGCTCCGACAGGGGTTCGCTCAGGTGGATCGACCGCAGCCTGCGCAGCTTCTCAATCTCCTTCTTGGACTCCCGCTCCACAGCCACCTTGTTGCCCTGCTGAGATTTCAACAGGTTCCAGAAATAAAGTCCAATCACAATCGCGAAAAAGAACTGAATGAACGTCACGATGTTAGCGAGGTTCACTATACCCCTCCTCTCCGCGTCTCCGCGATGAATTTTGTAAGGCCGTCCGCTCTCCTAGTGTGACCCGAATGCCCCTTTGTCAGAACTCCAATTGCTGGAGCCACTTTCTGCCCATCTATGGTAATTATGCCCAATCCTCCTCGCTTTAAGCCGCAAACCACAAGGCTCCCTCACGTTTGAAGTGAGGGAGCCTTGTGGTTTGCGGAAACATATTTTCCAGTTCAGGCCGTTTCTTCTTTTTGCTTCTTAGGACGTTTCGCCCGGTCCTGGGTCACCAAGAGAGGTTCATCACGCTTTTCCACCACATCCTGGGTAATGATGCATTTGGCAATGTCTGTCCGGCTCGGAATATCGTACATCACATTGAGCATAATATCCTCAATGATCGCGCGCAGTGCCCGGGCTCCAGTATTGCGCCGCATAGCCTCGCGGGCCACCGCGCGAACGGCCTCGTCTTTAAACTCGAGTTCCACGTTGTCGAGGGTGAGCATTTTCTGATACTGCTTCACCAAGGCATTGCGCGGTTCGGTCAGAATTTGCACAAGTGCCGCCTCATCCAGAGCATCCAGAGTCACCAAAATCGGCAAGCGTCCGACAAACTCCGGAATCAACCCGAATTTCAGCAAATCCTCGGGCATAATCTTCGACAGCACATCGCCGATGTTTTGCTCCACCATCTGAATTTCCGCGTTGAATCCTAGACCTTTGCGGCCAATACGCCGTTTGATCAGCTTGTCAACCCCGTCAAATGCCCCTCCCACGATGAAGAGAATATTCGTGGTGTCAATCTGAATGAATTCTTGATGCGGATGTTTGCGGCCACCCTGAGGGGGAACAGAGGCCACCGTACCTTCAAGAATCTTCAGCAAAGCCTGTTGCACACCTTCACCTGACACATCGCGCGTAATCGACGGATTCTCGGATTTACGAGCAATTTTGTCGACCTCGTCAATGTATACAATTCCTTTTTCAGCCTTTTCCACGTCGTAATCCGCAGCCTGGATCAGCTTGAGAAGGATGTTTTCGACATCCTCGCCCACGTAGCCCGCTTCGGTCAAAGACGTCGCGTCCGCAATGGCAAAAGGCACATTGAGGATTTTAGCTAGGGTCTGGGCGAGCAGGGTCTTGCCGGAACCGGTAGGGCCTAACATCAAAATGTTGGACTTTTGCAGTTCAACGTCATCGACTTTGCTGCCAAGGTTTATGCGCTTGTAGTGGTTGTACACCGCCACCGACAGGGTCTTTTTGGCGCGGTCCTGACCTACCACATACTGGTCAAGTATCGCTCGTATTTCCTGCGGCTTGGGGATGTCCTTTAACTCAAATTCGACATCGTCGCTGAGTTCTTCCTCGATGATCTCCGAGCAGAGCTCCACGCACTCGTCGCAGATGTAGACACCACCGGGTCCGGCTATAAGCCGTTTGACCTGATCCTGGTATTTGCCACAAAACGAGCATTTTAACTGACCTTTTTCATCGGTGAACTTGAACATTATAAGCCCCCCTCTTTGACACCCCTACAATCACCAAGCTGACCATAAGTTATTCCTCGGCCGGCGTTTCAGGGACCGTTTTGCCACGTGGTTCTACAACTTCGTCAATCAATTGATAGTCACGCGCCTCGGCTGCTGTCATCCAGTAGTCCCGCTGCGTTTCCTCCAAAATCTGCTCTACAGAGTGGTTGCTGTGCTTTGCCAAAATCCCGGCTAACGATTCCCGGCTCCGCAACAACTCTTTCATCTGAATCTCCACATCTGTAGTCTTGCCCCCTAGATTGTTGATCCAGGGTTCATGAATCATGACGCGGGAATTCGGCAAAGCAAACCGCTTGCCTGCAGCCCCGCCAGCCAGCAGGAGAGCCCCCATGCTCGCGGCCATCCCCACACAGATCGTAGACACATCCGGCTTTATATACTGCATGGTATCATAGATACCCAGCCCCGCACTTACGGATCCCCCGGGAGAATTGACATAGATATGAATATCCCGGTCCGGATCATCGCTTTCCAAAAAGAGCAGCTGCGCGACAATTAAATTGGCCACATCATCATCAATGGCATTGCCCAGAAAAATAATGCGCTCTTTGAGGAGGCGTGAATAGATGTCATACGACCGCTCGCCGCGGTTGGTCTGCTCCACCACCATGGGAATAAGGTAGCTGAAACTCATCGTTCACTCTCCTTTGTCTGGCTGTCCAGTTACCGTCGAGGCAAGGTAGTCGCCCGCTTTGGACAGCAGCAGATTGGAACGCACAGCCTCGAATTCTCCGGTGCTGCGGAACCAGCGGACAATATCATCCAGAGGCTGGCGATACATATCCGCCATGGGTTTGATGGATTGGATAACCTCGTCGTCAGAGACCTCAAGATGCTCGGCTCGCGCTACAGTTTCCAGCAAAACCTCTTCTTTAACCCGCTCCGCGGCCGCCGGCCTCAGTTCTTCATGCAACGCCTTAGGAGTAATTTGCCTGCTCTCCAGGTACTCTTCCGTATTCGCCCCAATCCGCTCGAGCGTGGTTTCGAGTTCATGCAACTGGTTGTGAATGGCTCGGTCCACCATCGCCTGAGGCACTTCAACAGGCACGCGCTCTTTTAGTTTACCCATGATTGTTTGGAGCCGCTCATTCTTGGCCTGTTCCAACAATCGGGATTTTAAAGTATTCGTGACTTGGTCCCGCAATTCCTGCATGGACTCCAACCCAATTGCTTTGGCCAGATCGTCATCAATTTCAGGAACCTCAGGCCGCTTATTTTCCAGCACGGTAACCTCAAAACGAACGGGCTTGCCCGCCAGTGCCACTTCAGGGTGCTGTTCAGGATAGGTCAGTTTGATCTCCGCGGGCTCATTGACCATTAATCCCAGCAGCTGATCTTCCATCCCCTCGACTACGGTGCCAGCGCCAATTTCAATGACATAGGAGTCATCATCCACAAACGGCTCTGCCTCTTCGTCCTCACCCTCTAAGAAGCCTTTAAGACTCACCGTAATCCGGTGTCCTTTTCCTACAGGTTCCTCATCAGCCGGGACCATCTGCGCCTGCCCTTTGGCGACCTGAGCCAGTTCCTCAGCAATCAGTTCGTCTGTGGCTTCCAGAATTGCCAGAGGCTCTGCCAGCAAGTCGGCGTAGTCGGGCAATTCAATTGACGGCTTGCTTTCCACTTCAATATCAAATTCGAAAGGCTGTCCGTCATCAAGTTTGGTAATATTGATGCGCGGTTCAGCCACCGGCTCCACCGCAGCCTCGGACAGAGCCTCCGAATAATGGTTCTCGACCAGCTGATGGGCTGCTTCTTCAAGAATCACTTCCCGGCCTACAAACCGCTCAAAGATAGGGCGAGGCACTTTCCCGCGCCGGAAACCGGGAATATTGTACTTGCCAACGACAGAGCGAAATGCCTTATCCATCGCACTATTTAAATCGCTGGGGTCAATCGTAACCGAAACTTTCGCCACCGAATTGGGCAACCGCTGCAATGCCACCTGCATTATTTCTTAATTCCTCCTCAAATGCCCGATACAAATAAGTTGATTATAACATGTGACGGGACAGTGTCCAAGCCATGAAAAAAAACGAGGCGTTAAACGCCTCGACAAATGGAGCGGAAGACGGGATTTGAACCCGCGACCCTCGCCTTGGCAAGGCGATGCTCTACCGCTGAGCTACTTCCGCGTGCAATGGTGCGAGGGAAGGGACTTGAACCCTTACGCCTTGCGGCACGAGATCCTAAGTCTCGCATGTCTGCCATTCCATCACCCTCGCCTGGTGCGCCCGGTAGGATTTGAACCTACGACCTGCGGATTCGAAGTCCGACACTCTATCCAGCTGAGCTACGGGCGCAAAAAATCCCGGCAAACCGGGCAACAAAAATTTTATTGGGGTGAATGAGGGGACTTGAACCCCCGACCCCCAGGGCCACAACCTGGTGCTCTAACCAACTGAGCTACATCCACCGTATTCTTATGCTGCCGCGCCTTATGCCAAACGTAGACCGGGGACAAGATTGTCGCCGTCAGTAGTGACGATGTATAGAATATCACGGGTATGGCAAAATTGCAAGACGCAGTTCCTTTCTTTCCTTATCTTCCTGGTAGCCCGTTGTTTGCCAGCCGGGCAAATTGCATCTAATAGGGGCAAGACCCGCCAGTGTGTATGGCCATGCCGTGAAACAATGTCTTGTGGCGGGCATTGCGGGCCGGATGCCAGTCTTGTCTCTTCTGCAGCGAATCTGTTCAGCAAAACCTCACAGAATTTGTCCGCTGACGGTAGCGGTGGCTGGCAAGTCCAGGTCCAGGGGCCACGCTCGAGGCCTTTTGGTCGATATTGGCGCCGCCCACAAACTGAATCGCGACTTCCGTGCGTCCCGGCGCCGACGTGCCCACCATGGAGAGGATACCCGTTTCGCTTGTCAGAGCGTCCTCCACCCGGGGATTCAATCTTTACGGTGAGCCTGAAACGCATCCACGTCTGTCCTGAATACGTCCCAGGCACGTTGACACAAACAACCGATTTCTATCCTGCCGGGTGAGTCGAATTCAGCACACGCACGCTGAGATCCTGCGCCGTGATATGAATCAGGAGGTTTGCGCCCTGTGGGATTTGAGACAGCGCGGTCCCCGGATGTCCCGGCGATATCACGGTAATGGTTCGGGATCCGGGATCAATGGTGGCTGTACCCCAAGCGGTTTTCAGGCTGATGGCACTGGCGCTGCCGCCGGTAAACTGACCTGCCACACTATGCTGGACAAGGGCCGCGGTTTTACGCCACGGAGCCATTTTGGCTGGCATAAGCCGCAGCACAGCATGCGTCGCGGGATTAGCGAGAACTATGACGCCACGCCCAGCCTTGAGCCCACTGAGCCATTTTGCCGACCCCGCCGTGGGAATTGTGTAAGACAGGGTTCCCAGCTTTTTGGACACCAGTGTGACAACTCCAGCCGTGGTGGCTGTCACCTTGGCACTGGCGCGGTCCGGCTGCGCAGCTATTGCCGTAGGGGTCACCGTCGCGGCGGAACGCACACCGTAGACGTCCACGGTCGTTCCCGCCGTGAGCGACGGCATTCCCAAGACTGCTGCCGCAGACGCATCAGTGAGCGTCCATGTTTTCGTTTTGCCAGCCACGGTCCACGAACCACTGCTGTTTTGCAGCGTGCCGCGGGCCACTGGCTGTAGAAGGATGACCGGACGCGTGCCGTGCAAGCCTAGAATATGGAGATGTTCTCCTACGGCGATATTGCTGGCGCTGACCTTGTAGGCCCCCGCTTGCAAGGTGGCGTCTGTGAGCGTCACTGTTCGGGTCTTCCCTTTTTTTCCGTGCCTTACGGTGAGCGTCTGCCCACTGATTGCCGTCACGGTCACCGCCAGTCCCCTGTGGTGCCGTCCGTGGGATTTCTTGTTTACCCCGGGCTGCTTTGCCCCGAGCTGAATGGCCGAAACCGGCGCGCTGGGCGAAGAATGGGCAAAAGCGGCCGCACCTGCGCCCACCGCCATCACCCCCGAAAGGCCCAAGACCACTGTCTTAGCCAGTTTAGTCATCATTACGCATCCCCTCTTTCATTTGAATCCTGCGGATATAAGGCAACGGACCATTGCCATTTGCACCCAGTCCCAATCATAGAGGGCGCAACTGAAATCAGGCTGAATTGTGGCTAAACTTCTCCTGAATATTTTAATAACCGTCCCGCGCTGAACCCAACCAATCTCCCAACTTGTGCTCAGGCATCCCAGCGGGCTCAAGCCACCTCCGTCGCCGCGGGGTTATAACTCTTGGCAGATGGTGGCCTCATAAAACAGATCTCAGTTCCGGTCCGCGGCACGGCCGCCACAATTTTTGGCACAGGCCTGTGACCTCCGAGCCAAAGGCCCGCACCAGTTCGGTGACAGAGGTTCAATCCGCATGGTCTGGCCGGACGGCGACCATGGCTTGCCGAATGAAATAGACCGCATATTCACTCATAGCTAGTCAGTTGATCTTGACACCCATGCGGTCTTCACGGGATTAACCGGAACATCTGGGATTTCAGCCAGACTTCAGTTCCTCTTCAGGAGACCTTTAGCCCAGGCACGTACAATTGGTGGCCAGTGGCACGGGCAATAATCGGCGCAGGCTCCAAGAACAGCGAGAAACTGCCGTGATCCCTTTTCAGACTTTGGTCGGTTGGGGGGCAGACTTGTCTTGGTTAAACTGTGCTATGACCGCTGGCGCGGTTGGATTCCGACGAATGGGTTGCGAGAATGTTGAAAGGGAGAGCGAGCGATGATGAGTCCTTTTGTGGAATCCTATAACCGCCTGTGGCCGCCACACCCGGAGCTCGACCACAGCGCCCGCGACGCCGTGTGGATTGTGGCTGTTGATGGGGGAACTGAGCCTGCTGAAAGTCCCTGCATCTCTTGAGGGAGAAAACGGCGGACCCCTAACTGCTGCTAGGGTGTTGTCTCACTGCCCAAGATAGTCAGGCGGCCTGCAGAGTCCACAAATATCCGTCACACTGCAGTTTGGCGAATGTAAAAAGCGGCGGACTATCCTCTCATTCGCGCTACCGTTTCTCTCGTATATCTGACAGCCGTATCCCGGCAATCCCGCGCGTATCCATGATGCTCTTACCGGGCCGTAGAATTACTCATACCACCAGAGTCCTAATTGCGGCGGCCTTTTTTGGCATCTGTCATTTTTCCAGCCCCCGCAAAGCCCGCCCTCATGGCTGCCACCACACCCGCTCCCGCCTAACAGCCGCAACTGGGCTGGATTTGCGATAACCGGGCTCGTCGCCCCGGAGCATTTCGGCTCAGTGGACCGTGCCAGCCATGACAGGACGCGCAGCGTGGCAGTTTGGATTTGGATAGGTCTCGGAGGTGATCCTCAGCACCGTCTGCTGCAAACCGGCACACTCAAGCCAAACCCGGAAGGGGGCGTCACAATGCCACCCCCTGGTCCCTATTGCCATGGGCCTTCGTCCCGGCACCCCCATTTCCGTAGATACATCCATCCATCCATCCCCAGATAACTCAGGTACGTGTTCCAAAGTGGAGGAAGCCTGGTGTAATATGGTTAAAATCCCTATTAGGACCCGGATTCTTCCGACTTCCGCGGCAGCCATGTTTCGCCAAATTCTTGAAGAGCCGTGAGTACCGGCCATAATGCGCGCCCCTTGGCTGTCAATTGATATTCGACACGAGGGGGCGCTTCGGCATAGCGGGTCCGGACAATTACCCCTTCCTCGGTCAGCCGCCGCAGCCGTTCCGATAATGAGCGCGGGTTCACTCCAGCAGCCTGCAGTTCCCCAAAGCGGCGCGGCCCGGCATGTAGTTCGCGCAAGATGATAATGACCGTGACATCAGCCACCAGCGTAGCCGCTCTCTGAATTGGGCACACAATTTCTTGAAGATTATGCATAGGACTTTATCTCTCCTCGTCCTTCGGTTTAATAAAAACTATTCCGTCTTCAGCAAGTTGTAACAGATTTGAAGAAGAGGACCACGCACCAAAACACAAACCATTCAGCGGCTTACTCCCTCCACCGTTGCAGCCAAGCTCAGGCCCTACGGGCCATTTTGAAGAACCAGCGATTAGCGACGGTACTGCCCCCACGCTGACACGGTCGCCACTACATTCGCTGCATGCCATCAAGCGAATTACTCTCAACTCCATTATATACATTATATAGTTTCAAGGCGTACAGACCCCCACGACATAAATCTGCATTAATGCACTGCCATTCTCACACCGAGGCACCTCGCATAGTCTCCCTCTGAAAAAGACGAAAAAACCATATATTTGACCTAAGCAGTCTATATACCACTATATATTGATTAAGCTAGACTCTGCATCGCGTCCGCAATATTTTTCATCCACCTATGGGCCCTGCGATGGGCATGGCGGGCCTCCTTTGTTACAACCATAACTCGACAGGGCTAGATGGTGTTTGGAAACGCTCCATATGGCCCCTGTCAGAGGCCCATATGTTCATATGGCCTCCTCACTCGACATTTTATAGTATGTATTGTTCGACCAGTCACTATCGTCTGAAGTTAAGTTCCGTATTGATTGCCTAAGGAGGCATCTATCATGTTGGACGGTCTGCTGAGTCCTGTGCATTTAGTCTTTATTCTGATTTTGGCCTTGCTGATTTTTGGTCCCCGGCGCTTGCCAGAAATCGGTGCGTCTCTCGGCAAAAGTATCCGTGAATTTCGCCAAGCCATGAACCAAATCGGTCGCCCCACCGATGCGCCTGCCGAAGAGGCAAAGTCTCCCCTGCCTCCCGAGTCTTCCAAATAAGGAGGTTTCTGGCATGTCTGAGACACCACAGATTCCTGAATCCGCCCAGCCTGCCGTTTCGCGCAAGAGCGCGGTTGCCAAAGGCCTCGTTTTGGGACTTAGCCTGAGCTTGCCGCTGCTTTTACCCCACAAGGCTCACGCCGCCACTCTCCCGTCCGAATCTCCCCACCTCAATCCTGATAAAAATGTTGGCTAGGAGGGATGGGACAATCCCCGGCTGAATGTGAATGATGGCTGGGATAATTGGCAGACTATTTTGAATTAAGATCGCTTGCCGATTTATCATGCCCAATTTCAGCGCATTGAGGCTTCCCATCCGCAACATCACTGGATCATGGTGATTGACTTGCGGAAATGTGTCGGTTGTCAGTCGTACGTTGTGGCCTGTAAGTCCGAAAACAATGTGCCTCTTGGAGTTTACTGCACTTGGGTCGATGTCCCCCAGACGGGGGACACCGTGCCAGATCCTCGTGGTGATATTCTGGTTGACGGCACCCGGTACCGGCAGGATGTACTGGTGATGAACGTGCCAAAACTCTGCAATCACTGCGATGACCCTCCCTGTGTGGAAGTTTGTCCGGTCAAAGCCACTTACAAGCGGGCCGATGGGATTGTCCTCGTGGACCCCGAGCTCTGTATTGGCTGCGGAACATGTGTAAACGCCTGCCCCTACGATGCTCGGTTCCTAAATCCGGTTTCTCACACCGCTGACAAATGCACCTTCTGTGTAGAGCGTGTCGATGCAGGGTTACTACCCGCTTGTGTGACCACCTGTGTCGGCCGTGCGCGAGTCTTTGGAGATGCCAACGACCCCAGCAGCGAGGTGTCACAATTGCTGGCAAATTATCCGCATGTCGTGCGCCATTCGGATTTCGGTACGGATCCCCAGGTTTTCTATATTGGGATGAGCGGAGAAATTGCCACTCTGGATGATCCAGAACTGCAGCATATGGTATTCACCTACACCAGCAACGCCAATAGCACGCCCCCCCCCCAATGAAAGGAGGACTCCGATTATGCCTGTGCAAACTGGTCAGTTACTCGGACTGGAGCACGTCTATTGGGGTATTCTCATCGTTATTTACCCCTATCTCTCCGGGTTAGTCGCAGGATCTTTTATTGTAGGATCCCTGTCAAAAGTGTTTGGAGCAAAAAAATTCGAGCCCATGGCGAAGTTGGCTGCCATCGTCACATTGGCCTTCCTTCTGATTGCGGCCTTGGCACCACTCGCCGACGCGCGTCAGTCGTCTCGGTTTCTGGAACTCTATTCGCGCCCGCACGTACTGTACGCTCCCATGGGGCTGTTTACGCTGATATGGACGGCTTATGTTCTCCTGGCTTTGGCCGAAACCTATTTCATTTTTCGCCAGGGACAATCTTTACATGGCTGAACACGCCGCCGGATGGCGCCAAACATGGCACCGCTGGCTCACGCTAGGGTGGCATGATGTTTCGCTGCGGGCTATACACCGGGAGCATGTCATTCTAGTAGTGCTAGCCGCGGCTGGCATATTTCTCGCATTTGCCTTTCACGGCTACATCGGGTTCATCTTCGGTGCCATCAAAGCTCGTCCGTTATGGAGCAATCCCCTGATGATGCCTATGTTTATTGTCTCCGCTATCGTCTCTGGTATCGCTCTCATGATTATCGCTTATATCGGCATTGTTGGATGATTAGTGTCGCGCGATGCCGTCGATAACGATCTGGTAGCAGGACTGATGAGTTTGCTCATGTGGACGATCTTTGTCGACCTGTTTCTTGATATTGTGGATTTTCTGAATGCCGGTGTCCAGGCCTATGCCATGGGACCCACTTATGACGGTTTTCACGCAATTTTCATGGGTGGTCCGCTGACATTCATGTACTGGGGCCTTCAGTTGGGATTTTTGAGTATTGCTCTGATCCTCACTTTTTTTGGCGCGGTTCGCCGGTCTCGCTGGGGATCCAGTATTGCCAGCCTGCTTGTGCTAATCAGTGTGTATGCCATGCGCTACGACACGGTTGTGGGAGGCCAATTGCAGCCCAAAGCATCTCAAGGCCTGGTGCAGTATATCCCTCCGTGGCTGGGACGCGACAGTGTGCAGACGGTCATCGGAATCTTTGGCATCGCCTTTCTGTTGATGGCGTTGCAACTGCTGCTGCTTCCATGGGACCAGCACTGGATGGACCACTGGATTCACCACAGTCACCAAGCACGCGTTCCCAGTAATGTCGCTGCGGTTTCGAAGAAGGAGGGCGTCTAAGATGGGCTTCACTGACAAGGAAATGTCGCGACGGACGTTCGTCGTCGGCTCTGTAGGAGTCGCCAGCGCATTAGCCAGCGTGTGGGGCGCATGGCCGTGGCTGCCCGGAATGTTTCACCGCCGGGGCACTTATACCTACCCTATGCGTACGGAATTGTGGAAAGGAGAGTCGATGTTCGCTACAGCGTCTGCAAGCAGTGCCGCAGTGACTGCGGTCTGGAAGCCCGCGTCTTCAATGGCGTGCTGACGAAACTCGATGGAAATCCATATCATCCCAACACGACCCAACCCCAATTGCCCTATGCCACACCGGTTGAAGAGTCTCTGCACGCACCTATGGCGCATTCTTTGTGCGATCGGACAAGGCCATCTCTCAAATCATCTCAGCTGCCTGAAAAGCTGTGGCTTCGTGAGTACAACTGCCCGGGGCCGATTCGTGTATTACCGCATCGCTGATGCCCGCGATAATACGCTCCTTGACTTAGGGTTGGAAATGCTGCACGATCATGCGCAGGGAGTGGCTGCATACGTTGTCGTCGGACACCAAACCAATCTTACGGGACAACGCGAATTTCTTCTTCCGGTCACGCCCATGAATGCAGGTCGGGAAGTTCGTGAGTGAACCATTGCCCCCATGTCAAACGCCATGCGGAAAGTGTATTACTCATCCGGATATGGACATCTAATTTGTCGGCCCAACTTCACGACAACGTATCTGTCTGGAGGATTCCATGTTAACTGCATACGGGGCCACAGTCGTTACCTTAATGATGATATTTTACGCCTTTGAGGCGCGTTCTCCATGGTTTACTTTTGCCTTCGCCATTTCATCCAATTGCGCTATCCCTTCCCGGCGTTCAGGCCGGGGAGGGATAGCGCGGCAGGCGTAGCCTGCCCCATTCCCACATCCTCCTTTTCTGTCGACGCTATCTGGGTCCACGAATACCCATACCCGTCCGCCCGCTGAACCCGCGAGCAGAAACGGTAATCGATGCCTTGGACCAGCCCATTTCCGGTCTGGATGTTAAAACGGCCACTAGCGCGGATGGCGACGCGGCCCCGGTACGTGCCCGCTTTCTTGCCCGTGGTGACAACGGCTCTCACCCAGTCCCCGGTCTGAAATCCGAAGACGCTTTTGCGCCGGGTCAGGTAGCCACGCGGACATCCGTGTTTCGTCAGGCGTGTGCGCTGGTAGCTGCCGCGCCCCGTCGCGTGGATACTCAGTACGGGTTGTTGCCAGCGCTCAATCGCGTCGACATGCCCCACGCAGGCGGCATCCAGGCCATGCGCCTTCGGCACCTGCAACCGGTGACGGTGGTATTTGGTGCGTCCGCCGCTGGCGACTTCCACGTCTAGCCCTGTGGCCTTGAGCCGTTGGAACAGTGCCCAGCGGGTATTGTTCACTGCCGCCGCATCGCGCAATGGTGCCTGGGCATGGGCCCGTATTCGGCGCAGACGCTCCGGTTGCTTTACCAGAAACTGTTCCACGGGACTATTGCCCTTGCGCTGATGACAATCGTGGCAAGCGATGGCGAGATTGCTCACGCGGTCGCTGCCGCCTTGGCTCTTGGGATGGATATGTTCCCTCTCCAAGGGGGTGTGTTCGGCTCCGCAATAGGCGCATTGGCGGCCCCATTTC
>DAIDDL010000050.1 GCA_027309085.1 Sulfobacillus sp.
CGGCGATCTGTCATGGTGCGGCCTGCCGCTTTCAAGCGCCCCTCCCGATCCCACCGCTGGACCGTCTTAACTTTGACTCCCAGCAACCGAGCAACTTCAGTTATGGTATAGGTTTTATCCATACCACTATTATGCATCATTGTGCATCTTGCTGCAAGCTATATAGCAACTCCCTAATCCCCACGGACAATTGCGCATCACCCTGCCGCATTCTCAGCCCAGCGGGTGACACGGGTCCTTTACCGGTCGGCCGCCTGACCCCGTCTCGTAAAGAACCGTTTAAGTCCTTTAGCGGGCAGCACATCCTGGCTTAGCGACACAATGCCACAGCGGCGGCCAAGATATGACGGGTCTGGCCCCACAGCGACAAAGCGCAGCCGGGGATTGACGGCCCTCAGCAAAGCCAAGCCATGCTCCAGGACCTCGGGTGAGGTGCTGGCCGACAGGTGAATCACTACCAGCTCCACAAAGGATGCGACCGTCCCTACGCTAAGTCCCCGGAGATCCACGCCAATGTCCCAGCCCTGCCAGCCCTGAACCGACCGCAGGGATTTTTCAATATCCCGCGTTTCCGGTTGGAACAGCACAGGAATCCACGGCATAGGGGCGGGGACAATCCATCCCCATTCCGCTGTTTGCCTGTGCAGGCGGGCATACGGATATGCTTCATCCCCCGCCCCCTGGCCCTTCCACAACCGCGTCACCAGAGACTGCACCCAGTCCAAGTCCACCCACGTGCCTGCACCGTACAGTCCGCGCATTTTCCCCGTCAGCTGCGCAATCGACTGGGTACGGTCTTCGCACCCGGATGGGGACCACAGCATCCACTGGGAGGCGAGAGCCGCACCGGACAGATAAGAGGGTTCTTGGATCCACTCCTCCAGTTTCTCCGGAGTCAGTTCCCCAGCCCATATTTGCAAATTCTCGGAGGCCACTCCCGTCCACGGAGAATTCTCCGCCGTCCAGATGGCCCACTGAATGTGCACGGTTGATCTGGCAGCCGCCAGCACCTGTTCCCGGCTTACTCCGCGGAGCAGCCTCTCGCCAACAAAAATCTTCCGCGCTACGGCCAAATTATGGACGACCTGATCCCAGTTTTGAATAATGACGATATCCTCGCTATAAGCATTCTGCGCGGTTTTCTCTAAAATAAAGCGCTCCACACTCGCATGTCCGACCCCAATCACAATCATGACTGCATCCCCACCACCGACACCGTGCCGTGCAGGCTCGCTTTCTCATACTGCACCGCCTGCGCCAGGGTCATCACCACAATTAGGGGACTCCCTCCCGTTCCGATAATCCCTCCCCCACTGGGCGCCTTGAACACCTGAAGCGGTCCAGACTGCCATAGTTTCCCGGACGGGCTGATGATAAAAACCTCTACCGTTTTCCCTGCCTGGGTCAGCGGGGAGGATACCGGAATGTCGACCAACACTCCGCGTACGGCTGGCGGCTTTGCCGTAAACATCGCGGGAGACAAGGCTTGCCCCTTGGACACCGTCACCGCCAAATACCCCGCCCGCAATGACCCAGCCCCCCCACCATGCCATGGCACCCAGCCCATGTCGGAGAGACTGACAAAGCTCCCTGCGGCGTAGCTGCTCTTAGCTACCGGCATCAGCGGCAAGGGCTTCAGCCATGGGAGAATACTCAGAACAAAGTACACCAGTCCCGCGGCAGCCATGGCTATGGCCGCCGCCTTGGAAACTTGGATCCTCTTCAACATGTGATACCCACCGCCTTTCCTTCTCATCATTCGCCTGCCATTTTTAGGCCTCCGGATTCTGGGTCTGGTACCGTCCACTGATAATGGCGTCCTCCGCCGGAGATGCCGCAACCCTAATGGGCACGTGGTCGTCTCCCACCATGAGCAGGCCTTCCCCCCGGCCCGCATGGGAAATCCGCGCCATCTCCCCTTCATGCAGCCGCAGCTGCTCGCCGATCTGGTGAAGGCTTTCCGGGTGTTGTTTGAGCAACAGAATAATGGGGGCATTGCGGAGACAGACTTCCGCAGACCGGCTGTGCACCAAATCATTGATATCCTGGGTAATGAGGGACAACGCTGTCCCCCACTTTCTCGCCCGCCTGAACAACTCTTCCAAATAGCTTGCGGTTTCATCATCGTTCAGAAGATGCCACGCTTCATCAAAGATGACCAGCCGCTGCCGTTTCCGGGTTGTCTGCCTCGCAAGCCACTCGGTAATAGCCAGATAGGCTGCGCTCTTGACCAAGGGAGTCAAACGGCTCAGGTCAAACACCTGAAAATCGGGGTTGGCAGGTTTGGCTGGCACTGTCCCTATAAGGCTCCGCCACCGCACCACGGCCATTTGCATCTGCTCGCCCAAATCCTTGTCCCGATCCTGGATGTCTTTGACCAGCATGGAAAGATCCATTTCCGGGCTGCTGGCCTGCCACCGTTGCTCAAGCACAGATCCCTGGCCAAATTGCCACAGCAACGGGGGAATGACCCTCTTGATCTGCCCAGCAAAGTCCGGCAGCAGTCTGGCCAGAAACCGTATTAAAAAATCGGTGTCACGCTCCCAGTGGGCATGCTCCTGCTCCACGGCCACCCGCAGCGGGTCGAAAGGAAAATGAGGCGCTGCGGGGTCGCCCACTTTCCAGATATAGGCCCCGGCTTTTTCCAGCACCCGGTACTCGCCCTCTGGGTCCACGATGTAGACGGGCAACTGGCGGTATCTGGAGCGGATGGCCTCCAACTTGGCCGCATAGCTTTTTCCTGCGCCAGACCACGCTATCGTAATGGAATGCGGCGACGGCATCGCAAACCGGTCGACCAGCACCAATGACCGGTTCTGCGGGTTGATCCCCCACAAGCTTCCGCGCGGATGGACAATTTCTTCAGACACTAAAGGAAACAAGGTCGCCCAGGTATCGCTTTCCATCTCGCGCACTGCGGGAGGGTACTGGCCCAGTGGAAGGCTCCATTTCAGCCCGTCCACGTGTTGAAAGTGCAGGGGCCGAATCCCTAGCAGCATGCTTTCCGCCAGATTTTTCAAAAGCTCAGAAGCCTCATTGAGCTCATCCAATGTCGCAGCCCATAGCGTCATATGCAAGCTGGTATCCAGGATTCGGGAATCACCCCGGGCAATTTTCTGCCGGATACGCTCGGCATCTTCCATGGCTGTTTCCATCTGCGGGTCGCCGAGGCGGCCTGTCGCTTTATTGGCGCCATCGATTCCCCGGCTCCAGAGAAGGTGCCGGCGCATAGAACTCATCACCATCTGCGGGGGCAGAGGCGCCTGGTAGATGGCGAGTGTCATGGGGTACGGAAACCGCAGGAGCGGCTCGAACCACCCCCGCTGAACGTGGCGGGGATAATCAATGACGACAAAGGACCGCATAACCCGGTCGCCCACCGTCAATTCTTTTGGATCGACCCGGAGGAAGTCGGGCCATATGCCCTCAAAAGATCCCCACACGCGCCGGCTCCGGCGTTTCGATGTCAGTCCCATGACGGCTGGTCCTTTGCCGGCTCGTCCCGGCCGAAACTGGCATAGAGAAATCGCAGCATCATGGTCTGGTCCAGGGTGTTCAAGCGGATGCCCAAGGCCATCAGCCCCTGCGCGAGGATATCCCGGCGGCGCAATAGTTCCTGCTCCGCCTCATCCCACAACTGCTCGCCACTCCGGCCGACATGGTTGCGCGAATCGGTCCCAAGCCACGAGACAACAATATAGAAATGGCGTTTGATGAGCCGGTGTACGGTCACCGACTCACGCAGAAACTCCACGTAATCCCCTAACGAGGGGCGCAGATGGGCCTCAATATTCTCTTCATTCGCCTTCAGGTCGGCCAGGTATTCATCCACCCGCAAGGTATCTGAGCGGACAAAAAGCTGCACAGGAAAGTTGAGCCCATTCAAAAAACTGGCATAGCCCTTCACCAGCCTTTCCTGGTCATTGGCTGAACGCAGGGCGAAGTTAATCGGGATCGCCTCGAGAACGGCCACATATCGGTTTTTGTGGATAAGACACAGGCCTGGGCCAATTGCCTGAATAGGGAACAGCTTGTTTATGAAAATGTCCATCGCGTTTTGTCCTTTCACAGTTCTTGTCCAATGAATTACGGCAGATACAGACGCGGGTGCAGGTAAAACAGCACGATGACCACAAGCCATTCGGGAATGGAGCGCGAGTGGACCCTGACGATTCCGAAAGTCAGTCCCCCAGCAGACACCGCCGCCAGTGCGATATCTTCAATCACTCCGGATTTGGGATGGTGACTCCAGATCAGCAAATCTCCTGCCACGGATAGCGCCGGCCAGATTAAGTCCTTAAGACCCATCCCCCACAAAAGCGGGGGATCCTTGGCCAAGGGCAGTGAGACAACTGACTCCAAAGAACTGTCCCCCATCACACCGGCCCGCCAGGGCCGGTGGCCCCCACAATCCGCCGCAGCTGTTGCGGGAGCTTGAGCATGTACCACAACAGTCCAATTTCCTCCAGTTGTCCGGAGACTGTCCCTCCTTGTTCCTGAACCAGGTGGAGAAAAAAGTAAAACATCATAGCGTGGAGACTCTGAATAAATATGGCCACTATCAGCTCCTTCACCAATTTTTGCAAGGCAGTATTGCCATGGTGCGCCATCCAGACTAAGCCGAACCAGGGGATAAGGGCCATCAGCACGACAATCTCAAGAGTGCGCACGCCGTAGTAAATGCCAAGGATCCCGGTGAGCAACAGCACGGCAGCCATAACCGCTAGATCCACAATGGGGTCGGTCAGCAGTCCCAGCGTTGTCCCTGTCCCCGCAGCGGGGACAGACTGGACCTCAAATGCGCTGACCACCGCATTGTTCAGGGAGAGCAGCATCTGGACAAGGGGCACGGCGGCCACAGCCCATAAAGCCTGGCTGAGCGCCCGGTGCACGGTCACTGCCGGCGAAGAGATAAATGATCCGGCGCGCAATTCTGGCCACTGCACCTGCACCACGGCCCAGACGAAGAACAGAGCGCTCGCCGCGACGGCCAGGTTGCGGCTGAACGAAAAAACCTGCACAGCCGCCCCGGGCAATTGGAATGGGCTAAAAACGGTGTGAACAAAAACGATCTGCGTCATGACCGACACGGCATGGTTCAGTCCGCCATCCAGTAAGGAGAGCACCCCGTGCAGAGTCCCGGCACTTCCTGAACTGCTGGAATGAGGGACGGCACTAACTGGCAGCATACTGGATGACCTGGCGGATCACATCCACCAAGAGAATCAGAATCAAACCCATTGCCGCACGCGCCATGAGCTCCTTGGCAGCCTGCACGGCCCGTGGGCTCTGCGCCACCATAAACCGGATTCCCCCATAGACCATGATCAGAGAGAACAGTCCGCCGGCAACATCCACCAATAAGGCCGTAAGCTTTGTAATGAGAGAAAGCACGTGCGCAGTCGGCATTTATTTCCCCCCCGCATTCTTGGCCGCGTCTTGGAGCCGTGACCCTGCCTTAATCATAGCGAAGGAAAGGATGACGATTCCTGTACAAATTCAAATCCGGGCCAGACCCCGAACACGGCCTTGGCCGCAAGTCCGCGCCCCACAAGAGAATTTCCACCTGAACAGCCAGTGTTCGTAAAAGGCGGGCGGCATTTCCCGCGCTGCGGACAGCAAAAAAGCCGCCGCCTTAAATGTCTGGCCGCGGCTTTTGTCGATTCACACCCGTTTTGTCACAGAGTTTTCCACGCCTCAAAAGGCTGTTGGCAGCTATCACAATAGTAAATAGAGCGGCACAAGCTGGGGCCAAACTCGCTAGTGCGGTGAGTCTGGTCGGAACCGCACAGCGGGCAGGCCAAAGGCTGCCCGCTCCTGTTTGGCGGCGCGACTCCCCATGCGGTGAGCCGCTCACGCCCTTGCGGACTGATACGGTCCGTCGTCCACGGGGTGTGGTAGACAAACTCGACAGTGGCCGGAAAAGGCGCCAGGGCCCTTTCCACTTTGTCCTGAATCCAGTGCAGGGCCGGGCACCCCACAAAAGTTGGCATTAACTCCACATGCACCATGCCGTTCTCAATAGCGACATGGTCAACCATCCCCAAATCCACAATGCTGAGGTCCGGCAATTCAGGATCCGGCACCGTGCCGAGCTTTTCCCACACTTCAGCCTGGGTCACCACTGCCACTTCCCCTCTCCTGCGGACAATTGCCGCCCGCTGGAACCTACCATTCTCCTGCGGGCTCCATGGCTCGCACGCTTGTCATCTCTGCCAAAAGATCGGAAAATTCTGGTCCATGCTCTCCCAGCCGTCCGTCTGACTTCTTTGCCGCGACCCTAGGCCATTCTAATCCCAGTTGTTCCAGCCGGGCCCTCACCCGCGACTCCCACAACGGCCGCAGCGAAGACAGCGCCGTCAGATTCCACATAGCCAGCGCGCTGGCGCCCTGACCCCATGAAAACAGGTCACCCAGTTCCGAAAATACCCCAGCCATGGCCTCTTGCAGCCGTGCCCGGGATTGCGTCCCTCCCCAGGCCAGGGTCTGCAGCCAGGTGTCAAAGTGGCGGACATGGTACAGCTTTTCCTGAAGAATTTTAGCTAGGGCCGATTGCAGCGGCGCATGCCCGGCGCCCGCCAGAGCGTGGAGTCGCAAGTCATCAAAAGTTTCGTAACAGTAGCGCCGGGCCACAAAATCTGCCCAGTCCTGGCGGGGGGTCTGGACCAGACGGCAGTGCCGCCACCCACTAGCTGGCCGCGCATACACCTGCTCATCGGCCTCACGGTTCCCTAGCTCTGCCAGCACATCGTAAAGCAGTTGGGCGTGTCCCAATGCGTCCTGACTGATGGAACTCAGCGCCAAGTCCTCCTCCAAATCCGGCGCCATCCCCAGCCATTCGGAACCTCTTTGTCCCGCAATCCACGCATCATCCGCAATAGGCAGCAAGATGTCAGCCAGCGCCTCGCGGTGCGCGGGTGTCACTGTTTCCAATGCCGTCACCTCCCCGGTTTTGTTCGCATGTCGGCTGCAACTTCCTCAATGGTCATGGCCATGGCTTTGAAGCGCTTCCAGTGGGGCGCGTTGTCATACCCTCCTGGCAGCCGGTACCGTTTGTCGGTGCCTTGGCGGGGCAATGTTGCACTGTCGCTGCGTGCTTTGGTAATGGCGTCAGCACGCGCAACCCACACGTCATGAGCCGCTTCCCGGCGGCAGAAAGCTTCCCGGGCCATTTGCAGAGCAAATTCGGGGGACGAGGCGCGCACGCTACCCACATGCGTAGGAAAACTTAGAGCATCTGCTTGCACGAACACCTCATACACCGGAGTTTCTTCTATAGCCATGACACTCCCCCCTTCCTTCCTTCCTTCCTTCCTTCCTTCCTTCCTTCCTTCCTTCCTTCCTTCCTTCCTTCCTTCCTTCCTTCCTTCCTTGGCGGTCATGCCCCGCGCTCCTGCAGTACGCGTCCGGCCTCGATGGCCGCTTCCCTGACCCACTGCTGTCCCCTGTGCGCTTCACGTCGCAGGGACAGCCGCGCCTGGCTCATGGGCCCGCTATTGTGGTGAACCACGGCTGTGAACCACTCCCAGTCCGGATCCGTGTAGTGCCATGTGCGCGTGGCCGCATCCTGATAGAGGGCAGGGTCGGGAATCGCCATCCCCAATGCCTGGATGCGGGGAACATAACGGTTGATGAACTTCTGCCGCAACTGCTCGTTGGTCATCGTGCGGATCTTGTAATCCATCATTTTCTGCGAGGATGGGCCCATCATGCGCGGGCCAAAGAAGTACATCATAGCCGGCCACCACCGGGTAATGGCCCCCTGCAGCATGGCCCTTTGGGCTTCGCTCCCTTCAGCCAGAGCCAAAACCACCGACTCTCCATGCTGCATGTGAAAGCTTTCTTCTGCAACAATGCGCTTCAACATCCGCGCGTAGGGCGCATAGGAGCTGTCCAGAAGCATGGCCTGGGTAATGATGGCGCCCCCGTCGACCATGAAGCCAATCACTCCCGCATCCGCCCACGTCGGGGCTTCCAGATGAAAGACATTGTGAAACTTTACGCGGCCTTCCAGCACATCGTCCATGAGCGCTTCCCGGCCGCGCCCATAAGGCCGGCTGAGATCCTCCGCTAGACGCAAGAGCATCTGCCCGTGTCCAATTTCATCTTGCACCTTCGCATTCAGCGCCAGTTTCCGGCGAATCGTCGGCGCCTTGCCCACCCATTCCTTCTCGGGGTACGCACCCATTATTTCGCTGATACCGTGCATGTGGATTTGCTTAATGAGCAGATCGCGGTACTCCTTGGGCATCCAGTCCGTCGACTCAATTTTCTCTCCTGCCCCGATACGGGCCTTAAAGTCGTTCACACGCTGCACATCATCCATGTGCTCACAACCCCCTTTTGATTCACGGAAGAATTTAACCTAGCAAGCGCTTGTTTAAAAAGAGATTACCTCTATGACCATCATTCGTCAACCCCGAATTTCGATATGAGTGATTTGTCCGAACCTTAGCGTCAGAGGCCATGGCACGCGCGGAGCAGGGCTTATGCTGGATATCCCCGCACCATCTAGGGCGCAGACGTCTCTTGGGCGCGTGGACGTCCGACAAACGGTAGGTGAGCGCGTGTTTGCCGCATACTCTACCGCGCCTTCAGTTAAATAAATCGCCCCGCATTAACTAGTTCCCATGGCTCTCTAGCCGATCGGGGAAAATCCATTTTGCCGCCTGCTCCCATGTGCCAGCTTGCCGCGGAGCTTTTGATGCTTGCGGCCCGGCCCCATGGGTGCGGGCAGTATTTCCCATGCCGGGTGCTGCCGGGGCGGCGGGTCAGCACCACACTGTCCCGCTTTCTTTCCGCGGCAATGCCAAAGGGCCAGCACCTTTTTCAAGATGCTGGCCCTTTGGCCTGTTCAGTGCCCCCCAAAGCGCCGACCCATGGATCTTACCCCTCTATCCGGGGCGGTGGCGGTGTCTCAAACGCTCCTTGCGGCGTTCTTCGGCGGCATGAAAGCGCGCCTCTTCCTCTGGCGTCTCACATAGCAGAGGGGGCACCGGAACCGGCCTGCCCTCTTGATCCAAGGCCACAAACGTCAAATAGGCTGTGCTCGTCTTCTTGACATCGCCCGCATTGAGGTCCTCACGGAACACATCCACGCCAATTTCCATCGACGTCTTCCCCACCCAGTTCACCTGGGCCACCAACCGTACAACCTGACCCACTTTGACGGGGTGGATAAACTCTAAGGAGTCCATAGAAGCTGTCACCGCGACACGCCCCGCGTGCCTGGCGGCCGCGATGGCTGCCGCCAGATCAATCCAATGCATAATCCGGCCGCCTAGAATATTGCCCAGTTGATTGGAATCGCCGGGCAAGACCAGTTCGGTCATTTCTGTGCGTGAAAACGCCGGAGTGCGTTTATCCTCGTCCAATGCGGATAGCCCTCTCTTTCATTGTGGATGGGTATAGGCTTGCCGTCAACAATACATCCTACCATCATGACGTGACGGGAGGGCAATTATTTGAGTATTAAATCGGGAAAGACCCATCTGCCTCATAAAAGCAGGCACCGGACCCACTCCTTTCAAAAGAGCCTTACAGCTCCCACACTCACCCTGCTGACGATCGGCGGCGTTATGGGATCGGGACTCTTTATGGCCAGCGGATTGGCGATACGCTTGGCTGGGCCAGCCATTCTCCTATTCTTTGCCGTTGCCGCGCTTGCCATGTATCTGGAAATTTCTGCGCTGGCCGAAATGTCCGTCGCCTCTCCCACTCCGGGGTCTTTTCTGAACTACACGCACACCGTGCTGGGTCCGGGGTGGACCTTTGTAGCGGGCTGGATCTTCTGGTTTTCCAGTGTCCTGACGATGTCCAGTGAAGTCACGGCGGCGAGCCTGTTTTCACGGTTGTGGTTTCCGGGCATCTCCTTATGGGTCTGGTCGCTCGCATACTCTGTGTTTATCATTGCCGTCAACTTTGTCAGTGTGCGGGGATTCGGCACCGTGGAAAATATCATGGCCGGAATCAAGACCGTAGCCGTGCTGGCATTTCTGGCCGTCGGCATCCTGGCTGTCACCCATGTTCTGCCCAGCACGCCGTCGTTTGTCGCGCCGCAGGGGCTAGCATCTCTGACCCGCCACGGCGGCTGGCTTCCAGAGGGCTGGCTTCATGCCAGCCCAGCTCTTCTGCTGGTCCTCTTTGCCTATGCAGGGACGGGCGTCATCGGCTTGGCTGCCGCCGAAACTAAAAATCCCACCCCAACCATTGCCAAAGCCGTACGCTGGACCGTGTTCCTGATCGTCGTGATGTACCTCGGCTCGATCACCCTAATTCTCAATTTAGTGCCATGGAACCACATGTCCTCATCGGTCTCGCCCTTTGTGCTCGCCATCCGCGCCACCCGCCTGCCGTATGCCGGCCTCATCATGAATTTTGTGCTTCTCTTTGCCGTCTTGTCGACGATGAATGCCGCCTTGTATTCCAACGTCCGGGTCCTCTACGGGCTGTCGCACGCTCACCAAGCGCCCAAGGTCTTAGGCCGGCTGAATGCCAAAGGCATTCCTGCCAATGCCATCTGGATGAGCGCCGGCTTGCTGGCCCTGACCATTATCCTCGCGTACGCGCTGCCGCAAAAGGCGTACGCCTACCTGGTCACGGCCACGGGGTTTCAAGCGATGTTCATCTGGTTTATGGTCCTCTTAACCCAGTTGTATTACCGCCCCTATCTCCAGAAACACCATCCCAGCCGCCTGACCTACAAGCTGTGGGGATTCCCATACACGACCTATTTTGTCATCCTGGTGGTGTTTGTCGGTCTTATTGCCTCGCCTCTGGCAAAGGGGGAGGCGATTGGCGCTATGGTCGGCTTCTCTGGCATCATTGTGGCATGGATCGTCTGGATGGCGCTGCGCCGTCAGATCATCGCGGCTGACGAATAAGCACCGAGACAGATTCCACATGGTCAGTGCGGGGGAACATATCCACCGGAGTAGTCTGGCGCAAGCTGTAATCCGTTTGCAGGAGTTGGATGTCCCGGCCCAGTGTATCGGGATTGCAGCTGATATAAACGATGCGTTCCGGCCCGAGTTCCAGCAGTTTTCCCAAGACACTGGCATCGACACCCTTGCGCGGCGGGTCCATAATCACCACATCCGGCCGGGGCAGACTCCTGCGGTCGACAAGCTCCTCAACCCGCCCCGTGGTCATGTGAACATTGTCCAGACCGTTCAGGGCAAAGTTCCTGCGTGCGTCATCCGCGGCTGCCGCACTCAGTTCAATGGCATGCACGGCCGCTGCGCGGGGGCTTGCCAGAGCGGCCAGCGTGCCGACCCCGGCGTAGAGGTCCCATACCACACCCGTTCCCAGAGGGATCTCGCTCACGGCGAGTTGGTACAAGCGTCCCACCTGCTCTGGGTTGACCTGAAAAAACGATTCAAACGACACATGAAACGACATCCCTAAAATTTTGTCGATGACCGAGCTCTGTCCCTGGAGGAGGGTGGTGGATCCTCCTAGAATGCGGTTTGTGCGCTCGCTATTGATGTTCAGCCCCACGCCTTTGATATGGGCATCTGCCTGCATCAGGTCGGCCGCCAGCAAGGACAGGCGAGGGTCAGAGGCCGTGGCCACAATCAGCACCAGCACATCCGAGGTAGCGTGTGAGGAGCGGACCACAAGGTGGCGCAGAAGTCCCGTTCCCGTCTTTTCGCGGTATGCGGTGAAATGATAAGGGGCGGCCAGCTCTTGTGCGTGGCGCAAGACCCCATTAATCAAGTCGTCCTGGATGGCGCAGTGGTCCAGGTCGACCAGGCGGTGGCTTGCGCGCTCGTACAGTCCGAGCGTCAGGCGCCCGCCCTGCTGGCCCCAGGGGAACTGCCCTTTATTCCGGTAGTGGTCCGGTGCGCCAGCGGCAATGATGGGCCGGACCGGTGGGTCCGGCATCTTGGCAAGGCGCGTCAGAGCCTGGCGGACCCAGTTCTCCTTGTAGGCCAGTTCCCTTGGGTAGTCCCAGTGCTGGAAAGAACATCCGCCGCATTCCCCGGCATAGGGACACACCGGGGTGATCCGTTCGGGGCTGGGTGCGAGCACCGCAACAAGCCGACCGCGGGCGTAGCGGGGTTTGACCTGGGTCACCCGGGCCAGGACCTTTTCTCCCGGCAGGGCCCCATCAACAAAAAATATGCGCCCATCGGGGAGATAGGCGATCCCCTGGCCAGACTGTCCCATGCGCTCAATCGTCACCGTCTGGTCTTCTTCCAAGATGGCGTTCATGTCACCGCCTCCTCCACCATGTACAGGCTGTGCTCTTTGAACTGCGCCGCCACACCCAAAGGCAATGCCAAGTTGGTGTCCCCATGGCCTGCCGGGAACCCCCACCAGCCCGGGATCTGCCACTGGCTGCAGAAATCCTGAAGCGCGTCTTGCACCGTGTAGCCCGCCCCCTCCGGGTCACAGTGGGTGGCTTCCCCAAATACAATGCCCTCCACACCCTCCAGACATCCGGCCAATTGCAGCTGTTGCAGCATGCGGTCAATGCGGTACGGAGCTTCCTGGACGTCCTCCAAATAGAGGACCGCCCCAGCCAGGACGGGAAAGTACGGAGTCCCCGCCAAAGACGCCAGCACCGTTAAGTTGCCGCCATACCAGGGGCACGCAGGCGGGGGCGCGGAGGGCTGCAGGGGCTCCAGCAGACCCGGCCCCAGCACCGTCACCTCCCCGCGCAATACGCCCAGGGCGGTGTCCCCCTGAATCCCTGGCCAGCGGCTCTCCATCATGGGTCCATGGAAAGTCACCCACCCGCATCGGCTGTGGAAATAACTGTGCAGAGCCGTCATATCGCTGTATCCTAAAAATATTTTCGGGTCCGCACGGGACAGGTCCTGCTGCTCCAGGTATGGGATGAGGCGCACGCTGCCATACCCTCCGCGGGCAGCAAACACCGCATCAACGGACGGGTCGAGCAGGGCATCGATAAGGTCTCGGGCGCGGTCCTCATCGCTCCCGGCGAAGATACGGTGCACATCGTAAACATGCTCCCCCACGGACACACGGTACCCGCGTTCCTCCAGCCAGCTGGCGGTCCTTTCCACCGCGGCTGGCTGGCAGGGGGAAGCGGGCGCTACGACGCGGATGTGGGCATGGTCGGCAAGACGCCTAGGCTTTCGCATAGTCCGCCATCACATCTTTGAGAATGGCATTGACCATATCGGGTTTGGCTTGGCCCTTGGTTTGCTTCATGACCTGCCCGACAAGAAATCCCAGGGCCTTATCTTTTCCACTGAGATAATCCTGAACCACGTGCGGATTGCCTGCCACCACTTGCTGGACAACTGCCTGGATGGCTGCCTTGTCGGTAATCTGGCTGACGCCCATGGACTGAACGATATCCTCAGCGCGGCCGCCCGTCTCGTACATGCGGTCGAGCACCTCTTTGGCCATGCGCCCGGACAGCGTTCCGCGCTCAATCAGAGCCAGCAGGTCCGCCAGAGCCTGGGGTCCAACGCGGGCCGTCCAGAAAGTGTCGCCATAAGCGTTGAGCAGCCGGGATACATCAGACAGCATCCAGTTGGTCACCTGACGCTTGTCCGCAAATACCGCAGTGGCACTCCGCCAGTACTCAAGGGCTGCGCGGTCGGCCACAATCACTTCCGCGTCATTGGCCGTCACGCCAGCCTCCGCCAGTTCTTGCCGGATCGCCATCGGCGACGGCGGGAGACTCTGGGCTGCCTCTTCGATATAAGAGGCGGTCAGGACCAGAGGAGGCAGGTCCGGCTCAGGGAAGTACCGGTAATCATTCGCTTCCTCCTTGCTCCTTTGACTGTAGGTCCTCCCATTCTGGTCGTCAAAGCCCCGCGTTTCCTTCACAATTCTCTCGCCGCGGCCCATTTTCTCTGCCTGCCGGGCGATCTCATATTCAATGCCCCTGTACACATTCCGGATCGAGTTGACGTTCTTTATCTCAACCCGGGGCAGGTCTTCCAAAGACCCGTGATAATCTAAGGGGCGCAGGGACACATTGGCATCGCAGCGCATAGAGCCTTCCTCCATGCGCAGGTCGGAGATATCCAGATAGCTCAGGACATTGCGCAGTTCTGTCAGATACAGGCGCGCCTCATCCGCGGAGCGCATATCAGGTTCCGACACAATTTCGACGAGAGGCACCCCCGCCCGGTTCAGATCCACCAGGGAACCCTTGGCATCTCCCAGGCGCTGGCCCAGGTGGTTCAGCTTTCCCGCATCTTCTTCCATGTGAATGCGGCGGACCGCCACTGTCTTGGCCACCGCGCCGTCTATAACAATGGGGACAGACCCGTGCTCAGCCAGGGGCTCATCATACTGGGAAATTTGGTAGGCTTTTGGCAGGTCCGGGTAAAAGTACTGCTTGCGGTCAAACTTGGAAAAGGGGTGCACAGTGCAGTTCAGCGCCAGCGCCGCCTTCACCGCGCAGGCCACCGCCGCTTCATTCAGCACAGGGAGCACTCCCGGCATGCCCAGGCAGACAGGGCAGGTATGCGTGTTCGGTTCCGCCCCAAACTCTGTTGAGCAGGAGCAAAAGAGCTTGGATTGCGTCTTGAGCTCTACATGCACCTCCAGCCCGATGATCACTTCATAGGTGCTATTCATGCCTCGCCTCCTAACGCAGGCCACCCTTCGGATGGCCACAGCTTTTCAAATCCCCGCGCGATGTGCAGCAGCGATTCCTCGCCCATAATAGGGCCCAGCCACTGCATTCCCACCGGAAGCCCGCCTGCCAGTCCGGCAGGCGTGGAGATAGCGGGAATTCCCGCCAGATTGGCTGTCACCGTATAAACGTCCGACAGGTACATTTGCAAAGGGTCCTGACTTTTTTCACCAAACCGGAATGCCAAGTCAGGCGTAGTCGGTGTGAGAATCACATCAACTGCCGCGAAGGCCTGCTCAAAATCTTGGCGGATCAATGTGCGGATCTTTTGCGCCTTGAGATAGTACGCATCGTAATAGCCAGCCGAGAGGGCATGGGTTCCAAGCAGAATCCGGCGCTTGACTTCCTCTCCGAATCCCTGGGCTCTCGTGTTCTCATACATTTCCAGCAAATCCGCGCCAGAAGCCCGGTATCCATAGCGCACCCCGTCAAACCGGGAGAGATTGCTGGAGGCCTCGGCAGGCGCCACCAGGTAATACGCCGCAATGGCGTACTCCGTGTGGGGCAGAGACACTTCCACCACCGACGCTCCCTGGGACTCCAAGCGGGAGATCACCTCGGCCAGACGCGCTTGCACACTGGCGTCAAGACCTGATGACCCATATTGTTTGGGAACGCCAATACGCACATTGGCCCAAGAGACATCCGTCGCCTTGGGCAGCGCCTTCTCCACCCGCAGAGACGAGGCGTCGAGCGGGTCATAGCCGGCAATCACCTCGTAAATGAGGGACGCGTCATCCACGTTCCGGGCCAATGGCCCAATCTGGTCCAAACTTGAGGCAAAGGCAATGAGACCGTAGCGTGACACCCGTCCGTAGGTAGGCTTGAATCCCGTCACCCCGCAGTAGCTCGCAGGCTGCCGGATAGAGCCGCCGGTATCGGAGCCGAGAGCCACGGGCACCATCTGGGCAGCGACGGCCGCAGCGGACCCGCCGCTCGACCCCCCGGGGACCCGGTCCCGGTCCCAGGGATTTCGGGTCAGCTGGTAAGCCGAGTGCTCCGTCGAGGATCCCATGGCAAATTCGTCCATGTTGGTTTTTCCCACGATCACCGCTCCCGCGTGCTGCAGGCGGGAAACCACTGTCGCATCATAGGGCGCCACAAATCCCTCCAAAATTTTTGATGCCGCCGTCGTAGGCATGGACTGCGTCGCCATATTGTCCTTGACCGCTACTGGCACGCCCGCTAGGGGCAGCCGTTCCCGCTCACCGCTGGGCAAATTGTCAATGGCGCGCGCTTGGCGCATTGCCTCATCAAGATTCAGGTGCAAAAACGCCCCCACAGAGGGTTCCACCCGTCCAATCCGCTCCGCGATCTCCTCCATGCACTCGGTGGCCGACAGGTCCTTCCGTCGCACTTTCGAGGCAATGTCTCCCGCCGTCATCTCATAGATCCGCATCAAGAGTCCCCTCCATCCATAATTCTGGGGACACCGAACATATTGTCCCGCGGATCCGGGGCATTTTTCAAAGCGGCCTCGGCCGTAAGAGACGGCTTCACCCGGTCTTCGCGCAGCGGCATCGCCAGTCCAATGACATGCATGGTTGGCTCGACATTCTCTGTGTCCACTGCGTTCAACTGTGTCATATAATCCAAAACTCTGCCAAGATCTCTGGTCACTTGGGCAATATCTCCTGTTTCCAAACGCAGGCGCGCCAACCGCGCCACATGTTTCACCTGTTCTTCTGACAAGGCCACTGCATATCCCTCCATAACCTCCAAAGTATACCATGCTCGAGAATAGAGTAAAACGCAGGACCCGGGCGGTTTTGTGCCAAAATCCGCGCGGCTGCGGCGCAGCTGGGGATTGCCTCCGGCTTGGAGCCGTCGCCTGGCGTATAATAAAGTTACTGTGATACCAGATGGGCAAACTCCTCGGGCCCCAGTGTCTGCCGGGAGCGACAAGAGAGGGGGGGCGTAGCGTGCGCAGGAGCGGTCTGATTCCAGTGGCTGGGCTAGGGCTGTGTGTGGTGATCCTCGGGATGTTCTTTCCCCGCAAAACCGGGCAGTATACGCTGACCCGCACGGGGACTGTCACCCATATCGGAGAAAGCTTCGATGCAGGCTTTATCGAAATCGAGGTGGATTCCATTGTGTTTGACGATCCGCAGACAGCGTCCGCTGTGGGTCCCGCCGTACCTCTGCCGGCGCACCTGCGCGTAGGGGAAACGGTCTTGGCGACCGGACAGTGGACCGCCACCCTGCCCTGGTGGCGGTCCACTCCTCCTAGTCCCCCTGTGGTGACTCTAGTGCAAATTCGCCGGGTAATCAGATGAGAGGCGGGAGAACCCGCCTCTCATCTGATCTTTTACCGGAAGTGGCACGCTACCCAGTGGTCAGGTTCGCTCTGCTTGAGAATGGGACGGTCAATTCGGCATTTCTCCTGCGCAATCGGGCACCGTGTGTGGAACCGGCAGCCTGCAGGCGGATTCACCGGACTGGGCACGTCTCCTTGCAAGATGATCCGCTCGCGCTTAATGTCCGGATTAGGAATGGGAATGGCCGAAAACAGCGCCTCCGTATAAGGATGGAGAGGCTTCCGGTAAATATCCTCCGAACTGGCAATCTCCGCCATAGCGCCGAGGTACATCACACCCACCCGGTCAGAAATATGGCGGATCACGTTCAGCCCATGGGCAATAAAGAGATAAGTCAAGCCAAATTCCGCCTGCAGGTCCTCCAGAAGATTGAGGATCTGGGACTGAATCGACACATCCAAGGCGGAAACCGGCTCGTCAGCCACGATCAATTTGGGGTTCAGAGCCAGGGCCCGGGCAATTCCAATCCGCTGCCTCTGACCTCCGGAAAACTCATGGGGATAACGCCGCAGGTGGTACGAAGCCAGCCCCACCACATCCAGCAGCTCCCGCACCCGGGCTTCGCGCTCCTTGCGGTTGCCCATATGGTGAATAACGAGCGGCTCCTCGATGATCTGCCCGACGGACATGCGCGGGTTCAGAGACCCAAACGGATCCTGAAAGATAATCTGCATCTGCCGGCGCAGCGCACGCATCTGCTGCTTGTTGACATGGGTGATGTCCTTGCCCTCGAATTTAATCGTGCCCGACGTCGGTTCGATGAGCCGCAGCACGGCCCGGCCCGTGGTGGTTTTCCCGCACCCGGACTCCCCGACCAGTCCCAAGGTCTCACCCCGCCTCAAATCAAAGCTGACCCCGTCCACGGCCTTGACGTGTCCAACCACCCGCGAAAACAGCCCCCCGGTAATCGGGAAGTACTTGGTCAGGTCGCGGACCTCCATCAATACCTCATGCGGTTCATTTTCCATCACAGCGCTCATGATGCCACCTCCTTCCCCGACCCGTCTTTCGGCGGATCCACATGCTGCGGGTCCACATGCAGCCAACAGCTCACCTTGCGCCCGTCCGACACCTCAGTGAGCAGCGGCGGCTTTTCCCGGCAAATATCCATCACCTTGGGACACCGTGGAGCAAATGTGCACCCTTTGGGCAAGTGCAGCGGGTTGGGCACAGTGCCTTCGATCACGTGCAATTTCTCCGTAGTGGGCTGGTCCAGCCGCGGTATGGAATCCAAAAGCCCCTGGGTGTACGGGTGCAAAGGCTCCCGGAACAAGTCCACCGTTGGACTTTCCTCCACAATCTTGCCAGCGTACATCACCACCACGCGGTCGGCCATCTCCGCTACCACACCCAGATCATGGGTAATCAGCATAATCGCGGTATGGAACTCCTGTTTAAGTTTTCGCATCAAGTCCAGAATCTGGGCCTGAATCGTCACATCCAGGGCCGTGGTAGGCTCGTCCGCGACCAACAGTGCGGGATTGCAAGACATCGCCATGGCAATCATGACGCGCTGGCGCATGCCGCCGGACATTTGGTGCGGATACTCCTGGGCTCTCTTTTCGGGCGACGGGATGCCGACTTCCCGGAGCATATCCACAGCCCGCGCCCATGCCTGCCTCTTATCCACCTTCTGGTGCAAGAGAACGGCCTCGGCAATCTGATCTCCGATGGTGTACACCGGGTTCAAAGAAGTCATCGGCTCCTGGAAGATCATAGCGATTTGGTTGCCGCGGATTTTCCGCATTTCTTCCGCACTTTTCTTTAAGAGATCCTCGCCTTGAAAAAGAATTTCCCCTCCCACAATCTTCCCGGGGGGCGAGGGAATCAGTTGCATGATAGACAGCGATGTCACACTCTTGCCGCACCCTGACTCTCCAACGACAGCCAGCGTCTCTTCCGAGTCAATATGGAAGCTCACCTGGTCCACGGATTTTACCGCCCCGTCTTCCGTGAAAAAGTAGGTGCTCAAATTCCGAACATCCAGTACTCTATGCGGCACACCGCTCTCTCCTTCCCGCTGCGCAAAATGTTCTGAAAATCTTTAAAGAAGACAAGGATAATGAGACAGAATCCGACAATACTAATCGGACCTATTATACGGTCTGGTCCGGTCCCCTGCAATGGTCTGCGCTTCCTGTTTCCGCGCTCAGGCTAGGCCGCCCGGAGTCCGCACCGGAAATCCCGAATCCGCCATCCAGCCAAAGAACTCCTGTTCCGTCATGATGGGAACCTGCAAATCGCGGGCCTTGGCCGCTTTCGACCCGGGCTTCTCTCCCACCACCACGAGGGCCGTGCGCTGGGATACGGCCGCGGTTACCTTCCCGCCCATCTGGCCTATCCACGCTTCCAGACTTTTTCTGGGAATCTGCACAAACGTTCCCGTGACGACCACGGCCTTCCCAGTGAGTGGGGTCTGTGCCACCAAGCTCTCCTGCTCCACCATGTTGAGCCCGAGATCTTTGAGATGGGCAATCACGTCTTGATTAAGCGGCTGCGTAAAAAAGTGGACCACACTGTCGGCAATAGTCTCGCCAATTTCTTCCACCTGCACCAAGTCCTCCATCGATGCCGCCTGCAATTGGTCCATGGTATGAAAGTGATGCGCCAGCAGAGTGGAGACACGCTGCCCCACATAGCGCATGCCGAGAGCAAAGATCAGCCGGTCCAGTGCGCGGTGCTTGCTCTCCTCAATGCTTTGCAAAAGTTTTTGTGAAGAGAGGGCTCCAAATCGCGGCAGTCCCTGGAGACTGTCCGCGGACAGCCGGTAAATGTCGTCCACCCGCGCCACAAGACCCGCAGCCAGGAGGAGATCCACCGTTTTCTCGCCCAGCCCTTCGATGTCCATCGCATCGCGCGACCCGAAATGGATTAGGCTTTCCCGCACTTGAGCCGGACAGGCCATGCCTCCTGTGCACCGGTACGCGGCTTCGCCCGGCAGCCGCACTGCCTGCGACCCGCACACGGGGCAGCGTTCTGGGAAGACAAAGGGAACCGAGCCTGCGGGGCGCAGGGATTTTTCCACCCGCACGACTTCCGGAATAATCTCTCCGGCCTTGCGCACGTATACCGTGTCACCCACCCGGATATCGCGTTCCCTAATAATGTCTTCGTTGTGCAAAGATGCCCGGCTCACCGTCGTCTGGGCCACCCGCACCGGCTTTAAAATCGCGGTGGGGGTCAGAACTCCCGTTCTCCCTACGGAGATCTCAATGGCGAGAATCTGGGTAAGCACCTCTTCCGGGGGGAATTTATAAGCCACGGCCCAGCGCGGCGCCTTTTGGGTGTCTCCCAGAACGGGCTGCAAAGACAGATTGTCGAGTTTCAGCACCAATCCGTCCGTATCATAATTCAGATCGCGGCGCGCGCTCTCCCATTGCCGGACATAAGACACAACGGCCTCATAGCTTTCGCAAAACTGGTAGTGCGGCTCCACAGGCAGTCCCAGCCCGGCCAAAAACTCCAGGGCCCCATGCTGCGTGCTGACGGAATCATGCGGTTCTCCCCACTGGCGGATCTGGTAGAAAAACGCAGACAGCGCCCGTGATCCCGTCACCAGCGGGTCAAGCTGGCGCAAGGAACCGGCCGCTGCATTGCGGGGGTTGGCGAAAAGAGCCAGTCCCTCCTGTTCGCGGTTCTGGTTCAGCGACTCAAAGGCGCTGCGGGGCATATACACCTCCCCGCGAATTTCCAAGCTGACGGGCTGCGCCAACGTTTGCGGAATGTCCCGGATCATGCGCACATTGGCGGTGACGTCTTCCCCGCTGTTTCCATCGCCACGGGTAGCGGCCTTTTGCAAAATCCCGTCACGGTACCAGATCACGACACTGAGCCCGTCGATCTTCAGCTCTGCTGTGAAACTTGGTCGCTCCTGCCCAAGCGCCGCACTGACCCGCAGGTAAAATTCCTGAAGTTCTTCTTCACTGTGCACGTTGTTGAGACTCAGCACCGAAGACGCAAAGTGCACCACGCCCATAGCCGCAGTAACGGTCCCGCCTACCCTTCCGGTGACGGAGCCCTGCGACTGGTATTCTGGCTGCTGTTTCTCCAAAGACGCCAGTTCCTGAACCAGAGTGTCATATTCGGCATCGGTGATCTCGGGATCATCCAAGTCATAATAGCGGTGATTGTGGTAGGCCACCGCCTCTTGCAGCTGCCGTAGACGATCCGCCGCTTCGCCACCGTTCCAGGCCATTACAGCGACTCCGCTCCTTCGCGGCTGAGCTGCGCAAACCGGGCCAGAAAGGAACGCACCCCTCCGCCAGGGAACGCGATCGTCAATTCCAGATTCTCAGCTTCGCCCCGCATCGCCACGATCGTACCCCACCCGAACCGGGGATGCCGCACTTTCTCCCCCATCACCAGTCCCGTAAGCTGGTGGTCCTTCTGCGTCGTGGCCCGGTCGGCAGGGGCGACGCGCTTGGGCATATCAATCAGGGGTGCAGGAATCTCCGCAATGAAGCGGGACACAGGATTCTGCTGTGTCCGCCCCAGCATTGTGCGGGTTTTAGCGTAGGACAGGTAGAGTTCATCCTGGGCCCGGGTAATGCCGACGTAAATCAGGCGCCGCTCTTCTTCCAGGTTGCCTTCGTCAATCGAGCGCATGTGGGGGCAGATGCCTTCTTCCAAGCCGCCAATAATCACCACGGGAAACTCCAGCCCCTTGGCGCTGTGAAGAGTCATGAGCCAGACTCCTCCACTGTCTTCTTGGGTTTGGTCCCAGTCGGATACCAGGGCCACCTGCGCCAAGAATTCCCCAAGATCGTTAGTCCCCTGGTCATCCTCAAACCGTTTGGCTTCCGACAACAGTTCTCCAATATTTTCCATACGGTCCTGCGCCTCTCGGCTGTGGTCCATACGGAACAAGGCCATGATGCCACTCTCTTCGGCGACTTTCTGCGTGAGTTCGGCCAGGGATCCCTCAAGCGCTTCCTGCCAGCTTTCGAATAGCCGGTAGAGCTCCCGGCAGGCCTTTTGGGCTTGGGAAGAAAGCCCGGTCACCATGGCTGCCTGCCCTAGCGCCTCAAAAAGTGAAAGGCCATTGGCCTGCTGGTAGGACTTGATTTTCTCAATGGCCACGTCGCCGATGCCCCGGCGAGGGAAATTGATAATGCGGGCCAGAGAGAAATCATCCCGCCGATTGAATAAAACTTTGAGGTAAGCTAGCAAATCTTTGACTTCCTTGCGCTCGTAAAAACGCTTGCCCCCAACCAGACGATAGGCGATGCCCGCACGGGCCAGGGCCATTTCGTATGCGCGCGACTGCGCATTGGTCCGGTACAGGACAGCGCAGTCCGACAGGCTGTGGCCACGCCGCACGGCTTCGTGAATCATTTCCGCAGCAAACCACGCCTCAGACTCTTCGTCCGGCGCCTCGTACAGCCGAATCTTCCGGCCCTCGCCTTTGGTGGTCCACAGGCTCTTGCCCAGCCGCTCCTCATTGTGGGCCACGACGGCGTTGGCCGCATCTAAAATATTCTGGGTGGAACGGTAATTTTGCTCCAGGCGAATGATATGAGCGCCAGGAAAGTCGCGCTGGAATTCCAGAATGTTGCGCATGTCCGCGCCGCGCCACCCGTAAATGGCTTGGTCGTCATCCCCTACGGCACAAAGATTCTGGCGCACCCGGGCAAGATGCTGAATCAACCGGTACTGCGCCAGATTCGTGTCCTGGTATTCATCGACAAAAATATAATGGAAGCGTTTTTGGTAGCGTTCCAGGACGTCGGGAAACTGGTCAAACAGCTTGACCGTCAAGTAGATCAGGTCATCGAAGTCCAGGGCGTTAAGCATTTTCAGCCGTGCCTGGTACTGCTTGTACACTTGCTGAATTTTCTCTTCGGCAAATCCTTGAGACGGATAGGTCTCAGGGGAAATAAAACCATTCTTCGCCCGGCTGATGGCATGCACGAACTGCGCCGCTGGCCATTGCTTGTCGTCCCAGCCCCATTCCTTGATAATCTCTTTGACAACGCCCTTGGTGTCATCCGCGTCATAAACCAAGAACTGTGGCCCATAGCCCAATAGCTGGACATCCTGGCGCAGTACGCGGATGGCGATTGAGTGGAACGTGCCCACCCACATGGACCGGCCCTCTTCTCCCACCAGGCGGTCAATGCGGTCCCGCATCTCGCGCGCTGCCTTGTTGGTAAAGGTGAAAGCCAGAATCTGACTGGGATATACCTGGTGATTTTGCAGCAAATGCGCAATGCGGTATGTCAGTGTGCGTGTTTTGCCACTGCCCGCTCCCGCCAGCAAAAGCAGCGGGCCCTCAATTATTTCACATGCTTCGCGTTGTTGATCATTCAATTCCTGCTGTAAATCCATGGCAGCCTCCCGTAACATCCTCAACTGCCATTATATCACGGGAATGGGGTCTAGCTAATGGAATGCGTCGCAATTGCTTGGAGCGTACTGCAGGCCGTCTGGCGCGTTTTGGAATATCACGCGGGCCCGTGCGCAGTTTGTGCGGGAAGCTTCCAATCCCGGAGTATCCCGGTCGATCTCCCCAACTTCCACCGGCCGACCATTCAACACCGCCGCAAATCCCTCCAGCTCTTGAAGGGCCAAGAGGTAGTTAGGCATGCAGTACCACAATTCCAGGGTCGTCGGGTCGAGCCAAGCATATCCCTTGACCCGTCCGTTTTCCCTGAATCCCGCCTCAGCCAACATTGCCATGTCACTCACCGGCATCGCCTCCCTAATGAATTAGCGCGCTAAAGTCGCTGGCCAAAAAAATTAGTGCGGGGAGCCATGCAATTTGTCGAGCACGACACGGTATCCGTCAGCTCCAAAAGAGAGCGCCCTCTTTACCCGGGAAATTGTCGCGGACGACGCCCCTGTAATACGGGCAATATCATCGTAAGTCTGACCTTGGTCCAGCATTCTCGCGACAGAAAGTCTCTGCGCGATGGACTGCATTTCCTGTACTGTCAGGATATCCTCAAAGAATGCCAGACACTCCTCTTCGGATTCCAGCGACAAGAATGCTTGGCAAAGCATCGCTGTTTCCTTGGTGCGAAGCTTCGAATTCATCCGGACACCTCAGTCCCTCATAAAATGGCTACGGTTTTCACTATAGCGTATTTCTGCGGGGAATTGAACAGAAAAATTCGTCTCCGCCTTGTACATCGGAGGGACTCTCGGTTTTGTCGGCACCCTTGAATGGTTAGCCCACGTCATCGCACATCCGGGAGTCGGCCACATCGGCTATTTGCCACACTGGCCGAGGCAAGCCGTCAGCTGGTCGCTCGACAATCGGATCATACCCATTCTCATTGGGTGGGGAATGGTCATCTATCGTAGTTGCTGTTGCACGTGGTAGGTCAATGCTGCGGTTCACGGCCGCAAATACGAACTAAAGCCGGGCTTGGACCGCAATTAATGCCCTGTCGCATTTTGGCCATATTGAGAGTTGTGTGCCATTGGACCGAAACCGCGTTAGTTTCCCATGATGCTCCGCCTCGCCCCGCCGCATGAAAAATTCCCTTCTCGGCCGGCTTGACCGCTCCTGTCGGCAGGGGCCGAGGCGCTAGATCTGGCGAACATCATAGTGCGCTTTCATGGGGAGGTCGATTCCTCTGTGGTCTCACGAGGCCGCACATTAGGGGTATGGCAACGATTCCTTAATTTTCCGCCTGTGGTAAATGCCGCGCGTTGATGGTGTCATTGTATGCTCCCGCGCATACGCTAATCGCCAGTCGCCCAAGGTTCACATGGGCGGGCCAACCGGACTTCGATACGCGCGCTCCGTGATCGCTCCCACCCTGGCAGTACAATCATCTCATCTGCCGTTTTGAGCGCGGCCAAATCCGTGTCGCCCACAGCATGGACCGATTGGCCTGCAACATGGCTGACTTGCGGCCGCGCGGCATGGCGGTGGAGTTTGTGCATAAACACATGGTCTTTACGGGGCAGGACTCCCCGATAGCGCAGCTAATGCTGTCCGTGATGGGCGCCTTTGCCGAATTTGAACGAGCTTTGCTGCGCGAACGGCAGCGGGAAGGCATCGCTCTGGCCCAGTAACGGGGCGTCTATCGCGGACGGAAAAAGTCCTTAGGGCCTGAGCCGGCGGCCGAATTGCAAAGGCGCAGTTGGCCCGTCTCTTTGGCATTAGCCGCGAGACGGACTATCAGTATTTGCGCGGGTGACCAGCCGTGGCTCGCTTCTCTTTCTCCAAATTCGCTCCTTCGTTTGCCGTCCGTTTGCCCCCGGATAGCGAAACGCGCTGTCGGACCAAAAGCTTTTATGCTAAGAAAGCCATTGCCGACTTCCTCGAAGCGGAGAAAGATTATCTTCTGGCGGTGACCCGCCTGGAAGAACACCATCCCGCATCGGATTGGACGCCATAGAACGCGAACTCCCTCTGGACCGTTGAGTTTGATGTCGCAGCACATCGCGATCTCCGGACATTGGATCCTACGGTCCAGCGGCGCATCGTGCAATTCTTGCGCACTCAGCTGGCCGAGCTCGACTCGCCCCGGGGCGTTAGACAAACCCCTCAAGGCAAGGGAGAAAAAACCGGACTGTAGCGCTACCGAGTGGGGCGTACCGGATCATCTGTCCTTTAGAGAATGACCGCCACGTGGTGGTGGCCATTGGCCATCGCCGCGAGTGAATTGCCTCAAAGCGTTCTGAAAGGATGTGTGTGACGCCATGGGATCAGTCGGACCTTGCCGGAGTGGGGCGCTTTTCTAGACTTTGTCGACCGGAGGGACGCATAAAGACGGATCGCCGCGCTTTCTGCGGCACCGCTTTGCTACACTGATCACAGAATGCGGATAGCCTTTTTGTCAACTACCCCGCCCTGAAGGGCGGAGCTTGTGAACACAGGCTGGGTTGACCAGGGAAAGCGGTAGCCAATCCGCTCTGTTTGCAGCAGGTCGCCCCGACCCACTCCAGGATGCTTCCTCAGTCCCGGACACTGGAAGGCGGAACTCATGTGGGCGAAAGGGAAAGCGCCGAAGGTTTCCGTCGTCACCGTAAGGTGAGAGCCGGTTGCAGACATTCCCGAGGGGAGCCGGGCCGCGAGGCTCGCGCCACAACCCCGTAAGGGGAAAGGAGAAAGTCAACAATGGCAGTATTTGTCTTAGACACCCACAAGAAACCCCTCATGCCATGTTCAGAAAAACGAGCGCGATTGCTCCTGCAACGCGGGCGAGCCCGGGTGCATCGCATGGTGCCCTTCGCGATTCGGCTGGGGGATCGTCGGGCGGAGAATTCCACCTTGCAACTTCTGCGGCTGAAACTGGACCCCGGCAGTCAAACGACCGGGATGGCGTTGGTGCGAGAAACCGAATCCGTAGACCTCGCAACTGGAGCGACCACCCGACAAGCCTCCGTTCTTGTGCTGCTGGAATTGCATCATCGTGGGCAGGCCATCCGCGATGCCTTAACGCAACGACGGGGGCATCGGCGGTTTCGTCGATCCCGCCTGCGCTATCGCGAGGCCCGTTTCAACAACCGGAGGAAGCCGAGAGGGTGGCTCGCTCCGTCGTGACAGCACCGGGTGGATACGACGATGGCCTGGGTGCAAAGAATCAGGCGCTGGGCACCCGTGATCACGATTTCTCAAGAATTGGTGCGCTTCGACTTGCAACAGATACAACACCCCGAAATATCCGGCATCGAGTACCAACACGGAACACTCATGGGGTACGAGATCCGGGAATATCTCCTGGAAAAATGGGGACGGCACTGTGCCTATTGTGGGGCGCACCATGTACCGCTAAAGATCGAGCACATCCATCCGCGCAGCAAAGGGGGCAGTAACCGGGTGAGTAATCTTACCATCGCTTGCCACGCCTGCAATCAGCGCAAGGGCAGCCGGGGGGTGGCCGAGTTTCTGGCTAGCAAGCCGGAAACGTTGCGCTGGATTCTCGCCCAGGCCAAGGCCCCGCTGCGCGATGCGGCCGCTGTCAACAGCACCCGTTGCGCCTTATTCCAGCGGCTCAAAGCGACGGATCTAGATGTGGAAGTCGGGACCGGTGGCCGCACGAAGCGGAATCGTCACCAGCTCCAAGTACCGAAAGCCCACTGTCTGGATGCCGCCTGCGTGGGACATGTTGATGTCCTTGACAGCTGGTCTCAGCCTGTGCTCCGCGTCACCGCGACGGGACGGGGCAGTTATCAACGCACACGCCTCACGAAGCAGGGCTTTCCGCGGGGGTATCTCACCCGTAGCAAGCGGGCCTTTGGATTTCAGACGGGAGACCTGGTGACAGCCGGCGTCACGACAGGCCAGAAAGTCGGGAGTTACCGGGGCCGTGTCGCGATACGGGCCAGCGGCAGCTTCAACGTCCAAACGCCTGCAGGACTCGTTCAAGGGATCTCCCATCGCTTCTGTGCCCTCGTTCAACGGGCAGATGGCTATGGGTATTCGTGGACACAAATCGCTCTACAAACGAAAGGAGGAACGGGAAACCCCGGCCTGAACGCCGGGGTTTCCCGTGCAACTATATATCCGGTCATAAAGAATTACAGATCTAGTCGTCATATAATGACCATGGCACTTTAATCCAGCCGATCGGCATTTATAAACATGCATCCCCAGATGAGTCAGGTTGTAGGGACAGCATTATATGGATAAAAATTCCAGAAGGGACCTGTGCGCAGTTTCCGGTGTATTATTCCATCTAATTGTGCATGGGAGAAATCCTGCGATATTTTGGCGCACTTTTCCTAAAGGTATGACACTGCATAACATACCAGGTTTTCATCCCTAATTTACGGAGGAAATAGACCGACCATTCTGTCCTCGGCGTGACATCTGATGTCATCCGCCCTCCGGATTACGTGCCGTAAGGATGAGGAGTGGTCCCGAGACAGGCCATCAAGAGACGATCCGCGATGCGCGTGCCAAAATGGCGACGATTGAATCGATAGGCGAACTCGTCGAGATAAAGTTGGCGCCGGGCGCGGCCGCGCCCGTGAAAGGTGCCGTCAATCATGGCCTTCGCATTACTAATGGTGGTATTGATCCACCGGAACACGTGCGATGCGCCTGGATCGTCACTGAGGGTCACTTCGTGATCCGCCTTGTGGGTTTTCGCTGCGGCGGCATAGCCCGCCGCGCCATCGGTGCGCCAGACGCCCAAGGGCTCGACCCGGCAATTTAACACCGCGGCAATGGTCTCATTCTTGAGGTCGGGG
>DAIDDL010000051.1 GCA_027309085.1 Sulfobacillus sp.
TGACATCACAACGAAGGTTCCCACGTTCCACACCCGAGCCTATGCTGGGTTCCTGCCCCCTTCATGCCGGCCACCGTAGAGCCAGTACACAGGTCTCCGCTCCACTTATCCCAGGGTCCAAGCCGTTCCCCCGGTTTTGATGACGTCTTTTCCGTTTCGACACGTCTTCAGGGGTTCACTTGCGTTCAGCTCCCACAGCACTCACCTGACGGAGTCATGCTCCGCCTTTTCCATCACGCTCACGACCCGCGCTTTTGACGGGAGCCGCTGACGGTGGTTTGAAACCTCCTCCTGTCAGGCGGTTTCGAGGGACCTTCCCTCATCTCATGGTATAGTTCAGCTCTGGCCCGTGAACGGGCCAGTTGCCTTCGTGGCACACAGCTTGCCGGAATTTGACCGCCCCATTGCGCAAAATCTGCGAGGGCACCTGTTTGAGAAAGACCGTTTTATCGGTAATGAACCGACTGTACTGTTGATCGAGCGGGATGTCTTCGCCGGCAGTCCCAACCATGCGCCGCTGAAAGCGGCGATAATAGCGGTCTTCTTGCACTTTGGCGTTGTAGATGAGGCGTTGGCACCCGATCCATCGCAACAAAATCTGTTGCTGTTCTGCGTCAGGGTACAAACGGAATTTGTAGCCGTTCAGTATTCCCTCACCTCCCCTTGCATTGGTTCTTATTTCCATTATATCATTAGGGTACTATGAATGACAACGAGGTAATGTCCGCGTCTCATGCGGTCTATGCACTTCGGTTACATATCGTCTTCGTAACCAAATATCGGCGTCAAACCTTGACGCCAGAATTGTTAGACGCCTTGCGGAACGCCTTTACTGCGATTCTCGCGGATTGGCGCTGTGCGCTGATCGAATTCGGTGGAGAAGCCGATCATGTCCATCTTCTGGTGGGCATCCATCCGGCGCTCAATATCTCCATCTTGATCAATAATCTCAAATCCGCCAGTGCGCGCCGCATGCGCAACCGGTTTGCCGATCATCTCGCAAAGTTCTACTGGAAACCATACTTTTGACACCGGGCCTATTATGTGGGAAGCGTCGGCGGAGCCTCGCTAGAGACGGTGAAACGCTACGTCGAAGCCCAAGGCACGAAAGAAAAACCCCGAAAGGCGGCCAGAAGGCCGCCACCCGCTTGACCCCCTCCTGGCCTTCGGCCTAGGAAGGGGAATGCGCGGGCATGGCGTTCAACAACAAGGGGTAGCGCGGGGACTCTCCGCTCCGTCGGCTCACCTTTGGGCCCTGACTGTATTGGCCGACCGGCTCCAACAAACCGCCACCTTGTGGGTGTATCATGATGCGTTTGGGATGGCGTCTCTAGCGACCTCCACAAAATCCGGAGGCATCGTATGAATTCGCAGTGTCGGTTGCAGGTACGATTTGTTCGGGCGCCGGGTCACCCGCGCCCGGGCCCGGTTGCTCTTTCTCCATGGATCACTGGTGCATTCCGAGTATTACTTGCCATGGGCCCTGGCGTTAGCTTTCGAAGGTTTTGAGGTGTGGCTCCCGGATTTACGGGGTCATGGACGTTCCGGCGGCCCTCGGGGCACGGTGCGAGCGTATACTGACTATCTGGGCGATGTCCGCCGCCTGGTGGGCACCATTCAAGCGGACTCCACCCGGCTGCCGCTCTATGTAGGCGGGGAAAGTTTTGGCGGTCTCCTCGCGTTTCTAGCCGCGCAATACAATCTTCCCATCCAAGGACTCGTCCTGAGTGCCCCCGCCTTTGGGCTTCAGGTTGCGCTCAGCCCGGCCCAGCGGCGGGCGATTAGGTGGGGGTCGGTCCTGATGCCCGGGCTGCGATCCTTGCGTCCCATGAGGGTCGACGGGATCTCGCGCTACCCAGACCTGGACGCCATCGTGCGGTCCGATCCCCTTGCGATCCGTCGCTACCACCTGCGGTTTTTGGCCGAATTGCTTGCGGCGCAGACAGCGGCAATGCGCGGTGCTCCCGCGGTCTCCCATTCCGTTCTGGTCTTGCTCGGCGGAGCGGATCCCGTGGTCGACCACCTCGCAACCCGGCAGATCTTGTCCCGTGTCCGCGGGCGCACAGTGGTCCATGAATACCCCGATGCCGGCCATGGTTTAACGGGGGATGATCCCGAAATGCTGGCGGCGGCGGTGGCATCCTTCGTCTGCGTCGAATCACAGTCCCGGCAATGGGATCCCGCCAGAGTGGAGCCAAAATCGTTGCCCTTCCGAAAAAGTTCGGGGATCGCTCCGAATCCCGGACGATAACCAAACGGGCGCCTGATATTGAGACCCTCAGCCTCAGGCGGGCGAGCCGATACGATCCGATTTCACCGGTCTGGCATGTTAGGGGTCCTTCCCGACCCCATCGCCGGACTGCCTTGACTTTGATGCTCACAATCCGGGCGGCTTCAGCACTTGTGTAATTTTTATCCATGCCACTATGCGGCATCATGGCATTAGCGCAAGCGATGCAACTCCTCCCAGCCCGTAATACCTGTCAGCGCGAAACGTCCGCAATATTAGACTGCCGCCCAAATTGCTGGCGCCGGCGGGCGTGACTGGGTCGGTTGTGGTAACATGACTCTAGCCTGTTCTTTGGTACTGTGGAATGCTGTGTCATTCCGGACTACCAATGAAGAGGAATTTTATTGCATGTCTGGTCATCCTCATTTTGCTTGGCGCACTGCGCCGACATCACTGAGTGATTACCGGCTGTGTTGGGGGATAAAGCGGGTTTCCCACTGACCTATCATTTTTTCCCGTTTTGATACGACGAGCAGGCGCACGATATCGCAGGCTAGATTTGAGGTGCGGAGCATTATGGGCCAAAAGCTGATTCGCCATTTTTTCCGGGACCATCTCGGCCAGTATCTCATGGCCATAGTGACCATCGGATTGTCCAAAGTGCTGCAGGTTCAAATTCCCCGCATCATCGGGAATTTCATTGACCAATTCCGTGCGGGCATCACTCCTCTTATGATTGAGCGCTTCGCAGCCGAGATCGCGCTGGTTTCTATTGGTTATGTCGCGCTGTTTGGGGTGGGCCAGTTCACCGTTGGAAAGCTGGCACGGCTTTTCGAAGGCGATTTACGCCGCCGCCTCTTCGGGCACTGGGAGTACCTCGAGTCCCATTATTTCGAACAGCATACGGTTGGCGACCTGCTGTCCCATGTTTTGAACGATGTGCCCGCCATACGCCAAGCCCTGGCAGGCGGGATCAACCAGACGCTGCAGGCGGTGTTTTTATTCACGGCCACCCTGGTCATGACGATTACGGACATCAATGTCTCGCTGACCCTTGTCAGTCTCATTCCCCTGCTGCTGATCCCAGCCGTAGTGGTCAAGCTGGGCCCAAAGATCCGCCGCCAGTCCCGAGTGGTTCAGGAGACCTTATCGGCCATGGCCGGCATGACCGAAGAAAGCCTGCAAAGCATCCGGCTAGTAAAGTCGACCGGAAATGAACCCGTGGAATCGCAGAGATTCACCGCCAAGGTCGATACAATTTATGAAAATTCCATGCGGCTAGTGCGCCTCAACACCACATTTCAAGCACTGATTCCCCTGCTGACCGGAATCAGTTTTGCCATCGCCTTAGTGTATGGCGGTGCCTTGACGCTGGACCACCGGATTACGATTGGCTCGTTCGTCGCATTCACGGTCTATCTGAGCATGCTGGTGCGTCCCCTCATGCAGTTTGGCAACGTCATCAATATTTTCCAGAACTCTTCCGCATCGCTCCTGCGCATTGAGACCCTGCTGCAGGCCGAACCCCAAATCACGGACCCGGAAAATCCCCACGCAGTCCCCGTTCACGGGCCGATTGTATTCCATGACCTGACCTTTACCTATCCTGAAGGCTCCGAACCCGTCCTCCGCCACATTTCCCTCACGGTGCCGGAAGGCAGCACTTTAGGAATTGTAGGCCGCACAGGGGCGGGCAAGAGCACTCTCTCCCGCCTGCTCCTGCGCGAACTGGACCCGCCTCCGGGCACCCTCACGATAGGTGGGGTCGACATTCGGGACGTGGCCCGGGCCGACCTCCGGGAATCGGTCACCTACGTGCCGCAGGATGGGTTTCTGTTTTCATCCAGCATTGGCCAAAACATCGCCTTTCCCGTCGAGCGAGAAGACCCAGCCCAGATTCTCCAGGCTGCGCACGACGCCAATATTTTGGCGACCGTGCAGACGATGCCGGAAGGATTTGACACGGTGGTGGGGGAGCACGGCCTGACTCTGTCGGGCGGCCAGCGCCAGCGCGTCGCCATTGCGCGGGCGCTTATCAAGAGCCATTCCCGGATTGTCATTTTGGATGACAGCCTGAGTGCCGTGGACGGCAAGACGGAAAGCACCATCCTCGACGCATTGCAGGCGCTGCATGACAAAGGGCGCACCCTGATTATCACCAGCCACCGGCTGTCGTCCCTGCGTCTGGCCGACCACATTGTCGTGCTGGATGGTGGAGAAATTGCCGAGTACGGCACCCCCGCACAGCTTTTGAGAAACAACGGCTTCTATGCCCGTCTCTATGCTATCCAATCGCAAGGAAGTGAGAACCATGGCTGACTCTGTCCAGCGCAATGCCGCTGCCAAGAGTGGCTCATCCCAGACCATCCGGGAACTGCTGGTGTATGCTCTGCCATACAGCCGGCTGTTTATCGGGGTCATCGCTCTCGTCATTGTCTACAACCTCACCCAGGTCATTCAGCCGTACCTGGTCAAGATCGCCATTGACCGCTACCTTCTTGTGCGCAATGCGGTGCTGGCCCCCTTGGTCGAGATCGGCGTCGTATACCTCGGGATCACCCTGATAGGACTCTTGGCCAACCTGTTTCAGACCCGGGTCATTGCGTCGGCGGGCCAGCAGGTGGTCCGCCAAATTCGGATTGACCTGTTTTCCCACATTGAATCCCTGTCCATGGCCTTTTTCGAATCGCATGACACAGGCCGGCTGATTACCAATGTGGCCAGTGACACCACCCGCATCAGCCAGTTCTTCACCCAGTTCCTGCTCAGCGTAATCCGTGACGGTCTGACCATTGTTCTCGTCATGGGCGCCATGCTGATTCTGAACTGGAAGCTGGGATTGCTGAGCGCCTTGGTGATCCCGGTCATTGTGGCCATTTCCCTCGTGTTCCGGCCCCACCTCCATAAAATTTACAGCACGACGCGTTCACGGCAATCGCGCCTCATCGGATTCATAGCGGAAAATCTCACGGGAATGCGCATCATTCAGGTATTCCACCAGGAAAAAAAGCAGCTCGGAGCGTTCAACCATCTCAATCTCCCCTACCAAAACGCGAACGTCAATGAGTTTCGCTGGGATGTCTTCTTTAACCGCAGTTTTGACCTGCTCGGCAACATGTCCGTGGCATTCATGGCGTGGGCCGGGGGTATGGCTGTATTTCACCATTCCATTAAAATTGGCGTGCTGTATGCTTTTATTTCCTATATCCAGCAATTTTTTGAGCCGATCAACTCGCTGACGCAGAATTGGAACACCCTGCAGTCCTCGATGATTTCGGCAGAACGGGTCAGCGCTGTGCTAGCCACCCCGCCGCTGCTCCTTGACCCTCCCGCCCCTCTTTCTCCGGACAGCGTGACAGGCCGGATTGAGTTCGACCATGTCGGATTTGCCTACGATCCCGCCCGTCCCATTCTCCGCGATATCAATGTCACGATTGCCCCCGGTCAGTTTATTGGCATCGCCGGGGAGACGGGCGCGGGCAAGAGCACGCTCATCAGTCTGCTGGCCCGCTTCTACGACGTCACCAGCGGGGCTATCCGCATTGACCATGTCGACATCCGTGACATGCGCCAAGAAGACCTCCACCGGTGGGTCGCGGTCGTGCAGCAGGAAGTCAATTTATATTCTGGCTCCATTGCCGACAATATCCGGCTGTTTCGCTCCGAGATTTCCGACACTCAAGTGAAAGAAGCTGGCCGCATCACAGGCGCCGACGACTTTATCCGCCGGTTGCCCCAGGGATACCAGACATGGCTCACTCCCCACGGCGCCAATCTCTCGGCGGGACAGCGCCAGCTTTTGGCTTTCGCGCGCACCATTGTGCTGGACCCGAAAATTCTGGTGCTGGATGAAGCCACCGCCAATCTGGATGCTGTCAGCGAGATCGCTGTCCAAAGGGGCCTGATGGAAGTCGCAAAAAACAGGACCACCATCGTAATTGCCCACCGCTTGTCGACGATCCGCTTTTCGGACTGCATCTATGTGCTCGACAAGGGCCGGGTGGTGGAATCCGGCACCCACGAACAGCTCATCACCGGACGCGGATATTATGCGGAGATGCTGCAGAAATCCTCCCTAGCCCAACACGCTGAGATAACGTAGCCGTGCGGCCAGGCTTGGGAGAGGGCAGGGGGGCTCCGGACTTCTGTCCGGAGCCCCCCTGCTGATTTCCGCCAAAAAATTTGCTAGCTCAAGAGCTGATATGCCTGCAGGGTGAGAAAGTCCGGAAACGTTTCACTTAAGGCCACTTCTTCGAAGACCTGCACCGCTTGGCCGAACTGTCCCTCCTGAAACGCTTCGGCCCCCCGTTCCTGGCGGATTTTAGAGAGCTCCTCCTGCTCCCACTGCCGCACCATCCCCGCAGTGACTGTCCGGCCGTCATCCAGCTGGCTCTTCTGCCGAATCCACTGCCAGATCTGGGCCCGGGCAATCTCCGCGGTGGCCGCATCCTCCATCAGATTGAAAATGGCCACGGCGCCCATTCCCCGCAGCCACGATTCCAGGTACTGGATGGCGACACTGATATTGTTGCGGACCCCGGCTTCCGTGATGCGCCCGCCCGGCACGTCAAAATTCACCAGTTCTGCTGCACCCACCGAACCTTGAGGGTGCACCTCTGTCTGGTTGGGACGGTTCTGCAGGAGCCGGTCAAACGCCTCCATAGCTACGGGCACCAGGTCGGGGTGCGCCACCCATGTTCCGTCAAATCCATCCTGAGCCTCCCGGTTCTTGTCTTCACGGACTTTAGCCAGCGCTGTCCGGTTGACCTCGGGATCCCGGCGGCTCGGGATAAAGGCCGCCATGCCGCCCATTGCATGCGCACCATGCCCGTGGCATACCTGAATCAGCCGCTTGGTATAGGCGCGCATGAAGGGGACAGTCATGCTGACGTCCGACCGGTCAGGCAACACGCTGCCTGGCCGGTCGCGAAACTTCTTGATGATGCTGAAAATGTAGTCCCACCGTCCGGCATTCAACCCGGCAGCATGCTCGCGCAGTTCATAGAGAATTTCTTCCATTTCCAGGGCTCCCAAAATGGTTTCAATGAGGACGGTGGCCTTAATGGTTCCCCGGGTGATCCCCAGACGTTGTTCCGTAAAGTCAAAAACTTCGTTCCATACCCGTGCTTCGGCGGCCCCTTCGAGTTTTGGCAGGTAAAAATAGGGACCGCTGCCTTGGCTCAGCAAAGTACTGGCATTGTGGAAGACAAACAGCCCATAGTCCACCAGACTGCCAGAGAGCGGCTCGCCTCCAAGCGTCAGGTGCTTTTCCGCCAGATGCCACCCGCGGGGCCGCACCACCAGTGTCGCCACCTGGTCATTGAGGCGGTAGGTCTTGCCATTGTCCGCCACATAGTCAATACGGCGGCCGATAGCTCGGGTCAGATTGATTTGCCCTTCGATGACATTGCCCCATGTGGGGGAATTGGCATCCTCGAAGTCCGCCATGAAGACCTTAGCCCCGGAATTTAACGCATTGATCACCATTTTCCGGTCCACTGGGCCAGTAATTTCCACGCGCCGGTCCATCAAGTCTTTCGGTACCGGCCCGATGGTCCAGTCCCCACCACGGATATGGCGCGGATCTTCTGGAAAGCCCGGCACGTAGCCCTGGCTGATTTGCTCCTGAACAGTCTGTCTCCGAACCAGAAGTTCACGCCTCTGAGGCTCAAAGCGCGCGTGAAGCTCCGCTAGAAAGTCGCAGGCCTCTTTGGTCAATACCGTCTCGTATCCTGGCTGCATGGGACCCAAAATGCTGATTTTCTCGTGGCCCGCCATAATTTTTCCTCCCTTGCTGACACTCCCCCGTCTTATGCCTGGGGTTATTCTGCTGTGACCGCCTGCACCGCACGGGCGGCTGCCTGCGCAATCCATACCAGACCGTCCGCTTGAATGTCTTCCAGACTGGCTCCCGCAGGAGAGGCCTGTTCGAAATGCACCGGACACATTTCTGCCAACCGCTGATATCCGTCCCCCAGGCGGCCTGAAACCACCGCGCACCGCTTGCCGTATTGGCGGCCCAGTTGCAGGACAGTTAGCGGCACTTTCCCCTCCATCGTCTGGGCGTCCGTTGCCCCTTCTCCCGTCAGGACCAGGTCCGCATCCCGGATAGCTGCCTCGAGGCCGATCGACTCCGCCACGAGGACAGCCCCCCGCACCACACGCATTGTGGGAGCCAGCACCCGAAGGGGGAAGGCGGCTCCCCCAGCGGCTCCCATGCCTTCCATGACCATCACCGTCTCCGGCACCCCGGCCGCTTGAGTCAGCAACTTGCCCCAATGCGCCAATTCCGCATCGCGCATGCGCACCCCGTCCACGCTCAGCCCCTTCTGCGGTCCATAGACTGCGGCCGCCCCCGCGGGTCCGCACAGCGGGTTCGAAACGTCCGTCGCCACGACCAGGGATACGTCTTTAAGGAGAGCGCGGACTGCACTCAGATTTTCAATGCGATCCACCCGTCCCATGTTGCGCGCATCCTCCCCACCGAGCAGGTTCCCTTGAGAATCCGTGCACCGCGCGCCCAAAACGGCCAGCAGGCCCCACCCGCCGTCCGTAGTCCCGCTCCCCCCAATCATGAGAAACACTGTGGAAGCGCCCCGTTCCAAAGCCTGGCGCAGTTGTATCCCTGTGCCCCAGGTCGACGCCCCCAGCGCCGCTTGATTTCGAGCGGGCGCATCCAGCCGGGTGTCCAGAAATTGGAGACCGGATGCCTGCGCCAACTCAACCCACGCGGTTCCCCGCTGGAATCCATACGCTGCCGTGATGGGCCGCCCATAGGAATCGGCGGTGTCCACTGTGATGCGCTCGGCCCGCATCGCTCCCAGCACCGCTTCCAGACTGCCTTCGCCGCCATCCGCCATGGGTCTCAAAACGACCTCAGCGCCCGGCACTGCTTCGTGAATGCCCTGCGCCATGGCCTGACTCACCTGCCCAGCATTATAGGTGCCCTTGAATGAATCCGGTGCCACCACGATTTTCATGCCGGCCCCGGGCCGACCGTCTCACCGCCAACGGCCACCATGCCTTCCGTTTCCCCGGATTGCAGAACAGGCGGGCGTCCTTTGGTCTGTGTGCGGCTTTCCACACAGGCGCCGGGCAAGGGAATCACCTTGCCTGCATTGCAGAGCCCCTCGGGATTGAACACCTGGCGCAGGCCCTGCTGTGCTTCCAAATCCGCTCCCGAAAACATGTAAGCCATATGCCCAATCTTTTCGATGCCCACCCCGTGCTCTCCTGTAATGCTGCCGCCCATGTCCACGCACACTTCCAGGATGCGCTGCCCTAACGACATAGCCTGCTGCAGCTGCCCTGGAATCCGCGCATCATAGCAGATCAGGGGGTGCAGGTTGCCGTCGCCCGCATGAAAAACATTGGCGACCCGCAGGCCAAACTCCGCACTCAGCTCACCCACCCGTTTGAGAACGGCCGACAGCTTGGTGCGCGGAATGACACCGTCCTGCACCAGGTAATCAGGAGAAATTTGCCCGATAGCGGGGAAAGCCATTTTCCTGCTGTTCCACCATAATGCGCGCTCCGTGTCGTCATGAGCCGTGCGGAACGCGCGGACGTGATTTTGGGCGCACACGGCAGACACCCGCTGCACACTGTCTTCCACGCTTGCAGCCAGCCCGTCCACTTCCAGGAGCAGGACCGCCTCAATGTCTTCAGGGTATCCCACGTGGTACATGCTCTTGTCAACGGCCTGCATCGCCAGTTGGTCCATCATCTCGCAAGCGGCTGGCACGATTCCATTGGATATGATGTCGGAGACGGTCTGGGAAGCCTCATCGACGTGGTCGAAGTACGCCAGAATCGTTTTGACCGCTTCCGGGCGCGGCAGAATTTTCACAGTGATGGCGGTGGTGATGCCCAAAGTGCCTTCCGATCCCACCAGAACTCCCAGCAAATCGTAACCCACGGCGTCACCATAGGCCTCCCCCACCGTCACCACGTCGCCCGACGGCAACACCACCTCAGCGGCCACAACGTGATTCGTGGTCACTCCGTATTTAAGACAGTGTGACCCCCCCGAGTTTTCAGCAAAGTTCCCCCCAATGGTGCAAACCGACTGGCTAGAGGGGTCTGGGGCATAATAATAGCCCTGAGCGGCCATGTGTTTCGTGAGACGCAAATTGACGAATCCCGGCTGCACGGTGGCCCGGCGGTTCTCGTAGTCGATATCCAGCAGTTTATCCATTTTAGCCAGACTGATCACCACCTCGTGATTCAGAGGCGTCGCGCCACCGCTGAGTCCCGTGCCAGCACCGCGGGGCAGGAACGGGACGCCAGCTTTCCCCAAGCAGCGGACGGCCGCCGCCACCTGCTCTGTGGTTTCCGGAAAGATTACAGCGCTGGGCATAAACTTCTCGGCTACATACGCATCGCACTCGTAAGCCATGGTGCGGTGACTGTCAATGATGACATTGTCTCTGCCTACAATATCCTGCAGTTCTCCAATCACGGTCACTGGCAGCACTTTTATCCCATCCTCTCCTGAATTCCCACCGGCCTAGGTCTGCCGCTCCGAGCGGTGTTCTCCGGAGAGCTCCCTCCGGTAGGCCATATCCAGCAGCTGTACCGTATGCAGTACGGGCGTCTCGCGCCCGGACCCCGTCAGTCCCGCGCGGATCTGAATCATGCATCCGGGATTTCCCATAATGACAGCGTCCGCTTCCTGGGGTATATCCTCCACTTTCCGTTGCAGGAGCTGGCGAGCCATTTCGGGATGAGTTAGATTGTATATTCCGGCACTGCCGCAGCAACGCTCCGAGTCGTTCATCTCCACGACCGACACTCCATCGATGGCCGCCAGAAGCTGGCGGGGCTGCTTCCGTATGTGCTGGGCATGACACAGATGGCAGGCATCATGATAGGTCACCTGGCGGTCTAGTGTCGCTTGCGGGGGGTCGAATCCCTGCTCTACCAGCAACTCGGAAATATCCCTCACCCGGCCGCTGAAAGTTTCCGCGCGGGCATGATACGCGGGGTCGTCTTTCAAGAGGTCCCCGTATTCTTTCATCGCAGCCCCGCATCCTGCCGAGTTGGTGACAATATAGTCGGCCTGTGACCCCAAAAATTCATCGATATTGCGCCGGGCCAAATCCCGGGCTGCCTCCCTGTCCCCCGCGTGCACATGCAGCGCACCGCAGCAGACCTGCCCTTCAGGCACCGTGACGCTCATGTGGTTGCGGGCAATTACCCGCGCAGTCGCTTCATTCACATCCGAAAACAGCACGTCCATTACGCATCCGGTTAATAAGGCGACACGCACCGGCCCCGAGGCGCCAGGCCGCTCCCCTCCCGGCACCGGCAGGGGCAGGGGGGTGTGGTGGCGCCGAGGCACCACCGGCAGGCCCGCTTCAATTTCGCGCAGATGGGCCGGCAACACCTTCAGGACACCGACAGCGCGGGCAGCCCGGCGCAAACCGGAGACCTGGTAGAACCGCAGCAGGCCCCCGGCGGCCCGCAGCCGCTCCGGATGGGTGAAAAGTCCCCGCAGCATCAACTGCTCCCGCCACGCGGACTTGCGGGAGCCCTTTTGAGCCGCGCGGATCTGTCCGCGCGACATTTCGATCAGGTGTCCCACCGGCACCCCTGAAGGGCACACCGTTTCGCAGGCGCGGCAATCCAGACAGGCAAATACCGGACCTTCCGCGGCTTCAAGAGGCAATGCTCCTTCCGCCACTTGCTTAATAAGAAACACCCGCCCCCGCGGAGACTGATTCTCGTCAGACAGTTGCTGGTAAGTCGGGCATACTTCGAGACAGAAGCCGCAGTGCACACACTTGGAATATTCATCAGGGTCGGGCCCCGCAGACATCCCTAGCGGCCCTTGGCCCATCTTGTCCCGGAGGCTGCCATCTGCCATTTCCTCGGCCTTGGCCACGGTCACATCCCCCTTGCATAAATGCCTGGATTGAAAATTCCTTGCGGGTCATAAACTTCCTTAATTCGCTGCATGAGCAATGTCTCGCCGGCATGAACCCGCCGGCTCTCGGCTGTCTGTGCATCCCACGGCATTTCTCGCGGAAGCTGCTCAATCTCGCGGGCAGTGGCCCACGGGTCAGACTCCCGGGCCAGGGTCTCCACCAGTAGCCGGACCCGCTCAAAATCCTGTTCCCCGCTATAAATTTTCCCTACCCCGTCGCTCAATGTAAAAGAATAGCGTGCATCCAGTCCCGCAGCCTGCAAGGCTCTGCGAAGCCGGTGAGCCAACGGCACCATCTGGTTCGGAACCGACTGAACACGGATGACGGTGGAGGCATCAGCCAAGTTCTGGCGGTAGTCACTCCAAAATTCCGCCACTTCGCTGTTTTGCAATATTTCCACCGGCACTGCACCGCACATCTGCTGCAGGCGCTGGTACTGCGACCTCGCGGCGCCCGCATTTTCATCGCACCCAACGAGCAGTGTCCATCCGCCAGAATCCCCGCCGCCATGTCCCTCGCCCGGCTCCACCATCTCCAGCGCGGATACCGTCAGCGCCGCGGCCATGATTTCGGAGTGGACACGCGCGATGTCTTCCGCCGAGCCTGTCACCTTGTAAAGCTCCCGGTGACGGGGGATGGGCTTCAATTTGAAGGTGCATTCCGTGATGATGCCAAGACTTCCCCGCGACCCAATGAAGAGCTTCGGCAAGTCGTACCCCGCAACATTCTTGACGACTGTGCTTCCGACTTTAATCACGTCGCCGCTGGCGAGGACTACCCTCAGACCCGTCACCATATCGCGCAAGGTGCCGTACCCCACGCGCGAAGGGCCATAGGCCGCTTGGGCCACGAGGCCTCCTAGTGTCGAGTCAGGACGGCATGGGGGATCGAGCGCCAGCATCTGCTGGTAGGGTTGGAGCTCTTCCTGCAGTTGGGCAAGGGGCATCCCGCTTTGCACACTCACAATCATATCACCGGGAGAGTAATCCGTGATTCGGGACAGCCGGTCTGTATGGAGCGTCACCGTCACGGGGGAATCGGTCTTGCTGCCGATTCCCCGCCACCAGCCCCCTCTCCCAACCGGCACCACATTCCAGTGATGGGTTTGGGCCAGCTGGCATATCTGGGCTACCTGCTCCTCCTGTTCCGGATGAACTGGGATCACCCGGATGCCAGGCCGCCCTTCAAAAGTCTGGCCGACGGCAACAGAGCCCGCCACGTCCGCCAACAAATCCTCCGTAGTAGTTTCTGGCATTTGCGCCCTCCTTGCGTTGTGGCCCCACCCCTTGCTGCGAGGACCTTTAAGAGATGCTCAGGCCACTGGGCCCGGCTGGGCCAGGTCACGCAGATACTGGATGATATATGAATGGTCCTCATCACCATGGCCATGTGTGAGCAGCACATTCATGATTTCCTGGACTCCGGCAGTGTGGGGCAGAGAAGCGCCGATATCTGAGGCGGTGGCCAGCGCAATGCCCAGGTCTTTATGGTGCAGGCGGAGGCGAAACCCTGGCCCATAGCGCTCTTCCAGCGCCCGGCTGCCGTGGATGTCCAAAATGCGGCTCTGGGCGAACCCGCCTAAAAGCGCTTCCCGCACCCGAGCGAGGTCGACTCCGGACTTCTCAGCCAGTGCAAAAGCCTCGCCCACCGCCTCTATAGTCAGGGCGACCACAATTTGATTGCAGGCTTTGGTCACTTGTCCTGACCCGGCCGGCCCCATGTGCACGATATTTTTGCCCATCGTCCGAAATACTGGCAGGGCGCGCTCGAACACCGCGGGATCCCCGCCGGCCATAATGGAAAGCGTACCGGCCCTCGCCCCCACATCCCCTCCGGACACGGGCGCGTCAAGAGTATGCACCCCCATGATCCGAGCCTCCCCAGCAATGCGCCGCGCAATCTCTGGGGTAGCCGTCGTCATGTCAATGAGCAGCATCTCCGGCCGGGATCCTGACAGAAGTCCCTCCGGGGATAGATACACAGCCTCCACATCGGGGGTATCCGGCAGCATGGTAATGACAATGTCGCTGGCGTCCGCGATCTGGCGCAGCGTGTCCACTACCCGCGCACCTGCTTCCTGCAGCCGGCGGGCAGCGGCGGCGCTGCGGTTAAAGACTGTGAGAGGATAGCCTGCCTCAAGAATATTCGCCGCCATCGGCTCGCCCATTACACCCAGTCCAATAAAACCGAGACGCGCCTGGAACCCATCTTCATTTTTCATGCATCTCATTCCTTTCGTCAACCGTTTCTCCGTGGATTAGCGCCTTTCGGGCGCGAGCCACTTAAGACCCGCATCCGTATCAGCAAGAGGAATGTATTCCAATCCAACGTATCCGTCGTACCCTAAGCTCTCTAAAGCCTGCAGCACGTGGGCATAATTGATTTCTCCCGTGCCTGGTTCGTGCCGCCCGGGATTGTCGGCAATTTGGACATGGCCGATTACCGGTCCCAGCCGCCGAATGTTGGCTATCAGTTCCCCCTGCATGCGCTGCAGATGATATACATCATATTGAATACGGATATTGGGACGCTTGAGATTTTCGAGAAGAGTTTCGGCTGCGGCTGTAGTATTTAAGAAAAACCCTGGCACATCAAAGGAATTGACGGGCTCCACCATTAGTGTCTTGCCGTATTCCGCTAGCCGGTCGGCAGCATAGCCCGCATTTTCCGCAAGTGTCGCCCACGCCTCTTCTGCAGACAGGCCTGGCGGCCGGATGCCTGCCAAGCAGTTAATGCGGGCACATCCCAGTCTTTGGGCGTAATGGACGGCTTCTTCCACTCCATCCCGAAATTCCCGGCGGCGGTCCGGAAGCACGGCAATCCCGCGCTCTCCGCGGTCCCAGTGGCCCGACGGCAGGTTAAACAGCACCACTTGCAGGTGATTGGTTTGGAGCGCATCCTCCACCGCTTCCAGTCCCGCTTCATAGGGAAATAGGAATTCCACAAACGAGAAACCCGAAGCTCTTGCCGCTTCAAACCGCCTCAAAAACGGCCGGTCGGGGTATAGCATTGACAAATTGGCCGCATAGCGCATCGTCTTCATTCCGCCTTTCTGGCTCATAGCTCCGATCTCTCCCCAGTCGCAGTCAATGCCAGATCACGGTCGATGACCTCGTCGAACTCCCGGATCTGGTCAAGACTCGGACCCATCGCCGCATCCGCTTCGCGCTCAATGAAGACCTCCACGATGACAGGCAGTTTCTGTTCCTGCGAGACGCCGCGCGCCCACTTCATCGCTTCCTCCAATTCCGCGGGGTCCAACACCTTTTTTCCGAGCCCCCCCATGGCTTCCACAGCCCGGACGTTGTCCATGCCCCGATCTTCGTTGAGACCATAACTGATGTCGACACCAAAATTCATCGAGTACTGGTATTTTGATGGCTGGCGGATCAGCCCTAAATAACCATTGTTCAGCATGACGATGACGATAGGAATGTGATACTGCACAGCCACCGCAATCTCTTCCATAAGAAACTCAAACGAATAGTCCCCCACCACAGCCACCACATCCCGGTCCGGATGCGCACACTTTACGCCAATCGCGGCAGGTATTTCCCAGCCTAGGGGCCCCGCCTGCCCGCACACGAGATAGTGGCGCGGCTCGTAGACTTGCTGAAATTGTCCCGACCAAATCTGATACAAACCAATGGCCGTGGTGAATATGGCCTGGCGGCCAAACACCTGATTAATCGCCCGAAAGACCCGCCCGGGTTTAATCGGAATGCTATCCAAATCCATGCGCCGGTCGCGTGAAGCCTTTAATGCAGCCACACGGTCCACCCACTCTCCCGGTGCCCGCCTGGGTGTGGTGTCTCTGGCGATCTCCCCCAGTGCTGACAAGGCTAGCCGCGCATCGGCAACGATCCCGAGGTCCGGCGGGAAAATCCTCCCGATCTGCGTCGCCTCCACATCGATGTGCACAAATTTGCGGCCGCGTGTGTAGATTTCTAAGTCGCCGGTGTGGCGCTCCGCAAACCGGGCACCGACCGCCAGCACAAAATCCGATTCGAGAAAAATTTGGTTGGCGGCCCGGGTCTGCGTCTGAATACCTACCGTACCGACATACAGGGGATGGTCCGCGGGGACAGACCCCCACCCCATCAGGGTGGGGGATACCGGCACCTGCAAGTATTCGGCCAGCGCCATCAATTCTTGCGACGCATTGGCATTAATCACACCGCCACCCGCGAGAACAATCGGACGGCGCGCCGCCAGGAGCATGTCGAGGGCTCTGCGCAATGCCGGAAGATAAGGGGAGGCGGAAAACACCGGCAGAGCATGGTCAGTCGCCGACTCATAGTCAATTTCCGCTTGCTGAACATCCAGAGGCAGGTCAATGTGCACCGGACCGGGGCGGCCCTGGCGGGCAATTCGAAAGGCCTCGCGGAACACCCAGGGAACCTGGGCTGGCTCCATTACCAGAAAACTCTTCTTAACCACCGGCTGGACGATCGTACAAATATCCACGGCCTGAAACCCTTCCCGGTGCAGTTGCGAGCGCGGCGCCTGCCCCGTTATGGTGATAATGGGAATGGAATCCGCCCATGCCGTATAGAGACCCGTGACCATATTTGTTCCTGCGGGTCCCGACGTGCCAATCGCCACGCCCACCTTTCCGGTGGCCCGGGCCCAGCCGTCCGCCGCATGCGTGGCTCCTTCCTCATGGCGCACTGTGATCGACTGAATCTCATGATTTTTGGACAAGGCTTTGTACAGCGGCAGTATGGCTGCCCCGGGAATTCCAAACACCACGTCGATGCCTTCCGCCTGAAGCACTGAAACGGCGGCTTCCATCGCATTCATTTTGGGCATTGAATGTCCTCCTCCTATTTTTCCGTTCCATCCCACAGAACGCAGTTCTCGTTGCTCACGAGACCACCCCGGAATGATCGGAAAAAATAATATAAGTCAGACTACTTCAACGTGGCGAAGCCGTCTAATACCCATTTCGTTGGTATTACCTTAGTAATCCGAATACTGCGTGATGCGCAAGCCTATACCAATTCGCCTGGTAAGGCGTCTTTAAGCATCTCTCCCGCTACCTGGTGGGCGGCACCTATAAATGCCGACACAGCGGCAGACTGGTCTCCGCGGCGCCACCCTACTGCCATCTCCGCTTGAGGCAGCCCGTCGGCCAGGTCACGGTAAACAACATCCTCCGTATGCAGATTTTGAGCAGATTTTGGCACAACAGCCACGCCCATGCCGGCAGCTACCAGCCCAATCACTGTCTGGAACTCCATGGCCTCCTGGAGAATAGCGGGGACGAACCCTGCATGGGCAGCAGACTCCAGCACCGCGTTGTAGAACCAGCTCCACGTCTTGGGTGAGAGCATCACGAAAGACACATCCCGGAGGTCGCCCCAGCAGATGGTCCCAGAGCCCGTCAGGGAATGATACTTCGGCAGCGCGAGCACGGAAGGGGTCCTGTACACAGTCTGAGTCTGCACAGCAAAATCAGCGACCGGCGGGCGCAGCACACCAATGTCAATCTGCTTTTGGCGCAACGCCTCAATTTGCATAGGAGTCGACAGTTCTCGCGTTTCCACTGCGATGTCTGGATATTCCTGGCGGTACATGCGTATGACCCGAGGAAGCATGTCATAGGTGGCGGAACCTACAAATCCAACAGTCAGCCGTCCCCATTCCCCGCGGTCGGCCAGACGTGCCCGCTCCACAGCATGGTCTGTTGCACAGATGACATGGCGCGCCTCCTCTAAAAATGCTTCTCCCGCCCGCGTAAGCCGAATCCTGCGATGGCTGCGCTCAAAGAGTCCCACGCCCATCTCTTCTTCCAGCTGCTTGATGGCCTGGCTCAGCGGAGGCTGGGTCATGCACAGCCTCCGCGCAGCGCGCTCGAAGTGCAGTTCTTCTGCAACCGCCACAAAATATGTCAACTGCCGCAGTTCCAACTGCCCACCCCCTCCCCTTCATCCCTAAACCGCCGCATGCCTATAACGAATGCGTTGCATGGTGCCTAAAACCCAGACGCCCAGATATTTTTTCAGACGCTTCTCGAACCCAAGGCACAATACTGATGATTTTAGCGCGATCCATCCGCGAGCAAGGGCCCGACACGCTGCAAGCCGCCACAACCCGGGCGTCGCTGCCAAAGATGGGGGCCGCTACACAGCAAATCCCCGGCTCATTTTCCTCAATCGCTACGGCGCATCCAGTCTCGCGAATTTTTTGAAAAGACCGTACAAGCTGATCAGCATCGGTGATGGTGCGGTCGGTCAGCTGCGGCAGCCCGTACCGTTGAATAAAAGCCGCGCTTTCAGCTTCTGGCATCGCCGCCAGCATCGCCTTGCCGAGTCCAGTCGCGTGCGCGTAAACCCGCATCCCCACCCGCGAGTGCATCCGGATAGTGCTGGCGCTGTCAACCTTCTCGATATAGACGACGTCCCGCCCGTCCAGCAGCGCCAAATGCGCTACCTCGCCAGTCCTGTCAGCCAATTCTCGAAGGTACGGCAGCGCTTCCCCACGCAGGTCAATAGAGGCCAAAAGGCGCATCCCCAGATCGGCCACGGTATAGCCTAGCTTGTATTTTCCCGTGTCGGCACTTTGTTCGACATAGCCACGCCTCATCATCGTTCCCAGCAGGCGGTGCGCCGTGCTCTTGTACAGCCCCAAGCGTTCGGCCAGCTCTGTAACGCCCACTCCTCGCGGAAACTCACTAAGCGCCTCCAGGAGGCCCAATGCCTTATCCACCGACCGAACCGTATAGTCCTCCATGGCTCCCCCCTTTTTTCTCGCCGCAATATGCTGACTGATTCAATTGTTCTACCATACAGAATTTTGTTCCATTTGTCTTGTGTTTTGAGCACTTTCGCAATACACCGACGATGCGCTGGCATATTGGTATTCGGAAACATCCCCAGGAACTACCGCGCGCGGCCCATTATCTGGTCCGATTAGGCCACAGGAGGGAACTCTCATGTCCACTACGCCTCGTTTCACCCCCGAACAACAGTCACCCTACCGGTGGGTTATGGCTATTGTTGCTGGAATATTGATGACCACAAGGTTTGTGGCCCTAACCTCTTTTGGTGTGGCCTCCCCCGCTATCGCACAGTCTCTCCACCTGAATCCCGCCACTGTGAATACTTAAGGTGTGGACAGCTTTTCGATTGGTCTCTTTATCGCATTCTTTCTTGGACACGGAGGCATTTTCGACACGCGTGTCAAAACCGGCGTGCTGGTAGCTCAGATCTTTTTGATTGTTCCGCAGTTTCTTTTGTCGATCACCACTACCTTGTGGCTCTTGACCGTCCTGCGGTTTGCACAAGGGCTCATGATTATGATGCTCGCTTTATTTTCCTTGCAGCTGTCAGGTTGGTTCAGGCCGAGCGAGCGGGGACGCTCCCTGGCCTTCACGCTGGGAGCTATTACTCTGGGCGGGGCCGTCGGGGGGGCTCCTGTCAAGCCGGCTGGAGTCTCTGGGATGGCGCGAAATGTACTATATCACTGGATTGATTATGGTCGCTGGCGCCGTCATTTACTTTCTGTTTGCCCGCAATGCCGAGTCTCTTCAGGACATGCTGCACCAGGAAAAGCAGAAATCCGTCGGGCACCAGAGCGCATGGAGGCTGGGCATTACCTGGATGATGGGGTTTGTCCAAATCCCTTTGACGTGGACACTGTTCAGTGTGGGCGGCTTTCTTCCCGCCTATGCCTACCATTTGGGATATCACACGAGCCAGGTTGGCACGTTGATGTTCGTTTGGGGCGTGGCCGGATTCGTCGCTGCTTTTGTGGGAGCCTTTATAGGTGACGCCATGTCGGCCAAACATTCATCCCATTCCGGGATATTCCGGTCGCGCCTAAAGATCATGACAGCCGCCAACATCCTTATGGGTCTGGGCGCCCTGCTAGTGCTGCTGCTGGGCCATGCTTCGTTCGGCCTGCTGATGTTCGCCGTCATCGTCAACGCTTTCATGATGATGCTCCCGCCCAATTACTGGGCTACCCCGGGAACGATCTTTCCCCTCGCGCTGATTGGAGCCGGCGCTTTTGGTATGGGACTTATTTCCAACTCGACGAGCGCGATCGGCTTGGTGTCGTCTGCTCTGGTGCCCAACATCGGATGGGATGGCGTATTCATCATCATGGCCGTCCTGGCTGTAATCGGGGTCATTCTCAATATCTTTACTGCGAGAATGCGTTTGCTGTCGGAAGACACGGCCGCGCCTCCGCTCTCCCAATCCACGGAGAGGTAACGGAAAGAATCTCATTGAAGGCTACAATCGTCAGCTGCGGAAAGTGACAAAGAGCAAATCCCAATTTACGAATGCCGAGGCCTTGGCCTCGATGCGCAAAGCGACCCGCAAGTGCCGGATTCGATTTGCTCCGGTAGCCGCTTGGGAGCCATGCCAAATGGAGCGGCCCTGATGTTTCTTCCCGACGCCCCAGCGCATAAGCCTCCCGGTATGTTTGACTCAAAACAGACCTCCATGCGATCGTCAACTACCCCGGCCTAAAGGCCGGGGCTTGTGAACACAGGCTGGGTTGACCAGGGACAGCGGTGACCAACCCGCTACGTTTGCAACAGGTCGGTCAGACGCACCGGCGAATGCTTCCTCAGTCCGCCGCTCTGCAAGGCGGGAATCATGTGGGCGAAAGGGAAAGCGCCGAAGGTTCCCGCCGTCCCCGCAAGGGGAGAGCCGGTTGCAGACTTTCCCGAGGGGAGATGGGGCCGCAAGGCCCCCGTTACCAGACCCGTAAGGAAGAAGGAGAGTACCATGGCCATATGGGTTCGCGACAAACATCAGAAGCCGTTGATGCCGTGTTCGTAGAAACGGGCACGGTTACTGTTAGAGAGAGGGCGAGCGGTCGTTCACCACATGATGCCTTTCACGATTCGCCTAAAAGATCGCCGGGTAGAAGATTCGGTATGGCAACCCGTGCAGTTAAACTGGACCCCGGCAGTCGGACGACCGGACTGGCGTTCGTGCGGGAAGGGAAACCGTGGATGTCGAGACTGGCGAAGTGGCGCATTGTGCGGCCGTCTTGATGTTGCTAGAACTCAAGCATCGGGGCCCAGCCATCCGCGATGCCTTAATGCGGCGACAGGGACACCGGCACTTTCGTCGATCGCGACTGCGTTATCGCCCCGCACGTTTCAATAATCGCCGTAGGCCAGGCGGTGGGCTCGCACCGAGCCTGCAACATCGAGTAGACACGGCCATGACGTGGGTGAAAAGACTGAGGCGGTGGGCACCCGTGACCGTGATTTCTCAAGAACTGGTGCGCTTCGACATGCAGCGGAGACAAAATTCCGGGTCCTAAGAGCGGATGTCCAATTTGGACGAACGCCGACGTCTTCGTGGAGAGTTCTGTCAGCCCATCGGACGACTGCCCCGGTGGGAGCCGCCAGCCCGGCCCGATACCATCCGCACCTATTGGCTTGCCGTGGGCCCCATTGAGGCTGTCTATGTCTGTCGCGGCATCTATGAGGCGGAACCGTTCTTCTGGGGCCCTGGCGATCACGCCTGGGCACTTTTCACGATATTGATCTGCCGTTTTCTTTGCTAGCACCACCGATGAAGGGTTTGAGCGGATCCTATCTCTTCCTGGCGTGGAGGCAAATGAGGCGGAGGTCTGTTAGTCAGAGAATTGTCCTCTGCCTGCGGGTCACAGCGTACCCAGTGAGGATCAATCCGATCGAAGACCCGTTGGACCTAGCTTGTGGGAAGACGGCGGATGTGTGACGGCCACAACAGCCGATGAGTCAGGTGGCTAATGTTGCTGTCTTTGATTGCGCTGACCGATCTACATGGGAGTATCACTCCCCCGGTGGCCGGTTCATTGTCCAAAAACATCGCGAGACAACTCACGATTGCCCCGCAATGCCAGACACGGCATCAAACAAGGCCAATCAAGGTCTATTGATCAGCATCACTCCATCCCAAAGTCCCTGTGAATCCGTTGGTTGATCTGGTGACGTTCGTCCTCGGTGCCATCCACTTCCTCCAGACGTTCTAACAGCTGACGCATATCCAGCAATCCCGTATGCGCCATCGCCTGGCAGAAAGCATGATCCTTGGATCGATTAGCAAGATATTTGGCAATCAACAAGTCGTAGGGATCTAAAAACCATCCCGTCACGCCCATCGTGCCTTCTGTTGCCCAAGGTATTAGGCGGGATTCCCAGCCCCGCGGCAGTCGGCTCGTGTGGCGGCTAACGCCTTGAGCATAAATGTGAAAATTGTCATGAAACAGGGACCCTTCACCGATGGTGCCATCAATTAAGTCGGCCTTGCGCTCATCGGGATCGTGGAAAGGAACAATATCGGCCTCTACAGACATCGTTACCTCTGCGGGCAAGGCGTCGTCTGAGGCAAATCCCAAAATCGCTTGGCTCCCTACCACAATAACCGCGGCGTCGTTCAAAATCGCACCCGCCGCCCGAATGATATGCTCGATCTCATCGCGCGTCATGTTGTTCATCCTCCCGGAACTGGCGATAAATCTGCCACCGTTCTTGTGGCGTAAGTACCCCGGCGAACGGAGTGCATTGGCGCAAGGCCACCATCTCCTCGTTGAATTCCGTCAGTCTTTCTGCCAAGGCGGGAACGGGTAATTCCAGTAAGCGGGACCAAACCTCAGCATACCGTTGTGTCCGGGGATTTTGCGCCATGACAGCAATGTGGCCACGGGCCTTAACCAAAACCCCTTCCGGAGATGCGAGCAACTTTTGTGCGATAGCCCGGTGCAATAGCACGGAACGCCGATCATTACGTGGATGCCCATATTGCGGAACCATAGTGCCGCCCCTCCAAGATTGCCCGAATGTCCATCTGATACGCTCATTATAGCGGGTGTCTCGGGCGAAACAAAGCACTCCGAGTCTTTAGAACTCCGGACTCGGGCAAGGCACAGCGCAACACTATTTCGGATCGGCTAAAGCGAACACGCCCTCTAGCAACAATTCATCTTCGACGCAAATTCCTTGATGCTGTGTGTAAGCTGCACTCACGAGCAACTGGCTGCGGGCTGCTCGAGATGCTTGCGCCATTGGTGTCACGGTGGAGTCAATGCGGGCGGGAATCACGGACGGTATATCAATCAGCGCTTAAGAAATGATTACGGATATCGCCCGCGGGCCTTTGGCTCGGCAGTCGAGGCCTGCCCCCCAGTCGTTTTTCCGAAACGGCAAGCGAGTGCAGATTTTTTATTGCCATCCTTGAGAGATACTACTGTTGATTATGGTCGCTGGCGCCGTCATTTACTTTCAGTGTGCCCCGAGTCTCTTCAGGACATTCTGGGGGCCCTGCTAGTGCTGCTTGTTCGCCGTCACGTCAACGCTTTCATGATGATGCTCCCGCCCAATTACTGGGCTACCCCGGGAACGATCTTTCCCCTCGCGCTGATTGGAGCCGGCGCCTTTGGTATGGGGCTTATTTCCAACTCGGCGATCGCGACCGGCCCCTTGGCGTCGTCTGCTCTGGTGCCCAACATCGGATGAAATGGCGCGTTATCATCATGGCCGTGCGGCTGTGATCGGGATCATTCTCAATATCTTTGCCGCGGGAACGCGTTTGCCGTCGGAAGAGGCTCTCCCAATCCACAGGTAAGAGGCAACGGAAAAAGTCAGCCGCGGAGCTCTGCCTAGCGAACCTAGGTAGAGCTCCGCGGCTTGCGGGGCAATTGACCCTGTTCCCGCCAACGTCAGGAAGCATCCTGCTTGCCTACCACTGCAAAGACGCAGCGTAACGGCGCAGCCACTGCTTTTGCACCTCATAGCCCGGATAGACTTGTCCCACGGTTTTCCAAAAGCCATTCTTGTGGTTCGGAAACTGCAAATGCGCCAATTCGTGAACCAAAACGTAGTCTAGGGCTTCTAGCGGGGCCTGGATAATCTGCCAGTTAATGGCTATCAAACCATCTGGCCGGCAATAGCCCCACCGGGTCTTATATTCATTAATACGCAGCCCCGTGGGCTGGCAGCCCATGTAGCCAGCCCACTCGTTCAGGCGTTCCGGCACTATGCGCTCGGTTTCAGCCCTGTACCATTCCGCCAGCAGATCCCGGATCGTGGCGGGGTCGACTAACTGGCCTTGAGTGCAGCGGACAGTCAGGTCCGATTCATCCATCAGTTCCACCTCGGTCACCAGGTAGCCCGGGGTCTGGTCGATAACTAAAGTCACAGGCTGGCCCAGAAAGTCGAATCGGCTTCCAGAGACAAAATCCTTCACTGGCATAGCACGCCTTTGCATGTAATGCTTAAGGACCCAATCGGCTTTGTCGCGGAGCATTTCCAGCCCCTGCTCCGCAGAGAATCCATGGGGAGCCAGCACCTTCACCTCGCCCCCGGCCATCACTTGAATAGCCGCATTCACTCTGTTGAGCCGCACTTCCACTGTATAGGGAATAACCACCCCCCGCACCGTAAGCGTAAAATTCGTATTAGTAGGCATGGCTGTATCCAAAGTCCCTTCCTCCGTCCTCTCCCGCCTCATGGCCTATCATTATCACCGCAGTCCGCTTGCGCGGAGTTATCGCAGAAAATTCCCTGAATTATACCGGAACAAAGACATTTATTGTCTCATATCGGCGCCGTCAGGCAATTTAATGAACAGTATAGCAGTTTAGACAAGAAGCAGAGCTGGCAATATCTGTCATAAACGGGGGCCCCTCTGGTGGGCTTGAAATTCCTGAAATATCCGGCACTGTGGCACAATAGAAGGCAATAGCGCAAGACGCATGCCACAATAAACCGGAGGCTTTTTATGGCCAGATCTTCTGATGTTCATCCCGAGACCCGCCAGTCCCGCCTTAGGACCATCCGCGACACCCTGATGGTCATCATTTTGGCCGGGATCATCCTCTTTGCCACCGAACGTATTCTCAGCCGCCTGCACGAGGTCGTTATTGTCCTGCTGTTAGCCGGAACCATAGTCATTACGTTAAACCCTCTGGTCACCTACATTGCACGGCGCCACAAGCGGGGGTGGGCCGTTTTGGCGGTCACCGCGGGAGCCCTCATCGTGGTTTTTGGCGGGCTTGGCGGATTATCCAGCGTCATTATTATTCAGATCCAGCACCTGGCCCGGCAGCTTCCCAGCGATCTGAAGCGCCTGATTCCCATGGTTCTCGGGGCCTTGAACAGCGCGGGCATTCATGCGGACCTCGGCCAAATCGAGCATACGGCTCTGCAAAATGCCACAGCCACATCTTCGGCTGCGATTCATGACACATTCAAAGTTGTGCGCGGCATCTTCAAAGGGTTGGTCGACACCATTCTCGTCATCTTCATTACCATCTATCTTTTGTTGGACGCCCCGCGCATTTCAACGGCAGTCGAACGCCTCGTCCCTCATCAATCCCGCCCAGCGTTTACCGCTGTGGAACAGACCGTCGTGAAAGTCGTGGGCGGCTATGTGCGCGGCCAGCTGCTGTTGTCTGTGGTTATCGGCATCGCCTTTGGAATAGGCAGCGCGCTAATCGGACTGCCTGACGCCATACTGATTGCATTTATCGCCGCATTAGGTGAATTGATTCCACTTTTGGGCCCTGTCATCGGCGCCGTGCTCCCGCTCGCTTTCGCCCTGCTGGACCACCCGGTCATCCGGGTGCCCGAAGTGCTCATTCTCTTGCTCGGAATCCATTTGCTGGAATCTGATGTCCTAGGCCCGCGCATTATGCGCGAGAATGTAGGCCTGCACCCGGTGCTGTCGGTGACAGCCCTGCTCATCGGCGCAAGCTGGCTCGGCATCTGGGGCGCGCTGTTTGCGGTCCCCACCGCCGGAATTATCGTGGCGGCTCTGCGTTCGGGCGCCCGGGCATGGCGCGCCTATGTAGGAGAAGCCTGATAGAGTAGGCCGACCTCTTGCGAGGCCAGCCCCTCAATGAACGGTGCGTGCGGTTTTCCCGCACACCGCTCTACGTTACGTACTTTCGAACTGAAGTAGGCGCTCGCGGGCGCGCGCCGAAGCGGCGGCCCGCCGGGTCCAGTAGGAAGAGTCGCCAGCTTTGGATTGTCGCTTTGCGGCGGCCTCCTGAGTGCGGCGGTGCCGAACCAGGGCGAGGTATTCGGTGTCCGTCAAGGGCACCCCGGTCGCCGCATCTTGAATGACCCGTTCCGCATAGCGCAGACCGGCCCCGATGAGGCGCTCATGGGTATAGATGGCGTGGAGCATGGCGGTACGGCGATACGTCTTGGTGCCGCGAAGGCGCACGCGTCGGATGCGCTGCCGCACATAGGCATCGAGCTGCCGGGTTTGTTGCCACAGGAGCGCCGTGGCGCAGTGGCAGCTGCCACGGACCGCACGATAGATTTGGGCCGCCTAGACCAAATTCATCAGGAGAATTCCTCATTTTCATCATGCGGAACTCCAACAAGAGGACTTTTCTCCGACGCTCCCCCAGACGGCCGTCCGGCCGTCGACGCTCGATCCCTTCAAATCCATCATCCTCGGCTGGTTAGCGCAAGATGCCCAGGTGCGCTATAAACAACGCCACACCGCGCAACGGATTCACGAACGCCTCCAGACAGAATATCCGGAGACTTATCAGGGATCCTATTCCACCGTGCAGCGCTTTGTGCAGAAAGTGACGCGGCAGGCCCCGCGCGAAGGCACCCTGGAGCTCGTGTGGCATCCGGGGGAGATGCAAGTAGATTTTGGCACCGCCGATGCGCTCGACCAGGGCCTGCCCATCGTGGTGAAATTTCTCATGATGACCTTTCCCTTCAGCAATGCCGGCTATTATCAAGTATTTCGGGGAGAAACGCGGAATGTGTCGTGCAAGGTCTCCAAGATATCTTTGAGCACATCGGCGGCGTGCCCCGCCGGCTGATCTTTGACAACGCGTCCGGAGTGGGCCGCCGTATGGGGGACCACATTCAGATGGCCGAGTTGTTCAAGCGTTTTCAAACCCACTACGGGTTCGAAACGACGTTTTGGTGCGCCAAGGAAAGCTGACCATTTCGAGCCGGTGAAATTCCGGTCTCCGCAAGGACTAGCCCTCCACGGAGAATCGAGTTTTGAGTGCGCGTCCGTGAGGACGAGTGCTAAGCGTGACAGCACGGCCCGCCATTGATGCCACCGCGCTTGCACCCGCTCCACGGACACTTGATAAGCCGCGGCCACGGCCTCCAAGGATTCGCCGCGGATCTCAATGGCATTCAAAAGGCTTTCCAACATTTCCACGGTCAAGGATTCATAGGGCAGCAGCCACGGGGGGAAGACGGTTTCCATGGTATGACACCGACGACAGCGCACATGACACAAGGTCAGGAGGGTGCTTTGCCCGGGGGCATATTCCATCCACCGCGCGTGGCCCGGATCCAATGTGCGGCGCCGCTGGCACCGATCACACCGCCGCCAAACCGGCTCCAATGTTTCGACTAAATACTGTGCATAGAGCCGAGACACCTGCTCTGCCGATTATAATGATCATGCGTGGAGTATCCATACGCTACAGAAAACAGGCGGGGTCTGGTCAAGACATCTACCGCCTGTTTTCTTGTCGTCT
>DAIDDL010000052.1 GCA_027309085.1 Sulfobacillus sp.
CGGCCCAAATGGCCGCCACCCGCTTGACCCCCTCCCGGCTTCGCCTGGGAAGGGGAATGCGCGGGCTTTATGTTCAAATTTTATTGTATCCACAGCGACATCCTTGTGGACTTAGCTCCCAGCGCGATCATTTAAGGGCCACCATTGCCAAAAAGCGTGAACGCCTACATTTGTTTATCTTGCCAGCACCCCAATCCCCATCACCACAATGGCCGCCAACAGCATCGCGACCCCTACGACCCGCCGAATCACGAAGTACGTAGAGGATGGCTCTCGGACCCCTCGCCAAGACTCGGTAATCCGCCAGATCCATCGAGGGCCGATTACATTGGCCAGAGCCATGGCCGTCCAGAGAACAATAAACACTCTAACGGCCCAAAGCGCGGGCACGATGAGTCTTGATGGCAAGGTTGTCGCCTCCTGACCTTGTGTTTATCTTCAATGCCGAATCTCTGCTCCGAGATAAACACGGGAATCTTTTGTCAAGCATATGACAGAGCGGTCGCAATTTCTACGAGTGGCGCATCCCAAGATCGCCCTACGGATAGGATATTCGGGCGACCGCAAATCCTGTTTTCAGTCTTAGCACCTCCGACTACCCTGATAAAACGATACCATTTGGTGATAAAAGTATGAACTCCCAGCAGCAGCGTATTTGTGACCCCCCGGTGCCGCATCGCGACACCTTCCGTAATCTTGTTTTTAGGCGCCATCATAATTCACGGGGCCACAAGCGGTTCAACCCAGCAGAGCGCCGTCCCGCACGGTCTGCCTTTACGCCTTCTTGGCACGATGTCTCTGGTGCCTTTTGGAAAATCGGGGGAGGCGGGCCGCGCCTGGCACTTAGCCAAGGCCCAATCATGCAGACTCTCCTGCGAAACCAGCGGCACCGCGGAACTCGTCCGGTTTGCCGCAGGCATCCGGGACGTTTATGCCGCCGCGCTCGCGGAATCCAGGGCCCATGGCGCCAAGGCATGGGCCGAGCCAGCCCACAATGTAAACATAGAGCAGAGCGCCGTGCGGACGTTCCCTGCGCTCCCCATTCACCCCAACTAGACACCGCGGTCGACTCAGAAACGCTAACCGGAAGCATACGTGGAACGCACGAACCTCACCAGAGCCCATGAATTGTTCCTCGCAAACACTCACTTCAACGAACTCGGGGATGCCGCATGCAATGCATGAATCTCATAATGCCAGAGCACGTTATTGGCAAGCCGCAAATGGCTCATCGCGGCAACAACAAGGATAAGGTGGATAGTGAAGGACGATGCCGAAGATGCGGAAGACATGGATCACGACCGGAAGTTCCCTTACCGCCCCGCAAAACGGGAAAACCGTCCGCCTTATACGTCAGGTGGTAAAATACGGAATTTCTGGAGGTTTGGCAGCGGCCGGGGCCTGGATTGTCAGCATAGCCCTATATCATCTGGCGGGCTTCCCGTATGTCTTGGACCAAGGAACGGGTTTTATCGCGGGCACAGCCATCAATTATCCTGTCAGCCGCCGGTGGGCGTTTCACAGCCACTACCCTACTGTGCTGCCGCAGTTCACCGTATTTTTGACCGTAACCCTGATAGGTTTGGGAATCAACGAAGGGACGCTATGGGTTGCGGTGAGCCGTTTTCACCTGTGGGTACCCATGGCGATGGGAATAGGACTTTTCACCGCATTTGTGTGGAATTTCACCATGAACCGGTGGCTGACTTTTGGAAAGTTGGAAAAGACATGAGATCTGCGCGTTAACAGACCCGCGGGCGTGTGCTGTGCAGGCCCGGTAGTTTCTTTCCGCGCGCGGACGGATAATGGCCGGAAGATTGAGATTGTTTCCAAGGGTTCTTTTGAGATTCAGGAGACCCGGCGCCGCAGCCAACCGATCCCTGCCACCAGCCCTATCACAATGACCACCGCCAGAACCATCAAACTCTCCGACATGGACCACGACAGTTGCAAAGTCTTGGGAATGGATGGAGTAATAGTCCGCAGCCAACCGTGAAATACCATGTCCGCACCGGATTGTGCCGTGAGCACAATGCCAACCACCGAGGCTCCAAGCAAAGTCGTGCTGATCGCCCGGACCCACCAATGCGGGGAAGAATTGCGCAGACTCCATCCATACACCACCCAAGCGGTCACCCCAATTCCCAGCGTCCACCAAGCGTCCGTGGTCATATCGTGGATAGGCTTATGCAATGCGGCGGGCCAGTGCACCACCAGAGCCTTGGCCACGTATCCCGACGCAATAGCCAGGCCCGTGGTCAGCACCGCCCCGGTCAGCAGCCACCAGGCCACTCGCCGGAGCACAATGGCGGATGACCGGATGTCGCTCAAAATGTCAAAGAACAAGGCAGCAATAAACAAAACCAGAGGAAAGTGCACGAGAATCGGGTGCAAATCCGATAGGATAGTCGAGTGAATTCCAAAATGCGTGGGCAAGGTGAAGACTCCTTTCACTTCTGTCACCCTGCTAATATTTGTTGAATCTGCCAAACTTATGCGCTGCTGGCCCCAATTTAGGCAGTTGTGCCGAACACCGCCATTCGGCACCCCTTGACTTTTGGCTTGGACACGCACTGTCAGCATCAAGGGTCTTTCATCCATGAGGGCCTCTTAGCCCTCACTGGCAATCATTCCCGGCTTGTGCCATAATAGGCAACGCCGCTCTCAGCGCCACTGCGGGTAACACTATACACCGCCGGCATTCTTTTGGTTTTTGAGGAGGACATCCCCCTGTGAAATCGTGGATCTCCCGCCGCATGTCTCCACTGCTGGGCGATATGGCTTTCCGGCGCTACTGGCTGGGCCAGTCAGTGTCTCTCTTGGGAGGCCAGATCAGCATGCTGGCCTTCCCTCTCACCGCCGTCATGGTTCTCCACGCTACGGCCGTCGGGATGGCGTTCCTCACGGCCATCGGCAGCCTGCCGTCATTACTGTTTTCCTTGCATGCGGGCGCCTGGGTGGATCAGCATGGCAACAGGCGCCGGACCATGGTGGTGGCGGATACCGGCCGCGCTCTCCTTCTCGCATCCATCCCCGCGGCCTTTTTTCTGGGGATTCTCAGCATTCCCCTCTTGATTGGTCTCTGGTTTCTGGTCGGCACATTCTCTGTGTTCTTCCGGGTCGCATCCAGTACGCTCTTTGTCAGTCTTGTGCCCAAGAACCGGTATGTAGAAGCGAATTCTCTGCTCCACACGTCGCGCGCCACAGCCTTTTTCGTAGGCCCGGCTATCGCGGGATTTCTCATTCAGGCGCTCACAGCACCCGTCACCCTGCTTGCGGACTCTCTATCCTTTCTCACCTCAGCAGCATCGCTTGCGCTAATTCACCCCCAAGAGCCAGCACCGGCCCAGGCGCACCGCCGCGACCTAGCTGGCGGACTGCGCTTCATCCGTACATCAACTGTATTGCGCTATTCTTTTGCATCACAGGCCACGATGAGCCTCTTCCGGACGATGTTCATGGCGGTGTATATCCTCTATGCCACGCGGAGCCTTGGCATCACGCCAACTGAGTGGGGCATCATTTTCGGCCCCAGTTCCTTAGGCGCCATGGCGGCATCCGCGCTCGCCGGACGTTTTACCAAGCGGCTTGGTCTCGGCCCCACGCTTATCTGGGGATGCGCGCTGCTGACGGTGCCCTACCTGCTGGTGCCCATGGCCCAGGGACCCCATGTTGCGGTTGTCGCCATGCTCTTTTTCGCCGAAGGGCTCGCGGCCTCCGGCTCGATGATTCATGCCGTGAGCGATGGAACCATCCAGGCTGCCGCCATTCCCGACGAACTTCGCGCGCGCGTGTCAGCCGCTTTCGTGACGGTCAGCACCGGGCTGCGCCCCGTCGGTGCCCTGCTGGCGGGCGCTCTGGCCTATGCCGTCGGCCTGCACGCCACTTTATGGGTCGCCGCGTCTGGGGGAAGTCTGGCCTTTTTATGGCTTTTGCCTGTGCGTAAACTGGGCCAAGTGGAGAGTCTCGCGGAGGTCGGTGCCAGATAGGGGCCACGCGCTGCCCCCTTACCAGGCATAGGCATGCTGGCAGTCGTCTTGAGCCGTCGTCTCTTGGCCAGTCTCGCGTCGCAGGCCTAGAAGAGTGACGGTTGTGCCGGGAGGCATGATACCTGTTTATACCGGGCTGGCGGGGGCTGGTCTGATGCTAACGGCTACCCGCCAGCCCAATTCAGTTGGTATTTCCGGGTGGTAGTGACTCCCCCTTGTAGGACGCAGCCCGGCGGACGGACTCTGATTCTCTTCCTCGCAGTCAGCTCTCTATGACCATGGATGGGTCTGGAGAGTCGGGTGAAATCGTCTGAGCGGTTGCCCCACCAAACGTTTCAAGCCCCATTGCGGCGCCGTGCATACGGGAATTGATTCTTACGGCGCCGCGCCGTCTCCGGTCAGGAATCGGAACCGCCATGCCCGGCCGGCATGTCCATGTTTTGGATACATGGAAACTCGCCGGACTGCTAATCCCTATCTCAAATCCCGTTAAGACCGCAGCAGTTCCCCTTCAGTCAGTTCAGTTACAGAGCCATAGGCATGCTGGAGCCACCACCGGTCATGAGTCACCACCATCACGGCACCAGAAAAATACTGGAGCGCTTCCGCCAATTGGTCCAAAAGATCTGGGGGCAGGTGGTTGGTCGGCTCATCCAGCAGTAAACAGGCCGCTGGCGCGGCCAGCAAGCGGGCCAATTCCAAGCGCCGCTGCTGCCCTTCGGACAAAGAGTCAATCGGTCTGTCCAGCTGCGCACGGGAAAACAACCCCGTTGCCGCCAGTTGTTCCCGCAAATCATCAGGATGCCCGATGCGGCCATACCGGTAGGCGTCGATAACCGTAGCGCCGCATAGCGGCGCCAACTCTTGTCCCCAGTAGGCAACAGGCCCCCGCCGCCGCACCTCTCCTCCCTGCGGACTCAACTGCCCCGCTAAGATCTTCAACAGCGTGGATTTTCCTGACCCGTTTTCTCCCGTCAAAAACATGCGGTCCCCGGGCTGCAAATGCAGCGACACATCACGGAGAAGCGGTTTGTGCTCCGCATAAGCAAAGACAATATGTTCTGCCGACAGGTAATGTTCCTCCGGAACAGGAGAGATCTCAGGGCCGTCTAGGGAAAAATGCATCGCAAATGTCCAAGGTTGCGGGGGTTTCTCCGCCCGCCGGCTCTGAAACTGCTGGAGCGTCCGCTCGGCGGCATGAAGCCGCTGGGCCGTGGCTTGCTGCACCCATTCTCTTTTCCCCGCATACTTTGCGACGTCATGGTCGCGGGGGAGCCGATTATGCGCTCGATTCACAGCCGACGGCCGGAGCCGTGCAGCCAGGCGCTGCTCTTCCAGATTTTCTCTGCGGTACCGGTCCTCCCACTGCCGCAAGCATTGGCGGCGCTGCCGTTGATAGGCGGTATAATTTCCGGGATAAAGCTGCAGATGCGGCGGTTCGTCCTCAAACGCGACAATACTCGTCGCCACCCGCTCCAAGAAAACTCGGTCATGCGACACAAATAAGACAGCACCGGGATAGGAGGCAATGCGGTGCTCCAGCCACACGGCAGCCTCTTGGTCCAAATGATTGGTCGGCTCATCCAGCAGCAACACATCGGGCCTGCTGATCAGCAAGGCGGCCAATCCAATCCGAGTCCGCTCGCCTCCAGACAAAGAGGACAAGAGGCGCGCGCGCCCAAGGGCAGAGACTTGCAATGCTTGGAGAATTTGTGCCATTTGATAGGATTGGCTGTAGCCGCCTCTTTGCTCAAATTGGTCGTGCAGCGCCGCATAGGTCGCTACCGCCTCTTGCAGCGCTTGACCTTGAAGATGCGCCATGTCGCCGGCCAGATCCTCCAATTTTTTCGCCAGTGCATATAAGGTGTCTTGGGCCTGCTCCAAATATTCCTGAATGGTAAGGGAGCCTTCGATTTCCAGTGTTTGCGGAAGGTAGCCGACCGAACTAGAGGGCTGCCGAAACACCGTTCCGCCATCCGGAGGCAAGAAGCCGGCTAGTATTTTCAGCAGCGTGCTTTTGCCAGTGCCGTTATCCCCAATCAGCCCAATTTTTTCCCCCGCAGGCAGCAACAGCGAAACATCTGAAAAAACCGTATGGGCTCCGAAGCTTTTTCCTAAATGATCGCCTTTTAAAAACAACACGTTCCATTCCCCCTTCGTCTTACAAACATGCAGACGAAAAAAACACCAGCATGAAGATGCTGGTGCAAAACGGGAACGGGATACCGCTAACCTATCGGCAACGCGTCCGGTGATCCACCAGCTTGGAAGATTTCGCGTGTGTTGATCACCGGACCGCTCACCTCTCTTATCTAAGATGGATTACATTGTAATGGAGTCCGCATCTAAGAGCAAGGGACATGGATATGTTTTTTCTCAAGCCACCGGTCCGGAGAAAATAAATCGGGGTCACCCGGATTAGTCCCCGAGGTCTCGGCGACTCCTGTGTCGAGGTCGCAAAGCGTGATCAGCTAAATCTACCCCCACAGCCGCGTTTCCTTCGCCGTTAACCGGCACATCGGCTTGGAACACCGCGAACCATGCCATTTCATGATGGTCAAAGGGGGAGATTCAACAAGACACACCCCTATCGGTCGGCGTCGGTGTTCGCGGTGTATACACGGTGACGGTGCCGTCTGGAGCTGGAACGGCATAACGTCACACCTTGACCCACAGAACATGTGTTTGCCTCCAAGCCGTAATTGCGACGAGACGGACGACGGCAGCAATCTACCAGATGATCCCAATAACATAAAGACCTACGGAGCCAAGCACACCGGAAGATACGCCCCTGATAACGTACCCGCGGACTCATCGAGTTCAACAGACAAGCCGCGGGTTACCTGTAAAGGGTTGGCAACCCAAGATAGGCTAGGCCTTTCTTCGCACACTACCGCCAGAGCCCATAAGCGGCCAGGATCTGCAGCGTAGAGGGCTGGTTGGGTTGAATACATTGGGGCACGTAGTCGTAGTCGGGCGGGCCGTTGACCGAGGCAGAGACGGTCCCGCGGTCCCCCGGCAAGGTAATCTGAATCTGAAGCGGTCCGGGCGCTGGGCCACACCAGTTTCCCCAATAAAGCATCAAGTCCCCGGCATTGTTGGCGTGCGGCTTCAGCAAGACGGGCGCCTTCACCAGATTGGCGGGATCCTCCGTGAACTTTGTATTGAGTACTGACCCATCTCGGCGGACCAAGCGGGCTGCGGCGGGCAGTCCCGAGAGCACACAAGCCGCAGGCCCGTCATCGCTCAACAAGACATCCATGTGTGCCCCCATATTCTCGCCTTGCCGCCCTCCGTGGGCGGAAAGATGCGTGGCTGTACAGGGCGGGGCAGATGCGGGAACCGTTGTCAGATTTCGCGAACGAGTTTTCTCATGGGAGGCGGGTACTGGCGCGGACATGGACGTTGTGACGGCGGACGCCGTCCCTGCTGCATCCGGTGCGTGGACATTCGCTCCACAGCCCACGACTGAGATCGCTAAGAGTGGGAGACTCGCGCCAGCCACGAGAAATCGAAGCTGCCCCATATGAATCCTCCCGTTGTTCCGTCTTCATCCAATACAACCGCCGCACTCGACGACATGTCACAAAGGCCAAGAACGCAGATCGTTCCAGTGCCGTCCCCCGCCAGTGCCACGAAAAGGTGCGTGCAAGTACGCATGGCAGTCTTCCAACGGCCCCCCGAATCGATTCATGCCCCACTCTGGGCGAGACGGTCGGCCGCGACTTAGGGATACGGATGCATGGCCACTGCCATTTTCAACGCCGAATACACAGGATGCGGGCACAAACTGGCTGTCCATGTTTCATACACAAGGCCCCCGCGCTGCCACGTTGCCTGCGCGCTCACGGCCGGAGTATTGGTCAGTTGGCCACTGGCCGTCTCGCCCGTCTGCATTTCCACTACGATGGCAGCGTGGGTCTGCGGCACTGGCAGAAAGAGGGTGTTCAGGTAGTTTGTGAGATTCTGTGCAGTCTGCAGCACCAGCGCGGTAGCCGTGGTCTCGTTGTCGGACACCGTAATGTCCCAGCGCCCTTCATGCCAGTAAACTGCTGCCGATGACACCGCCTGAGCTGAATCCTTGGGAGCTTGATATACGACCATTGTTCCCGTAATGCCGTGGCCCAGTGATACCGTCGAGGTTTGGTGCGTCCCGTTTGGCTGCGCCTGGCGGTAAGGATTCGCCGCAGCACTCAATGCTGCTAGCGTTACTGAAGAGGACTGCGTCGAAAATCCCGCCACTTCCTGATTGGTGGCAGAAGAAAAAACTACATTTTCACTATGAATTGGTCCCTTGGCTAAATCCCATGTCCGGTAATGGAGCGAGCTCTGGGAGATGCCCGCGGGCAGTTCGATAGGAGCCATAGGGCTAGGCACCAGATCTTTGGGAAACTGCGCCATGGCTTCTCTCACAACTTTAGGAAACGCCGGAGCCTGTGATGCCGCACCGCGCACCGCCACACGTGTCTGCCAGCCCACAAGGCCATTGCCCACCGACACCGTATACGTGCCCGGCTGAGACCAGCGGGCCACAACGGAATATTTCCCGTCCTGATTGGTGTGCACAGTGTCCCCGTTCGGTTCTCCCGGCAACCCCATGATGGTCATTTTCGCGTCCGGCGCCCCGTCCCCATCCGCCAGAAAGACTGTTCCGGAAATGGTCGTGCTCTGATCCACCGCCACCGGATTCGGGAATGCCTCCACCGCAATTTTTCCCACCTGCTGAGGCGCTGTCGATGGTGCGGCCGCACGGACCGCAGCAGGAGAAGATGTGCTGGGAGAACTCGGCGCCGTGCTGGTAGACCTTGACGGCACGGACCCTGAGCGTGACAGAGACGCAGAAGAACGGACGCGGGGACTCGGCTGGCCCGACTCCGGATGGCTGCCCTGAGCGGCGGGGACACTGTGTCCGCCAGCCCCGCACCCGGTCAGCGCAATTGCGCCCAATGCCACTGCTGATAAGGCCGCCAAATGTCGTGCCACTCTCATCATGATGCCTCCCTAAGCTGTTCGAACCTTTACCCTACACTTATACAACGATTGAGCGCCCACAAAGTTACAGCTAGGCGGTCCCTCTTGAGCAAAGCGGTATCCGGACAGGATTGGTGTTGCGGCGCACGGTTACCGGTTTGGCGGCGGTGTGATCGGTGCCAACGGCGCCGCACAATGGATCCGGGTCACGCGCGGTGGGTGGAATATGCCCCCGGGCAAAGCTGCCTCCTTTGTGTCACGTGCGCTGTCGTCGCTGTCATACCATGGCAACCGTCTTCCCCGCATGGCTGCTGCTGCCCTGTGAATCGAAATGTTGGAAAGCCTTTTGAATGCCATTGAGATCCGCGGCGAATCCTTGTGGGCGGTCCTTGGCCGTGAGCGGATTCCGAATGCCACCCCCAACAAGAACGCGCACATCGAATCATGGCACAGTGTCCCCGAAGCTGAATGTTGGCGCAATCAGATCTTTGACACATTCGCGGAGGCCTATATGGTGACCGGGGACTGGATGACCTTCTATAATGAGCAGCGGATGCAGGGCTGCAGCATTGGGCCCCCGCGCAGTATTATCAGTGGTGTCGAGCGGGAACGAGAAAAGCCGCCGCAAATTCCTCCAGAAAGTGAAACAGACGCTAAAAGCCCATTGGCATGACAGCATTCTGTTCCACCCACGGTACCTGAACGCCGCTCTACGCGGCTTCTATCAGTACTTTGGGTACCCAGGGATGCGTGCCTAGCCTGAATACGCTTCGTCAACAGGTGCTCTATGCTTGGTACCAAGTGCTTCGCCGTCGTAGTCAACGCAGCCCGCAAGGGTGGGCGTGGTACTTGGCGCAAGGGTGATTTATGGCGCCAGCGCCCAAACTACGGCCCCGCGAAAAGCCGCAACTGGCCTAGTATCCAAACGCCTGGGTACTTTTCATGCTGAAAGTGTCCGTTTCCTATTGACGAAACACATCCAATTTGCGCCCGGCGCCTCGTCCCCGGCCATCCCCGCAGATATTACCGAAGCCCTTGCGGAACGCTGGAGGAGAACCCTGGCCGAAAACATCCAAACCATTGACCAGGTATGGAACCAGATGTGGCTGACTATTCATGCCGGGATAAAGGGATCCAGTAATCTGCTGGCGCTAATCGCCAGAGGGGCGGAGGCGGTGGCACGCAGCGAGGCCACCGTGGTCGCAGTGCGGGACTCACGGCTGCAAACATTGACGATGGCCCATGCTGTGGGCTTGCGGCATTCCCTGCCCGCCATCCGCCTGCCTTTATACAGGGGTGTCGGAGGCTTCGTTTTGGAGAGCCAGGAAAGCGTGGCCGTGGATAACTACCCCACCTCTCACTGGCAGGATCCCATAGTCCGCACTTGGGCGGATTCCGAGGCGCTCACAAGCGGCATGGCGGTGCCGTTCAGCGCTTCAGAGGGAACGGACGGCGTCCTCTATGCTCTTTTCAGAAACCCGGGCGCGCCGTCGCCGCTGGCGCTGATGGCGCTGCAGCGGTATGTCCGCTCCATTCGGCCGGTGCTATTTTCCGCGCAGAGTGCGAGTCCGTATTCCTACAGTGTGTCTCTTACCCGATTCGCTGAAAATTCTCATGCTGGCCGTCTCCTGGCGGCTTTGCGCCTCAGCCGCCGGCAAGGCGCCTGGCAGCCCTTGCAAGAAGCAGCTTCTCAAGAAGGGCTGTATTTTCATATCACAGATGCCTGGGGACAAATGCTTCACGCCTCGGCCGATATCGCTCCCACGGGTTCTCCCAATCGCACCGCCACTGTTGACGGACTGGAGCCGACGCTTCTCTCCCTGTGGTCCGGCAACACCGAACTGCTTGCCGATGCGATCTATCCCCACCTCCTGCAAACAGTGACCCTTCTTCTCAACACTGAGACCCAGCGGGCGAATGATCACTTCAAGGCAGGCCAGCAGTGGTTTCAGCAGATGTCCAGCCCATCCCTGGACGAGCGGCAGGATGCCCGGAAGCAGTCGGACGCCATCGGAATTGCTGAAGATATCGTGCAGATTTGGTGCGTGGTGTTCCCTACTCTTCCCCACAATATCCTAATAAGCCCCATGCATGGTCTGATGCGCTACCTCGAGAGGGAGATAAATTCGGTGCCCCTTGTGGATTCTGAAAGAGTGTGGTTTTTCCTGCCCCACCCCATGCCCATAGCCCGCGCGGAAGAAATGCACCAAGACATCTCCCGGAAATTCGGACAGTCTAGTTTTTGGGTCGGCATGCATTCAGCGCTGGATCCCGCAACCGTAAATTCCGTCCTCAGCGGAGTCCGCGAAAGTCTAGACAATCTTGTCCTTCACCACCCCGAAGGAGGGGTGCAATTCGCCAACCGACCTGCGCTGGAAAATTTTCTCTGTCTGCCAGAGGTCAAGAGCGCTCTCCTTTTATTTGCCGAAGAGTGGACCGGACCCGTGAGTCACTACGACCAGACCCATCATACCCAACTGATGAAAACTCTGGAATTATATCTCGCCACAGGAAGTCTCACGCAGACCGCCCAGTCGCTGTACATTCACCCCAACACCGCCCGAAATCGCCTGCAGCAAATCATGAGTCTCATGCCCTCGCTGGCATGGGATGATCCCGACGTCCGCCTGGCTCTGGCACTTGCCGCCCGCGCCCGGGGAGGCAATTCTCCCACGCCTTGCTAGCGCCTGACTGACCCCCAGTTTTTATCAGCATTGACGGACAGAACAACGGTTTGGGCTGTTCTCTCGGGGCCCTGGACACGGCGCATCCGGGGCGTCCCATGAGCACCTGCGACGATCCCGAGACTGCTAGAGAGTGAGCGGGCGCATGAAAGCCGCGCCATGCCCGATCGAATAGTTGAGAGGTCCTCTGTTCAAAGAGAGTATGAATGACGTCTGACAGCGAAAGGGTTTCGCAAGGAGTTTCTTTTCGATCCCATTTTTAAGAGCAGGGCACTTCCCATCTCGCCAGGGCACTCCGCCAATACCTCGATGCTCGTGAATTCGAACCCTGGCGATGGAGAGACCTGCTCTTGAATCATACGGCTTGCGAACATTTCCTAATAGCTCCGGCATCCTCAGTTTGATCAACACGGTGTGGTGCTTCAACACACCGCCTACGATATCGCCATTTCAACACACCGCCGATGGCTGAACAACCGGCTAAGGGAAGCCTGTTTCAATCACGGAATACGGATACCCGATGCGGTACAATGATCCCGGATCCGAGCATGCTAAAGGAGAGACCCGCGGTGTCTCATGCGAAAGATGTGTTATCAAAATATCTCTTTGGGGCGTTTCCTGACGACGCCTTCAGTGCGTTCGGGTGGCATGGGATCCACCTCACCCGGGCCTTGCCCACCGAATTGGTGGAAGTCTACCACGGCACCACAGATTTCGTGTGGGAGTCCGTGGATCAGTCCATCGTGCACATCGAATTTCAAGCCCAAAAGGAACCTACGCTCTACCGGTTTTTGGTCTATGATGCCCTGCTGGCGCAGCGCTACCGCCGGCCGATTCGGACGGTGGTCCTTAATATCGGTCCGGTGATCCAAGCGCCCGAGCGCTTGGACGCGGGCAGCGTGCGCTACACGGTCGAGAACCTCTATCTCAACCGGATTGACGGCGAGGCCGTGCTGGCGGTGGTCACCGAGCATTTAGCCACCGGCCGCTGGACCCCGGACGACCGGGTCCGCTTGGCATTTGCCTGGCATCTGCGGTATGATAAAGGACAGAAGGCTCAAGTTTTTAATCGGATAGTGCAGTTGATCCAGGAAATTCCTGATGCGCAAGAGCAAAACGGGGTGACGGCGCTGCTCTTAGGACTCAGTGCTCCGCAACTCTCGGCGCAGCAAGCACAGCAACTCAAGGAGGCGCTGAAAATGACCCACCTGGTGCGGGAAATCGAACGGGAAGCTGCAGAAAAAGCTGCAGAAAAAGCCGCAGCGGAAGCCACACAAGCCGCCACGACAAAAACCCAGCACACCATTGCGCGGGAGATGCTCAAAATGGGCCTGAGCCCCCAACAAATCGCGGAGGCCACCAAACTCTCACTAGAGCAAATTGCCATCTTGCAACAGGCCCTGCCGCAATAACAGCCACGCGACTATGCCCCCCGTCCAAGAGGGCTGGGTTTTTGTGGGCTAATAGAAACATTCTCCCTTCTGAGTTCCACAGCGAGGCCATCCGAATGATAGACGGATCCTTTGGTGTGGAATCACCCAATCCCAGCCTAAGGCATCCAAGCCACGGAAGAGCTCGACCGCCGCAAGGTCCCGATCGGCCCACAGAAGTGGGCTCGCAGTTGGAGGGAATTGGCTGGGCGACGCGCTGATACAAATTCAATGGTTCGCATCCGATCTTTCAGCGCATCTTTCCGGACCGTAATCCACGCTAACGGAACCACGCGGCCCTGCGTCCGCCCCGAGTGGGGTTCATCTCGGTCCCGCCCCATTACGGCCTCCGGCCACAAAAGTCGGCAACCGCCGAACAAAATAGGTCGGGTTCTTCCACACGCACAAAATGCCCGCTCTGAGTGGCTACCAGCAAGTGTGTGTCAGGCTTGGCGCGCAGGTACTGGTAGATCTGGTCCAAGCCAAACACCGCATCATACTTTCCACGAATCAGGAGGGTGGGCTGCTGGACATTTCCGAAATACGGTGTCAGAGGGTCAAACATAGCCCCGTCTTGCTCCAGCGCCCGGACGTGCGCGAGCCCTCGCCCCCACCGGTCCTCAGGAAAAGGGGCGCCAGCTACCACAGCATCAAAAAAGTCCTTGTCCTGCCCGTGCACGTAGATAGAGTTGCGGCGATCTCCGAGACCCGCCAACAAATCCAGTGCTTGGTCCCAAGTATCTCGCGGGGTCTCTCTAGCGCTGTTGATGAGACCCATGCACTGGGCCAAGCGCTTCTGGTCCCCAAGAGCGCCATATTCCAGGGCGGCGGCGTGAAGAAGAGAGTCTAAAGACGACCTCATATCGAACGAGGGGTTTTCGAACACCAGTGCGCTGACCGCTTCGGGATAGCGGAGCGCGTAGGCTAATCCCAAGTATCCGCCAAATGAGTGTCCCAGAACCGACCAGCGCTCTATCCCGAGATGGACACGGAGCGCCTCGCAATCCTCAATCAGGTCCTGGAGCGTCAAGGAATCCTCCAGAGGGTCTGAGCGGAGGACACCCCGCTGGTCCAATGCGATCACACGCAGTGACTGGGACAGGCGCTCTCCCTGCTGCAGCACGAAATCATAACATCCCGCTCCGGGACCTCCGTGGAGATATAACACCGGCGGATTATCCGGACTGCCCAAGTCCTCAACCCAGAGGCGAGTCTCTCTAATTTCCAAAAGTCCCATACCCGCGCTCCTTCCCATGCCTACACTCCCATTTTCACCTGTAGAGGGCCTGCTTCCTCGTCCCCAGACAGCCTGGCCGCGTCAGGGAAGCTGGCGCCATGTCAACCCGCCGTTGGTGGTCTGAAGCAAAGCGTTGCCCGGCATGAGCATCCACCCGTCACGCCGGTTCAAAAAAGAAAGGGAATCCACGCCGGCTGGAATGTTCCAGGCGTAGCGGGTCCACTGTTTCCCGCCATCAGATGTGTGCCATAAATCGCCGTTGGAACTGGGGCCATAGCTGTCCAGCCACACATTGTGTCCGGCTTTGACTTCGGCCAAAGCGGGAGACTGGCCGGCGGTGCCAGGAGGCATCTTGAGAGAAAATCCGAGAAGTCCCGACAGCGACCGGCTGGGACTCCATATAGCTCCCCCGTCGCGGGTCACCCAGTACCCCGCCGTGGTTTTGGCGTATCCCACGCGAACTGAGAGGAAATCGATAGCGGTAAAGGGGGTGTGCGCGTTCAGCTGCTGCTTCGCCTCCCAGTTCTTCCCGCCGTCGGCAGTCTTGTACAGCTGGCCGGATTGGGCAATGGCCCAGCCCTGTCGCGGCGTGGGAAACGAGACGGCAACATCCTGGTTCTCTGCAGCCGCGAGGTTTCCAATCTCTGTCCATGATCTGCCGCCGTCAGTAGTTTTGAGCACAGCGCTGGGATTGCCTACCGACCCAATTCCGAATCCTAATGTCCGGCTGACAAAGGCAATGCTGTCAGTCGGCCCCGCCATGGTGTAACGAAACTGCTCGTGCCATGACGCGCCCCCATCGGTCGTGGCGAGGATATCGCTGACGCCGACTCCTGGCGACTGCGCTATCCACCCGTCAGACAGGGAGGGGAAAGCCATCGACAGTGGCCCGGCGACCCCGGGCAGAGGTGCTGGGTGATTCTGCCACGGCGTCCCTGGACTGATGCTGCCAAGAGCAGCGGTTCCTGTGCCTTGGCAGGCTTCGCATATTCCCATAAGAACGGCGCTGCTGCCGTTGACGGCTGCCAGCGGTCCGGGACTGCTGCCTGGCCCGGCGGGAACTCCTTGAGGATCTCCGGGGCCCGGACCGTTCTCGGTCGCTCGAGCCGTGACCGCCTCCCAGTTCTCTCCGGCGTCAGTGGTGTGAAAGAGAGTGTAAGACTGCTGCGACATCCCAGCCCCGCCATCGATAAGGGCCCAAGCGTCTTGGTGGCTGAAAGCCACCAAGACCCCACCGGGCATGGGATTTCCCCCATCACCGAGTGTCATCTGGACAGCCCAAGACTGTCCGGCGTTGCGGGTATATTCAAGGCGCACATGCTGCGCCCCGAAAGGCACGAGAGCCCACCCGCTGTCCGCTCCTGAAAATGCGATAGCTGTGGCCTGAATTCCGGATGGGGACCGCTGCCAGTCGGCGCCGCCATTTTGCGTCCGCATTAACGGCACAGAGCCCTGCGCGTTCATCCGGCCGATGAGCCCATATCCAGTGTGAGCACTGACGAAATCCACCGCATCTTTCTGACTGGGGTTATTCACACTGGAAACATCCGTCCACTTGCGACCGCCGTCCGTTGTCCGCAGAAGCGCCGTGCCTCCCAGCGCCCATGCCAGAGTCGGACTCAGCACATCCAAGGACGTAATGGCCTGGGGACCCAAATACTCCGTGGCCCACTTGTCCCCGGAATCGCTCGTGCCCATAATCACACCGTTTCCGGCCACCCACCCGTCGGTGGTGTTGGCAAAGGCGACAGCGTCAAGGCCAAGAGGTGTGCCGGGCAAGAGACTGACCCGGGCGGTCTGGTCAGTAACCTCTGGCGCGCGCGTGCGCAAAGATGCAGGCACCGGGTGGTGGGACAGCGCCACCGGCTCTGTCCCGCACCCACTCAGCAGCAGTGCGCCCAGACCCGCCACCGCGCCAAGCCGCCACAGGTTTGCCATTGGTCAGAACTCCTTTCGTGGGTTTGCCCTCACTGGGACTGGGTGGCCCGTTTCATTGGCTGCCAACAGCGGGTTGCTTCCCCAGTCTTGCCACGCGAAACCATGGATTGCCCTTCCGCCGTCTCAGGGAATGCTTACGGGGTAATTGGTTCCCGGCAATCCCAAAATCTGCGGAGGAGGAGTGGATTTGGTGTAGCCATCCAGGGCTACGGCCTCGCTATTGACTGCATTGAGGTTTTGCTGCCCTGTCTCTAGATTCATCACCATGTATGTGCCCTGAGCCATATTCCCCAGCACTACGGCGTCCTGGTTAAACGCCAACACGTCAAAACCCACTGCGGGCCCGTCGCCGAAATAGACCGGATGCTGATTGTACTCGATGCCCATATAGAGTCCCGCCGACGACGGCTGGGTGTTCTGATAGAAATCCAGGACAAATGGATGTCCGCCGAGTGTCCCGGAAAACCCTTCCACCACGTGATATGTTGAAGGCGCGAACGTCAAGTTTTGACTGGCAGGCGACTTGAACCCCTGCGGGATGGCTGGCGGCGCCTGTGTGCCGACATAGCGCACGACATGCTGTCCCGCAAATGCCAATGTAGTGGCACTGGACGAGCTTGATTCGTCGACGACCACATGTGTCTGCCACCCGGCCAAGCCGTTGCCCACCGATACGGTATAGGTGCCCGGCTGGGACCAGCGGGCCGCCACCGAATACTGTCCGTGCCGATTGGTGTACACCGTGTCCCCCTCCGGTGCAGCGGGCAGCCCCATAATGGTCATCGCCGCATCCGGGGCGCCATCCCCATCCGCCAGAAAGACCGTCCCGGAAATGATGACCTTCTGATTTACCGCCACCGGATTCGGGGATGCCGCCACCGCAATTTTTGCCACCTGCTGAGGTGCGGTCGAAACAGCCGCGGCCGGAGAAGATGAACTTGGAGAACTTGGCGCGGTGCTGGATGGGGACGCCGAAAAGCTGGCGTGCGGACTCGTCTGCCCGGAAACATGGCTGCTCTGAGTAACTGCCGGAATGCTGTGGCCGCTGGCCCCACACCCGGCGAGGGCCACCGTGGCCAGCGCCACCCCAGAGAGGACCGCGAAATATCTTGTCCCTGCCATCATGGTGATGCCTCCTAAGCTGAACTACTACCTGCTCACTGGCAAAACGGTTGGGCGCAAAAAAGGTTACGCGCGGGAGGTCTGCCCGAGGTCAACCTGAAAGGATCGCGGCGGCAGGCGGACGGGGCATGCCCTGCCCACAATTACCTATGGTAGTACCCAAGCACCTTGACCGCCAGGAAGAAACACACTCCATGTGAAATCGCCAAAACAGCGGTCCCCTTCCATCCCTCCAAAGTTCGGGTCACAACTGCCTGCAAACTAAGAGCGGTACGTATTCGTCGATCACCTGCTACAGGGAGGGTCCGCACTTACCGCCGCCATTCTCGGTCCGTGTCAAGACCCTTGGCCCTCCAACAGGCACAGCCGCCGCGTTTTGCCGGCGGTCATGGAAAATCGGGAGCAGGACGTCCAGCATTTGCCAGGTCCTGACAGAGCTGCTTGGGGCGGAGCCTCCAGTGTTGGCAGGTATCGCCATCCCGAGCGAAAAACCCCGTACGTCAAACGGCCCCTGCGCCCAGAATCATAATAGGGTGGCCCGGACCATTTCGCCATGTTTCACATGTTGAGGCTTGATGCTCAGTGATCCGCGCCACGTGGCAGAGAATATCTGAGCGCCTACGTGGAACACTTGAGATGGGCCCGCCGATTTGCTCTTTCTTGTGAAACGGGTGAGTGATCTGCTCAGAATACTGGGGATGGCGCAGATGTGGTACCATGTACATAGGAGAATCTTTTAATTCGGAAGATATGGCCCGGCGGATCCCTGCATGATCAATTGTGCACACCTTTTATTCAACGGCCAGCCTGCTCCGCTCTTAGGAGCGGGGGCAGGCAGAATTTCGTTAAAAGCGGCTTCACTAAAGGAAGAGGGTTAAATAATGGCAGAAGCAAGTGGAAGAATCCGCAGTGAATTGCACGCAGGATCGATGGTAGAGGTTGTTTTGAAAAAAGATCAGATGACGGGAGAATTGACACGCGGGGTCGTCCAGGACATTCTCAGCCACAGTTCCAGTCATCTTCACGGCATTAAGGTCCGCCTTCAAGACGGTCAGGTTGGCCGTGTTAAAAAAGTTATCAGCCCGGAAGCGGAATAAACCCGAAAACGGAATACTCTAGCACTTGGCTTGTCATGATGGCTTGTGAATCCTGAATGGTCATTTTTTACAGAGATCCCCAGATAAGTATAAGTCAGGGGGGACCCTTCAGTGGAGGATATCGAGTCAAATCAGCGGCTATAGCGCTCCGAACGGGCGATAATTCTTTGGAAATTCGCGAGAATGGGATGACCCATGGAGCGTTGCCTTATTCCGGTTATCCAGTGACTGACAGGATTCAGGTCCGGAGGCTCCGCTAATCATTCTCTTGACACTGGCCGCACAGGAGCGGGACATCAGAATACGCCGGCGCCTCAAACTCTTCATCGGTCAGTGCGGCTCCATAGACTTCACATTCAATTGACGCAATTTCGTAATGCCAATATCGCAGATGCACCAGCCGTCTTGTTCCACCTTGGCGCATTCACCATGGCATATCGACTTTTCACAAATACTGCCGTGGACATCATCAATCGCCTATCCTTCCTGAACATAACGCCCGCGCATTCCCCTTCTTAGGCGATAGCCAAGAGGGGGTCAAGCGGGCCAGCCCGCAGGGCTAGACAGCCCTAAATTTTTGTTCTACTATAAGGGCATAGGGCCGGAACGGTCCGAATCGACGCCTGGGGAGATCCAGCATAAGACGCACGCAGCCTAACGGCTCGGCGCAGCGGTCGTAGAACCAGGAACTTCCGGGAGTGATCCCAGAAACCCCTGCCTCAACCCGTATGGGTTAGGCGGCGGGAGAGTTCATTAGAGCACAAAGATGCTCGGCGGCCCCGCGAAGGGCAGCGCCGAGCATCATGTGTTTAATAGGGTGCCGAATCCACGGGCCGCAATTCGCCGATGATGCGCTGAATAACGGCAATGGCCGTTAATCGGCTGACCGCCGTCATCCGTCGCCATGACCAACCATCCCATGATGCGCACGGCACCCACTTTTTTAAAGAACTCTGATAACCTTTGTACAGAATTGCCCCGGGATACCCCATTTGGGCCCTGCCCCGCACTCATTGGATTCAGGCAGCCCACGCGGGCTGTCCCAGCCGCTTCCTTGAAAAATCGTGAGCAGGGGCCTGCTCTTACTGTCCCCGTCAAGGGCCAAGTCGTCATAGCAGCTGCCAACCTGGTGTCAAACAGACCATGTGAGATAAAACTGCCGGTTGGCTTCAATGTCATCCCGATACTCCCCGGGCACATCATCAAGGTAAAAAATCGCCTCCACGGGACATGCCGGCACGCAGGCACCGCAGTCGATACACACTTCAGGATCGATGTATAGCTGGGGCGACCGGGCGAATGCTGTCTCACCGTCCAATGCCGAACTCGGATGAATGCAGTCCACTGGGCACACTTCAACGCAACTCTGATCCTTCACCCCGACGCACCGCTGGGTAATAATGTGAGCCACTCCAAACCCCTCCTTAGATATCTGTTGCGTCCTCACGGTATCCGCTGCTACGGCCGCTCTGGCAAATCAACTTCCTTCGCCAGACTGTGATATTGCGGATGCGGCACCAAGACGAGCTGCACAAGGGCATTTTTTATGGCCGTAAGCGCATGGTGCTCATTGGCCTCAAGCTGCACGCTCTGGCCAGCCTCTAACACCTGCTCCACTGCCGCGTTAAGACGGACAATGCCTTCCAACACTTGAATGATGGCGACGCTCGTGGTGACGTGATCCCGGAGTGTTTGACCGGCGGTAAATCCGAACCAAACAATGGCCGCATGATCAGCATCATACAGGTGCTTGACAACTAAATGATCCGGATTGTAAAGCTCCGGGTCATGAATATTCCATATCATCCTCCTGCGCCCCCCTTAAAGCTTCCGGTGTCTACCAAAGATCCCGCTATCTCCAATTGCTAGACTAACCGGTGCAGTCATGGGGCGGTGTGACATCGATCACACTGCCAGTTATCACATGCTCCATCAACCTCCGCCTCTCCTGGGTAGATGTGGTAGTGCATAAACGTATCTAGCAGGACCGCGGCTGCAAAAAGGTCCAGCAAGTGCTGGAAATCCGCAATTTGTCACGCTTCCCGCAGGAGCAATTATCTATGCCGCCGCCAGCAGTGCACAATTTGGTATTCGTAAGTACCCGCAACTGAATGAATCCGGACCGGACTGCACCCCGCCGGTCAATCCATACCTACCACGTTCATCGACTCGGCTTATTTAACCACCACGGGTCTTCTAACAACATGAAAGCGGCGGCATTCCCAATGAAGTCTAGGAACTGATGCTCCCATTCAGGAATGGCGAGGCTTGCCCGCAGACCTGCATCTGCCCGAGTCCCTGACGCTGTCCGCTTTCCCCAATGTCTCCCGGGCCGACACATACTTTGGGCCCCACCAAAGAGCGAGCCGTTAGCGTAGACGGACCTGTGTCAGCGTGACGTCGATCACATTCAAGATCCCCTGCGCGCGAGACAATAATATGGAGAAATTAGAGAAGAAAATGAAATAAAAAAGGAGGGTTTGTTGTGCCAGAGATAACTGAAGAGCTCGTCAGGGAAGCTTTAAAAGATGTGATCGACCCCGAACTGGGATACAACGTCGTCGATCTAGGGCTGGTTTATGGTGTTACCATCCAAGGCGGCAACGTTGAGGTGATGATGACCATGACAACGCCCGGGTGCCCTGCCAGCAACTATATTCAAGAAGGAGCACATCACCGCCTTCTGGCCGTTGACGGGGTCGTGGATGCCCGCGTGAGCGTAGTGTGGTCCCCGCCGTGGGAGCCGTCATTGATGTCCGATGACGCGAAGCAATATTTCGGATTCGCGTAAGAACTTAAAGCGGTCGCGCCGCAGGGCAGGCCACAATCAAATCACCTCCACCACCCATCCACAATCGACTGGGTGGTGGTTTATAGTGGACCCCAAACCAGGGACCTAGGGGACGACCTCCGACAAAGAAGTCACCGGCCTTGATAAGGAAGTCGGCCGCCTGACCACGCAGTTGTATAGCTTAAAAAAACCTGACATTAATTGTGTTTATAATGACACCGTTACTAGGCATAGCGGTGCCCTTTGGCGAGCGTCCGGTCATCAAGGCCCACAATCCGTGCGGACAGGGAGCGGATTGCGGCCGCAATCCATAGCAGCAGAAAAACTAGTGTCCATCGTCGGTGATCGTGAGGTCGTGGTTTGGCACGGCTGGCAAAATTGAGAGCGACATCGTCTTCTTTCTCCGGGATTATTTGGATAATCCATTATCGCTACACCGCGAAATTTAGACACCGAATCAGACTTACATCAAAAGTGCGGAAGAGCCTGGACTAGAATGTTCATCCGCAGACTTCTTCATTTTCGCCGTGCGGAATTCCCCGTTTTCAGCAGCCGGAATTTTACCAATTCTTCTCCTCTCGGTAGAGTTCATGGGATGGCGAGAGAAGACAAACATGGAGATGGTATCCACCGGTCAGATACGACAGATTACACTACGCTTGGTCGATTCCAAAAATCCACAGGGTGCCATCACGCGGCGCCTGTTCCTGAAGCGCTTGCACCATGGCGCCCGTCCCCGTCCCGATATCCACCCAAATTTGCTCCGGCCGGAGTGTGAGTCCCGCAGCCAGTGCCTGCCCAACACCCCTATTACGTGTTTCCATCAGCGTCTGATATAATGCGGCACGCTCCCCAAAGCCCAGCGGGTCACCAGGTTCAATCCATACATAGGAGGAAAATTCGATAAACTCAAGCGTCCCCGGCCCGGTCAATTCATAGAGGGTGTCACTCGGTGCTAATGCTGCAGGTTCTTGAAAATCTTCTTGCCAAGTCGCCCGGCCACTGACAAGCCAAAGAGTGTGCCGGCCTGCAGGCATATCCACACGCCGACCCGGATTTTGATGTCCCGCGTCCATAATGCGGCGGCCAACACTATCCCCAATAGCAATCATAACGATTCTCCTTTCGCTCCCAACTGATTTGTTTACCTCGTTAATTAAAGCCCCTTCTTAAATAATTTGCGGTGACGCACATCACATGCCCCGTCAGATTTACGCCTACCGAATTCATCGAAGAGCACGCATTGGCGGGCCCTTTTTTGACACCCCTGGCGGATGTTTCCTGGCCTATAGTGGTTAGATACCGGAATACGCGGCCATCTGTCTCCGTGCTAAACCAGCTGACTGGCCGGATTGCGCGGACGCCATACCCCGGCTGACTTCGGCCCGTTCTGGAATCATTCGCAATCTTAGACCGTCGCATGACCGTCCCGTGACACCAGCACAGTATAGGACGGGTGCGGGGTGCAAGGCGGGGGCGGTCGGGCCTTGACCTCTGGTCGCTGACTGAATGCAAAACGCCAGCGGGATCTCCGCAGTTGGTCAGTGGTTTAAAAAATACGAGGTCCTATCACACGGTTTCCGGTCAATTCACCTCTCACTCTTCGAGTGGACCGAACTCAATTTCCTCAAGCTCTTCGTCTGCAGTCCCGTCATCCCACTTGACGACCACGGTCCGCATAAGGCAGGCTGGGTTCCGGCGAATGCGAATCACGTAACCCATGCGGTTCGCGTCCGGCCGGCGAGGATCTGGACTTGATCTCCTTCCTTCATCGCCATGCTTCCGCTCCTTTCCACTGCGCCGCCAAGAGTGGGGAGCATCAACCGCTGAGTATCCGTAACGTCACTCCCGACTTTAAGTAGTCAGACAGCGCCATCAGCAGTTCCCCTGGACCCTTCGCCACTGATGTCAGCGCACGCCACAATAGGACACTCGACTCTCGCCGAAGTGCATGGTCCCTTTCCCTTTTCAGCTGGCACAATCCAGCCATTCTATCCCTACCGATTTTATATCGGGACAAAGTCGACTGCCCAACTTCCGTCGGTCCTCTCCCGAGCCTGGCCTTGATAGCCTTTGTGCGCCAGAACAGTCAACAACGGATCCGGCCTAAAGGTGGCCCAGAGCCTAAAACCTTCACCCTGCGCCAAGTCGGCAACAAACGCCATAATTTGGTCAAAAGGCTCTCCGCCAGCGTTCAAAAATGATTTGACACACCGCCGCCAATTTCGGCCAAGCCTCCTGCGTCTATGATGTGACAAGCCTTGATCATTTCGGAGGATGCCCCATCACAAACATCGTGGGCTCGCGACCAATCCAAGACCATTGAATGGGGTGGTACGGAGCCGCGCCGCATATGCTGTTCGAGAAGTCCCTCCGCGATTTTAGCTATTGCTGTTCGAATTTTGGGGTCCTCAGTCATGGCCAAGTGTGAAATCCTAAAAGGATAGCGGTCGAGATGATAGACCCCCTCATGAATAGCAAACCATAATTCCCAGCCTTCACAACACCAGTTCATTGACTGCATCGCAACCATCACCTGCCGCCTCCCCTGTTTTGAAGGTTATCATGGCACACAACGCAGGACGGTGATGTGCGTCACAAACAGCAAGATTCGCAGCCCATGATTCCACCGGGGCCGGGATGTCCTGTCACGGGGTGGCCAGTCTAGGAGCCGGTCACTCCGCGGGCTATCCCCGGGCGGCGGTGAGTCTGCTCGTCCCCTGTCCTCTTTCCTGCAAGCTAAAACTCCATACTGCCGATTTTCCCGCATACAGATTTCAAACGGCGCCAGCGCATGGGCAAATTCCCCCATCCCGAACTGACAGCATTCATGCGGTACAAACACAAACAATACCACCGTGGCGATTATGCGGCCCCTGGCAGCCCCCTCCCCCAGCATTTATTTGCATGTGAAGGATGCCGCACACGCCGAGTTCTCTCGCTAACCGCACCCTAGGGAAGGAAAAGCCTAATGGACGCTGCCACTCACCAAGGACAACTAGCCCGCCCTCGACGCTTCAAGGAATGTCCGCTATCATGTCGTATTGTGACAAGAAGGCTAGTTCCACCAGATGTTATGCAAGACTTTGTGCGGACGCCACGGCCAACATCCATCGCGAGGACATTGAACCCTGATATCACGGGCTGCAGCGTGCCGGAAGGAGATTAGGATGCCAGACAACGATCCATTGCTCGAGACATTTAAACATACCGCCTACCAGGTAAGCGGCCATGGCCGGAGACAAGTTCACATCCTGAAAGATGCCATGGCAGAAGAGGACGGAAAGCGGGACGCAGATATTTATGGGCAAGGTCAAATTATCGAAGACTTCCAAGACAAGATAGCGGATTATCTGGGCAAAGAGAGTGCGGTATTTTTTCCGAGCGGCACGATGGCCCAACAGATCGCCCTGCGAATATGGTGCGACAGAAAATCGCTCAACAAAGTCGCATATCATCCCCTGTGCCACTTGGAAATCCACGAAGAGAATGGTCTGAAAGAGCTTCATCATATTGAACCGATTCTCCTGGCGGATAAGGACCGGCTGATTGAGCTGGCGGATGTTGTAGATATGCCGGACCAGGTGGCCGTCTTATTGCTGGAACTGCCGCAGCGTGAAATCGGCGGCCAATTGCCGGACTTTGGCACTCTGGAGGCCATTTCCGCATTCTGCAGAACAAACGGTATCAAACTACATCTAGACGGTGCCCGGCTTTTCGAGGTGCTGCCTTATTATCAAAAGACTGCCGCAGAAGTGTGCGCACTTTTTGACAGTGTCTACGTTTCTTTTTACAAAGGCATTGGCGCCATTGCTGGCGCGATGCTTGCAGGCCCCAAGGATTTCATCGCCGAAGCCAAGGTATGGAAACGGCGCCACGGCGGCGATCTCATCAGTCTCTATCCCTATATTCTCACGGCCGATCATTTTTTCGACCAGCGCGTCGGCAAAATGGCACAATATTATGCGGACGCCCAAACGCTGGCTGCCCTCTTCAACGGCTGCCACGGCGTGTGGACCGAACCCCTAATTCCTGTCAGCAACATGTTTCATGTGCACTTTGATTTTCCCAAAGAGACAGTTCAATCCCTGCTGGAGGATCTCTACCGCACCACTGGTATCGGACTCACTGGCACCTTGCGTGAGCAGGGGCGGAACGAGTGTTCCTTTGAAGTCAGTGTCGGAGATCAATACCAAAACATCCCGCAAGAAAAACTGTCTCAGATGTTTGAGCTTTTGAATTCTCGGTTGCCGCTCTTGCCGTGAGCACAAGACAATCTCGCGGCAGGACGGCACCGCAAAAACTATAGATCTCATGGAGTGCGCTTAGCATGCCGCAGCAGAAATGAGCGCCTCAGTGCTTCTTTGCCCATGAGAGTCCGCACGGACCTTTTGGACCATCTGCAGCGCGGTCAATAGGTGGTCCAAGAGATCACGGATTGTCATTGCACACTGTGCAATGGGAAACTTCCGGAAGCAAGCGAGGCTTTCCCGAGAATGATCAAGAGATTTCCCGTGCCTTTTTGGGACGAACAAGCATTAGCCCGGACGACCGATGTCGACGATTTACCAACAAAATCCCCGCTACAACCTTTAGAGCACCTAGGGCCTATACAAATAGCGTTTTGTCATAGGTGGAGGAAGCCCCATAGGTTGGCTCCGAGTTGTGTGCTCTAGCCACCGTCTTGGCGACTCCAAGTACAGTGTCACTCTACATCAAGGCGTGCATCTTTGGAAAGCCAGAGAATCCCAAACAGGGCCATGCGTCCCCTTGAGGTTGTCTGGCTTTTTCATCGCCGAAACCCGAAATGATGGCTAATTTGTCGAGAGCAGCCTGGATCGGGCAAAGAGGGCCATGGCGCGGACCACGGGGTACCACCCATCCTCTTCACGGAGTCCAAGAACTCCGTGTTTCTCCGCGTCGGACAATTAACGAAATTCGTCCTCCTATAGGCGGTCAATCAGTGCACTGACCGAATGCACTTCCTCATGCTACCCATCCGCTCATCTGATACATAAAAAAATAGCCGAATGCATAACCTTTCTCATTGCGAAAGGCTGCTCCGGTTTGTAAAAAACTCTTTCATGCAAAATCTCGACTTCAAAAATTTTGGTGGAGACGAGGGGAATCGAACCCCTGACCTCTAGAGTGCGATTCTAGCGCTCTCCCAACTGAGCTACGTCCCCGGTGCATTGTTTATTATAGTGAGCTGTTCCTCTTCTGTCAACCACATGTACAAACCATCACAAGAAGGCCATGCATGGCCTTCAGATTCTCAAGACAGAGAGAATCCCGCTGGCAGCAGCGACCATAATGCAATTGCTGAAAAAATGGCAACTCTACGATTTTTTAGCAGGACTTTGCGGCTCAGACGCCGAAACCTTGTCTAGTTCCCGCGTCGAGCCGACTGCAGGGGACAAAACGCGAAAGAGGTCTAAGGGGCGGCGCCTACGGCCTCTATCCCAGTCAAGCGAAATCAGCTGCCATTCAGGGAGTTACTATATAGTTTGCGATAAGATGCACAATGATGCATAATAGTGGTATGGATAAGACCTACACGATTACGGATGTCGCCAGGTTGTTG